>JAZDHY010000080.1:0-101940 GCA_043805435.1 bacterium
GTTTCTCCAATTTCATCTTCCAAGCAATAACTAATCCTTATTGCGTCTCTTGGTGTACCTTGTATAACAGCCATTATTTGTCCTTATTTAATATGCTAATATACGAATTTATAACGACTTATGCAACTTTATAGTGGGGAATTACATCTTCTTTTTTATAATCCCCACCTGTTTTATTATCCCCAATTTTAACACAGTCTGTAAAGAGACTGGGTTAAAACTGGGGATTAATATAAAATAACGTCTATTTCGATATAACACATTATGTCACCCCGATGGGGTTTTTATGGTTATTTTTTTTATTTTTGCTATAATCATGTCATCCCTATGGGATTACAAAACGACCTATAACATATTACAATACAATGCGATAACGTTTATTTATTCCACATAAGCATGGCAGAGCCGTGCAATATTTGTAACCACACGCACCACCACCAATCCCCATAACTCCAGCGGAGTTACATGTTCTTTTTCTTGTATTCCTGGTAATTCGCCAGTTTTAACCCAGTCTGTAAATGGCGTGGTTATATAAATTGATATTCTTTTATAAAAGCAGTTTTTTGCTTTTGTATAACCACGTCCATCGGAGTGCAGGGGAAATGATTCTGCTTTATTTAATTAAATTAATAATCATATCAATTTCTTTAACCATTTCGTCGGCATTACCGCCAAATCCTACACTTTTAAATCTAACCTTTCCGGTTTTATCAATAAATATTTTTGTAGGAATTCCGGTTATTTTGAAGCTTTCAACTACTTTGTTTTTCTCATCCATTAGCACACGGAAAGGATATTTTGTTTTGGCTAAAAAGTCTTTTGCGTTTTGCAATTTATTTTCAACATTTTCCCACGAATTAACAAATAATACAACAACATTCGGATCTTTTGCATATTTTTCAACAACGGTTTTCATTCCGGGGAAAGAACTCATACAAGGTCCGCACCAAGTAGCCCAAAAATCTAAAATTACCACTTTACCCTTAAATTCGTTTAATGTTACTGTTTTGCCGTTCACATCAAGCAATGTAAAATCGGGTGCGGGCAAATTAACCAAATCTTTTTTAATCTTTTCCAATAATTCGGCATTAGCCGCTGCTTTTAGTCCGGCAAAATATTTTTCAAAACTTTCTTTGTTGGTTTTATCTTTTGTGTAAGCTTCTTTTAATAATTCTTCTGTTTCATTATTGCCTTGACCTAATTTAATATCTTCTTCTAAAACTCCTTTTGCTTGTGCAAACTTACCTTTTTTAATCAATTCTTTGCTAAATAACATATTTACATCAACGTCCTGGCCGCGTGTTAATATGTAAGCAGAGTTTATATTTTCCAAAGCCACATCGTTTTGGCCTAATTTAAATTGTACTCTTGCCAAAACCGATTTATTTAATCCAAGGATGGCTTCTCTATCTTTTTTCCATTGAGCATCTGAATAATATTCCGGATTTTTGTCTTTAGGATTTATTAAATCTTCTGCGGCTTTTTCAACACCTATTTTTACAATTTCGTTTATTAAATTAATATCGACACTATCGGCAAGTAATTTATCGGCAGTTGTATAAAATCTGTAAATGCTTATTTTATCTTTATTTTTATCGATAAACATTTTTGCTTCATTATATTTTTTTGCATTAACATATTCTGCAAGTATTGCATTATATAATCTTACATTCATTTCGGGATTTGAAAATTCTTTTTCAAATTCATCCGCCAGTTTAATTTTGTTTTCAATTGTGGCAGTTCTAAACTCTTTGTATTTTAAATTTTGGAAATATTCTGCTTTAGGGAATTTTTCCTTTAGAAATTGTTCATAAGTTTTAGCCTTTTCATTTTTAAATTTTGTAAACCAATTTACCATTAAAGCAATATTTTTTTCATCCAAATTAGATAAAAGTTCTAACCGACTAAGTTCTTCATTAATTAGACTGTCTGCATGTTGGCTGTCTAATCGGTTTATTAAGAACAAATAAGTTTCAAGATAATCTGTTTTTAACGAACTGTTTTTTGCAAACTCTTCATTAAACAAACTATAAGCCAATTCTCTATCGGTTTCCAAATCGGCATAATACCCCCAATCGGCAAAACACATTGCAAGTCCGGCCGTTGCACCGGGAACAACATTTCCGTTTTTATCGTAAAGCTTTACAAAATATCCTTTATTTTGGTTATTATCTATTATTTTCTCTTTTTCATCGGTAAATTTAAACACCAAACCTTTTGTTAACGTATCTGTTTTAAATGTAGCTTTCCAAATACCATCTTCGTTTTTTAGCTCCATTTCTTCTGTTTTAAGCAGTTCTTTCCCATAAAAATAAGCAAACACTTTAATATTTTGTAAATCTGCCAATTTTGTACTATCCGGATTAAACCTAACAGTCACCAACTCACCCGGCTGAGGTTTTTCAGGTGCAAAAGAGAATTTTTCTTTGGGTATGTTACCACT
Source organism: bacterium (assembly GCA_043805435.1). Taxonomy (GTDB): domain Bacteria; phylum Bacteroidota; class Ignavibacteria; order Ignavibacteriales; family Melioribacteraceae; genus JAEXOD01. The sequence goes on from JAZDHY010000080.1 coordinate 2,444, forward strand.
GCACGCAACTACAATAAAACTAAAAAACACAAAACTAAATAATAATTTTACGACCTTCATATATTACCTCTGTTTTAAATAATTATGTTTTAAAAATAACAATATAATAATTTAAATACTTGTTAATAGAAAAATGATTTTATGTTAATTTTATTATTGTTATATTAAAAAAATTAAATTAATAGTTTTGGAGTTTTTTTAGTGAGTTCGCCATTAAAAAATCTATATATTGCGCCATCACGCCGGTTGCTTAGGCTTCTTGAACGCACACGACTTTCCGAAGAGACTTTTATTATTGTTATTGCTTTTTTTGTAGGCATAATGGTTGGCCTTGCGGCAATTGGATTGAGGGCGTTAATCACTCAGGTTTCTTTTTTCTTTTTCCCCGGCGAAGGGACTATTACCAACAACATAATACATACAAGCTGGTATATTAAAATATTAATTCCGGTTTTAGGCGGATTATTAGTTGCGCCAATATTTTATTATTTTTCTCCCGAAGCAAAAGGAATGGGCTTCCACGAAGTGCTAAATTCGATTTTATTTAAAGGCGGAAAAATGAATCCGCGTATAGTAATAACCAAAACCGTTGCTACTTCTCTTACACTGGGTACCGGCGGTTCTGCCGGAAGAGAAACTCCTATTATACAAATTGGGGCGGGAATCGGTTCAACAATTGGTCAGTTATTTAAATTAACCGGAAAAAGGTTAAAAACCATAACGGTTTGTGGTGCCGCGGCAGGTATTGCGGCAGCTTTTAACGCTCCAATTGCAGGAGCCATTTTTGTTGTTGAAGTTATAGTGCTTGATATTGCTTTTTCTCAGTTTACAGCAATTATAACAGCCTCTCTGATGGGTGCAATAACTTCAAAACTGTTAAGCGGTGGATTTTCGGGGTTTGATATCCCCGACTTTTATATTAAAAACTATTCCGAACTTTTTATTTTTGCCTTACTTGGTTTAGTGTGCGGATTATTATCTTTTATTTTTATACGTACTATGTGTTTTACCGATACATTCTTTACAAAAAAACTTAAAATCCACCCACTTTTAAAACCTGCTTTGGGCGGGTTAATTATTGGCATTATTGGTATTTATGCACCAATGGTTATGGGTATTGGCTACGACTCCATCTCTTCACTTTTTAAGACAAATCAAATTGTTTGGTATGGACTAATTGTTCTTCTATTTCTTAAAATTATTGCAACTTCCGTTACTTTAGGCTCGGGAGGATCGGGGGGTACGCTTTCTCCGGCAATTTTTATTGGTGCAATTACGGGTTATATTTTTGGAATGGCAGTTAATATTATTTTCCCCGGAAGTGTAACTTCCCCTATTTGTTATTCATTAATTGGCATTAGTGGAGTAATAGCAGGCACAACACGTGCACCTATTGCAGCAATTGTAATTCTATTTGAACTATCCGGAAATGTTGTAATTGTGCTTCCGTTATTTATTACTACTGCATTTAGTTATATACTTGCCTCAAAATTATGTAGCGAATCGGTTTTTACATTTAAACTTAGCGGGCGAAATATAAAAATCAACAACGGTTTCGATTCAAATATCATTAAACAAATAAGTATAAAAAGTGTTTATACTGCTTCTTTTGAATCAATTTACTTGAATGACAACTTTAATTTAGTGTTAAGTAAAATTTTGCGATGTAAAGGAACCGACTTCCCCGTTGTTGATTCAAGAGGACTTGTAAAGGGAATGATTTCTTATAACGACATTAAGGGATCTGTTGAAGAAAGGGAAAGTTTGCAGCAGCTTTTAATTGCCAGCGATATTGCAATTACTGATTTTGAAACATTAACATTTGATGATAATTGTTTGAGTGCCTTAAATAAGATGAATAAATTTGATTTGGAAGGGCTGCCTGTTGTTGATGAAACGAGCAAACGTTTATTGGGTTTAGTTTGGAAAAAAGACATTATATCCTCATATTTCAAATTAATTGAGGCTAACGACTTGGTTTGCGATTTAGCTGAAAATTTAGATTTAAAAACCGAATATTCTTCCATTCATTTTAAAGTGGGTTTTACAATAACCGAAATTATTCCTCCTGTTTTTATTGTTGGGAAAACCATTGGATCCTTAAATTTGCATGGTAAATACGGCTTGGATTTGCTTGCTATTAAAAATAATGTAAAAAAAGAATATACTGTTTTACCAAATCCTGCAATGGATTATATTATAAAAGGAAATGATTCGTTGGTTATTGCCGGAGAAATCAGGAATATTCAAAATTTTATAAACTTAAATTAATGTTAATGACTAGATTTATATATTTGTGAAATATTTTTATACAATTGATTGATTAATTATACTTAGGTGGTGGTGTGAACAATAAAAAACTAACAATTTTAGTTACCGATAGTGGTTTGGGCGGCCTGAATGTAGCCGCAAAAATAAGAGCAAATTTAGATAACGGTTTATTTGCCAACGAAATTAATGTTATCTATTTTAATGCATTACCCGAAAAGGGACGGGGGTACAACAGCATTAACAATTTAGCTGAAAAGGTAAAGATTTTTAATTCTGCCCTAAACGGAATGGTGAAAAACTGCAATCCCGATATTATACTTATTGCTTGTAATACTCTTTCTGTTGTTTACCAACATACTGAATTTTACAAAAATCCAAAAGTGGAAGTTATGGGTATTGTGGATTTGGGCGTAAGAATGATTTTAAACTTTTTGGATAATAAAGACACGCAGATTGTTTTGTTTGGAACACCTACTACAATACAGGGCGAAGCACATAAAAATTTACTTATTAACCAAGGGATTAACCCAAACAATATAATTCCGCAGGCATGTAAAAACTTGGAAAGCGAAATTCAAATTGACGCCGCATCCTCTATGGTAAAAGAATTAATTGAAAAATATTTAACCGAAGCCGTTCCTTTGCAAAGTGATAATAAAAATTATATTTTTGCTTTATGCTGCACTCATTACGAATACAGTTTACCGCTTTTTGAGGCTTGTATTAAAGAAAAAATTAAAAATTACAAAATCGTAAACCCAAATAATTTGATGGTAGAGGAATTAAATAAAAGACTAACTTCAAATTCCGTTACAAAGCAAATAGTTACTCAAAAAGTATTATCCCGAACAGTTATTTCACAGGTTGATATTGATAATATATCCGGGCTAATTGCTCCAATTTCGGGCAAGTTTGCTTTAGCATTGCAAAATTACGAGTGTAATGAAAAATTGTTTGAAATTTGACAAACCAAAGGTACTTATAATTTAATAATTGTAACGTTTTATTAATTATAACACAAAATTATTCAACTCCGGCCTTGTGCCGGATACTATTTAATAAATAAAGTACTATTGGGCTTGTTATTACTAATTTTTATCCAACTTTAAAACAGCGCATACTTATTGAAGAAATAACTTCTTCATAAGTAAATTCAATTTTATCATCTTGTTTTACCGCACCAAGCGCATATAACATTGGTATATAATGGTCTGTGCCGGGAACAGCCAAATGAAAGTTTTTAGAACATTCTTCATAATTAATAAGACTTTGAAAATCTCTATTGTTTATGCAATCTTTTACCCAGCCGTCAAATTCAACAGCCCAAGTTAATGTATTGTTTTCTTTATTTGGTTCAAACAAATCTAAATTATGTACTATGTTACCGCTGCCAATTATTAACACATCATGGTTTCGCAAATAACTAAGTTTTTCGCCTAATTCAAAATGGTAAGACATCGGTTTATAATAATCAATGCTTAACTGAAAAACAGGGATATTTGCTTTAGGAAACAAGTGTTTTAATATCGACCATGCACCATGGTCCAAATCGGCTTCGTCGTCTTCCTTTAAGCCCGGAATCGTTTTTAATAATTTTAGAACATAGTCTTTTGCTCCCGGTGCGGGATATTGAACATGATATAATTCATCCGGGAAACCAAAAAAATCATGTATTGTTTTTGGTTTTGGATTAGTACTTACTAAAGTGACGCTGTTTAGCCAATGTGCGGATATTACCATAATTGCCTTTGGAACCGGTAATAATTTTTCTCCCAAACTCTTCAAACTTTGCGTAAACGGATTATTTTCAATCGCGTTTATTGGGCTGCCATGACCGATAAACAGTACTGGCTGCATGATAACCTCTATTTAATGTGAATATTAAATATACACAATTAATCAGTGGCTTCATAAAATTTTATTGTTATTTATTTTTGCCTAGATTTAAACAAGACCCTGATGTAATGCAATTATATTTAATCTAACACTTTTTATTGCAAGTGGTCAGCTTATGTATATGTGTGCAAAAAAATAATTAATTAAAGTTTTGATACTTATTCAAATAAATTTTTAATTGGTTATTATTTTATTTAGCATTTGGTCTAAAAAGGTTAATTTTTTGCAAATTATTGAAAAGAAAAAATTAAAAACGTCTAATTATGCAATGTTTTTGCGTATTGTAAAAATTAAAAAAAATACCCTTTTTAAATCAAACTTTTTTTTGTTTATTAACTCAACTTACACATGGATTCTTTCGATAATATATAATATAATTACTTATTTATTTATCAAGCATTTTTTAATCTTACATCTAATATGTTTTTTTTTAATAGACTGATTGCTTTTATTATCTTATTATTTTTACTTCCAATATTGTTATTTATTGGATTAATTGTTTTTGTAGAAACAAAATCTTTTCCCGTATATTTACAAAAACGCGGACTTTCTTTAACCAGATACCCTTTTACTATTTATAAATTTAAGACAATTATAGATTCTGCAAAATCTAATGATTCAGGCATTAATATTTTTTATAAGGAAGCATTGGTTGAGTACGTTACACATTTTGGAAAAATATTACGGAAAACCGGATTAGATGAACTTCCACAGATTATTAATGTACTTAAAGGAGAAATGAATTTTATTGGCCCCCGTCCTCTTTCGTTCAGCGATTTAACAATTTTGTTAAATTCAAATCCAAATACATATTTAATTAGGCATAATATTGATATTAAACCCGGGATAACCGGACACTGGCAAGTTTTTGGTAACAGAAACGAGGGACTTACAAATTTGCTTGCGCATGAATTATATTACAAAAACAACATCTCTTTTAAGTTAAACTTAAAAATAATCTTAAACACTTTTCGGATAATTATTCTTGGCAGACATTCGGACGCAATAATAACCAAAGAAATAAAATCATTATATAAAAGTATACCCAAAGCTACGGGAAACAGTTAATTTAAACCTCACATCTCAATCGGTTATGGCTTATTAGGAATTATTTAAACTTTATATTGAATAGAATTTCAACAATAAAGTAATGCCTTTAATATGAGCGTCCGCTGAGTGTAAAAGTTATTATAAAATTCATAATAAATTTTAGTATTTATTAGCCCATTAATTTACAAAAATGTTTATGTGTTTTTTATTTCGCAAAAGGGTTCATTCACGCTTTTATCATACCATTATTACTACTTTATAATACAACTTATCATTGTTAACTAACAGAAAATGAAGTGCTGATTTTTTTCAGCCACCTTGATAGCCTAATATATATTTAGTATATTTATAGGTTAAATAAAAGTTAAATATGGAGCAACGCCATTTATGGCAAAAAAAGAAACTACTGTAAAACCCGAAAGTGTTGGTATTGAAGATATTCCTAATATTTTACCTGTTTTACCTTTACGCGATAATGTTATTTATCCTTATATGATATTTCCTGTTTTAGTTGGACGAGAAACTTCTATTAAAGCGGCAAATTATTCATTGGAAAATTCTAAATATATTTTTTTAGCAGCTCAAAAAAAAGCATCCGTTGAAGAGCCTACCAAAGAAGAAATCTTTACAGAAGGCACAATTGCTAAAATTATTCAAATATTAAAACTGCCAAATGGATTATTAAAAATTTTAGTTGATGGAATTATTCAAGGCAGAATAGTAAAATTTACAAATAATAAGAATTTTTTTGAAGCAAAAGTTGAAGTTATAATTCCCAAACCCGAAGATCAAAAGGAATTAACTGCCTTAATCCGACAAATGACTTCTTTATTTAAGGAATATGTAAAAGTAAATAGAAGTATACCTCAGGAAGCTGTAAGTGCATATGATAATTTTGAAGAACCGGATAGAAAATTGTTTTACGCTGCTGCAAATATCAACCAATCTTTGGAAATTAAACAATCAATTTTGCAAAAGTTTACACTAACAGAACAATTATACCAAATTATTCAAATTTTAAGCTCCGAAATTGATATTTTAAAAGTAGAAAAAGAAATTGAAGGAAAAGTACAAGAAAATATAGCAAAAACTCAACGTAAGTTTATTATTCAAGAACAAATACGTATTTTACAGGACGAATTGGGAGACGAAGAAGAATTTGCTCCTGATTTAATTAAATTAAAAGAAAAAATTGAAAGTTCAAAACTACCCAAACTTGTAAAAGAAAAGGCTATTGAAGAGTATAATAAATTACGAAAAACCCCTTCAAGCTCGCCCGAATCTACCGTAATCAGAAATTATCTTGACTGGATTGTTGACGTTCCATGGACACAAAAAAGTAAAGACAATTTAGATATTGACAACGTTAAAACAATATTAGACGAAGACCACTATGGCCTTGAAAAGCCAAAAGATAGAATTTTGGAACATATTGCAGTATTAAATTTGGTTAAACAAATTAAAGGTCAAATTTTATGTTTTGTGGGACCTCCGGGAGTAGGTAAAACTTCATTAGGCAAATCAATTGCGCGTGCAATTGGCCGTAGTTTTGTACGTATTAGTTTGGGAGGTGTACGCGATGAAGCCGAGATACGCGGTCATAGACGTACTTATATAGGTTCTATGCCGGGCAAAATTATTCAATCGATGAAAAGAGCTAAAACTACCAATCCGGTCATTTTGTTAGATGAAATTGATAAAATGAGTATGGATTTTAGAGGCGATCCTTCATCGGCAATGCTGGAGGTTTTAGACCCGGAACAAAATTTTACTTTTAACGACCATTATTTAGATGTTGATTACGATTTATCGAACGTAATGTTTATTACTACAGCAAATGTAAGATACAATATCCCTTTACCATTACAAGACAGGATGGAGATAATTGAATTAAGCGGCTATTTGGATTTTGAAAAAAGGATGATTGCAATTAGGCATATTATTCCAAGGCAGCTTTCCCAACATGGTTTGACCGATAAAAAAGTTAGTTTAACAGAAGATGCATTACAAAAACTTATTGCCGAATACACAAGAGAAGCAGGAGTACGAAATTTGGAGCGCGAAATTGCATCCGTATTCAGAAAAGCAGCGCGTGATATTGTTCAAAATAAAAAAAATAATTCATCAAAAAAAGCAAAAGAAGATGAATTTAAAATTGATATTCCTTTGCTTGAAAAATATTTGGGTGTTGCCAAATTTAGAAGACAAAAAGCCAGTACAACGGATAAAACAGGCAGCGTAATTGGACTGGCGTGGACAAGCACGGGCGGCGAAATTTTGCATGTTGACGCAACTATAATGAATGGAGCCGAAAAGCTTATTCTTACCGGACATCTTGGTGATGTTATGAAAGAAAGTGCCCAGGCCGCATTAAGTTTTATAAGGTCAAACAGTATAGAACTTGGGCTGCCTGCAAATTTTTACAAAGGCAAAGAAATTCATATTCATTTGCCCGAAGGCGCAATACCAAAAGATGGACCTTCGGCCGGAGTTACTTTGGCCATGGCCATATATTCTGCCGTTTCGGGTAATCCCGCTCATAACAATGTGGCAATGACTGGTGAAATTACTTTAAGAGGCGATATTTTAGCCATTGGCGGTTTAAATGAAAAACTGCTTGCTGCCAGAAGGAATGGGATTTTTACTATTTTAATTCCTAGCGAAAATGAAATTGACTTAGCCGAAATTAAGTCCGAAATAAAAGACGGATTAACCATTATCCCAATTAAAAATGCTTTTGAGGCATTTCCTGTATTATTTGATAAATTTGTCAAATCTAAAGCTAAAACTACAAGTGCAAAAATTAAAACTAAAAAATTAAATAAATGACAGAAGAAATAAACATACCGCCCGAAATTAGCGATGAAGAAAAATATGAACTTTTGCTTGTTTATGCTGATGCCTTAATAAATGCAAACGAACCCAAAATTACTTCGTTAGCAAACATTTGCGCTTTATTAAAACAGACTTTTGATAAAATAAGCTGGGTGGGTTTTTATTTTTATAGCGACAATACTTTATATTTAGGAACTTTTCAGGGCAAAACCGCATGCACACAAATATTATTAGATAAAGGTGTATGTGGCTTTTGTGCATCAAAGCAGGAGACAATTATTGTACCCGATGTGGATAAATTTCCAGGTCATATTGCATGCGATAGCAGTTCGCGTTCAGAAATTGTTGTACCTTTAATAGTAGATGGTGAACTTTTTGCGGTTTTGGATTTAGACAGCACCAGCTATAACGCATTTAATCAAATTGATAAAATCTATTTAGAGAAATTAATAGAATTAATAAAATTGAAATTAGACTTAAGTTTATTTATTTTAAGTTAATAGGAAAATAATATGGCATTTGTTGTTACTGCACGTAAATGGCGTCCAAAAACTTTTGCGGAAGTTGTTGGACAATCTCACATAACCCAAACACTTATTAATGCTCTTTCAAACGGCCGCATTGCACATGCGTATATGTTTGCCGGCCCAAGAGGAATTGGAAAAACAACTACTGCCCGATTATTAGCAAAAACATTAAATTGCTTAGCCCCTGTTAACGGTGAACCATGCAACAAGTGTGAGTTGTGTAATGATTTTTATAATTCCTCTACTTTGGATGTTTTTGAAATAGATGGTGCTTCAAACAGAAGAATTGAAGAAATACGAACCATACGCGAAGCAGTAAAATATACGCCTACAAAAGGTAAGTATAAAATCTATATAATAGATGAAGTTCACATGTTAACCACCGAATCTTTTAATGCCTTATTAAAAACATTGGAAGAGCCGCCCGAACATGTAGTTTTTATTTTTGCAACAACAGATATTCATAAAGTTCCGTTAACAATTATTTCCAGATGCCAGCGTTTTGATTTTAGAAGAGTTGACTTGCGTGAAACAAAAGGATTATTAGCAAAAATAGCAAAAGCAGAAGGAATTTCTATTGATGATCAATCGTTAACATTAATTGCAAAAAAAGCAGACGGGGCTTTGCGCGATGCACAAAGTTTATTTGATCAGGTTGTCTCTTTTTGTGGAATGAATGTACAAAAAGACCAAATTGTTTTAATGTTAAATTTAATTGACGAGGAATTATACTTTGATATTTCTGATGGGATTTTGGATAGGGATTTTTCTAAAGCATTATTTGTTACCGATAAAATTTACACAAATGGCTGGAACTTAACAGATTTCTTAAATGGTCTTCTGGAACATTTTAGAAATTTTATTACATTACAAATCACAAAAGGCACTGATTTAATTGAAAGTTCGGATATTATTAAAGGAAGATATGCAGGTTATATTAATAAATTTAATGAAGTGGATTTATTACGCATAGTTACTTTTATTAATAAAATACAATATGAAATTAAAAACACAAACAGTCAAAAATTAAAATTAGAAATTGCCCTTTTTCAATTAATCGGTCTTGAAAAAGCATCAACAATTTCGGACCTGATTAATGTTATTAGTGAAAAAGGCCTTGGGAACGTTAATATCATAAGCGAACCACAAGTTGAATACAAACCGACCCCAGTTATCTCAAGTTCGCCAAGTAATAAACCGCCTGCTGCAACAAATAGTAATAATAATACTCAAGAGCCTACAAAAATTGAATACAAAATTCCTACAGAAAATGAAACACCACTAGTTAGGGCAATTTTTACCGAATTAGGCGGCAGAGAATATAAATAATTATTCCCATCCGTAAACAAATGGGCTTATTTCTATTAACGTGTCATCCCGATGGGATTACACCAATAATTTAAATTCCATTAACATCAGTCATGTTAATCATTATAATCATACAAATCACAGTTCAAGACAATGTTCATAGGCACATGTTTGTAATATCTCCACTACAGAGTATTGGTATATTCTTTATAAGGTTACTTTCGAATAAATCAATCTATTATGATACGAATATCTTATTGATGCACCGATACTCAGTAGTGGAAAAGGGTTTTTCTTGGAGGTTTTTGTATTTACAGATAAAACGCTTTATGGTATATTCTCCCCAAATAAACCAATTAATAGTACCGAAAGCTGCTAAAAAAGAGTTCTGTTATACACTTACTTATGCGACTACCATAATCACAAAAGTTAATAGCAGCTTCCGGTATAAGGGGAATTTTATCTTTCTTGTTGATATACTAATTTTCGTATTGTATCGTGCTGCAAATAAGGATATTCTCTTCTAATATGCTCAATTGCATCTCCTGTACTTATTTTATTTGATCGCAATTCGTGAAATCTTTTTTTTATCAAATAATTTCTTACGGAATTTTCGTTAATTAAACCTTTATTTATTAATAAAGAATAAACTTCGTCAGGAATTAAATCTGATAGAGGATTGTGACGAATTTCATCATTATCGAATGTAGTTTCCATTTCATCCTCCAAATTATTAATATTAAAAAATCTAATATATATATACTTGTTTGGGAAAAGACATACAACTACATGTTTATGCGGTTTTTACTTATAGGCCGAATTTTACGCGGGTTTTTTACACAATACTATCGGTTGAAAAGTTTATTTTAAAAGAGGTGCCAACTCCTTTTTCTGTTTTAACAGAAATAGTTGCTTTGTTAAGTGCCAAAAATTTTTTTACTAAAGAAAGCCCTAATCCTACACCTTCATGCGAACGACTGTAACCAATTTCTTCTTGAGAATATGGTTCAAACAAACGTCTTGAATAATCCTCTGAAATACCTATTCCTCTATCCTCAATGCATACTACACTTCTATTATTTTCCAAATACAAACTTATCTTAACTTCGCCTTTATTTGTAAACTTTATAGCATTATCCAATAAATACGAAATAGCATTGGTTATGCTATATTCATCTGCAGTAATAAAGCTATCCGAAACAGAGCAGTCAAAAATAAGATAAAGACCTTTGTTTAATGCAGCGTGTTTATACTCCAAAAGCAACTTATTAATAATGGAACACAAATTAATTGACTTGGGAGAAACAGGAAATTCACCAACCTGTAATCTCGAATAATTTACAATCATTTCCATTGTTCTAATTATTCTATTGCTTGATCTTTGAATAGATGCGAAATATTCGTTCTGGTCTTTAGAAATTTCATTATCCAGGCTGTCTTTAATCAAGCTGGTCATACCTAAAATTCCATTTAACGGAGTTCTTATTTCGTGCGAAATATTTGCAATAAATGCATCTTTTAACCTATTAGATTTTTCTGCTTCTATTTTTGCTTTTATTAAGTCCTCTTCACTCTTTTTTCTGTCTGTAATATCTCTAAACAAACTTAAAACTAAAGGTTTTTGTGTATCACTTGATAACAACGAACTTGAAACAGCCAGCCATACAATTTTGCCATCCCATAATACATATTTACTTTCAAAATAAGGATTAATTTTACGAGTAGAAAAATTACGCGAATAAGAATCTAAAACTCTAGTAGAATCGATATTAGAATACAAAGTAGATATTAGCTGCCCTTCTAATTCGTTTCTCGATTTACCCATTAAAACACAAAAAGCATTATTAACTTTAACAATTACACCATGCTCTTCTGTAAGCCTCATTCCATCTTTTGAATTTTCCCAAACCGACCTAAACAGGTTTTCCGACTTTACAAGTGCCATTTCGGTTTCTTTTCGTTTTGTTATATCTCGTATAACAATTAAGTGGCACATTTGGTCAAAAAGAACAAAACTATCTGCAGAAAGAAGTGTTTGTTTTAACATGCCATTTTTTGTCTTTAATGTTAATTCAACATCTCGTATTTTTGCAACCGAATTTTCCGCACTTGAGATAAATTTAAATACATTTTGATTTATAAATATTTTTAATTCGGATTCTAATTTGCCAACAATTTCAATTTTTTCATACCCAACTAATTCCGCAAACGAATCATTAACCTCAAAATATTTTCCTTTTACAGAAGTAATTGCCATACATCCTGCATTTGCATGAAAGGCTTTATAAAATTTTTCTTCGCTTTCTTTTATTTTTTTGGCGTTTTTAATCCGTTCGGTAATATCACGGGCAATAACCAAAACACCTGTCAGCTGCTTATTAATAATAATTGGGCAGCTGCTTACTTCAACCGGAATAAGATTTTTATTTTTGTCGAAGATCTCTATTTGATAAATGCGGGTATTAAAATCACCTGCATCACGTTCTTTTTTATTTTGTAATATAATAGGCAAATACGTTTCAGGCACATAATCCATCACGTTATTGTTGTTTTTTCCCTCATCCCAACCAATCAAATTTTTCCCTGCTTTATTAAGATAAGTAATTTCCCCATTTACATTATGCATAAAAATAATATCAGTTGCGGTTTCTGTAAGCAGTCGATAATTTTCTTCACTTAACCTCAGTAAGTCAACGGCTTCTTTTTGTTTGGTAATGTCTGTTGAAATTCCAACTAATGCATAGGGCATTTTATCTTCATCGTTAATAAGCCAAGTACGGCAGTGCAAAACAATTTTATTACCGTTTTTATCAAAATTTACTACTTCACCATTCCAATAACCGATTTTTTTGGTTTGATCTAAAATTTCGTGTTGTTTTGCTCCACTTACTTCATCTTCTCCAAAAATATTCACGTGGGATTTTAATAGTTCGTTTTGTGAAACACCAAAAGTATCGCACTCGGCTTGATTAACAAAAATAATATTTCCATCTAAATCGGTGGCAACCACCAAATCTTTAATCTGATTTAAAATATCGGATTGAAACTTTAATTTCATCTCATCTTTTTTAATCTTTGTTAAATCAACATGAGTACCAACAACTCTTTTTATTTTTTTGTTTAGATCAAATTCAACAACTTTACCTCGTGAAAGCACCCACAAATATTCACCACTTTTTTTTGCAATTCTAAATTCCACACTAAATTTTTTCTCTACACCATTAATTTGTGTTTGTATTGAAGTCCATACCATATCTTTATCGCTTGGGTGAATTAGATCCAAATAGTTTTTAATTGTTACATTAAATTCATCAGGTTCATATCCCAACATTATAAACGTCCGCGGCGACCAATAAATACTATCCGTAATACAATCCCAATCCCATAATCCATCACTTGTTGCATGTAGTGCAAGACGCAGTCTCTCTTCGGTATAATACAACACATCCTGCGTAAGTTTACGCTTCTCTTCATTAAAATCTCGTTCCAAGCGGGCAGATAAAATTGGGGACACGTTAGAGGCAATTAACTCAAGCCGTTTTTGATCTGACAAATTAAATTCCAAACTCTTATTAGCAATTGTAAAAATGCCAATTAATTGGTTTTTGTAAACCAGGGGAACACACAAAGCGTTATTTAAATGAATATGTCCTTCCGGAACAATTAAATTTTGGTTTGAAAAAAAAGATTTTTTTTCAATTAAACACTTTCCCCATAGCCCTCCCCATTTATCTTGTGGAAAAACATATGTTTTGCGAGGTATTTTGCACATTTCCCATATATCACTTGTCATAGAAGATAGAACAAGTTCCCCATTTTCATTAATATACCCAAATAATCCAAATTTACAATCAAATTCCCTTAATAAAATATCTAAAATTAAATTATACATTTTCGAATCTGAATGCGACAAAAATATACGGTTTATTTCATTCTGCAGCTCCAATTCGCGTTCCGATTCGGCCAGTTTTTCTTGAGCCAATATTTTATCGTTAATATCAACGCACATTACCAAAACAGAATTTTTCCCTTCATATATAATCGGAATTGACATCGACTCTGTCCAAACTACGGATCCGTTTTTTTGTTTAATTTTTATATCAACAATTTTGTTTGGTATATTGTTGCTAATATCTACTAATCTGCTTTGAATTAATCCGACACTTATTTCATCAACTGTATCGGTAATATTTACGCCGTAAAGATCTTCTAAACTGTTATAGCCTAACAAGTCTAATCCCGCAGGGTTAGAAAACACATATTTATTATTATTTAAAACAAAAATAGAACTTGGTGAAGAGTCTATTAAATACTTAAATTTTTCTTCGCTTTCATTTAATGCTTTAACGGCAAGTTTTTTTTCGGCAATTTCTTCTTTTAAAGTTAAAGCTTCTTTTACAGCAAAAGGAAGCCGTAACAATTTTTCTTTTAGTACATAGTCACAAGCACCTGCTTTCATACATTTTACCGCAGTTTCTTCATCTATTGAACCCGTAAAGATAATGATGGGAGTACCGGGTGAATATATTGTGGCTAGTTTTATAGCTTCCATACCGTTAAAAGATGGAAGCGAATAGTCGGAAATAATAATATCGGGTTTAAACTCTTTAATGGTCAAAAGATAATTCTTTTCAGTTTCTACCGTTTGAGATGTAAATATTAAACCTTCCGATTTCAGATACCTTTCTGCCAACTGAACATCGGTTTTTACATCTTCAACAAATAATATCTTATATGTGTAATCTTTTTTCATAACATTATCTACAAAACATTACCGGAACCATTCCGAAAATTAAGCTGATTTTTTTTACAACTTTGTACTATGTATAATATTTAATTATCTAATTAAAATAATAAATAACAAAATACAGAAATATTGGTATGCAAGCAAATTTAAAAAAGCACAATTATTAAAAGCTTCATTAATGCAATTATTTTGCGTTTTTTTTATCCTATTTGTCCAATAAGAACATATATATATATTTAATTGCTATAAATGGTTTTCATTTTATCAAAAATAAAATTATTTTACTTTATAAATTTATTTTTAGATTAAAAGAGGACTTTATGAAGAAATTGGTATTCTTTTTTTTAGTTTTTGTTACTTTTATCCTTAATGCAGAAAATTATAAAAAGGTAAAAGTATTTATTGAAAGCACAAAAAGTTACGAATCTATCAGCAATATTGGTATAGATTTAAGCGACGCTTATTTTAATAAAGATAATTCCGTAAATGTTTACATAAGCGATTCGGAATTTTTAAGACTGGTTAATTCCGGTTTACAATATTCTATATTAATTGATAATTGGAACAAATATTATGAAAATCTTCCCAAATTATCTTCTAGCCAAAAAGAACAAATAAAACAATCAAGTAAAGAAATTTATGGTGTTGAAGGGTTTGGATTTGGTTCAATGGGTGGTTATTACACTAATGCAGAAATTATTAGCAAATTAGACAGCATGAGATTATTATATCCTAATTTAATTTCCGCAAAAAACATTGTTGGTTATACTGTTGAAAATAGACCAATTTATTCCGTTAAGATTTCCGATAATCCCGACGTTGACGAAGCAGAACCAGAAGTATTTTTTAATTCACTTATCCATTGCCGCGAACCCGCAGCAATGATGGCGGTAATGTATTATATGTATTATTTGCTTGAAAATTATGGTACAAACCCTGAAGTAACTTATTTAGTGAATAATAGAGAAATTTATTTCCTGCCTGTTATAAATGTTGACGGCTACGAATATAACCGCACTACAGATCCAAACGGCGGCGGTATGTGGAGAAAAAACAGGAAAAATTACGGTGGTATTTATGGAGTAGATTTAAATAGAAATTTTGGTTATAAATGGGCATATGACAACGTCGGTTCATCCGATTATGTTGGCGACGAAACATACAGAGGCCCATCTGCTTTTTCGGAACCAGAAACTGAAGCATTTAGACAATTTGTAAACTCAAGAACCATAAAAACTTGTTTTAATTATCATACATATAGCAATTATTTGTTATATCCATGGAGTTATGCATTAGTTCCTACACCTGATTCAAGTTTATTTAGAGAATTTGCAATGGATATTACAGCTTTTAATGGTTACGAATACGGGCAGCCACCTGAAATATTATATCAAGTTAATGGTTGTACGGATGATTGGATGTATGGAGATGTGACCGGAAAACCTAAAATTATTTCATTCACACCTGAAATTGGAAATGGTAATGATGGTTTTTGGCCTGAACAATATAGAATTTATCCACTTGCTCAAGAAAATTTAAAGCCAAATTTATACATGACTTGGGTGGCAGGTGAATATGTAAGCGTTAATGGTGTTACATATAGCACCCAATATTTTAATCCGGGCGATCAAAATACCGAGATGAATGTAATTTTTAGCAATAAAGGACTCTCCGAAGCTAGTAATGTTACTGCTCAGCTTGTTTCATTAAATCCTGAAGTAAGTGTTGTGGCCTCATCTGTAAATTTAAACTCAATTCCTGCAAGATCGCAAATTACTTCTCCGGTGCCATTTAAATTTGATATTGGCAATAACTTAACTGCAGGAACACAAGTAAAACTTATTGTAAAATCATTTACAAACGACACCCAAATGACTTCCGATACATTAACTATTGTTATTGGTACACCGGTTTATGTATTTTTAGACAATACAAATAATATTTCGGATTTTTGGAATGTTACAGCAAGCCCAGTTAACCCGCAATGGGAAACAACAACATCTACGTTTTATGGTTCACCAAGTTGTTACACCGATAGTAAATCGGGCAGTTATTCAAGTAATGCCACCGTAACCATGATTACTAAAGATCCTATTGATCTTTCAACTTTAAATTCTCCGGTACTTACATTTTGGACAAAGTTTGAAATTGAGGATGAATGGGATTGCGGAAAAGTTCAAATATCAACCGATAATGGTGCAACCTGGACAAACTTAAGCGGACAATATACAACACCGGCTAGTGGTAAAGGCACACAAATTCCTACTGGGGCACCAATATACGATAATGTAAAACAAAACTGGGTAAAAGAAACTATTAACTTAATTTCGTATACTTCTTCTCAAATTAAATTACGTTTTGAACTTAAAACGGATGGTTCGCTAACAAAAGACGGCTGGTATTTAGATGATATTGGAATATTTAGTTATTCTGTTGTACCTGTCGAATTAGTTTCATTCAGTGGAAGTTCTTTACAAAATTCAGTTTCTTTAAACTGGACTACTGCAACCGAATTAAACAATTCCGGTTTCGAAATTCAAAAGTCCGGTGATTTACATAATTGGAAAACAATTGGATTTTTAACCGGTGCGGGTTCATCGTCCGAAATACACCAATATAAATTTAACGATACTTACCCAATTAGCGGTATAAATTATTACAGATTAATTCAAATTGATTTTAACGGCAGTAAAAATATTACCCCTTCAATTGAAGTTAATTTTACAAAGGTAAGTTCTTATGCTTTAGAACAAAATTATCCTAATCCTTTTAACCCTTCAACAATAATTAAATATCAAGTTGCTGAAAAAGGCAATGTAAAGATTAAGATATTTGATGTATTGGGAAACCAAATAGCTGTTTTAGTAAACGAAGTAAAAGAATCCGGAAGTTATAATGTTGAATTTAACACCGCCAACTATCCAAATTTGGCCAGCGGAACTTATTTCTATTCAATTAATTCGGGCAATTTTACGGCAGTAAAAAAATTAATGCTAATTAAATAGTATCATATTACCATAATAATTATTAACTAAAAACAGACTAATATGAAAACAACAAGAAACATTCTAATTTTATTATTTATCTTAAACGGCTTTTTGCCGGCACAAATCAAAAATGATGTTATGGGTGAGGTTATCCAAAATATTAATATTGATTCGTTATTGTATTACGTAAAAGAACTTTCCGGCAAGGTTAATTTTACTTTAAATAACCAATCGGTTAGTATATTATCACGTCATAAAAACAATGCCGATAATGCAAAAGCTGCAGATTATTTATTTCAAAAATTTACGCAGTATAACATGCCGGTTTTTAAGCAGGATTTTAGCACTTCAGGCCGAAATATTTATGCAGTTCAGCAGGGAACCGAACTGCCTAATCAAAAATTAATAATATGTGCCCATTACGATTCGCAGCCGGCCGGAAGTTTAGCACCGGGTGCCGATGATAATGCCAGCGGTACGGCGGCCGTTATTGAAGCAGCACGATTATTAAAAGAATACTCTTTCCCCTATACTATCGTTTATGCTCTTTGGGATGAAGAAGAACAAGGGTTAATTGGAAGTAAATATTATGCCGATAATGCGGCAGCTTCAGGTGACAGCATTATTGCGGTTGTAAATATAGATATGATTGCATGGAATAGATCGAACAGCAATATTGTTGAAATACATACAACCCCAAAAGCAAATTCTATTGAGCTGGGGGATAAAATGTTTGAACTAAATTCCGTATTAGATTTAGGACTTATTCCTGTAATAAAAAATCCCGGAGCAACATATAGCGATCATTCTTCGTTTTGGGACAATAATTATTCCGCCATTTTATTAATTGAAGACGATAACGATTTTAATGCATATTATCATACCCCGGGTGACACAATAGGTAATTTCAACATCCCTTATTTTTTGAAGTGTACAAAACTATCTATTGCAACACTTTTAACTTACGCCTTAAATCTAAATATGAACTTACAGCACCAACCAATTCAATCAGTAAGTTCGGCAGGCCAAATAATAACTTATGCAAATATTTCAACCGGATTGGAAATAGGAGCCAATGACGCTGCTCCTTCTTTATATTATAGAACAAACAGCGGAACCGGTTTTGGGGGCTTTGATATTGTAAAAGGTGAACTTGAAAAATTATCGGGAAATTATAAATTTATTATTCCGGAAATCAATTTAGGCAATATTGTTGAATATTATATTGCCGCCCAAGATACAGCATCAGCTATAGTACGATCTTTACCGATGGGTGCAAAAGGATTTAACCCGCCCGGTAATATACCACCGGCAACTTTTTATCGTTTTTATGTTGCGGAAGTTTCTAATCTGTTTGCCGATAGCATTAACGATGCCGGCAATTGGACTTTATCGGGTAGTGCCGGTTTGTCAAATACTAAATATGTTTCGGCTCCTTATTCGTTAACCGATTCTCCCGCCGGTTTATATTTGGCAAACGCAACAAATAAAATGAAACTTGTTAATCAGATTCATATAACCGAATCGCTGGGTACGGAATTATTATATCAAGCTCAATGGGCTATTGAACCCGATTATGATTATGCACAAGTGCAAATTTCTACAGATAATGGAAATACTTGGACAGCTTTAAGCGGAAGGTACACAGAACAAAGCACCGGTAGTTTTCAACCAAGTAACCAGCCTGTTTATGATGGAACACAAAATACGTGGGTGGAGGAATCTATTGACCTGTCAAGTTATTCGGGAAAAAATATATTAATTCAATTTTTGTTAAAATCAGACGGGTATCTTCAGGAAGACGGTTTTTATTTTGATGATATAACCGTTAAAAGTTATAATAAATTTACAGATGTGGAAGATAATTACACAACCATTACAAGTTATAATTTAAATCAAAACTATCCAAATCCGTTTAATGGTCAAACTATAATGTCATTCGAATTGCCTGTTCAAAGCAGCGTTTCGCTTATAGTTTATGATATAATTGGCCGTCAAATAGCTACGGTTGTGGATAATAAACTAAACGCAGGCAGACACACATATAATTTTAACGCTTCAAATCTTTCAAGCGGAGTTTATTTTTACACTTTAAAAACTGAGAATTTTACTTCTACCCGCAAACTGGTTCTGTTAAAATAAAAAGCGGTTTTGAATTGTGAATGGTGAATTAAAAAATAAAAGCCACAGATAAATAAAATTGTTTGTGGTTTTTTTAATTGTGTGCAAATGACATTGTGAGGCTGTCTCAAAAGTCAAAATATTGCATATGGGAACTCACCCGTCTAAAACGAGCCGGGCACTGCCCCCTGACCCCCTCTCTTGGAAATAGAGGGGGAATATAAAGCGTAATTGCTTTGCTATATATTAGTTTTGTAAATACAACAAATATTTATACTGGGGATATAATAATTAAAAACTATTGGATTAAAGCCCTGATTTACCACTTTTGAGACAGCCTCACGTGGTTTTAGGGGTTTTTTTGGTTACAGACACTAAATTTCCTTGCAAATAAAGTTTTCAACTAATATATGTAACGTTCTAATGTAAAGAACCCGATAGTACGTTTATTCGGTTTTTTTTCTCTTTTTCTCTCGTTTACGACCACTCAAACCACAAAATAACACCAAATGTCTGATATATAAATTAAAACAAGACATAAACTCCACAAATTGAACTTTAAATCAAAAATAAGCATTTATATATAAAGTACTCAAAAACTAAAAAATTAGAAAGGTTAATATATGAATAGCATAAAAAACTTGGGTATCACGGAATTGGAAAGAAATAGATATTTAGATTTTGAAACCGAAGCAATTCCGCATAAAGAAGCATTAATGAATTTTGCGTTAAAAATGACAAATGATATGGATGATGCAGATGATTTGGTACAAGAAACATATCTTAAAGCATATAGATATTTTGATAAATTTGAACGCGGAACAAATTGTAAAGCATGGTTATTTAGTATTATGCGTAACACTTTTATAAACGAATATCGCAGAGTACAAAAACTGCCAAATAAAGTTGATTATGACGATGTACAAAATTTTTATGAAACAATAAAAGAAACCGAAGTTGGTTTTATGCATGTTGTGGGCGATGCTTTTAGTAATACACTTGATGACGAAGTTACTACTGCAATTTCCGAACTCCCTAAAGATTTCCAAACAATTATATTGTTATGCGATGTAGAAGGATTTACTTATGAAGAAATATCGGAATTTTTATCTTGTCCGATTGGAACGGTAAGATCACGTTTACATAGAGCACGTAAAATGTTATATTCAAAATTGTATAATTACGCTTATAAAACCGGATATGTAGAAAAACAATAAACTCTCAATCTCTTTAGAATAATAGATAAATAAACAAAGGTTGTTTAAATTTTTAAGCAGCCTTTTTTGTTAAATATTCGATTTTAGTGCTTGCCTAATTGGTTAAAAATAATATTCGACCTGCAAATAAATTGAATTTGGAGAATGCCAATATTCGGAATTTTCTAAACCGTATGTTAATTGCATTCCAAAAGTAAAAAAAAGGTTTTCAGTAAAAGAATAATTTCCGGTTCCGCCAATATAACCGCTTCCATCATTAAGATTAATATTATTTGTTAAACTTGTAGTAAACAGAGAAGTAACTTGATAACTTATTAATGTACAGATATAATTACGATTTAAGTTAATTATTTCACCGGTAAAAAGTTTGTCCAATTTGTAGTTCTGTTTTTCCATTTCCCCTTGACCGTTAAAATAATATTCAACCATTCCATATAGTTTTGAACTAAATTGTTGATCAATTCCCAAAATTAGTTTTATATAGTTATCATCAATTTTATTCTTGTCTGCCGAAATTATTCCTTCTGCTCTTATCCCTGCTTCTAGTAGATTTCCGGCAAAATCAAAACCTCCAATAACTCTTGAGTCAAAATAACCACCTATTAATGAAACGTCGTAACCATTATAATTTGTGCGAAAACGCAAGCCATAATTGCCGGTATTTAACTTTTCCTGCGGATTATATACCATATTTATATCAGTAAAATTGTCCAAAGCGTAAGTTATGGAAACTGCATCGGTTCCATCTTTTTCAGGTTTATAATACGCCATTGGATTAATAGGATTAAATAGGTCGGTAGGATTCCATACTCTTCCCGTTCCCCAAGAAATTCTTTGTCTACCAATTGTAATATTTCCACTTTCAAAGCCTTGTCTAAAGGTTAACCTATCAATAAAATGTACAATATTGTTGTTTTTGTTATTATAAGCCCATTTTAAGTCCAATATTTGTCTGTTTGTTTTGTTTTCTGAAACAAGAGAAAAATTCCCCTCCGAACTAAAATATAATGCCGATATTTCATATTCGGAATTGATACGGGCGTTAGACCATAAAGTCAACGCCCCTCTAAGCCTTAAACGTGTTAGGTTAATAAAGGTATTTTGGTTTATTCCAAAAAGTTGGGATAATTTTTGGTTTGATTGTTGGTAAATAGGAATATTTGCTGCATATCCGGAATAAGAGAACTCGTATTGTGCATAACTGACATTAATAAATATTAACAAACCGAATAAAACATTTATGATAAATTTTAACATCCTCATCCTTGGATTTTGCCATCCTTTAAAATTATAAGCCTTTTGGCTCTATCCATTACTGATTTATCATGTGACGAAAAAATAAAAGTTATTTGTTTTTGTTCGTTCATTTTTTGCATTAAATCCATCAAATTCCCGCTTGTAACAGAATCTAAATTCGCCGTTGGTTCATCTGCTAAAACAAGAGTTGGGTTGTTTACAATTGCACGTGCTACTGCAACCCGCTGCTGTTGACCTCCGCTCATTTTGTTAGGACGTTTATCGGCAAGTTCTTTTATTCCAAGTTCATCCATTAATAAAATAGCTTTTTTATATCTTTCTTTTTCCGGAATTCCCAACAACATCATACTAAACTCAATATTTTCCAAAGCAGTAAGAACCGGTATTAAATTATACGCTTGAAACACAAAACCAAGGTTGTGTAATCTTATTGCCGACAACTCTTTTTTTGACTTTTTCGCATAATCTATATCATTAAAATAGATTGAACCCTTGGTTGGTTTATCAAGCGCCCCTAATAAGTTCAGCAGGGTTGTTTTACCAGAACCGGAAGGCCCGGCAATTACTAAAAATTCACCCTTTTTTACGCTTAAATTTATACCCCTTAATGCATAAACAGGTATTCCATTATCTTCGTATGTTTTTTCTAAATTTTCAACGCGCAGTATTTCCATTTTGTTACTCGTAATTATTTAATAACTTAAACATAGTGTAATGCATTAATTGGCTGTAACCTTATAGCCTTAAATGCCGGATAAAGTGCTCCAATAATTGATATTATTGGGATAGTTAAAAAGGTTATAAATGTGTTTTCTATTGATATTGTCGGGTAAATGATTGCACCAAGACCAAACGAATCGAGACTTTTTGTAAAAACACTTAAATTTAGTCCAAAATGCATTAATGGCATTTGAACCGCTAATCCAACAACCGTCCCTATTATTGTGCCAATAACCCCAAGAATAAAAGATTCCATAATTATCATAAAAAATAGTTTACTGTTTTTCATTCCAATTGACATTAAAACACCAAATTCACGAATTCGTTCAAATACTGCCATCAGCATTGTATTGATAATTCCGAATATCATTGCAAGACTTATAATTAATGTTATAAAAAAAGAGAGTTGTTTATACATATCAAGCTGAATAATAATAAGCGGCAAAATATCTTCATAAGACATTATTTCATAATTGGTGCTGAGTTTTTGGGAAAGTGCAGCAGCAATTTTAGGTGCTTTATTAATATCGTTGGTAATTAATGCAAATTCATATATATTATCTCCAACTTCAAGAAGTTTTTGAGAACTTTTTAGAGTTATATAAATATTCGTTTTATCAAATTCCGAACTGAATGTGCTAAAAAGTCCTGTAATTCTAAAAAGCTCGGAACCTATATTTCCTTTAAGCGTGTTGGACATAATTACAATTTTATCTCCAATAGTTATATCCAGTTTTTGAGCAAGTTTTTCGCTAGTTATTATTTCATTTAAAGCTCCGGATAAATATTTTCCACGGATAATTGATGATTTTATTGTTGAAACATTTGCTTCATCATTAGGGATTATTCCATTTATATATACTCCGGTCGAGTTTGAAGCGCTACTTGTTAAGCCAAAAGCAACTACTCGTTTACTATAAAATTTTACATCAGGATTTGCTTGTAAAATCTTTTCAACATTTTTATAATCAGGAATTAAACTTTGAATGAGCTTATTATCGTTAAAGCCTTTTTTATGTATTTGTATATGCGTTATTTTAGTGCTTATTTGATTAAAAAGCATTTGATACAACATACCATTCGAAAAGCTATCAAGTGTAATAATTGCAATTACACCAATAATTATTGATAGTTGTATAAGAATCGATCTTCTTTTATTTCGCCATAAATTACGCCAGGCTAATTTTATTAACATAATTATCTCTATTAAGTGTATCTAATTCCTTTAAGCGGTTCTAATTTATAAACTTTATACAGAGGATATAAGCTTGAAATAATAGCGGCAATAAAAATTATTATAGAAGTGTTTATAAATATTAACGGTAATAAGGATGACTCCATCTTTGGAAGGAATCCATATTGTTCGTACAGTTGTACGGCTGTTCCTGAAAACTCAATTGGATTATGTATAATATATAAATTAATTCCAAAGCCTATAATATTTCCGGCAATCAAACCAATTACGGCAATAAAAACAGTTTCAATAAATACTAACAATACAATTTTATTTTGAGGCATTCCTATTGCAAGCGTAATTCCAAATTCTTTAAATCTTTCTGTAATCGACATAAGGATAGTGTTAAGTATTCCAAAAACGACTATAATAACAAGTATAGCCAAATAAAGAATTCCTCCAATGTTGTCAAACTCAATTGATTCATTTAGCTCAGGCATAATTTCATCCCAGGAAAGAACTTTAAGATTTGTCCCTGCCAATTTGTTATTTATTTCGTCTTTTGCTTCATTTAAATAATCAAGACTTTTTAATTTAACTGCAATAACATTCACTTTACCACACATTGCCAACAACTCGTCCGCTTTGTTTAACCCTATAAATACACCCATAACATCAAAATCCAAAGACCCGGTTTTAATTGTACCGATAATTTTAAATTTAAGATTACCCATAGAGCCATCAGCACCTTGTGCTAAAAGTACAACACTTTCTCCAATATTGGCTTTTAAATTTTCTAATAATTTGTATCCAACAACAATAACATTTTCAGTGTCACTTGAAAAAAACCTTCCTTCTTTTATTTTATTTGTTATTTGTGTTACTGTTTTTTCTTTTGAAGGACTGATACCAAAGATTGCAACCCCAAAAGAATTTTCATTAAAACTTATTAATCCGTCGGCATAAATTCTTGGAGAGTAACCTTTAACCAAAGCAATAGATGATAACTTGCGCTCCAATAATTGCACATTGCCTATACTTTTATTTAATGTGGGATTTTCCTGATATTCGGGTTGCTGCACCTGAATATAACCGGAAAAAAGATTCACTGCATTTTCAATATTAAGTTTATAAGTTCCGTATTGAATTCCACGCATTGCAATAGAGGCAAATGCGGCAAACGAAATTGCTGCTAATGTTAGGAGGGATCTGCGTTTATTCCTCCAAATATTCCGCCAAGCCAATTTAATAATCAAATTCAATTAATTGCCTCGTTCAAGTTCCTGAAAAGAAAATATTCTATCGGAAATAACAACATCAAATTCTAAATTTAATATTTTAATAGTTGTTGAATGACCTTCTTTTAATTTGTTATATATAGTCCAATTAGAAGGAATTGTATGCGAGCCGAACTTTTTTATATCAGTATATTTTATATATCTTATAAGTGTTCCTTTCTCATCATAATATTGAACCAGCATAGGCAAAAATCCGGTTTGTTCAATCCAATAATAAAGTTTTCCCCAAACAACCGGTGCTTCCGGTTTGGGAGTTAATTCAATTTTCCAACATTTTTTGCCGTCTATATTTTCTTCGGAAATTATCTTTTGAAAATAATCATTTGAAAGATTTGATTCTCTCACCAAATCGTCATTTGTAAAGTCAGAACCGTTCCACGCCTGCAGCATCATAGAGGGAGGAATTTTTATAGTGGTTTCGGTGTTTTTTAAGTAATTCCAAATTTCTTTTTTAATTTTTAAAGTTTTATTGCCCGCTTCACGTATTGGTGACAAAATTACTATTAGTGCCTTTTCGTTTCCAACCCACCAATTTTCCATTTTTAACGTCCTTTCAAAATCCGGCGTGTTTATTTCCATTTCAATAATACTATGCTGGGATTTTCCTTTTAGTATGTTTTCGGCCTTATCTACAATTTCTTCTGCCGTTTGTGAAAAAATAACTTTTGTAAATAGAAGAAAAAATAAACCAATAACTTGACTTTTCATGTTTTAACTCTAACAATGACTAAACGTTTAGTCAAAAATATTAAAACTTATGATTTTTGTCAAGCATAAATAAAAAAAAATGATTAAATTATACTATTTCTTATAATAAACTATTATTTATTCACTATTTTTCAAATTAGATGCCTCGTACAAAAGAACAGAATAAAGAAATACGTGAAAAAACGAAAAACCTGATTATTGATTCTGCTTTAAAGCTATTTGCAGAAAAAGGGTTTCATTCAACGTCAATGAGTGACATTGCACAAACTGCAGGTGTATCAAAAGGTTTAGCCTATAATTATTTTGACAGCAAGCAGCATATTGTTGAAGCAATACTTCAAAAGGTTTTTGAAATGTTTTCGCAGGAATATCATCCGTTAACAAACGAACCGGATCCATATAAAAAACTTGAATTACTTACAAACATAACATTTACGTGGTTAAAAAAAAGCCACGAATTTTGGAAAATGATTTTTGTGTTCTTTTTCCAGCCCGGTATACTTGAAAATTCCAGTAAATTTATGAAACTATTTTACGATGAAATATTTTTATTAATTGAAAGTATTTTAAAAGAAATAGGTGTTAGCAATTATTTTGCCGAAGCAAGAATTTATGGGGCGTTATTAGATGGAGTAGCGTTAGATTATATTGCAGATATTGAAAATTATCCTATTAATGAAGTTATGAATGAAATTAAAAAAAAATATAGCCGGGAAAATTTAGATTTATTAAAACATGAATTAATCTAATTCTCTGTTAAAATAACAAGATAAAATCATTCTGTTATATTAAATAGCTTATTTTTTTTAATATTTAATAAAAATATTTATTAAATTAAAATAAAATGTTTTGCGAAAAATAAAGAGATACTTATGGAAAATAATAAAACAGAACAAATAGCAAAAAGTTTAATATTAATTGTTGACGATAATTATAAAAATTTGCAGCTGCTTGGAAATGTTTTACGACAGGAAAATTACGAAATTGCGGTTTCAACTACCGGTTTGCAGGCGTTAAAGACTGTAAAAGAGGTTAATCCCGATTTAATTTTGCTTGATGTTATGATGCCGGAAATGAATGGTTACGAAGTATGTAAGATCCTTAAAAATGATGTTTTAACCACTGATATACCAATTATTTTTTTAACGGCAAAAACAGCTGCCGAAGAAATTGTTATGGGTTTGAGTTTGGGAGCGGTAGATTACATAACAAAACCTTTTAACAATGCCGAATTACTGATGAGAGTAAAAACTCATATTGAATTAAAAAACTCAAAGGAAGAATTAAAAAGAATAAATGCAACAAAAGATAAATTTTTTTCAATTATTGCCCATGATCTAAAAAACCCGTTTATAACCATGCTTGGTTTTTCCAGTATGCTTATATCCGATTATTATGAATTTACAGACGAAGAACGTCTTGATTATTTGGCGGAGATGGAAAAAGTTGCAAAAAAATCGCATCAATTGTTGGAAAATTTACTCCAGTGGTCACGTTCGCAAACCGGAAGAATGGAATTTAACCCTAAAGAAAAAGATATTACACTTATTGTTTTTGAAACAATTACCTTGTTGGAATCGCAAGCAAAAGCAAAAAATATTACACTTGTTAATAATGCTGCTTACAATATGATTGCATATTTTGATGAAGATATGATTACAACGGTTTTTCGTAATTTATGCTCCAATGCAATAAAATTTACTTACGAAGGCGGGCATGTTCAAGTGGATTACATTGATGAAGGAGATTTTTATCAAATAATTATATCTGATGATGGTGTTGGAATGGATGAAAAAACAATGAATGCCCTGTTTAAAATAGAAGTTCAGCAAACAAAAACCGGCACCGGTAATGAAATAGGAACAGGGCTAGGATTAATTTTATGCAAAGAATTTGTTGAAAAAAATAACGGAAAAATTTGGGTTACCAGTCATTTGGGTAGTGGTTCAAGTTTTCACTTTACAATACCAAAGTACAAGAATGGTAAAAATTAAAAACCATATGCTCAAAAATTGCATTTTTGCATTCAAAAAATATTAAAAATATATAAATATTCACGCTATCATAATTTATTAGAACCGGCTTAAAAATAATATACAAGCTGCTAATAATTATGTCCGCAGTGAAAGTTATTAATGTACCTTTAATAAACTTACTATTGTTTTGAATAAGGCATTCAAATCCCTTTTTAATAAACTTTAGCCATACATCAAATAAAAAAGACCAAGTATTTTTTATTATTATTTGTTTTAATTAAAAATCCCTTTACAAAATAATTTTATTTCAATATTTTACTTTCAATAAATAAAAATTTGATAATAAAATGAAAACATTCTTAATTGTTCTGTTTATTTGTTTTTACCCCTTCGTTAATTATGCCCAAAACAATAGTATCGATTCACTTAAAAACCTTTTTGCTTCAACAAAAGAAGACAGTACAAAAGTTAAAATATTAATTAAAATTAGTGCAAAGTATATGTCAACCGAACCCGATAAAGCATTAAATTATGCCCATCAGGCGGCTGAATTGGCGAAAAAAGCAAAATTTAAATTTGGAGAAGCCGAAGCACTTTACCAAATAGCATATTATTATTATCAAAGGTCGGATTTAAAAGAAGCTTTGGAAAAATTTATTACTGTGGAAAAATTTTGCGAAAAAAATAAAATCGAAAATTATCTTCTTAAAGCTATAAACAATATAGCGGTAATTAATGCTCGATCGGGTAATATAAAACTTGCTTTGGAATATTTTATTAAGTTATTAAAGAGGACAGAAAATACTTCCAAAACTTCCGAATGGGTGTTGGCGGTATTAAATATTGGAAATTGTTATCATGAAATGGGTGATACAAATAAAGCAATTGAAAAATTTTCAGAAAGTTATTTACTTGCCAAAAAATATAATTTTATTTATGGTATAAACATATCTTTAAATAATTTATCTTGTTTATATTACGAACAAAAAAATTACACCGAAGCAAAAAAATATTCAGCCGAGTCGTTTAGAATTGCCAACGAAAAACAAGATGTGGAATTAATATTAGAATCATCTGTAAATCTTGCGGATATATTAAATAAATTAGGTGACAAAAATAAAGCATTATATTATGTGTTAGAAGGTATAAAAATTGCCGAAAAAATAAACGCAAAAAAACAACTCAAAACATTATACAAAAATGCGGCAGTGTATTATTCGGAAATGGGGGATTTTAAATACGCATTCGAATATCAAAATAAGTATCAAACAATAAAAGATACAATTTTTAATGAAGCAAACGCCAAAGCAATAGCGGATTTACAAACTAAATACAACATCGAAAACAAAGAAAAAGATTTACAGATAAAAGACCTTGAAATAAAGGATAAAAACTTTCAATTAGTTGCAGAATCAATAATATTTGGATTAGTGCTAACCACTCTTATTATTGTTTTATTACTATACCGAAAAAGAAATTTAGCTTATATAGATTTAGTTAATAAAAATTTAGAATTAATGGCAACCGAAGACAGATTAAAATTGATGGAACAGGAGGACGTAAAAGAAAACATCGAGTTAAGAATAATTCAAATGAAAGGAGGCGTTAAAAATCATTTAAAATATAAAAATTCTACACTAAATGATGATACAAGAAATAGAATTATGATTGATTTAACAAATTTAATGGAAAGGGAAAAATCTTTTTTAGATAAAGACCTAAGTGTTGAAAAATTAGCAAATTTATTAAATTTAAACGGGAAATATTTATCTCAAATAATTAACGAAAATTTTGGCGAAAATTTTCCGAATTTTATTAATGAGTTAAGAATAAAAGAGGCCAGACGTTTATTAATTTCGCCCGAACATGCACATCTATCTTTAGAGGCAATAGGAGAAATAGTCGGTTTTCATTCAAAGCCCTCCTTCAATAATGCATTTAAAAAATTTACCGGTATTACACCATCATTTTATAAAAATACCGCCTCTAAAACAGGACAGGTTGCCTAATTTTTCCTTAATTGCAAAATCAGTATTTTTTTAGAAAGTTGTTGTTAAGAATTCCGAATTTTTAACAACAATAAATTGCAAAAGACCCACATATAAATAATTTTTGTATTAACGAAATTTTAACCGATGCTATAAAACAAAACATATACAAAAATCAAAATTATGTGTGAGGTTGTTATGAAATGCAGTTGCAGGAATAGAAGTGTTAAGTATGCAAAAATTTTGTTTGTGTTTTTTCTTTTATCAACCATTATTGTTAAAGGACAAAGTTATTTAACCACAGAATCTTTTGACGGCACAACGTTTCCTCCGACCGGATGGAGTATTTCCGGATCCGGCTGGTCGAGAGTAACAACCGGCACTTACCCAACAACAACCCCGCATAGCGGTGCGGGAATGGCAAAATTTAATAGTTACAATCTATCATCAGGTACAGCCGGAATTTTAGTAAGTAAATCATTTGATCTGTCAACATCCGGCATGTCCGATAGGCCGGTAATTAATTTTTGGATGTATAGGGATGATGGATATCCTTCAAACAGCGATAGAATAGAGTTTTATATAAATACTACCGGATTAACCGATGAGGCATATTACTTAGGTGTGATTAATAGAAACACAGGAAAAAGTCCTATTGTGTCATCAACCGGCTGGTATAATTATAGTTTTACGCTTCCTTCATCTTTTACCGGTTCAGCAAATTATATTCTAATAAGGGGTATATCTACTTATGGCAATAACATGTTTTTAGATGATGTTCAGGTTTTAGACCCGCCAAGTATAGAAGTAACATCTTCTACAACCGAACAGGTTTCGGAAAATACTATAAAAGTTGGCTCAATAAATAATAAAATTATTCGTTTGACAATAACAACTGATGGTATGATAAATCCGTTTAACTTAACAAATATTAAGTTCAGTACTTCGGGTTCTACAAATACTGCCGATATAAGTTCTGCTAAAGTATATTATACAACAAACACAACTTTTACAACAACAACCCAATTTGGAACAACATATAATATGCCCAACGGAGAATTTAATATAATCGGAAATCAATCGCTTATTATAGGTATTAATTATTTATGGCTGGTTTATGATATTGCGGAAAGCGGAGCAGGCGGCAACGTTGTAGATGCACAATGTTTGGAGTTTACAATTGATAAAACCGGAAATCCGGTTATTACTCCTGATATTACTAACCCAAACGGAAATGCAACTCTTGTGGAAGGGTTAAGAGGAACAAAAACAATTGCCAACAGCGGCGGTGATTATACAAGTCTTTATGCTGCCGTAGCGGATCTTAATACATCGGGCGTAGGCCCCGGCGGTGTTACTTTTTTAATAACCGATGGTCAAGCTTTTGATGAACCCGGTTTGGTAAATATTACCGAAACCGGAACCGATACAAGACCGATTGTTTTTAAGCAGTCCGGAGTTGGCACAAAACCGATATTGAAATTTACCGGTACTTCTGCCAATTCCGATGCTGCAATAAAAATATCCGGCGGTGATTATATTACTTTTGAGGGGCTTGAAATTAGAGACGATAATAGCACCAACAATGTGGAATATGGTTTATATTTTTATGCACTAACGGCAAACGGCTGTAGTTATAATATGGTTAAAAATTGTGTTATTAATCTATACGCAAATTATAGATTTACAACCGGAATTTATATGATTTCAAATTCTTCCGGCGTAAATGGCAAAAATAGTTATAACAAGTTTTACAACAATACAATAACCGAGTGTTATAAGGGGTATTATTTTGAAGGCAATTACCAATATTATGACGAATACAATGAAATTGGAACAATTGATGGAGGTGTGAGCGAAATTAAATCACTTGGTGGAAACGAGTCGTATGTTATTTATGGAATATATTGCAATTATCAAAAAGATGTTTCTATTTATAATACAAAATTAATCGATTTTATAAGTTCGGGTACTTATTTTTATGGAATCTATCTAAAAAACTGCTATTCGGGAACGGCAAAAGTATATAATAACGAGTTGAATAACTTTGGTTCTACAAACTCTTCAATTGATGGATATATTTATGGTATTGTTGTTGATGAAGAAAGCGTGGGTAATGTTGAAATATATAACAACATAATAACTAATTTTACTTCGGATTCCGAAAGTTTTTGGGGAATGGAAATAAACGGGGCATTAACTAAAATATTTAACAATAAAATGTTTAACATTTGTTATACGGGCAGCGGTTACAAAGGGTTAAAAGGAATATCAGTCAGCAAAAAAGGGACGCATAACATATATAATAATATGATTTATGATTTTAGAAGTCCTAATTCGGCACCTTATTCTGCTTCTTATCCCAGTGTATATGGTTTTTATATTGGCACCGCAAATTCTGCAAATTTTACTACATATTTAGATCATAATACAGTGTTCTTTAATTATATAAGTGCTAATGTTGGCAACAGAAGTACGGCAATTTTTATTGAATCACCAAGTTATTATGCAAATACAATTGTACTAAGGAATAATATTTTTGTTAATAATACTAATGTAGCAACCGGTGCATTGGCTGTAGCGATGTGGTATAGCGGAATAACATACACTAATTTAAGTACACTTTCAAATAATAATTTGTATTATACTGACGTACCAAGTTCAAAAAACTTGATATTTTATGACAACACAAATAGTGCACAAACAATACAGCAATATCGTACAAGGATGGTAACAAAAGATCAAATCTGTTATACAGAACTTCCCCCTTTTGCAAGCACTGAAAATCCTTACGATGTTCATATAAAAGCGGATTTGCCTACACAAGTTGAAGGAGGAGGGCAGCAAATAACATCCCCAATAACAATTACCAAAGATATTGATGATGAAGATAGGACAACAACAGCTCCGGATTTAGGTGCAGACGAAGGAACGTTTACCTTTGGTAATGATGGTATCAGTCCTGCAATAACTTATACACTTTTGGAAGATGCCGTAGTTGCAGATTCAAGAATCGTAACAGGAATTATTATAAGCGACAAATCGGGTGTTAACGTTAACGCCGGTACAAAACCCCGATTATATTATAAAAAATCGACAGATGAAAATACATTTAATGATAATACAAACGGAACTGCCGGCTGGAAATATGCTGAAGCCGTAAACGAATTATCTCCGTTTGAGTTTATAATTGATTTTACAAAATTAATCTCCTATCCTTTAATTGAAGACAATACAATTCAATATTTTATTATTGCACAAGATTTGGCAGTTTTTCCTAATGTTGCAATAAATTCGGGAACGTTTAATACACAACCGGCAAGCGTAAATTTAATTGCTGCAAATTTTCCAATAAGCGGAACAATAAACAGCTTTTTGGTAAGAGAAGGTTTGCAGGGTGAATTTTTGATTGGAAACGGAGAAACTTATACAGCCTTATCATCTGCTGATGGTATATTTAACAAAATAAATAACAGTATTGTTACGGGAAATATTACATTAAAAATAACTTCAAATACAAACGAAACAGGTGCTGTGCCCTTAAATGGATTTGACCAAAACTATTCTGTTACAATTAAACCAAACGATGCATCGTTAAAAGTGCTTGCCGGAACATATAACGGCGGATTAATACGATTTAACGGTGCCGATAATGTGATTATTGACGGGCGATATGAAGGAAGCGGAAATTTTTTATCATTCTATAATTCAGCCGAGGCAAACGCAATTGCTTGTTTCCAATTTATTAGTCTTGGTATTGGGGCTGGTTCGCAAAATAACACAATTAGGAATTGTAATATATACACTAACTCGTTTTATTATAACAATTTTGCAATTTTTATTGGTGGAAGTACAGCAGCAACTACTTCAACAGGAGCCGATAACAATAATATTAATATAATAAATAATAAAATCTATAAAACAAAATTTGGAATATGTATTGCCGGAAATAGCAGCGCAAAACCCAAAAATATTTTAATTGAAAATAATACTATCGGATACAAAGAAACAAAATATTTTTATATCGGCCAGTATGGCATTTATTTGGAGCAGGTTGACAGCTCGGCGATTAACAACAATGAAATATTTAACGTTATTAATTATAACTATAATTTGGGAAAACTTAGGGGAATATATATTGGGGATGGCGTCCAAAATTTAGATATTGCTAAAAACAAATTATATAATATCCTTTATCAACATTCAAGCGATAGATATGGTGCGGGCGGAATTGAAATAAACACCAAAACAGCCTCAAGCAATATTAAAATAATAAATAATAGTATTGGAAGAATAAACGGTTCTTCGGCATCAAATACACAATTGGAATATTCGATTTTTGGAATTGGAGTGTTTAATAATTCCGGTGGAATTAAAATATTTAACAACTCGATTTGTATAGCCGGTACTAATAGCAGTGTTTTGGCTGTAAGTACCGGATTGTATTTTTCGGCCAATGCTAGCGGAATTGAGCTAAAAAATAATTCAATTACAAACTCAATAACATTTTCAACTAACACAACTTCAAAATCGTATGCCATATATAGCGATGCAAATGCCGGAGCTTTTACAAGCATTAATTATAATAATTATTTTAGTTCGGGGTCACAAAGTGTTTTAGGCTATTTTGGCGGTGCAAAAACAACTATTGAGGAATGGCGTTTGGCAACGGAGCAGGATTTTAATTCGTTATCAGCAGATCCCCTCTATTTGAATGACAATAATTTAAAACCATTAAACACTTCGCCATTATTGATGGCCGGAATTCCAATTGAAAACATATTAACCGATATTAACGGAGTTAACAGGCATATTTCATCGCCCACAATAGGTGCCTACGAACTTGGTACCGAAATTCCTGTTATTGATTGGTGCAATTTAGAAACCGGAAATTCTACTACAATTGAAGGAATTACAACTTCGGTTTATTCTAAAATTTTTGAAGAGGGATTAACTGAAAATATGGATCAGGGGGCAAATATTCAATGCTGGATTGGATATAGTCCGGTAAATTCCGACCCAAGCACATGGCCCGATTCGGTTTGGTTAATTGCTTCGTATAACGTAAATGGAACCGAAATTAACGGCAGAGACGATTATTACAAGGGGATGGGCATTAAAAGCAACGGAGCCTATTTACCCGGAGGTACTTATTATATTGCAAGCAGATTTAAAATTAAGTATAGTGCTTATAAGTATGGCGGTTATAGTATTAATGGAGGTGGTTTTTGGGATGGTACGTCAAACGTATCCGGAATTCTTACAATAACAGATCCGGTAATTACTTGGGCCAATTATGATACCATTAATGTTAAAACATTAGGACAAGTGGCAACCGGATCTTTTTACGGAAATGTGGTTGTTGATGGTATAACTACTTTAAATAGCAGTTCTAGTGCAAGAATAAAAGCATGGATTGGTTTTAGTGAATTAAATACAAATCCTGCAACTTGGGCTGATTCAACAATATGGACTCCGGCTACAATATCTGCTTATCGAACTACCTATAGTACAACAAAAGATCAATATAAAATATCATTTAAGGCGGATTTAGAGTTAAAAACTTATTATGTTGCGGTAAAATATCAACTTGATTCGGATCCTGTTGTTTATGGAGGGTATAGTACTAACGGAGGCGGTATTTGGGATGGTGTAACAAACACAAACGGAATTGTAGAAATTGTTGAATCAAATATTTTGTGGGTAAACCTAGAAACAAAAAATCAAGCAGTAGAAAATAATGAATATGTGGAAATATCCGGAGGAGTTAAAATTGACGGGGTTACCGATAAAGATGATCCTTGTGAATATATAAAAGCTTGGATTGGTTTCAGCCCGGGAAATACTAATCCAAACACGTGGCTTATTTGGAAGGATGCCGATTTTTCGAATGCTTCCGATGATAAACATTTTTATATTTATGACGGTAAAGAACCGGTCGGAGTTGGAACTTTTTATTATACATTCAGATTTCAATTTGGCAATGACGAGTATGTTTATGCAGGATATAGTACCGATTCGGGGGGAATTTGGAACGGTACTTCAAACATAAGCGGGGTTTTAACGGTTTCGGGTACACTAATAACGTCTTTCCCATATTTTCAAGGATTTGAATCATTAACCTTTCCCCCTGCAGGCTGGAGGCAGGAAGCGGACGACTGGGAAGTATATTATTGGGAACAGACAGATTTTTCGTATAATGGTAACTTTGCAGCCGGAGTAACATATAACCATAGTCCCGAGATTCCGGCTGGTTTAATAAGCTCCAAAATAAGTTTGGGCTCTAATATGCGTATAAAGTTTTGGTGGTTAGATCAAGATCTCGATTATTATTCTACTTCACTAGATAAATCTCTATCAAGTGGAAATGATCATGTTTTACCTTCAATAATTGGTCATGATACTACATATTTCGAAATTTCTACCAATCACGGTGGTACTTGGACTACTTTGGCGTGGCTTTCGCAGCCGGAAGATGAGTTGGTTTTTCATAAACAAATTGTCAACTTATCGGCTTATGCTAACAAAACCGTAGTTTTTAGATGGCGGGATCAGACCGATGCCACTGCACTTGCCTACGGTACAATATTGGATAATATATCTATCGAAAAAATACCGGACCAAAATAATTTAACTGTAATTCAGGGTAATTCAACAAATCAAATTAATTTTGGTACTACCGGAGCAACATTAACTTTGGCAATTGGAAATTCCGGGCCATTAAATATTAATGTTGATAGAATACCATATAGTCCGGGCGGTACCTTACCCGGCGGGCTGGTAACTATGGCACCAAGATACTGGATTATTAATATCGACGAAGGAACATTAGACGACAGCGTTACTTATACTATAACGCTTGATCTAACAGGTGTTGAAGGAATATCAGACTATTCGGTAATTCATTTGTTAAAAAGAGAAAATTCGACCGAAGACTGGGTTGATTATGGTGTTCCTGACGATATATCGGCAGCACCAATATTAAAATGGACCGGACTAACATCGTTTTCGGAATTTGGTCTTGGCAGTACAGAAAATAATGCTTTTCCGGTTGAGTTAAATTCCTTTTCTGCAACAACAAACGGCGATTGTGTAAATTTAAACTGGAGTACGGCAGCCGAAATTAATGTTAACGGTTTTTCGATTGAAAGAACAATCAACAAAACAGAAAAAGAGTGGGAAAATATCGGTTTTGTACAAGCCCAAGGAAATAGTTTTAGTGTTAACGAATATAACTTTGCTGACAAAATGGTTACAGGGGGAACTAAATTTATCTACAGATTAAAAATTGTAGATAATGATGATTCTTATAAATATTCAAAAGAAATAAATGTTGAGATAACACCGGCAACATTTGAATTATTTCAAAACTATCCTAATCCGTTTAATCCTGAAACAATTATTAAATTTTCGTTGCCAAAACCGACAAAAGTGTATTTGGCATTATATAATTCAATAGGACAGTTGGTTGAAGTATTAATTAATACAGATTATGAAGCAGGTTATTATAATTATTTATTAAACGCTTCTTTAATTAAAGGAGGATTGGCAAGCGGTGTTTATTATTACCGAATAATTACACCGGAATTTAATGTTGTTAAAAAATTAATGATAATAAAATAGTGTAATTAAACTATAGGAATAAACCGACAATAAAAGAAACAAAATAAAAAATGGAGGTTTTTATGAAATACTTATTAAGTATAATTGTTGTTCTTTTAATGACTGAAATAATTAACGCTCAAGAGTGGATTATTCAACAAGACGGCAAAGAATATGATTTAACGTCAGTTTATTTTACCGACTCGCAAAACGGAACAGCAGTTGGTGGACATATGATATTAAGGACCAGTGACGGAGGAGAAACATGGTATAATGATATAGATACCTTGACTAGTAATATACCGTGGCGCTGTGTTAGCGGAGTTAAAATTGCCGGTGTTTTTTACTTATGCGGGGGACAGGGTAAAATAATAAAGTACGAAAACGGTAAATATACAAGTCAAAATAGCGGTACTACAAAAATATTAAATTCATTATCGTTTGTTACTAACAATTTAGGGTATGCTGTTGGTCAGGATGGAACAATTTTAAAAACAACCAATGGAGGAGAGGATTGGCTGCCCCAGCAAAGCGGAACAACCGCATGGCTGACTTCTGTTAATGCTATTGATGAAAATAATGTTTTAGCTGTGGGCGATTCCGGTTATGTTTTACAAACCACAAATGGAGGTGAAAACTGGATTACAAAAAATATTCCAAACTTTTTTACTTATTTAGCTTGTGTCTGTTTATTAAATCCGGATAATGGTTGGGTATCGGGTTCGGAAGGTGCCTTGGTAAAAATAAAACCGGACACTATGGCCGTAATACATCTGCAAACAAATGATGGGATTATGGGTTTAGGTTTTGCTGATCCGAATTGTGCTTATGGAGTTGGTGATAATGGTACCATTGTTCATTTTAATGGATCGGTATGGACGCCCGAAATGAGTAATACAACAAATTGGTTAAATAGTGTTACGTTAGTTAAAGAAGATTCCGGAAAATACAAAAACTCATACAAGGTTTATGCGTACGCTGTTGGAGCTAAAGGCACAATACTAAAAAAAGTTACAACTATTGTTAAAGTAGAAAATAATGAAACACCAAACGAATTTTACGTTTCGCAAAATTATCCAAATCCGTTTAATCCTTCAACAAAAATCGAGTATCTAATTCCTTATACAAGTTTGGTAAAAGCCGATTTGTATGATATTACCGGAGCAGTAATAAAATCTTTAGTAAATACTACCAAATCACAAGGGAAGT
The DNA here is from genome assembly GCA_043805435.1 of bacterium. Classification (GTDB taxonomy): domain Bacteria; phylum Bacteroidota; class Ignavibacteria; order Ignavibacteriales; family Melioribacteraceae; genus JAEXOD01. Next base: position 41,335 of record JAZDHY010000080.1, read on the forward strand.
ATAATCTAACCATAGACGCCGGTTCGTCAGAAATAAAACTGTCAAGCGGTATATATTTTGTCCAATTTACAATATTGCCGATTCAAACAAATAGTAAATGTATAATAAAAACTAATAAAATAATTTTATTAAAATAAAATTTAAAACCAAAAAGCCCTGCAAATAATAACTGCGGGGCTTTTTGGGGATCTGGTATTTAGGAGTACAAACTATTCGTACCACGAAACAATTTCATAATTTTGAGTGTGTGGAAAATTAGGAGGAACATAGGTCATAAATCTATTATCATAAGTATGAACAAATCTTAAGCCTTTAATCGGTTGGAATACACCGTCAACAGTTGCATAAGTTGCCGTTACTCTTGTTGTGTTTGCAATAATTCCGCCTAAAATTCTCCAGCTTCCTAAAAAGTTTTGAGAAACCAAACCGTCTTCCGGGCCAACATTTTGGTTAAGAGAAAACATTGAAGCTTGTGTAATAACATCCCCGCCAAGAGTTGCAGCATTGGATTTAATACGAATATTTTCTTCTGCTACAATTCCTAGTACGTTAGTGGAGTTTGGATTGGTTACCGGATTATCGGCATAATATAAGTCGTCTTCTTGATAAACATTCCCTTTTCCTGAAGCACCTTTTTTTGTTGAAACTATTGTAATTGCACCATTTACCGCACCCTTAGTATAAATATTTCCTTTTTCAACGTAAATCATACCATTTGGGGCTAAAGTAGATAAAGCTTGAGTGCGGGGAGTGTTCCATCCTGTATTATTATTGTTTGTGCTATAAGTAACAGTACCATTTGAATTAAAATAGAGCCTTACTTCAATAGCTTTTCCTGTATTTGTTGTATCGCGAAAAAACTTTCCGCCGGTTGCAGCTAAATTCCGCATTCCGGTTGTATCAAACTGTAATGGTAAATCAACTCCTGTCTCGTATCCGCCATAAAATTTAGGATCTTTTGGACTTCCGTTTTTGGTTAATCCTGTTCTGTTTGTAACTTTACCCCAAAACACCGGTGTTCCATATGTGGTTAATTTAGCATTAACATGGAATGGCCCTTGAAAAGTATCTCCCGTAGCAGGGGCAGCACTAATGGATGAATAATAATTGCCGAATTTAGAATAATAACTAGGTCGTAATTCAACAATCACAATCTTAGTAATACCTTGATAAGTACCTTCCGAAATGATTGTTGCCATTTCGGTATCTAAAGTATCACCGGTGCAAACACCAAGGTAATCGCCATGGCTTAAGTGGGCGTTAACGGCTCCGGCACTTCCTACCGAAATTGTATGGCGATTTGCAGGATTCCCCGGAGGCACATGACAAAGAATTGTTTTTCCGGTTAATGAAATATTATTGGAAACATAAACATTAACCGTGCCGCCGTCAAAAGAAAGATTAGAATAACCGGTAACCCATGTTTTATCCATAAATATTTGATTTGCAGCCATATTTGCACCCGAAACAGCAATATTATATGCTTTTGTATTTAGATAATAATTAGTGGAATTACCTACCGAACGGAGACTGATTTGGTTAAAATTATGTCCCACTACAAGAAAAATTAAACTAAATCCTAGAACAAGAAGAATAGATGCTTTACCACCCATGATAGTACCTCGTTTATCTATTACTTAGATTTCTGGCGGCAAGACGTATCTGTCTCCAGAAAGCTGTTGAATAATTCTGATTATATGATTCGAAATTTTCTACCGTAACGTCAATTTGCATAATGTATATTGCGCTTGGCACGGTAATAGGGAAGTTTAATAAATTTCCAAGTGCGTCGTAATAAGTAATTCTAAATTGTGTAACACCCAGATTTGAACCCATTGGTTGGGCATTATTTTCAATTCGATATAACATTCTGTCGCGTGGGTTTACTGTGCCGGCAAGTTCGGAAGTCGGCCCTGTGTAGTATCTTATTGTGTCAACAGCACCGTCACTATTAAAATCTGTTAAAAAAGAGATGTCGTTAGAATCTGCTGCAATTATTGAATGAGCAGGATCCGGTAAAACATTCCATTTTCTACAAAATCCTATTTTCCTAAAGTCATGTTCCAATAACTCAACTACGGCAACAAGATTTTCCTGCACCATAAGTTCGGCACCATGTGTATAGGTGTTTTCTACTGCCGCATCATTAATCCTCAATAAAATCATCAGCAGCATGCCCCCTATAACAGTTGAACCTAATATATCTAATAATGTACTAAATCCCATAATAACACCTACCTGTAAAAAAAGTAACTATAAACAGTCGAAAATCTTATCGTATCTGTCATTGAGGGACTTGTGACTACAACGGTAAGTTTTTTATGCCATGTTTTTGTAGATCCCGTACTTACATTAGGATTGGAAGGATTTACATAACATACCGAACAAGAAATATTAAAAACAGCTGAAGGAAGAGTACTATCAACTTTGGTTAAATTATTATAATCGTCAAAATCGTTAAAGTCCGGATATACTTCGCCGACTGCTTTGCCGATGGTTGATAATTGAGAAGTTGAAGTAACTGTGTTTTCGACTGTATTTGCGTCAAACGCTTTTCCTGTTGCTTCTTCTAATAAAGATGAGCCTATGGAAATTGCAAGTACTCCGAATTTGTTTTCCATCATAACGGAATTGGTTGTTAAAAACCCGTTATTTACGCGCAAAATTAATAACGATAGAAGTACCATTGCGCTTGTTGTTAAAAGTAATTGTCCTGTGTTCATTTTAATTCGTATTATTGTTTTATTTAAAACAACAAATAACATACCAATGGTAAACTTTTGATTCTGATAAAAATATGTAATAATTACCACTATCCAATAATTGTATCTTCTTGTATTTTAATGTTTTGACTATTTAATGAATAAAAAGTAATTGTTACCTGTAATTATTAACTAAAGAGTAAAACAGAGTAGATGTAATTTTTACCTGTCAAAACAGCCTGTTTTATTTGTCTAAAATTAATATTAGTGCATCAGTTTAAGTATTAAAACAAAAAATTAAGAGAATTTATAAAGTTCTTGAGTTGAAATTTATTTTTAATTGTCAAAGCTTTAAGCTTTTTTAATAAAATTTGATTTTATGGGAACAAATTAAATTACGGTTTTTGGTATTGATTTACATAAATGTTAAAAAAGTTTATATTTTTGTTCTTATTTGTTAAACTAAATATTATTTTACAATGTTGTATAAATATGTAAATTAAAAATATTAATATAGGACTAAGCAATGGATGAAAATATTAAAAACGGCCAACTTAATGAGGATGAACTTGAAACTCAAGAATGGCTTGAATCTTTAGAATATGTATTACAAACCGGCGGGCCGGAAAAAGTAAAAAAACTTCTTCACGATTTAGATACTTATGCACATCAAGCTGGTGTGGAGCTGCCGTTTACAGCAAATACGCCGTATATTAATACAATTCCGCGTGAAAAAGAACCAAAATTCCCCGGTGGAAGAGAAATTGAACGCAGGATTAAAAGTTTAATCCGCTGGAATGCTATGGCAATGGTAGTTAGAGCAAACAAAGAGGAAAACGGAATTGGCGGACATATTTCAACTTATGCATCGGCTGCAACTCTTTACGAAATAGGATTTAATCACTTTTTTAAGGGAAAAGACGAAAATTCCGATGGCGATTTGATATTTTTCCAAGGGCACGCATCGCCGGGAATATATTCGCGTGCTTTTTTGGAAGGACGATTAACAAAAGAACAGCTTGAAAATTTTAGAAGAGAATTAAAAGGTGACGGAGGATTATCATCTTATCCGCATCCTTGGTTAATGCCCGATTTTTGGGAATTCCCGACTGTTTCAATGGGTTTAGGTCCAATTATGGCTATTTATCAAGCTCGTTTTAGCAGATATTTGGAAGACAGGAGCTTAAAACGTGCTAATGATTCAAAAATATGGGCGTTTTTAGGGGATGGAGAAACAGATGAACCGGAAGCCTTAGGAGCAATATCTTTAGCTTCAAGAGAAAAATTAGATAATTTGATTTTTGTAATTAATTGTAATTTGCAGCGTTTAGATGGTCCGGTTAGAGGAAACGGTAAAATTGTTCAAGAACTTGAAGCTGTTTTCCGCGGAGCCGGCTGGAATGTTATAAAAGTTTTATGGGGAAGTGAATGGGATAACCTGCTTGAGCAGGATAAAAGCGGCGTTTTAATAAAACGTATGAATGAAGTGGTTGACGGCGAATATCAAAAATATATTGTTGAAGGGGGTGCTTATATACGTAAACATTTTTTTGGTAAATATCCCGAACTGCTTAAAATGGTTGAACAATATACAGATGAAGAATTAGAAAATATGAAACGCGGCGGACATGACCCCGAAAAAGTTTATGCAGCTTATAAAGCAGCGGTTGAATTTAAAGGTGCCCCGACTGTAATTTTGGCTAAAACGGTTAAAGGTTACGGTTTGGGTGAAGCCGGAGAAGGCAAAAATATTACTCATAGTCAAAAGAAATTAAACGAAGAAGAATTGCGTGAATTTAGAACAAGATTCGGAATTCCTATTTCTGATGAAGATGTTGCCAAAGCTCCTTTTTACAGACCAACTGAAGACAGCCCCGAAATTAAATATTTAAAGGAAAGAAGAAAAGCACTGGGCGGTTATCTGCCTAAAAGAGTGTTAAAAAATCAAGCACTTCAAACTCCAAGCGAAGAGTTGTTTGAAGAATTTTTACAGGGAACAGAAGGGCGCGAAGTTTCTACAACAATGGTTTTTGTACGAATCCTTTCTAAGTTATTACGTGATAGAGAAGTTGGAAATTTAATTGTCCCTATTGTTCCCGATGAAGCAAGAACTTTTGGAATGGAATCTTTATTCCGTCAAATTGGAATTTATTCACATCAGGGTCAGTTATACGAACCTGTTGATAGAGACAGCCTTTTATATTATAAAGAAGCAAAAAACGGACAAATTTTAGAAGAGGGAATTACTGAAGCCGGCGGAATATCTTCATTTATTGCAGCCGGAAGTGCTTATGCCAATCATGGTGTAAATACAATTCCGTTTTTTATATATTATTCGATGTTTGGATTTCAGCGGATGGGCGATTTTGCCTGGGCCGGTGCCGATATGCGCGTTAGAGGTTTTTTAGTTGGCGGTACGGCAGGAAGAACAACACTTGCCGGTGAAGGTTTGCAGCACCAGGACGGCCAAAGTCATTTACTTGCTTATCCAATTCCAACTATTTTAACTTACGATCCTGCTTTTGCTTACGAACTTGCCGTAATTATTCGTGACGGTATTTATAGAATGTACGAAAAGCAAGAAAACGTATTTTATTATTTAACGGTAATGAATGAAAATTATGCAATGCCTTCCATGCCAAAAGGAGTGAAAGACGGTATATTAAAAGGCATGTACAAATTTAAGGCTTCCGATAAAAAAGATGTAAAATTAAAAGCTCATCTTTTAGGCAGTGGTGCAATTATGAATGAAGTTCTTACGGCACAAAAAATATTGGAGGAACAATATAATGTATCGGCCGATGTTTGGAGTGTTACAAGTTATAAAGCATTACATGTTGACATTATGGAAACCGAAAGATGGAATTTGTTAAATCCTTTTGATAAGAAAAAAGAGTCTTATTTAAAACAATTAACTAAAGATGAAAAAGGTGTATTTGTTGCCGCCTCCGATTATGTTCAGATTATTAAAGATTCGATATCTAAAGATTTACCAAGCCCTTTATTAACATTAGGGACGTATGGATTTGGAAGAAGTGAAAGCAGAGATAGCTTAAGAGAGTTTTTTGAAGTGAATGCAAACTATATTGCTTATACGGTATTGTATTCTCTTTTTACAGAAAATAAAATTAAAGCAGCTGTTCTTAAACAGGCTGTTAAAAATTTGGGAATTGACCCAAATAAACCAAATCCACATAACTCTTAATAATTAAAGAAAATAAAATTAGGTTTTAAATATGACAAATGAATTTAAATTACCGGAATTAGGCGAGAATATTACTAGTGCGCAAGTAACTAAAGTTCTTGTTAAACCCGGAGATAAAATAATAAAAGACCAATCTGTTTTAGAGATTGAGACCGATAAAGCTTCTGTTGAAGTTCCGGCAGAATTAGAAGGCATTATTAAAGAAGTTTTTATTAAAGAAGGTGCAATTGTAAAAGTTGGTTCTATTGTTTTTACGTTTGAATTGGAAAACGAATTGCCTGTTACTGAAAAAGTTACTCCTATTGCTGATAAAATAGCTGAACCAGCAAAAGAACCAAACAAAATTGTTGCCGCACAAAAAGTAGTGCCTGTTTTAGTAGTAGAAACAGGAAAAGCAGAATTTAAATTACCGGAATTAGGTGAAAATATTACTTTAGCAACTATTACAAAAGTGTTAATTAAAAAAGGTGATATAATAAATGCTGATACAATAGTACTTGAGATTGAAACCGATAAAGCAACAGTTGAAGTTCCTTCGGAAATGACAGGTACAGTAACTGAAGTATTTGTTAAATCGGGTGAAAAAGCTAAAGTAGGACAAGTGATTTTTACTATTTCGGGACAAAGTATTCCTAAAGCATCCGCTAAATTTGGATCCATAGAAAAAGATGAACCAGTAGTAACAGCATTTAAACCTGAAGTTATCACGCGAGACGAGTCAAGTGTAATTAAATTAACACCTCCAATAATTCCGCCAAGAAGTGCTATGCCTATTAAAATAGCTCCCGCAGCTCCTTCTGTACGCAGATTTGCGCGTGAAATTGGAATTGATATACATTTAGTACGCGGAAGTGATAAAAGCGGAAGGATATCAGTTGAGGATGTAAAGACGTTTGCAAAATCATTAAATGAAAGAATATTATCTAATCCTGCTTCGTCAGCGTTTGGTGTTAAGTTATCTCCGTTGCCCGATTTTTCAAAATGGGGTGACATTGAAAGAGTGGAGATGAGTAATATTAGAAAAAAAACGGCCGAACACCTTTCGTATGCGTGGAGCAGTATTCCCGCAGTTACTCAGTTTGACAAAGCCGATATTACCGAACTTGAAAAAATAAGAAAAATGTTTGGTAAAAAAGTAGAAGCAAAAGGAGCAAAATTAACTGTTACGGCAATATTATTAAAAATAATTGCCTCCGCATTAAAGGTTTATCCGCAGTTTAATGCTACAATTGATATTGAAAAAAACGAAATAATTTATAAAAAATATTACAATATTGGTATTGCAGTAGATACCGATAGAGGTTTATTGGTTCCTGTAATTAAAAATGTTGACAAAAAGAATATTGTTGATTTGGCAGTAGAACTTGGCGAAATTTCTGTAAAAGCACGCAATAAGAAATTAACTATTGAAGATATGGTGGGTGGGAATTTTTCAATTAGTAATTTGGGAAGCATTGGCGGAACGTTTTTTACCCCTATTGTAAACTCACCCGAAGTAGCAATTTTAGGAGTTTCGCGTTCATTTTACGAACCTGTTTATGTTGACGGTAAATTTGAACCTAGATTAATTCTTCCTCTTTCGTTATCTTACGACCATAGAATTATTGATGGTGCAGATGGTGCCCGTTTTATTAGATGGATAGTTGAAGCGATGGAACAACCATTTCTTTTAGCACTTGAAGGATAATTTATATATATGAAAATGGAGATAAATGATGTTAAATAATACTCAATTGGCAGTAATTGGCGGTGGACCAGGTGGATATGCGGCTGCTTTTTTAGCAGCGGATTTAGGTATGCAGGTTACATTGATTGAATTAGAAAAAAATCCCGGTGGGGTTTGTTTATATAGAGGGTGTATCCCTTCAAAAGCATTATTGCATATAGCAAAATTATTAAACGAAGCCGAAGAAGCAAAAAACTGGGGTGTATATTTTGAAAAACCAAAAATTGATTTGGATAAATTACGTACATGGAAGGAAGGCGTAGTTAATAAACTTACCGGCGGTTTGGGTATGCTTAGCAAACAGCGTAAAATTAATTATATTAACGGTAAAGCATCGTTTGTAAATTCATCAACCTTGTTAATAGAAAAAGTTGACGGCACCAACGAAGAATTAACTTTTACAAACGCCATTATTGCTACCGGTTCGGTACCGACTAAAATTCCCGGTTTGTCAATAGATTCACCGTTAGTAATGGATTCGACTGCTGCTTTGGCGTTAAATGATATTCCGGAAAAATTACTTGTTATAGGCGGCGGATACATTGGGCTTGAACTCAGTTCGGTATATGCAGCATTTGGAAGTAAAGTTACTGTTGTGGAAATGACACCCGGATTATTACCCGGTGCCGATAGAGATATGACGGCTGTTTTAGCAAAAAGTATTAATAAAAAAATGGAATCGGTTTTGCTTAATACAAAAGTTGTTAGTCTGGCAGAACGTGACGGTAAAATTTATGTAAAATTAGAAGGAGCAAAAGCCCCTGCCGAAGAAGTAGAATTTGATAAAGCTTTAATTTCAATTGGCAGAAGACCGGTTACAACCGGCTTTGGTTTGGAAAACACAAGCGTAAAAGTTAACAGCCGGGGTTTTATTGAAGTTAACGAACAACTTCAAACTGCCGACCCCAAAATATATGCTATTGGTGATGTTGTCGGTAATCCCATGCTGGCACATAAAGCGTCTGCCGAAGGCAAGGTTGCCGTAGAATCAATTGCGGGACATAAAGTAGCTTTTGAACCCAGCGCAATTCCGGCGGTTGTATTTACTGATCCTGAACTTGCTTGGGCGGGGTTAACCGAAACTGAAGCTAAAGAAAAAGGAATTAAAGTGGAAGTCGCAAAATTCCCATGGGGTGCTTCCGGACGTGCTACAACTATTGATAGAAATGACGGTCTTACAAAATTACTTATTGACCCCGAAACACAGCGAATACTTGGTATGGGTATAGTTGGTGCAGGTGCAGGCGAAATGATTGCAGAAGGTGTTGTTGCTATTGAAATGGCAGCCAATGTTAAAGATTTGGCTTTGTGTATTCATCCTCACCCAACATTATCGGAAACAATTATGGAATCCGCCGAAGTATTTTTTGGCCAAAGCACACATTTATACAGACCAAAAAAATAATTTTGAATTTTTAATTCTAAATTTTGAATTAGGGAAGTTGCAAAACCGTCGCAGCGTAATAGTTGGGCGGTTTTTTTATATGAAAAAGAACATCATATAAACAGATTATTATATTTGCAATTCAACAAGTCCGCCTTTTGTCAGGCTAAACAGCAAGACCCAGTCAAAACAAGCCCCATCGGGGCGAAACGTTAATAGAATTAAAAACAAAAAATTACGTAATTAACAATGTTATTTTACCGCATATGTTTTTCCATCTTCGGCAGTATGTCGGAATTTCCGAACAACTGAAATTTCATCATGTTCGCCTTCTTGAAAAATATTTTTAAATGTTTGCTTGTGTTAACCAAACGGTTTTATCTTTTTGGGCTATTTTATATTTCTCCGTCTTGGTTTTTTTTATATTACAATCAGCATTTTTATATTATCATTTTTAAATATTTATTATATTCGTCCGGGATGGGGATTTTTGTGTCTTTGGCGTAAGTACGGAAAGCATTATTGAGCCATATTTTAGTAGTAAAAACATCCTTAATAATTAAAACATATTTTTCGTCTTCTTTCAAAATATCAAACTTAATATCAAAATTTAACGGGTCGTTTTCGCCTCGTAAGTTTAACTTGCCCCACATTTTTTTATCTTTTATGTTTATGTTTAAGTCGTTAATATCTCCAATGTTATCTAACTTGGAGTTAATTGCCGATGTTAGTAGTTTTGGCAAAGCTTTATTAACCATACCGTCAAATAGACTCATTTTCCACCAATATTATAATTTATAAGTAAATTTAATAATTATTTAACAAATTTTATAAAAAATATGTTGAAAATCTAATTAAAAAATTGTATAATAAGACATATTATGCTATTTAATTTTAAAAGGAGTGCTTCTATGAAAAATCTTAAAGATTTAGTGGAATCCAAAAAATTATATACAGTTAAAAGCGGATCAACAATACATGATGTTGTGTTGTATATGGCCGAACACAATATTGGTTTAGTTCCGGTTTTAGATGCTTCAAATCGTCTTGTGGGTGTTTTTTCGGAACGTGATTTGGTTAGGCGTATAATTGCAAAAAATCTTGATATTGCTACTACTATTATAGATTCTGCAATGTCAACAGAACTTATTGTAGCAAATATTGCCGATACATACGAAAATAGCTTAAAAAAAATGACAAACTCCAAAGTTAGACATTTACTTGTAATTGATAATGACAAGCTTGTTGGTATTGTTTCGATAAGGGATCTGTTTGAAATTGATAGAAGTTATTTGAAAGAAACAATAGAAGTGTTAAACAATTATATTTATACGGCATAGATGAGTAAACCCCGCAAAGTAGACAAGCATAATCCCTATCTCGAACCGTTTATGATGCTTCAGCTATATTCCGAAGGTGCTTTTCCTATGGCTGATGAAAATAAACAAATAAATTGGTATATGCCCAAAACCCGTACAATTATTCCTTTAGATAATTTTAATATTCCCCGTTCATTAAAAAAGTTTATTGAAAAATCGGATTTTGAATATAAAATAGATACGTGCACAATGGAAATAATTAAAAATTGCGCAAACAGAACTGAAACGTGGATTTCGGCAGAGTTGATGGAAGCTTATGATAGAATAAGGCATCTGGGGTTTTTACATAGTGTTGAAGTATTTAGGAATAATCTATTGGTTGGCGGTTTATATGGTGTTTCTATAAGAGGTGCTTTTTTTGGTGAATCGATGTTTTCACTTGTTCCGCAGGCATCAAAATGCGCTTTGGTTAAATTAATAACCCATTTAAAAGAAAAAGGATTTTTTTTGCTTGATGTGCAGTATGTAACCTTACATTTGCAAATGTTTGGTGCTATCGAAATAAACTTTGAAGAATATGAAAAATTATTACAAAATGCTTATCAAAAAGAGATGTTTTTTACATAACTTTATTATATTAGTATCGTCTAAATTAGATAAATTTATAATTTTTTTATAGGGAAATAATGGACGCTTTGGAAGTTAAAAATTTAAGTAAATCATTTAGAACAATTAAAGCAGTTGATAACGTATCGTTTAAGGTGCCGGAAAAATCAATTTTTGGTTTAATTGGACGAAATGGTGCCGGAAAAACTACTACAATAAGAATGATGATGAATATTTATTCGCCGGATAACGGTGAAGTGTTTTTAAGAGGAAAAAAGATCGGTTCGGAATTTAAAAGCAAAGTAGGATATTTGCCCGAAGAAAGAGGACTTTACAAAAAAATGAAAGTGCTTGATACTCTTCTTTATTTTGCGGAATTAAAAGGGAAATCGGGCAAGGAAGTTTTAGGCAGGGCAATGCGTTATTTGGAAAGGTTTGAACTTAAGGAAAGAGCAAATAGCAAAATTGAAGATTTGTCAAAAGGAAATCAGCAAAAAATACAATTTATCACCGCAATTTTGCACAATCCGGATTTTTTGATACTTGATGAACCATTTTCGGGATTAGATCCTATAAACACTAATTTGCTTAAAGAAATTATACTTGAAATGAAAGAAGAAGGGAAAGTAATTATTCTTTCTACCCATTTAATGGATTTTGCCGAAAGATTATGCGATCATATTGCAATGATTGATACCGGAAGGATAATTCTTGACGGGGGTATGAATGACATTAAATCAAAATACGCCAATAAAAATATTAGTGTTAGTGCCGAAGGAGATATTTCGTTTTTAGGCAATTTGCCTTTTGTTGAACATATCGAAAATTTTGGTAACTCTATTGGAATTCGTGTAAAAAATACTACCGATATTCAGGAAGTTTTAAAAGCACTGTTAGAAAAAAATATTAAAGTAAACAGATTTGATGCAAATAGTATTTCACTTCACGAAATATTTGTATCGCTAGCCGGTTCTGAGATTAATGAAGAAAGAACAGGGGTGAAATAATGAATATTAAAAATATTATAGTTATTGTAAAACGAGAATTGATGGATAAGTTATATTCAAAAACTTTTGTATTTATGACTTTGCTTATTCCGGCTATTATGCTTTTATCAATTGGGCTTCAAACATTATTTATGAGTATAGACGGTGACGAAGGCACAAAAATAACCTTTGTTTCAGAAACACCGGAATTAAATGATAAAATAGAACAACAAATAAACGAACTTCCGTTTGTAAAAAGCGGATTTTATAAAATTACATATTTAGTACAAAATAAAACCGATTTTGAAAAATATTTATCGGATAATAAAGTAAAACTGATTAAAAACAGTAAAGAAAATATTATTTACGTGCCGGCAACAGTACTTAAGGATAAACAACTGCAGTTTTATTCCAATAATCCAATTAACAATCCTTTGTTTAGTAAATTAAAAGATCCTTTAAATAAAGTTTTTGTTGATATGTATTTTAGCGGTAAAGAACTTTCGGAAGAAGAGATAAAATATGCACGCGGAAGTGTAGATTTTAACGGTTTTCGTATAACAAAAGATGAAAAAGTAGAAGAAGAAGGTGTTGGAAACTTAGTAATTTCATTTTTATTTACCTTTTTGCTTTATATGAGTTTGCTTATACTTGGCCAGTTAATGATGCGTGCGGTTGTTGAAGAAAAAAACAATAGAATAGTTGAAATAATACTTTCTTCTGTAAGTAGTAAAGATTTGATGGTTGGAAAAATTTTAGGTGCGGTCGTTACAGGTGTTTTGCAGATGACTATTTGGCTTTTACCTGTAATTATGTTAATTACAACAACGTGGTTTGCTTTACCAAAAGAATTTACTTTTAGTTTAAGCGGCTGGCAGGTATTTTATTATTTGTTAAATTATATTATGGGTTTGTTAACCTATTTAAGTTTATTTGCAACGGTTGGAGCAATTTTTGATAACGATCAAGATGCCCAATCGGGTATTTGGCCTCTTACATTATTAATAATGATTCCGTTTTTTATTGCAATATCATTATCCAATAATCCAAATAATCAATTAGCTTTAATAGCTTCAATTGTTCCTTTTTCATCAATTATAGTAATGCCTGCTCGTTTTACATTAATTGATGTTCCTTTATGGCAGTTTATTTTATCAATTGCACTGGATATAGCAGTTTTATTTGCAATATTCCCGTTAGCCGGTAAAATTTACAGAATAGGAATTTTGCTTACAGGCAAAAAGCCAACATGGAAAGAAGTTTTTCAATGGCTTAAAGCTAAAGATTAATATTATATACTGCGGTTTTTTCAATTATATGCAAAATAGATGTAAAAACCGCAGTTACATTAGGTAACTTATTTGACTTAAAATGAAAAATCAATTATATTTGTAAACTTTAATATTAAAATGTAAGGAATTAAAATGGCGCAACACAAGTCAGCAGAAAAACGTGTTAGAACAAGCGAAAGAAAACGTGCTAGAAATAAAGCAGCCCTATCAAAATTTAGAACTTTAAGCAAAACTGTTTTTGGTTCACAAGAAAAAGCTGAACTTGAAAGCAAATTGAAAGAAGCAGTTTCCGCATTAGATAAAATGGTTACTAAGGGTAGAATGCATCGCAATACAGCAGCAAGAAAAAAATCTGCTTTAACAAGATATGTAAATACAGTTGTAGCTGAAAAAAAATAAGTTAAACCTTAATAAGTTTTCCTTTTTACATCCCTAAAAATTGAAATTACCTTGAAGATTTTTCGAATAGAAATAATCTGCAGGGTAATTGCCGTTTAAAAAGTAATTATTACCCGCATTTTATTGCCCCCAAAACGGATAAAATATGTTTCGGACTCTTAGAAATATTATTTGTTGTGTTTGTAGATCTAGATTTATCTCGCGGATTTTAAATGAACAAAGCTTGCGAACTAAAGTTCGCGCTACAATTAGGCGTTCTTCTGTATGGTTTTAGGCTTGTCGAAAAAGTGGATCGCTTTACACTCTTTAAATTGTTATACTGCATAATTGTAGAGCGAGATTTATCTCGCGGTTTTTTAAATCAACAAAGCTTGCGAACTAAAGTTCGCGCTACAATTATGGATTCTTCGGTTCTAAAGTGAAAAAAAACGCCGTGTTTATATTTTCCTCGGCGGTTTTAACAATCATTAAAAATTTAGAATTAAAAATTAAAAATTAATTTTCTCTTTTCATTTAAACTTTAACCTTCAACTCTTAACACTGCTTTATTTTACCAGCATTAATTTTTTAGTTTCACTAAATTTTCCTGCTTGCAAACGGTAAAAATAAATTCCGCTTGAAAGATTTGTCGCATTCCAATCGTTTTTATAACTGCCGGCATTAAGTTCTTCGTTTACCAAAGTTGTAATTTCTTTTCCCAAAACATCGTATATTTTTAATGTTACAAATTCTTTTTCCGGCAGACTAAACGAAAAAGTTGTACTTGGGTTAAAAGGATTGGGATAGTTTTGGTTAAGAGTATATTTACAAATAATTTTATTTTCCTGTTCATTTTCAATTAAAGTAAAAGTTATTTGATTTATCGGGATCTTCATGAGTCCTATTGGGCAACACAAATAGAGTTCAGAATTAATCACGGATAAATCATTAATAACGGAAACTTCATAGGGAAGAGCAACTCTATTCCATACAAAAGTACCAGTATCAACTATAAGCAGCATTTCACCGTCCACACCTCTTTCAACGACGACATATAACTGCTGATTATCGGCAGCCATTTTTTTAATTATTCCACCGGACAATTCTAGTTGAACCTTAATCCAACATTCCTCATCGGTGCTATATCTGTATAAACCGGTATTTGTTCCAATATATACTATTGAATTATGCACTAAAATTGAATTAACCATTGTATTTAATGGAATTCCTTCATTTAGTGAATTCCATGCAAACATATTTTTCTCAGAATAAAAAACGCCATTGTTTTCAGTTCCGACAAACAAAATCGAGTCCTTATACAAGATTAAAGTTGTAATTTCATAAATAGTTGCAATTGCAAAGAGTTTTATAGTCCATAGTATTCATATTTTGATAAACCTCTTCTAAAGCATTGTTTAAATCATCAAGAGTATCATAAAGGAAATTATGAATAGTTTCTTGTTTTAGATATTTCCAAAGTCTTTCAACCGGATTTAATTCAGGTGAATAAGGTGGTAAAAATATTATTTCAATATTCGTAGGGATTATTAACTCTCTTGATTTATGCCATCCGGCTTGATCCATAACCATGACTAAATGTTGTGTTTTATATTCATTAGAAAAATATTGTAAAAATATGGACATCATTTCTGTGTTGACTTCTGGCATGAATAAACTAAAACTTTCACCTGTTTGTGGTGATACTGCTGAATACGCATATAAATTTTCAAATCCCTGCTTTACTAACACAACAAGTTCCTTGCCTTTGGCATACCACATTCTACCAACACTAGAACGCAGCCCAAATCTGCCTTCATCAAAAAAGAAAATTTTACAGTCGTTATTTGTATCGGTTTTTAGTTTTTTTTAAAGTCTTCTTGCTTCTCTTTGTCGGATTTGTAATGTTTCGGTCTTGGTCGCTTTACGCTAAGGCCTATTGCATGAAGATGATTCCATAACGCAACCGTACTTATGAATATTTTAAACTGTTCTTGTATATGGAGTTTTAGCTTTAACAATGTCCAATGTATATCTTTACCATCTGGTGTTTTACAGCTTATAATCCATTCTTTTATTTTTTCTAATTGTACTTGTGTCAGTTTTGATGGATTATGTCCTCTTGGTGAATCAATCAGACCCTCTACACCATATTCCTTAAATCGATTTACCCATAAAAATAAATTTCTTATTGATATTTGAAAAACTTCCGCCACCAATTCAGCATTGTGCTTTTTGTAGGCTATTATTGCTTTCAATTTTATCGCTAATTTCCCTTCTTCAATTTTTCGAAGTTCTTCTGTGGCTTTTTGAATTAATGCATCATCAACTGATATCTTTGGACGTGACATATTTCCTCCAATTAGTTTTATTGAAAGTAAATATACGCATTATTTTATGTATTTACAACATTAATTGTGTATTATATGCGAGACAGCGTGCTTTCAAATTAGGCAGTCCATTATTAATACTTAACCAATTATTACCTTTATTCATTGAATAATATATTCCCGAGGTATCTGTACATAAAAACAAAGTCGAATCCTTTGTTATTAATGATGTAATATTTCGGCTTTCTATATTCTGATTAATATTAGTCCACTCCTTTCCCTCATTTGTTGAACGAAATATACCATTACTTATTGTTCCTGCAAAAATTGTGGAGTCTATCACAACAAAACTTTGAACATTAGATGTTTCTATTCCACGATTGGCAAGCGACCAGTCAAATTCCCCAACTATTGATTTATAAGCCCCTTTATTCGATACTCCTATAAATTTCTTTGAATTAATATTACTTATTGAAATTATATTTTTATTCTTCAATCCGGCATTCGTACTTATCCATGTTGCACCTTTATCAGTTGATCTTACAACTCCATTTCGTTGGGTCCCGGCATACCACTCGTTTTCCGACATATTTAAGCAAGTAATATCGCAATTTCTAAGGTCATCGCTCAATTCATGCCAGATTACTCCTTTATTGGTTGAACGATATATTCCCCCGTTGTATGCAAAAGAAGCATAAATATTTGATTCGTAAAAATTAATTGAAGATATTGGTGAATGCGGTAATGGATATTCCGGCACAATCCAGTTCGTTCCATTATCTGTAGATACATAAAGCGACCAAGGAACAGCACAATAAGCACTTAAATAACATCCATTAGTCCTTACTTGTTGTATATACCCATCTAATAATTTTTCCCAAGTTGTTCCATTATTTGTTGAAAAATATAACCCATTATAATTTCCTACATAAATTGAATCACCGCGTACATCCAAACAAGTTATAAACGTATTCAAGCCAACACCATTAAACAATTTAACCCAATTACAGCCAAGGTCGTATGAAACATAAACTCCATCATAAAACCTTGAACCATAAATTAATCCTTCATTAACAACAATATTATCAAGAGCATACAACTGCGAAAAAACGATATCCCAATCATCACCATAATTTGTAGAGCGCATAACATTGCTATAAGCAGACACAATAATATTCTCATTTATGCTTGTTACGCTAGTGGATGAACCAATATCATTTACTAATTTCCAATAATCACCATTGTTTTCAGTACGATAAATATCCCCAATAATTGATGCAAAAACATAACCACCCGAACATGTCAACGATTCGCAATAACTTAAATCATAATCAGTAATATTGCTCCATTGCGCATTAGATGAAACCGGTAAAATAAAGAATCCCAACAAAGCCATAAACGAAAAACATGTCTTTTTCATTATCTTCCTCTTTAACAATATTTTTATTAATAAACTATAATTTATCTATAAATCATTCAATATACATTTATTTAACTCACATACCGAATTGTTTAAGACCACACCATTCATTCCAAATCGTTTTTTAGCTACTTACTTATTTAAAAATAAAATTTACAAATCTTTCATTTTAAACTTTACTTTACCAGCATCAACTTTTTAGTTTCACTAAATTTACCCGCTTGTAAACGGTAAAAATAAATTCCGCTTGAAAGATTTGCCGCATTCCAATCGTTTTTATAACTGCCTGCATTAAGCTCTTCGTTTACCAAAGTTGTAATTTCTTTTCCCAAAACATCGTATATTTTTAATGTTACAAATTCTTTTTCCGGCAGACTAAACGAAAAAGTTGTACTTGGGTTAAAAGGATTGGGATAGTTTTGGTTAAGTATAAAAGAATTTAATGTATTTAATTCTTCTCCAACTTCCGTAATTGCTGAATATTGAACTTCAATTGTTGCTGCATAAAAATCAATGGATTCAGTATTATTATTAAATAAGATACTCATATTGGTTGGGTAGTTTACTGTGAACGGAAAAAACATTACACCATAAGTTGTTCTTGTATGTAAAGCTGATATCCGATTATTATAGTCATCATAAGTATAAGCATATCGTTCAACTTCAAGATTATAATGATATGATATGTCTGTACGTTTAACTACATATAACAAATTCCATCTCACGTCATATGAATACCCAAAGGTTCCATCTCCTGAAGCCCAAACTCCATTATTGCATATGGAATTATAACTGCTTGAAAGAAGACCCTGATTATTGTAAGAATAATTAATTCTGCTTGTAATATTCCATCCATTATTAGACCATGACGAGTAAGTTTTTGTAGTTACTAAAATACCTGAATAATTATAAAAGATTCTGCCGTGATTATTCCATTGATTGTTTGACCAAACGGCAGTTGTATAGTCGATCAAAAGATTATTTGTGTTATATAAATAGTGATATTGACTTTTCATTTCCCATATGTTATTTATCCATGTCATTATTGTTTTTTCTAACAGGTTATTATTTTCGTCATAATTAAAAGTTGACAAAGAATTATTGGTCAAAACATTATTAGCTCTTTTTTCAACTTGGGCACTTATCAATAATCCGTTTTCGTTATACAAATAACTATAACGTTCGCATGTTACATATTCATTACTTATTAATGAATCAATTTCTTTTGTAACTAATTTATTAAATTCATAATAATATTTAGT
Source organism: bacterium (assembly GCA_043805435.1). Taxonomy (GTDB): domain Bacteria; phylum Bacteroidota; class Ignavibacteria; order Ignavibacteriales; family Melioribacteraceae; genus JAEXOD01. The sequence goes on from JAZDHY010000080.1 coordinate 59,942, forward strand.
GTGACTTTTCAATAAATTAGCCTCGTTAAGTACTTCTTCAACTAATTTTCCTGCAGAATCATAAGTATATTGAATTGTTTTTGTATTGTCAAGAATTACGATAGATGGTTTGTAAAACGTTGAATCTTCAATTTTTTCAAATAATTGTTGATTTACTAAATACGGATTTTCATCACCATTAAATATTAAATTTTGTTGCTGTGCAAATACGCAACCAGATATAAAGACCAAAAATATATGTGTTAATATTTTCATATCCTTCCTCCCTTTCTTTTATAAAAAAATATTATTTATAATACAAAATTATTAAAAAGATTAAATATTTTTGTGCTGTTTATCACAAAAAGACCATACAAACAAATTTTGTGTTAATAGTCACACAACTAAAAATTAAATATTAAATTTATTTTCATTTTACATTTATCACCAGTTTGCAAATTGTAAAAATATAATCCACCACATAATTTTTAAGTTAATATGCGGATAACGTTTCCAGAAACATCTCACTTGATTGTACAAAGATCGTTTATTTAATTAAAATATTATCTGTCAAAAAATGAAATTATCATAATTATTTAGTCGATGTGATTCATATCAAAAGGGAAATTAGTTCTATCCAATTTAATTATGATATTCCCTTCTAATTAATTTACTTTTAATTATAATACCATGAATATATTAAAACTTGTTATGCCTTGTTTATTTCTTTTTTTATAACAAATAATGCAATATCTGCTTATAATAATAGTGCAGCGGATATACAAAAAAAACTATAACGCGGTTTTTGGCACAGCATACATAGCTCGCTTACAAGCACCGTAAGTGTGGTAATTTTATGAACAGCAACTTAGCACGTAACCAAATTAATAATTATAAAGTAACAATTATCGGCAGAACCAAACAAAAGTTGGCAGGGTTGGGTCAATTGTTATTAAACGTTAATGATTCATAGGTAGATTGGTTACAATTTCGGTTGATGATTATAAGTCGGCGCGTAATTTTTGGTTAATTTTATTGATGTTTCATCAAATAATAAATTAGCAAACGGAATCTATTTTTACCCAATAAATATTAAATTGATTAATAAATCATTTTTAGAAAAAAAAGCATTTTTTTTAAATAGCAGCAACTTGTTTGTTTATTTTATAAACAGACAGAATCTTCGGCATAAGCGTCTCCTGTTTCGTAAAGTCTTATTTTAACACTACTTATGTTATTAGGAAATGCTGTTTTTTTTATTCTTTCTAAAATATATTTTGTGATATTTTCCGCGGTACATTCATTGTTAAGTATAACATGTTTGGAATTGATAACTTTAAGTAAATTTATTAAATCAACATCATTTTTATATACTATAACTCCATGGTCTAATTCTTCCAAAACAGGAAAAATTAAATCATCAATATTATAATAATCCAACACCATTCCATTTACATCGCACTCGCCGGTCAATTCCACACGCATTTTATATGTGTGTCCGTGCAGGTTTTTACACTTTCCTTTATGAAAAGTTAACCTATGCCCCATTTCCCATTTATATTCTTTTGCAATCTTCATCTTAGTTTTTCTTTAATTTTTGCTACATTTTTTGTAAGTTAACTTAAGTAAAATAAATTATTATTTTTATACTAAATATAAGTATAATTCTTGAAAATAAGCAGAATATATCTTACCGGTTTTATGACAAGCGGAAAAAGCACCGTAGGACCAATTTTAGCTAATGTAATTGGCTGGAGTTTTTGCGACTTGGATAAAGTTATAGAAAACAGCTATAATAAAACAATTGTCCAATTGTTTGAACAATATGGCGAAGCTTTTTTTAGAGATATTGAGGCTGAATTTTTACGAGAAGTTTCGCTTCAGGAAAATATTATTATATCTCTTGGCGGCGGCACTATTGTAAATGATGATAATTTAAAGTTTATAAAAAGTTCCGGTAAACTTGTTTATTTAAAAGTATCGGAAGAAACATTGCGACGCAGATTAAAAAATAAAACCGATAGACCTTTATTCCGCGATTTAGTGCTTGCCGAAAAACCGGATGAAGAATTTGCAAGCAGAATAAATAATTTATTAATATCCCGCGCCCCTTATTATGAACAAGCCGATATTGTAATAGAATCGGATAAAAATAAAGTGGGTGTTACTATTGATATCCTTGCCAATAAAATTTTAGGAATGTTAAATGAAAGCTGAAATTATAAAAGTAAAAGCTAAAAATACAAATTACAATGTACATATAGGGTACAATAATTTTTCGGATATAATTAATCTTATTGAAGAAAATAAACTAAGCAAAAAGATTTTTGCCCTTATAGACAAATCTGTTTTTAATGCGCATAAATTAAAAATAATTGAAACATTTATAGATGTAGAAAAATTTGAATATGTTATTTTTGAACCGCACGAATCCAAAAAAAATATTGACTCGATTTTGTCAATTTATACAAAAATTTTAGCTAAAAAGTTTTCGCGCGAATGTACTTTTGTTGCTATTGGTGGCGGCATTGTTGGCGATTTATTTGGTTTTGTTGCAGCAACTTTTATGCGCGGCGTTAATTATATTCAGGTACCAACAACCGTATTATCGTGTGTTGATAGTTCCATTGGCGGGAAAACCGGTTTTAATTTTCTTTCTTATAAAAACATAATCGGTTCAATTTTTCAACCCTCTTTTGTGCTTATTGATACTCAATTTTTAACTTCTCTTAAAAAAAATCAGGTAATTAACGGAATTGGCGAAATAGTTAAAACCTGTTTTTTGATTGGTAAACCGCAAGTTACGGAATTTTCTGAAAAAATTGACAGATTAATTGAATGTGATAATACGGTAATGACTACCTTTATTAAAGAATGCGTAAAATTTAAAGCCGGCATTGTTACTGTTGACGAAAAAGAAACTTTAGGAATGCGAAAAATACTTAATTTAGGACATACTTTTGCACACGCTATTGAAAAAGAGACAAACTTTAAAGTTCAGCATGGCGAAGCCGTTATAATTGGTATAGTTTGTTCTTTGTATCTTTCTTTTGAACTTAAATTTTTAGATAATAATATGTTAATCGAATCACTTGAGGTGTTTGATAAATTGTACCCTTATATTAGGTTTAATAGTTTTGATGTTGATAAAGTTTATAACGCCATGAAACAAGACAAAAAAAATAAAGATAACAGTATTCGTTTTGTTTTATTAAAAGATTATGGGCAGACTTTAGTGGATATTGAAGCCGATAAAAGGGATGTTGTTTATGCAATTAATCAAGGGATTGAGTTTTTTAACAGGAAAACAAATAATGGTTAAAAAATTTGCATTAATGTACTGTTTTGTTTTTGTATTTATGTTTGTTAACACAAATAATGCTCAAGTTGCAAGAGAAACAAGAGCTGTATGGCTTACAACAAATTTTAGGCTTGATTGGCCGCCCCCCGTTTATAATCAAGAAACGCAAAAAAAAGAGCTTATTAAAATTTTAGATGATTTAAAGGATAAAAAATTTAATACTGTCTATTTTCAAGTACGTTTTAATGGTACAGTTTTATATAAATCGGTTTACGAACCGTATTCATATTATTTAACAGGAGATGTTGGCGGTTTGCCCAATTATGATCCTCTTGAATTTATATTAAAAGAAGCACACGCACGCGGAATGGAAGTGCATGCATGGGTAAATATGATAAATTCGTTTTCAGGTACTGAAAATAAAATTCTTGAAAACCAGAACCATATATTTAAAAAACATCCTGAATGGCTTGTTCAATGGTTTGATGATAATAAAAGATCTTATTGGGTAGATCCCGGAATTCCCGAAGCAAGAACATATTTAACAAATATTGTAACAGAAGTTGCAGCCAATTATGACGTTGACGGCATTCATTTTGATTTTTTACGTTACCCGGGCCGAACTTTTAACGATCAGCTTTCTTATTCTACCTATGGAGAAGGTGTAGATAAAGATGATTGGAGAAGAGATAATTTAACCAAACTTGTTGAAAATATTTATTTTTCGGTTAAAGCCGTTAAACCGCTTATAAAAGTTGGGGTTGCCCCAATTGGAATTTATAAAAACAAACCAGGTGCTACAGGCTGGGAAGGTTATTCGGAAGTTTACCAAGATTCAAGAGAATGGTTAAAAAGAGGAATTATCGATTATGTTGTTCCTCAAATATATTGGGATTTTAAAAGTAATCCGCATTTTGATATTGTTGCAAAAGACTGGCAGGATAATTCATTTAACAGAAGTGTAATATTAGGTGTAGGTGCATATCAAAAGACTGTTTATCCCGAGATGGAAAAAATGATAGCTTATGCCCGCCACATTAATTCCGGCGGTGTTGCCTTTTTTAGATATGGTAACATTAAAAATACAAACTTTGCGCTATTTAATGAATACGCATACCCAAACGATATGCCCTGGATAAAATTAAATCTCCCTAATCCACCTAAAAACCTTAACTTCCGGTTATCCGGTAGTTTTAACAGTAATATTAAACTGTTTTGGGAAAAACCGGACGAAAAACCTGAAGACGTTAAATATTATTCGATTTACAGATTACCCGATACTGATTCGCCATTTAACTCTACAACAATTTACGATATTATCAGCTGCAACAAAACAAGCATTCAAGTACCTATGCATAGGCCCCGAACCATAAAAAATCTTTTTGCGGTAAAATCACTTAACAGCTTATTTAACGAAAGTATAAATTCATCAAATGTAACAGAGATTACAATTCCTCAATTAAAAAATCTTTCCGAAGCTATAAAAGGTACTGAAAAAATTGTTTTATTAAATGAAAACGGAAATGGTGTTGTAATTCTAAATGTTTTTGAAAATGATACTATCGAATTGCGAGGTAAAAGGGACCAAAAAACCGACTTGATACTTTCAAAAAAAGTAAATAAAGGAAAAAATATTATTTCTGTTAAAAATATTGATAAATATTCTTCTCTATCGGTAATTTATTTGTCTGCTCAAAAGAATTATGAATTGCGATTAAATTAGTTTAATAATTATGCTTAAATTCTACAATTTTTAAAACTATTAAAGCGGTTCCTGTTATGCTTAGTACAATATTTTTTAACCAATCATATGGTAATTGTTGATTAAGTAAGATATTTAAGACTTGTATTAACAACACATCAGAAGATTTTATTGCCAAACCTCCTCCTTTTTATTAAAAAAACCGCCTTATATCTGTAATAAACACTACCCTAAATCCTTATGCTTTAAAAAAGTACAATTTTATATTCGATTTAATTATTGTTTGCAATAAAACCAAAAATATATTAATTTGTATCGAAATATATAATACTATTTTTAATTTTATGATGGTGCATTATATGAATACAAAAGTGAACGATTATATTGATGACTTAATATTATTTAAACCCTGTTACGATTTTGATTGGTTACAATCCCACGGTTTTGAAATGACAAAATATGAAGAATGGGTTAACTCCGAAACTTCAACTACCGGAATTGAAGTTTTTAATAAAGAGAATAAAACCGCTGTTAGAATAATTAACCAAGTTGAGACCCAATCCGAAGGTACATTAACTTATCAAGCATTATGGATTGACCCGCAATTAGAAGACTTTTTTAATTCTTTTATATAATTTTAATTATTTGTGTAACTTTGGTTTGGATTATGTCGTCTAAATAAATATAATAATTTTATGAGACTAAATATGAAAAATTTCGGCTACCTTTTTTTTACATTAATTTTTATTTTTTCTTCAATTCTAACCGCACAAGAAGATACTTTAGACGTAGAAGACAACGACTACAGCTTTACAATAATCCCCGATGATCTGTTTGAATTCGATTTTGATGATGATGAAACTCTTAACTGCCAAAATAAAAGTTTTGATATCCCAAGTTCTTTATGGGGTTTAAGTTTTGGTAATTCTAAAGATTTTACCGGATTGCGAATCAATACACGCGAATGTAACGTTGGTACCATAAACGGTATAAATTTAACACTATGGACACCTAAAAACATTAAAACTTCTACCGTTAACGGCTTTTCAATTGGTGTTGCTCCGGCAGGCGGCAACTTAAACGGTTTACAATTTGGTTTAACGGCGGTTATATCCAACAACTCGATGAATGGTATTAATTTTGGCACATTTGCCGCAGTTTCGGGTGGTGAAATAAATGGAATAAATATAGGCGGATTTGCTTTAGTTTCCCAAGGAGACATGAACGGAATTAATATAGGTGGTTTTGCTAATGTTTCGCAATGCGGTATGAACGGTATAAACTTTGGTGGTTTGGCAAACGTTTCGCAAACAGGTATGCTGGGTTTAAATTTGGGCGGATTAGCGAATGTTTCGCAAGGAGACATGACCTTATTTAATTTTGGCGGTCTGGCAAATGTTTCACAGGGAGATATGTTTGGAGTAAATTTTGGTGGACTTGCCAACGTATCGCAAGGTTATATGACCGGGATTAATATTGGTGGTATTGCCGCCGTTTCGCAACAAGATATAACCGGAATAAATTTTGGTGGTTTAGCATTAGTATCTCAAGGCGATTTAACAGGTTTTAACTTTGGCGGCGCAGCTCTGGTATCCCAAAAAGATATTACGGGAATAAATTTTGGTGGTATAGCTTTAGTCTCCCAAGGAAACATTACCGGTTTTAATTTAGGTGGTATTGCCCTTGTTGCCCAAAACGGAATGACAGGTATTAATTTGGGTGGTTTGGCTTTGGTATCTCAAAACGATATAACAGGTTTTAACTTTGGCGGTTTAGGCCTTGTTTCCAGTAATGCTGATATTACAGGTATTAATTTATGCTTTGGTAAAATTTTTTCCGAGGGTGATATTACAGGAATAACTATAAACGGATACAACACGGAAGCCAATAGTTTAACAGGTATAAATTGTACTTTAGGCTGGACCGAAATTGAAGAATTGACAGGTCTTTCTATTTCAGCAATGAATAAAATAACCGGTCATCAAACGGGTCTTTCTATCGGTTTAGTTAATATTACAGAATCGTTGTCGGGTTTGCAGCTTGGTTTAGTTAATATTGTAAAAGACAACCCCTTCCCGTTTAGAGTATTACCCGTGCTAAATTTTGGAATGTAAATATTTTCAAATAGGTTTGAACGTTGATTTTGCTAATTAAAGCAAATTTGAACCGTGTTGCCATTTAAAATCCTTTTAGGGCTTTCAGAAATATTATTCTAAATTGGACTTTACACTTAGAAAATGCGATTTTGTCATTTGCGTAAAATATTTATTGTCTCACAAAGTATAGTCGGCTTCAGTATTATTTATCTGCTTTGCTCTTTATAAATTATGCTAAAGATACTATCGCCTACGGAAGGTCTATAATGCGATATCTCATAATAATTAAATCGGCTTTCAGTAAAAACATTTTTGCCGGAAAAATCATAAACATTTGTCTTAAAAATAGACTGCAGTATTTTTATGTCCTGTTTATTCATTTTAATTTGATCGTATAAAGGGCTTATAATAACCTTATACTTGGTATTATGTTTCCTAAATATTCTTTCAATTTCTTTAAGCATAAAAATATGTTTTTTATTTATTCTGCTTAAAGAATCCGTTTTTTCAATTTTATCTCTATCGTAAAACATATTTGCTCGTGCCAAATAATATTTCAGTGTAGAATTCTTAATTTCTTTTTCTTGGTCAATAATTTTTTGTTCATTGGTTACAGGGGTAAATACTATTTCTCTGTTTTCTATAAATCCTTTCATCATCCATTCATAATAATTTCCTGTTAATTTGAAAGTATAATATGAAATTAGGAATGCTGGCGAAAAATAAGCTTTTAAAAACGTCAAATGAAAAATAAATTTACTTTCTTTTGTCACATCGGGATGATGAATAGTTATATGTCCGGCGTCGTTTTTGCTAGTATAAAAAGAACAATCTCGGCATAAAACAACCAGAACATTATCAAGTTTCCAATTAAGAGAATCCAAATATTTTATTTTTGTATAAATACCGTAAACTGATTCTTTTGAGGCGTCAAACATAAATGGACTATCTTTTTCGGATAAATGTTTTTTCCATGTGGAAATACTAAATGCTAACGTTCTGGAACTTCCAAAAATAAAAGAATTGTATTTGAAAATGCTTTTGTTCCTTTTAAATATCTCAGTAGAAATATAATCCCTGTTTGGAACCACAGGTAAATATGAAAAGTTGGAGTAGTTATATAAAACTTTAAATGGATCAAGCCAAATATAATTTATAATAATAATTATTATTAAAATTAACCCAATTAACGAAAATTTCAGACTTCGTAAAATAAATTGTTTCATAATTAAAATTGAAAATAGATAAATTGTTGTTCCTTACCGGCATACCAAAATATTGAAATTATAATAATATAATACATTGCATATCTTAACGGCCGTTTCCATTTTTGTCCCAATTGCTCTATTGCATATTTGCTTTCTCGTCCATTCCATTCAATTATTACAAATATAACAACAAGCATAATGGTAGTTAATCCCATTCGCATTCCGTCAAAATTGGGAATTTCAAAAATGGAAGACGAAAAAATTCTGGTGATGTAACTTATTGCGTGCCCAACATTATTGGCTCTAAAAAATATCCATGCAAAAACAGTTAATGCAAAAGTACCCAGCATTAATAATAATTCTTTTAGGTTGGGAAATAATTTTCCTTTGGCTACTATATCTAAATTTTTACGATTCTTATTAGAAAGTAATAACGGCAAAAAGAATAGTGCGTTTAAAGCACCCCAAATAATAAAAGTCCAATTTGCGCCATGCCAAAATCCGCTGACAATAAAAATGATAAGGGTGTTTCTAATTTTCAGCCACAAACCACCTTTACTTCCACCTAACGGGATATAAAGATAATCTCTAAACCAAGTAGAAAGCGAAATATGCCATCTGCGCCAAAATTCCGCAATATCTCTTGAAAAATACGGGAAATTGAAGTTTTGCATAATGTTAAAACCAAAGAGTCTTGAAGTTCCAATTGCTATATCGGAATAACCCGAAAAATCGCTGTAAATTTGAAATGTAAAAAATAATGCACCTAAAACCAGAGTGCTGCCGGAGTAATGTGATGAATTATTAAAAATCATATTGGCATATTCTGCACAGTTATCGGCAATTACAATTTTTTTGAATAAACCCCAAAGTATCTGCCTCATTCCGTCAACTGCTTTTTCATAATCAAAAGTTCGTTTGAAATAAAATTGAGGAAGGAGATTAGTTGCTCTTTCTATTGGACCTGCCACAAGTTGAGGAAAAAAGCTGACAAATGCAAAATAGTCAACAACACTTTTTGTTGGCTTAAGTTTTTTTCTATATACATCAATTGTATAACTTAATGCTTGGAATGTATAAAAGCTAATTCCAACCGGTAATATAATTTTTAATGATGTGGTTTGAAATTTAATTCCTAAAAATGAAAAAGCCGCAATAAAATTGTCCACAAAAAAATTAAAATACTTAAAAAAACCAAGAATTCCTAAATTTACCACAATACTACATAATGCCAGCATTTGTCTTTTAAATTTATTTTCTTGTTTTACTAAAGATAAACCCACAAAATAATCAACCGAAGCACTTCCAATCATTAATATAAGGAATCGCCAGTCCCACCAGCCGTAAAACAAAAAACTTGAAACAACTATTAGAGCATTTTGAAGTTTTAAGTTTTTATTTGTTACAAACCAATAAAGTATAAAAACTATTGGTAAAAATATCGCAAAATCAATCGAATTAAAAAGCATTTTGGCAGTTTATTTTATAAATGTTAATAATTTATGTTGTTATTTAGATTGTACAAAACATTTTTGTATGTTAATTATACACAGAGTGATAAAACCAAATTCGGTTAAATATATCCGTCAATTCTAAAATATAGTATATTAAGGAACCGAATGGTAAATTCTCAATTATTCTTCAACTTAGCCCTAAAAATTATTTTTATGAACTATAAGAAGTAAAACTTAAATATAATTAAATTAGAATAATTATCAAAAGTTATTATTGGTAAGTGTACTACTTATTGGTTATTTTTTAGAGGATAGTTAAAGAATATTTCAACAAATTGTTGGACTTTAGTTTTACTGATCAAACTTTTAATAGAGTGCGATCAAAATGCACTTGCGTTAAAATCATGGTAATCATAATAATCACATAAATCCCAGTTCTAACAATTGTTTAATCTGTGCAAATCTGTGCAAATCTGTGTTCTATGATTTAATTTTGAACACAGATGACGCTGATTTTGCTGATAAGTGCTGATTTGTTTTTTCAAAATCATGGTAATCCTTTAATCAAGTTAATCATGGTTCAGACAATATTATTCTAATTTTTTCCTAAATCTTAAGGCACTTAAAAACAAAATAGAAACTCCCATAGCAAATAAAATAATAATCTCCGGCCATAATTCGTTTAAACCAATACCTTTTAAAACTATCCCTCTAATAATTGTCATAAAATAACGTAAAGGAATAATATAAGTTATTACCTGAATAACTTTTGGCATATTTTCGATTGGGAAAGAAAATCCGGAAAGGAAAACCATTGGCATCATTACCGCAAAAATTGCAAGCATCATAGCCTGCTGCTGAGTTTTAGATATAGTTGAAACAAATAAACCTAAGCCCAACAAAGAAAGGATATAAATAAATGAAGAGAAAAATAATAAAACAATACTTCCGCGTACCGGTATATCAAATATTACCCTCATTGCCGTAATAACTATAATTACAGCAACAAATCCCAATATTGTAAAAGGAATTAATTTGCCAAGAATCATTTGATAAGGTTTTATTGGTGAAACAATTAATTGTTCAAGTGTTCCAATTTCTTTTTCTTTTACAATGGCCAATGAAGTTAATATTAAAGTTACAAGCATTAATAACAAACCAACTATACCCGGCACCATAAAATTACGCGTTTTTAACTCGGGATTATACCAAACTCTGGTTTCGGCAGATATATGCGGCAACGGATTAACCTTAATTCCCATTTTGTTTTTGAAGTCTAACTGAATCTGTTTGGCATAATCAAAGGCTATTGACTGCACGTAACCGGCGGCAATTGAGGATTTATTTCCATCCGAACCGTCAAACAACGCTTGTACTGTAACAAGCGAGTTTGTACTTATTCCTTTTTCGAAATCTTTAGGAATTACAATTGCAACAAGAATTTTTCCATCATTTATTAAATTAGTTAATTCATCATAGCTATCAACATAATAATCAATTGAAAAATAACCCGATTTTTCAAACTTTTCGATAAACTTTCTTTCGGTAACACTTTTATCTTGATTAAAGACAGCGGTATGTACAATATTTACATCCATTGTTGCAGCATACCCCAAAAACACAAGTTGGATAATTGGCGCAAATAAAATAATTGCAAACATTTTAGGATCGCGCTTAAATTGCAAAAACTCTTTTTTAACAAAATAGAATACTGTTTTCATATATTTATAATTAGGCTATTTTATTTTTTTTATAATTGATTATTGATGCAAATCCAATAAAAACGACAACAAACAACAACATATATAAAAGTTGGTCATAAAATGCTGTTATCCCTACTCCTCTTAAAATAATTGCACGCAAAGTAATAATGTAAAATTTAACCGGCGTTATGTTGGTAATTATTTGAACCAAAAACGGCATACTTTCAATTGGAAAAATGAATCCTGAAAGCAGAAGAGAGGGCAGCAATGATATAAATGTTGAAATTGTAAAAGCTATCTGCTGCGAATCGGATATTACAGACACAAATATTCCAATACTTACCGAAGCAACTAAAAAGATTGACGTACTTAACAACAACAGCAAATAATTTCCCTTAATAACAACATCAAACAATAAATAACCCGCAAATAATACAAATATTGCATTAAACAACGAAAATAAAATATATGGCGTTGCTTTGCCAATTAATAATTCTAACGTTGTGATTGATGAAACATTTATTTGCTCTATTGTTCCTTTTTCTTTTTCCCTAACCAACGATAACGACACACTTATTATAGCAGTAATAATTAATATCATTCCAATTAAACCGGGAATCAAAAACTTTGTTGATTTTAATTCGGGATTAAACCAAAACTGTGGTTCTAATTTAAATTTGTTGTTTTCTTTTAATCCAAGTTTTGAAATAAATTCGGTCTGTATTTTTGCGTTATAACTTAATGTTGCCGAATTGATATAATTTTGCATTATTAAAGCTGTATTTCCGTCAACACCGTCAATTAAAAACTGCAATTTTACTTCTTCTTTTTTGTTATATATTTTTTCGGTAAAATCTTCCGGTATTACAATAACCGACTGTGCAATTTTATTATCCAGTAAAAATTTAATTTCCGCATCTTTGCTAACAAACCCCACAACATCAAAATAATCGGAGCTTGTTAAAATATTTACAAAATCTCTGCTTTTTTCTGTGTTATCTTTATCAAATACCGCAATCTTAATATGATGAACATCAAAATTTACTGCATATCCAAAAATAACCAATAAAAAAACAGGAAAACATAAAAGAACAAAAAGCATACGTGTATCACGTTTTAACTGCTTAATTTCTTTTTTTGCTACGGCTATAATTCTTGAACTCATTTTTTACCTTTATTTTCCAACAAATGGATAAAAACATCTTCCAGTGTTGGAGTAATTTTATTTAATTTTATTAGCTTAATGTTTTTTGATTCTAAATATGTTTTAATCTGACTAATTTCTTTAAACTTTTCATTTATACTTATATGTAAAAGATTTCCAAAAATTGATGTTTCATCTACAAAATCAGCCGTTCCTAAATATTCCAGTGCGTCAATAACATTTGTACATTCAATTTCAAACAAATCGTTTGTAAGGTATTTGGTTTTTAATTCTTTAGCACTTCCTTCTGCAACAAGTTTTCCTGCATTTATTAAAATTATATTATTACAAAATTCCGCCTCTTCCAAATAATGTGTGGTTACAAAAACTGTAATACCATTTGCCGAAAGTTCATTAATCAAATCCCAAAAATTTCTTCTGCTTATTGGGTCCACACCGCTTGTAGGTTCATCTAAAAAAACAATTTTAGGCTGATGAATAACAGCTGTACCCAAGGCCAGTCTTTGTTTAATTCCGCCGGGTAACGAACCTGTTAATATTTTTTCTTTGCCTTCTAAATTGGCAACCTTTAACACCCATTTTTTTCTTTCTTTAAATTTATTGCCGCTTAAGCCGTAAATTCCGCCAAAAAAATCTATATTTTCTTCAACACTTAAATCGTTATATAACGAAAATTTTTGAGACATATATCCAATATTTTTTTTAACATTATCAGGATCTTTTTTTATACTGTAACCGCCAACCAAAGCATCACCGGCAGTAGGTTCTAATATTCCGCACAACATCTTTATAGTAGTAGATTTGCCGGCACCATTGGCACCTAAAAAGCCAAATATTTCACCTTCTGCTACATTAAACGATATTGAATCGACCGATACAAATTTGCCGAACTCTTTACGTAAATTATTTACTTCTATTGAATTCATTTTTTTACCGATTAATAAATTTTTCTACCAATTGATTTTTCTAAACTTATATTAGCTATCTTCAAATCTATTAAAGAATAGAGATAACTTATTTGTGAATCCAATAAATTTGTTTCCGCATCAATCAAATCGCTGCTGGAAACTAATTGAGTATCATATTTTTCTTTTGTTATTCTATAGTTTTCTTCTGATGAAGAAAGCATTTTTTTACTTACCTTAATTTTATTGGTTTCGCTAATTACTTTTAAATAATTACTATAAACCTCAAGTTCAATATTTTCTTCAAGCAGTTTTATTTGTGTTTGTCCTTGAGTTAACTGCTCTTGGGCCTGTGTGGATTTAGCAGAAGTTGTTCCCCAATCCCATAAATCCCAGCTTAAAGAAATTCCCGCATCCCAAGTATCTTTAAATTCATCTTTTGTTGGCTGTATTCGTTGATTTGGTCTGTTATAATAAACATTGCCAAATAAATATATATTGGGATACCATGTGCTTTTTGAAGCAGTTACAAGAGATTCAACGGATTCAAGTCTAATGTTAGCCGACTTTAACTCGGCTCTGTTTTTTTTTGCTTCGTTTAAGGCTTCTTCGTAATTATATTTAACGTTTTCTTCCGGTAATGTCTGCATATCCAGTTCGGTGGGTGAATTTAATTCAATACCCAATGCTTTATTAAATGCCAACCTGGTAATATTTTTACTGTTTTCTGCTGTAATTTTTTGTAATTCATTACTACTGTATAACACATCAATTTTTAGATAATCATTTTTTGTTACCAGCCCGTTATCTAAAAAGTTTTTAGTATCCTCTAAATGTTTTTTTAGTCGTATGGAATTTTCTTCAACAAGTTCTACTACTTTAACAGCTTTATAATAATTCCAATAAGCAGTTTGAATTTGTAATGAAACTTTGTTCATTTCATTTTCCATATCGGTTTTTATTGCTTCATTTCTTTTTTGGGCAGCTTTTTTTAACGAACTCAACCTAAATCCTGTAAATAAAGGCTGCTGCAACGACATCTTAATATTGTAATTGTTCATTATAGCGTCAGAAATTTTAATTGGTGCAGGAGAAAAAGGAACCGTAATTTGAAACGGATCTATTTCGCTTAAGCGCGTGTAACTTGCCCCTAAACTTAGTTTTGGCAGCATAGCTGCCGAATATTCTTTTTCTTCGGCTTCAGCAGAAATAATTTTTGAATTGGCTATTTTAATTTCTTTGCTATTAGCCATCCCTAGTTGAATACTTTCGTTAAGCGTAAGTTTTTTAGATTGTGCCGATAAACCTATTGCTGTAAATATTAAAAATATAATAATTTTTTTCATTGTAAATCTCACTGTATTATTCAATTAGCTTCTTTAATAAGATGAATAAAAACGTTTTCTAATGATGGTGTTATAACTCTATGGTCATTTATTATAACTTCATTTTCAGTTAACACCTTTTCAATTTTTAGATAGTCATTTTCGTAATTTGAAACAATTACATCAATTCTATCCCCAAACATTTGCACATCGCCAGCAAAATCATTCTGTAATATCTGATATGCTTTTCGAATCGGACTACAAATAATTTCAATTATTTGCTTATCAATAGATTTTTTAATTTCCTGCGGTGTATCAAATGCTATTATTTCTCCTCTATTCATTAAAGCAACCCTGTTGCATCTTTCCGCTTCATCCAAATAAGGGGTTGTCATAAAAATAGTTATACCTTCTTTTAACAAACCGGAAAGTATTTTCCAAAAATCTCTGCGTGAAACCGGATCTACTCCCGTAGTAGGTTCATCCAAATATAATATTTCCGGTTTATGTATTAAACTGGCCGCAAGAGCTAATTTCTGTTTCATCCCACCCGATAAATTATCTGCCAGTCTGTCTCTAAATGGTTTAAGTCTTGTAAACTCTAACAGTTCATCTCTTCTTTTTTTATAATTGGTTACGTTATGAATATCAGCAAAAAATTCAATATTTTCATCAACTGTTAAATCGCCGTATAAACTGAATTTTTGCGAAAGATAACCGATTTTTTTTTGAATACCGGATCTATGTTTTAACAAGTCTTGTCCCATTACATTTACATTTCCGCCGGTAAAGCCAATAAGTCCGCATAAAATACGTATAGTTGTAGTTTTACCTGCTCCATCCGGCCCAACAAGACCAAACATTTCTCCTTTATTGACATCTAAACTCAAATGGTTTAAGGCGTGTACATTACCGTAAAATTTTGTAATGTTGTTTATTTCAATTATGGTGCTCATGTTATTGATTGTTTGTTAAAAAGATTTTAGCGTCTGCAGGCATACCGCTTTTTAATTCCAAATCTTTGTTTGGTATGGATATTTTTACCGAATATACAAGTTTAGTTCTTTCATCTTTGGTTTGAATATTTTTTGGCGTAAATTCGCTTTCAGGAGATATAAAAATTATTTTACCATAATAAGCTTTGTTTTTGTATGTATCGTTTTTAATTTCTACCTTTTGCCCTAGTTTAACTTTGGCTAAATCGGTTTCGGCTACATATACAATCATTTCAACGTCTGATAAATTTGACACTTTAAACAACGTGCTTAATGGAGCTACATATTCACCAACTTGGTTAAACTTTTTTACTATAAAACCATCAATTGGAGAAGTGACATAACAATCGTTAATGCTTTTATTAATTAAACCGACACTTGCAACCGATTTTTCATAATTAGCTTTTGCTTGTTCAATTTCTTCAGGACGAGCAATATTTCTAATTTTTAAATAACCCTCTTCTGCCGAATTCATTTGCGATTTTGTTACTTCATATCTGGTTACCGCATCATCGTATTGTTTTTTTGTTATCGATTGGGCTTGGTATAGGTTTTTCATTCTGTTATAATCTGCTTCGGCAAGTGTATAATTTAATTTGCTTTGATTCAGCATTTCATAAGTTTGTTTAATATCCTCTTTACGGGCGCCAGTTACCAACAAACTAAGCTGAGCAGCGGCAATTTTTTGTGATGCTTCTGCTTGTGTTAACTGCAAGCTTAATGAAGTATGATTTATTACGATTAAAGTATCACCTTTTTTAACTTTTGTTCCCTCATCAAATCTAATTTCATCAATAATGCCGCCAACTTGTGCGCTTATTACCACATCAATTGTTTCTATAGTCCCTGATTCTTCAATTGCTTCTTTATTGCCGTTACCGCTGCAAGCAGTAATTAATATTAAAAGAGCAAAAATAAATACCTGTTTCATTTTATAATCCTTTATTAAGTTGTTCATATAATTTTCTCCCTTTGGGCGTTAATAATCCATTCATAATAAAATCTATACTGAATCGTGCCGCCGTTTCAAACGAAAAATTATTATTAATTAAAAATTCCGGATTTACTACAGCCCTAATTATTGTAAGCATTATTGTAATAACAATAACATTTGGTTTATCCACAAAATATCCTTCTCTTTTGCCCTGCTCTAAAACTTTGGAATAGTTTTCAATAATCATTTTTTTTCTGAATTCTTCGATTTTTTCCCAAATATGGTATCCGGTAACTCTCAAATAATCAAAATAATCGATATTTACTTTAGAAAAAACACCTGTAACAACTACTACTATTTGAGCAAGTTTTTCAATGGCGTTAAATTTATTGTTATCTACAACAGCTTCTATCTTAGTTTTAATATTCAAAATCATCGAATCAATTGCTGCTTCAATTAGTTCATCCTTTGATGAAAAGTGTTTATACAATGTCTTTTTACTCATATGTAATCCTTTGGAAATCATATCCATTGTACACGAAGAGTAACCCTTTGTAAAAAGGTGATCGAGTGTATAATTTATTATTTTAGTTTTTTCATCCACATTCTACTCGTTTTTTGTTTATCCAAATATAAACTATGGAAACCTTAAAGTCAAGTATTAGTTTCCGTAGTTTCCAAAAATTATTAAAATATGATTTTCATGTTGTAATTACTTGATGTTTATAAAATATTTGTCTGTTATAAAGACGTTTTTAAAATTGGTTTGTTACAATAATTTATCACGAATTTTGCAATAAAAAGCAATAGAGTTGAAATTTTTAATCATCCAAACCAATAAGTGAAAAAAAATCAGAGCTGAAGCCCGTTTTATTTGTTTTTTTAGCGCCGGCATAAATGCCGTGTTTACTAAATTTTAGGCCAGGGTTATTTAAACGGGAATAAATAATAATATAAACCGTTTACTTATAATGAGTTATAAGGATTTTTAATAACCACATTCTTTACAGACTGCATTAAAATTGGGGAGGAATATCAAATTACGTCTATTTTGATATAAAACATCATGTCACCCTTTCAGGATTATTTAATACCTTGTAAAATATTATAATACAAGGTTTTAACGTTTGTTTATTACGCATAATTACGGCAGTACCGTGCCATGTTCTTCTTTTTCGTTTTTGCGGTCATTCCCCAATTTTTACATAGTCTGTTTAGCCGGTACTACAAAAAACAAACTTATTAAATTTCAACGTATTGGAAAATATCGGAAATTACGCAGATTTTTTTATTATTCTCCAACCTCTTTAAAAAACTGATTTAAATAAAGCACCATAAAATTATGACGTTCTTCCGCTAATTTTTTAGCATAATTTGTATTCATTAAATCTTTTAATAATAAAAGTTTTTCGTAAAAATGATTAATTGCAGTATTATTATTGTTAAAATAAGATTCGGTCGATTTATGTTCAATAGGTTTAAGATTGGGGTTGTAAATTTGCCGGCCGGTAAAACCGCTGTATGCAAACACACGAGCAATTCCAATTGCACCAATAGTATCCAATCTATCGGCATCTTGAACAATTTGTCCTTCCGGTGATAAATTGGTGTTCTTTTTTGCAATACCTTTAAAAGATATGTTTGCAACAATATCAACAATACTGTTAATAAGTTTTTTGTTTATATTAAATTGAGTGAGCCATTCTTTAGCTTTTTGAGGGCCTATATTTAGATCACCGCCATAAAATTTCCAATCGGCTATATCGTGCAGCAAAGCCGCCATTTCAATAATAAAAGTATTTCCGCCTTCAACTGCACTAATTTGTTTTGAAGTATTCCAAACTCTATAAATATGCTGCCAGTCATGTCCGGAGCCTTCTTGAGAAAACTGATTTTTAATATACTCTTTTGTAAAATTAATTATTCCTTGTTGGTCAAGCAGTGATGGCGGAATAGTTTCCAAATTTTCACCTTGTAAAGGTTTGTTGTTAAATGACATAAATAATATTTATATTTTGACTAAAATTTACAATTCTTAAATAACATATACTTTAAAATTACATAAAAATGTACATTTAATAAAAAAAATATTATTTTAATATTATATATGTTCCAAATTATTTAAAAAAATAAGATGAAATTAAAAAAGAAAAGAATTGAAGAAATGATTGATCTTTTAGAT
This sequence comes from bacterium, assembly GCA_043805435.1. GTDB lineage: Bacteria > Bacteroidota > Ignavibacteria > Ignavibacteriales > Melioribacteraceae > JAEXOD01. The sequence continues at coordinate 78,891 of JAZDHY010000080.1, forward strand.
CAAATTACAAAAAAAGCTGTTCAGTATGAAAATGAATATACAGAAAAATTAACACTTATCCATCCCGAATATAAAAAATCGGCCGTAAATTTTATACATTATCTTGCTTTGCGCGAAAATGATATCCGCGACTTACAGGAAAAATTAGGCGAACTTGGTATTTCTCGATTGGCCCGTGCCGAAAGTAATGTGCTTGCAAGTATTTTGGCAGTAAAAAACTTATTGCGCAAATTAAATAAATTAAAAAAACAGGATAAAAAGAAAGGACGGTTGACACGGAAAAAAGCCAAAAAAGCAATTAGTAAAAATACTGGTTCACTGCTTGGCAAAAAATTAAAAGGCGCAAAAACACGCATCATGGTAACACTTCCAAAAGAAGCCGTTGATGAAAAACATTTAATATTTAACCTTGTTCAAGCGGGTATGAGTGCTGCCCGAATAAATTGCGCCCATGATAATGTTGATGTTTGGTATAAATTGATTGAAAAAATACATAATGTAAAGAAAAAAACCGGTAAAAACTGCAAAATATGTATGGATTTAGGTGGTCCTAAATTAAGAACGGGAAAAATGATAACCGGTCCCAAAGTGTTACATTTACAGCCCGAACGAGATATAAAGGGAAATGTAACTAACCCTTGTGAGGTTTTATTTGTACTTAAAGGTACATTGCCAAGTGTTGAGTACCCTCAGGTTATTCCAATAGATGAAGATTTTTTAAACCTGCTTGAAAAAAATGATAAAGTAGTTTTTACAGATACTAGGGATAAAAAACGTTCAATTATTATTGGTAAAAAGGAAAGTTTTGGTATAGTTGGAAAACTGTTTGATAGTGCCTATATTGAAACAGGGATAGACCTTAATTTATTTAAGGAAGACAAACTAATTGCCGGCGCAAAAGTTAAAGATTTACCTCCAATTGAACAATATATTGTACTTAAAGCCGGAGATGAATTGTATTTGCATGCAGAACAACTGGAAGGCCAACCAGCAAAATACGATGAAAACGGTAATTTGCTTAATACGGCATTTGTATCGTGTACTTTACCCGAGGTATTTAAGGATGTAAAAGTTGGAGAACTTATTGTATTTGATGATGGCAAAATTGAGGGGAAAATTAAAGAAGTTGATTCTGATAAGTTAAAAATTGAAATATTTTACGCAAAAGAAATAGGGGAAAAACTTAGAGCCGATAAAGGAATAAATTTGCCCGAAAGTAATTTAACCATTAGCGGTTTAACTGAAAAAGACAAAGAAGATCTAAAATTTATAACTAAAAATGCAGACGTTGTCAATTTTTCGTTTGTAAACAGTCCACAAGATGTAAACAATTTATATGCCGAACTAAAAAACTTGGGAAGAGAAGATTTGGGTGTAATATTAAAAATTGAAACAAAAAAAGGATTTAAAAATTTACCCGAAATTTTATTAACCGCAATGCAGCATTATCCTATTGGGGTAATGATAGCACGGGGTGATCTTGCAATAGAGATGGGTTGGAAAAATTTGGCACGTGCTCAAGAAGAATTATTAAGTTTATGCGAGGCTGTTCATGTTCCTATTGTTTGGGCTACCCAAGTTCTAGAAACTCATGCCAAAAAGGGGAGGGCTTCACGTTCGGAAATAACAGATGCCGCATTAGCAGAGCGTGCAGAATGTGTTATGCTTAATAAGGGACCGCATATTGTTAAAACGGTTGAACTTTTAAGTGAGATTTTAAAAGATATGGAAGATTACCAAGATAAAAAATCAACTCTTTTACCTATGCTTGATATGTTTAATCCGTTTAATAAATAACAAAAATACTCAAAACAAGTAAAATTGTCTTTTGCAGTATGGTTTTTACTAAATTAATGATTATCTTTAAAATTAAAAAAATATGCAATTAATTATGGTTTCATTAATATTCCTTATATCGAGAGTAAAATATGTTTAGAGTTCTTGTTGTTGATGATGATGAAAATGTAAACATGTTTATAAGTCGTTTGTTAACAAAAAAATTCAAATGTGAAGTGACTTGGGCAAAAAACGGATTGGAAGCTTTATCGTTAGTAAAAGGTGTAAAACCCGAAGTGATTTTTCTTGATATAACTATGCCGGTTATGAATGGTATTGAAACTCTTGGTGCTTTACGAGCTGATTCGGATACGAAGGATTTGCCGGTAATTATGCTTACAGCAGTAAGTGAAAAAAACGTTGTAGCCGAAATAATGAAGCTGGGTGTTTTTGATTATATGTTAAAACCGCTTATTTATGATACAACTTTTATAAGAATTAAAGAAATATTTGAACGAATAAAAAAAGCAGAAGAAGAAAAATTTAGAACTATGCGTTCAAATCCTGAAGAAATAAGAACAAATGTTGCGCAAAGGTTTTTGCTTGCAGGAGGCGATGCAGAGTTAAAAAAAATTTTAAGGCTAAAACTTGAAAAATATTTTACAATTATAGAAACGGAAAATGGTGTTGACGCTTTAAAATTGTTTTTATCGGAAAGACCGTCTTTTGTTTGCGTTGGTGAAAATTTACCATTATTGAATGAAACTTTATTTGTGCAAAAAATTAGAGCAAACTCTTCACGTAACGAAATTAAAATCATCTATATAAAAAGAAATCCAACTATTAGTGATGATGAACGTGTACTTTTTGATAATATTATTATACGAGCTTTAAATAACGAAGTAAATGCACGCAATATTATAGAAGTTGTTGAAAAAGCCAAAAATTACAAGTTTTAAGAATTAGGAATAATTGGAATTTCTATTGTAAACGTTGTTCCTTCTTCAATATTTGACTTAAAATAAATTTTACCCCCTAAGTATTTTTCGGTTAATAATTTCATACTGTAGGTGCCTAAACCTCGGTTAGGGGCTTTTGTTGAAAACGAACGCTGAAAAACTTGCGCTTGAATTTCTTTAGGCATACAAAGTGAATTATGTACCCAAAACAAAACGGTCTTGTCTTTTATCTCAGTTCCAATAGAAACTTTTTCCCCTTTGGGTGTTGCTTCGAATGCGTTTTTTAACATATTTGTTAAAACGCGTGATAACAATCGTTTGTCGGTGGCAATAGTGGTGTCTTTGGAATTTGTTTTATTGGATATTGTTTTGCCTTTAAAGACATCATGATATGAAATCTGTTTAATTATCTCTTCAATTAAAGAATCAATCTCAATTATATTGGGTATTACGGCAAGTTCTCCGGTTTCTGCAGATGCTAAATCTCTTTGACTTATAATTTCATCTAACAATCTTGTACTTAACCTGCTAATATCATCCAGAAGTTCTTTAACTTCATTTTCATCATTACTGTCTCTTAAATAATCGATAAATCCATTTAAACCACCGGCAGTATTAATTACATCGTGGAAGAAAATTTTTTCTAATGCTCTTTTTCTTTTTTGCTCGCTTATATCGCTTAGCGATAAAATAGTAAATGATTTGTTATTAACTAAAAAAGGAGTTGAAGTAATTAAAAAATCATAAGATGTTAGTCCGGTACTGGTTGAAGCACTAATTCTGCACTCTTTAGAAACTTTTGTATTCAGTTTTTGACTTTCAATTATTGAATTTACTGCACCGCAAAACCTACAGTTTTCGGAAGTGCCGCATCCCTCCGGTTCGATTTTTGAATTTACGCAGTTTAAAATTTCGCCCGGCCTTTTGCCGTATATATCTTCTGCGTTATTTATGTTTAATAAATTCAACAAAACAGGATTTGAATATAAAACTTGTCTTTCATGGTTAAGAATAACCGCTACAGTTGAAAGAGAATCTAATATTGAAGTGATATTAGGGAGCGATTTTAAATACGAATTTTGAATAAAAATTTCATTATTATTTATTCTTTCAGGTGAAGCGTATTTTGAAGTTATATTTATCATAATGTTCACTTTTATAATTAATTATTAGGCGTTAAAATAGGGATAATAAGAGAAAAAATCGTTCCGGTGTTAATATCGGATAAAAAGGAAACCTGACCCTTGAGATAATTTTCGCCAAAAATTTTCATACTAAAAGTGCCAAGTCCCCTATTTGTACCTTTTATCGAAAAATTCCTTTGGAATATTTGAGATTGTATTGATGGGCTAATGTAGGCATGGTTAAGCACCCAAAAATTTACTTTATCAGTGCCTAATAATTTCGAACCAATTGTTACTTTTCCGCCTTTTGGTGTTGCTTCCAATGCATTTTTAACCATGTTTGATAAAACACGCTGTAAAATGTTATTATCGCTTACAAAATTTACATCTTCATTGTCTGCTGCTAATTCAATGGATTTATGTTGTGCAGTTTCGGTAAATGAAATTTGGTAAATAATATTTTTAATCATTAATTTGCTGTTAAGTTCCAATACCGAAATTTTAAGCTCTCCGTTTTCTGCAGCAGTCAAATCCCTTTGGCTTAATATTTCTTCAATTAGTCTTTTACTCACTACTGATAAATTGGTCACAATTTCTTTAAATTCATCATCGGATAGGCCCGAATTTATATACTGTACAAGTCCATTTAAACTGCCGGCGGTGTTTAATACATCATGGAAAAATAGTTTTTCCAATAACCTTTTCCTTTTTTGTTCGCTAATATCTTCAAGTGTAATAATCGTAAAAGTTCGGTTTTCAAAATAAAAGGGAGATGCCGAAACTAAAAAATCATAAGCAATAAATTTATTATCCTTTTTTGCAAGAATTCTACATTCGTCAACAGTTTTAATATTGTTTTTTTGGCTTAATAAAACAACATTAACCGCACCACAAAGCTTACAATTTTCGGAAGTACCACAACCGCCTGTTTCTTTTTCTGAATTTATACAATTAAATAATTCGCCGTGTCTTTTACCAAGTATGTCGTCCAATGTTAAGTTATACTTCTCAAGAAGTGATTCGTTAGAGTAAACAAGCTGTCTTTTTTCGTTTAGAATGCATATATAATACGGAAGTGCATCAAAAACAGCCTCTATTTCCGGTAGGGATTTTAATTCATTAAAGTCTCTTACTATCTGACTTGTATTGTCTTTATCGGCCGATGTTTGTTTTGTGTCTAAACTCAAGAGTTCCACCTGTCTAAATGTAAAAAAAACTTCAAAAATATTTGTATTAAAAAATAATTTCTTGCCGATTCAATCTAATTAATTTATTTTACAAATAAAAACAAAATACAAAAAATAGAACAAGTACATTAGAACATTAAAAAATTTCTAAAGGTTTATAAGTATTGTTAACAAAATTTAAATTTTAAGTTTGAAAACAAAACAAATTACGTTATTATGTATGTAATAAAATATATTATTAATAATTTATGGAGCCTTTATGCAAAAAATTCTTCTTGTTACATTATCGTTAATTTTATTGAATTTGTTTACATCTGCTCAGCCTTATTTATTAAAAAATTCGGATGTTTCTAAAGAAAACATAATATTTAATTATGAAAACGATTTATGGCTTGTTCCTGTTGCCGGTGGAACAGCAAAAAGATTAACAAACTCGGGCGGAATAGAAAATTATCCAAAATTTAGTCCCGATGGTAAAAAAATAGCATTTAGCGGCAATTACGACGGCGGCAACGATGTTTATGTAATGGATATTGAAGGCGGCGAGCCGATTCGTTTAACATATCATTCTTCTTCAAGTTATGTTTTGGATTGGTTCCCTGATGGAAAATCGATATTGTTTCGCTCTACTCGCGAATATCCGTCAAGGGTTCAAATGCTTTATAAAATTTCTATAGACGGTGGAATGCCCGAAAAACTGCCTGTTGACAGGGCCGGATTATCTTCAATTTCGCCTGATGGGAAATCTATTGCATATAACAATATTACACGCGAAACCGCAACATGGAAACGCCACCAAGGCGGAACCGCCCAAGATATTTGGGTTGGAAGTTTTGACAAATTAGACTATGCCCCAATTACCGACTTTGTGGGAACAGATAACTATCCTATGTGGTATGGAAATTTTATATATTTTACATCGGATAGAGAAGACGGAACTTTAAATTTATTTAAGTATGAACTTAATACAAAACAAACTACACGGTTAACTTTTTATAAAGATTATGATGTTAAAACTCCTTCTTTAGGTGTTGATAACATAATATACAGTTATGGTGAAGAATTATATTTGTTTGACTTAAAAACGGAAAAATCAGCAAAAGTTAATATCAAATTATCCACGGATGGTGCATTAACAAGATCCATTTTAATTAAAGCGTCCGATTTTACCGGAAATTTTACCCCTTCAGTTGACGGTAAAAGATTGTTGATTGATATTAGAGGCGAAATTATTAACTACCCTACGGAAGAAGAACCAGTATATAATTTAACTAATTCCTCCGGCTCTAGGGAAAAAAATCCAGCTGTTTCTCCTGACGGTAAATACGTTGCTTTTTTATCCGATAAAACAGGTGAAGAGGAAATATATTTAACGGATTTGGAAGGTAAAACCGAATGGAAACAATTAACAAAAAACGGAAAAGGTTTTAGAGATTTACTTGTTTGGTCGCCCAATAGTAAATATATTATTTTCCATGACAAATTTATGAAATTAAATTTAGTTGATGTTTCTACAGGTAATATTACGGTTATAAGTAAATCCGATTATGACGATGCTTGGGAAAACTGGGGAATTAGAGATTATTCTTGGTCACCAGACAGCAGATGGATTACTTATGCCAAGTTAGACGAATCTATGTATCAGTCGATATTTATTTATTCTTTGGAATCAAAAAAAGAATTTAGGGTAACATCATCAATTACACAAGATTGGAGTCCGGCTTTTAGCAAAGACGGAAAATATTTGTATTTTTTGTCAAACCGTACGTTTAATCCTATAATGGGATTTGTTGACCAAAATCATATTTTTTTAAATATGGGAAAACCGTATGTTGTTGTATTAAAAGACGGCGATTTGTCTCCTCTTTCATTAAATTATACGGCTGATAAGGATTCAAGAAAAGATAATGTAATAATTACAACCGAAAACTTTGAGGCTCGTACAATTCCTGTTTTGGTTGATGCAGGTAATTTATTCCGTTTGGAAGCTGTTGAAGATGGTTTTGTATATATGAAAAAAACGGAACCGGAATTTTTAAAATATCAATTTGTTGACGATAAAACAGCGGAAACAACTTTGGATTTGTATAAGTACTCATTTAATTCCAAAAGCGAAACTTTATTGATGTCCGGTTTAAGCCAATTTCATATATCTGCGGATGGAAAATCTTTAGCTTATAAAGCAGGCAATACTTTTGGAATTAATGAATTTGGAAAAGGCAAAGTTGGGGATAATAAAATAAATTTAAATATTGCAACTATTCAAATAAATAAACAAGAAGAGTTTTTGCAAATATTTAACGAAGCTTGGCGTATTGAACGCGATTGGTTTTACGATGAAAATATGCATGGCCTAAATTGGCCAAAAGTTGGCGAAAAATACAGAAAATTTATTCCTTATTGCGGTACACGTGAAGATGTAAATTATTTAATAGGTGAAATGATTGGCGAAATTAATGTCGGTCATACTTACATTTATGGCGGTGATTTTGATGCCGTAACCCGTGTAAACTGCGGCCTGCTTGGTGTTGATTTAACAATTGAAAACGGTTTCCCTAAAATTAAAAGAATAATTCCTTCGGATGTTAATGACGAAACAGCCGTTTCGCCATTATTTGAGCCGGGATGTCCAATTAAAGAAGGAGATTTTATTTTGGCCGTTGACGGCATTAAAATCAAAAAGAATGATAATTTTTTCAAATATTTTGCCAATAAGGGAAATAAAATTGTTGAATTAACATATAACAGCAAACCTGAATTAGATAACGCCAAAACATTTATGGTAAAAACAATTACCAGCGAATTGGGCTTGCGTTACAGAGACTGGTTAAAAAATAATGCCGAATATGTTGATAAAAAAACAGACGGCAAAATTGGGTATGTACATCTTCCCGGAATGATGGAAAACGGATTGATAGAGTTTGCCCGTGCTTATTATCCCCAATATCTTAAAGACGGGATGATTATTGATGCAAGATATAACAGCGGCGGATTTACAAGCAAACAGATTATTGACCGATTGGAAAGAAAAATTTACGGTTATCTTAAACCACGCGAAGGTAATATTATTCACGCGCCCGAAAGAGTTTTTAACGGTAAACTTGTATTATTAATTAATATGGATACAGGTTCTGACGGCGAGTTATTTGGTGAAGCTTGGAAACATCATAAACTTGGGACTGTAATCGGTAAAAGAACATGGGGCGGTGCAGTAGGTATCGAACCTCATCAAAACTTAATTGACGGCGGAACTTGTACACCACCGCAATTTGGTGAATTTACTCCGGAAGGCAAATGGATTATTGAAGGACACGGTGTTGACCCTGATATAGAAATTATGAATATGCCGGGTAATGTTGTTAAAGGTATTGATGAACAACTTGATAAAGGAATTGAAGTATTATTGCAGCAAATTAAAGAAAGCGGCGTACAAAAACCAAACGTGCCGGAATATCCTGATAAAAGCAAGCCGTCTTTAAAGTAATAATAAAATAATTTGTTAAAAAATTAGTCCCGTATTTCTAAATAAATGGAAATGCGGGATTTTTTTATACGCAATACGTTATAAACGCAGTCCCGTATTTTTTAGCTAAAATGCCTAATTGCAGCGCGTTATGCAATGGCGGAAATCCGGCAAGCAGTTTTAGAAATTTCTTTTGCAGTACAGTATTTTTCAGCTAGAATGCCTAATTGTAACGCAAGCTTCAGCTTGCCGGCACTTTTCCATATGTCAGTAGGAAAAATATAAAAGTTTGCGAACTAAAGTTCGCACTACAAAAAAGAACCCTGCCTAGTTGTAGAGTGTTCAGCAATGGCGGAAATCTAGCAAGCATTTTTAGAAATTTCTTTTGCAGTACAGTATTTTTCAGCTAAAACGCCTAATTGTAGCGCAAGCTTCAGCTTGCAAGCACTTTTTCATAAACCTGCAGGGAAAATATAAAAGTTTGCGAACTAAAGTTCGCACTACAAAAAAGAATCCTGCTAATTGTAGAGAGTTCAGCAATAGCAGAAATCTCGCAAGCATTTTTAGAAACTTCTACCGCAGTACCGTATTTTTCAGCTAAAACGCCTAATTGTAGCGCAAGCTTCAGCTTGCAGGCACTTTTCCGTATGTCAGTAGGGAAAATATAAAAGTTTGCGAACTAAAGTTCGCACTACAAAAAAGAATCCTGCTAATTGTAGAGAGTTCAGCAATAGCAGAAATCTCGCGCAAGCAGTTTTTGAAACTTCTACCGCAGTACCGTATTTTTCAGCTAAAACGCCTAATTGTAGCGCAAGCTTCAGCTTGCAAACGCATTTTATGTCCCTAATTTCAGAGAAAATATAAAAGTTTGCGAACTAAAGTTCGCACTACAAAAAAGAATCCTGCCTAATTGTAGCGCAAGCTTCAGCTTGCCGGCTTTTTTGTTAAAAATATTATCTAACCAACATTAAAGCATCTAATATATACTAATAATAAACATTTTATTTCTTTTGTTTTTACACTATTATTTATTTAATTTGCCCACATGCCGCAGAAAGGATGGTTAAATACTGCAAAATAAAAAAGCTGTTTGTTCCCTTCCAATATGTATTATTTAAAAGAAAAAAATTAGAATTACAAACAAAATTGTTAAATAAAATTGTACAATACTTTAAATTAATTAATTATTATATTACATTACAAATAGTTAAATAATAATATTAAAGGGAGTGCTTTTGGTAAGTACCGAAAAAATAATTGTTATAGGCGATAAGGTTCTAATAAAACCGGAAGAATCCTCACAAAAAAGTAATGGCGGGTTATATTTACCTCCAAGTGTATCGGAAAAAGAAAACGTGCAGGGCGGGTATATATTAAAAGTTGGCCCCGGGTATCCTATTGCGACAAATAACGATGATGACGAACCATGGAAAGAAAAAAACCAGACTAAATATATTGGTTTACAAGGCCGGCCGGGTGATTATGCGTTATACTTAAAAAAAGATGCAATTGAAATTGAATACAATAAAGAAAAATTAATTATCGTCGGGCACAATGCTATTTTGATGTTAATTAGAGATGAGGATTTGTTAAACATTTAAACCTATGGAAAATGAATTAGTAGAATTTATAATAAGATACGAAGCAAAAGTATCGGATTTAGAAAAACAATGCTGTATAGCAAATTACAATGCTTCAATAAGCGGCAAACCGGAAGATTTTGAAAAAAGCAGCAGTTTGGAATTGGCTTTAAACAAAATATACGCCAACAGGGATGATTTTGCGCTTTTATCAAAAATTAAAAACTCAAACACAATAAATGAAGAAGTGCTGAAACGTTATTTGTTTTTGGTACATAAAAAGTATGCCGGAAATCAGTATGATGAAGAGATACTGGAAAAAATACAAAAAACAAGCAGTAAAATTGAACAGACATACTCAATTTACAGAGCCGATTTAGATGGCCTTCATGTTTCTGACAACGATATAGAAAAAATATTAACTGATTGTACCGATAGTGCCAAATTACAGGCTGCCTGGACAGCCAGCAAACAAATTGGGGGTGTTGTTAATAAAGACGTGCTCGAATTAGTAAATTTACGCAATAAAGCTGCCAAAAGTTTGGGATATAAAAATTATTTTGAAAAAAGTTTTAGTTTAAATGAACAAAACGTAGATGAAATTGAAGAACTGTTTAACCGGCTTGATGAATTAACCAAAGATGAATTTGCTAAGATTAAAGACAACATTGATACTTTTTTAGCTGCTCGATTAAATATTGAAAAAAACGAATTAAAACCATGGCATTATCAGGAAAGATTTTTTCAACATTCGCCGGCAATTTTTAATGTGGATTTAGATAAGTATTTTATAAATAAAGATTTAGTAGAAATTACACGTCAATTTTTTAACAGTATAAATTTAAATATTGATGATATTATAGAAAAAAGCGACCTTTTTGAAAAAGAAGGTAAATATCAGCATGCTTATTGTACAAATATAGATAGAAACGGTGATATACGTGTTTTATGCAATATAAAAAATAATAGCCGCTGGATGGGAACAATGCTTCACGAGTTTGGACATGGGGTTTATGATAAATTTATTAACCCCGAGCTGCCTTGGGAACTGCGGACACATGTGCATATATTTGCTACCGAAGCAATTGCAATGTTTTTTGGTAGACTTGTTTATAATGCCGATTGGTTAAAACACACCCTTAATTTATCTGTTGAGGAAACTGAAAATATTAGAATGGAATGTAACAATGCTTTAAAATATGACCAGTTGGTTTTTAGCAGATGGGCACAAGTTGTTTTTAGATTTGAAAAAGCCATGTATGAAAATCCGGAGCAGGATTTAAATTCTTTGTGGTGGACCTTAGTGGAAAAATACCAGCTTGTTAAAAAACCGGAAGGAAGAAATGAACCCGATTATGCCGCAAAAATACATATTGCATTATATCCGGCATATTATCATAATTATTTGCTCGGTGAACTTTTAGCTTCGCAATTTTATTATTATATAACAGAAAAAGTATTAAAATTACAAGATGTTGATGATAAATCGTTCTATAATAAAGAAGATTTAGGAGAATATTTTAAAAATCTATTTTTTAATTATGGTGCTTTTTATAATTGGAATGAATTAATTAAAAAGGCAACAGGTGAAAAATTAACTCCGCAGTATTATGCTAAACAATTTATAAGATAAAATATTTAACAGCTGTTTTCAAGTTTCATAGATTGTTATTTCCAATTTATATGTAAAATAGGCAGCATGCAAAATTTTGTTTACAATAAGTATATTCATATAATTTTATTAACTGTATTTGCAGTCCTTGGCAATATATACAGCATTCCTTTAATTGTGGGAATAGATTTTTTGTATGGTTCTGTATTTATACTGTTAATAGTATATTATTATGGTGGTTATTGGGGCACTTTTGCTGCTTTAATTTCTTCTGTTTATCCATTCCTTTTATCCGGCAGCCCATATTCCATAATTTATTTTATTGGTGAAGCCGCAGTTATTAGTTTGTTGTTAAAAAAAAGAACCGATAGTGTTTTATATGCCGGAGTTTTGTATTGGGTATTATTTGGCGGTCCTTTTGTATTTGTTTATTGGTATATAATAATGAATGTAAGCGTAGGCGCCGCTTTATTTATTGTAGTTAAAAACGATGTAAATGCAATATTTAATCTTTTAACAGCATCTCTTTTAATAAGTTTTTATTTTATTCCCCAAAAATTAAAAATACATGAAAAGCGCAAATTATTAACAATTGATAAAGCACTTTTAATTATTATTTTAAGTTTTGCTTTTTATCCAATTCTTATAATTACAATTATCAGCAGCTCTTCGCTTATAACAAATTTTACAAACGACTTAAAATATAATATGGAAAAAACTTGTCAAAGTTCCGATAATGTTATTACGTCGTGGAGCGATAAATATATTAGCTTAATTGAAGAGGACGCCTTGGATATTGTTTTTGGCGGCAATAATAATAACTTAATATCGGAAAAAGAAATTGAAATGTTAAGATATAATTACCCCTCAATAAAACTGCTGAGTGTATTTGATAAAAATTTTAACTGTACCGAAACATTTATTAATAATAAAAATTATACTTCTGAAGAATTAAAAATGTTATTAATAAACGAAGAAGATAAATTAAAATTAAAAAATTCAAATCAGTTGTTTACTGATTTTATTTACGATTTAAATTCAAAAGAAAAACGAGTTAATTATAAAATCAGCGTTCCAATAATTAATAATAATGCAGTAACCGGATATCTGTTTGCTTTAGTAAATTTGGATGAATTAAAAGAAAATCTTGCAAGTTTGGATTCGTATAGGTTAATTGAAACAAATATTATTTATAATGGGAAATTAATATTATCAACAAATCCATTTCCAAATGACACTATAAATTATAATCTTTATAATTTTAAAACAGAGACAACAAATATACAAAGACATAATAAACGTGCACTGGAAAGTATTCCTTTTTTTGCAGAATGGTCTAATACTTGTTATCAAAGTAGTATAAAAAATCGAAATACAAAATCTACAATTCTAATAATTGGGTATTTGCATCCTTATACGGAAAGAATTTATTTGGGTTATCTGTTTAATTTTGCAATTCTTCTTGCATTAATTGTTTTGTCTTTTTTCCTTTCAATTATATTAACAAAAAAAATTGCACTATCAATTAATATTTTAGCCTCAATTAGTACAAAATTTTCAAACAATTTAGATGATAACTTTATAGGTGAACTTCCTAAACCAAAAATATTGGAGATAAAAACTTTAACTGAAAATTTTGCTATAATGCAAAAAAAATTGCTTGAAAATTTTAAAACAATATCCCAATCAAATGAAATATTAGAAAATAAGATAAATGAAAGGACAGCAGAACTAAAAAAAACAAATGAAGATCTTTTACTGGAAATAAATCAAAGGAAAGAATTTGAAAAATCATTAAAATTAAGTGAAAAATTATATAAAACTGCCGCTACAAATATACCGGAAACAGATTTATTTTTGTTTGATAAAGATCTGAAATATGTTTTAGCCGAAGGCTGGGAAATGCGTAAAAATAATATTACAGGGTTGTATTTTGAGGGGAAATATATACACGAAGTTGTAGCACCGGAAATATTAAAACAAATTGAACCCGTATATAGAAACGCCTTAAATGGAATAGAAACATCTGTTGAAGTAGTAATTGGAACAGTTGCTTATCAAATTAGGGCGGTACCAATTTATAACCAAGAAGGTAAAATAGAAACCGCATTAGCCATAACACAAAATATAACTTTCTTAAAAAACTCGTTGGAAGAGCTGCGCTTAAGTAATAAAAGATTCCAAATAGTATCATCTGTTACTACAGACGCCATATGGGATTGGGATTTGGAGAGTGATTTAATATGGTATAGCGAAGGATACGGTAGATTGTTCGGTTATCCGCTTAAAGAATTTGAATTTGCAGATATTACACGAAAAAAAAGAATTCACCCGGAAGATTTGGAAAGAGTTATATCAAATGTAAAAGAAGTGTTGATAAGTACAAACAATAATTGGGAGCAGGAATATAGATATAAAAAAAACGATGAATCGTATATACTTGTATTAGATAGAGGTTATGTTGTAAGAGATGATAAAGGAAAAGCAATTAAGATGATAGGCGGAATGTCGGATATTACAGAACAAAAAGATATTGAACTGCGGCTTAGAAGCGTGAAGGAATTTTATGAAACCGTATTAGAAAGTATTAATGATGGTATTCTTGTAACTAATATAAACGATAGTGTCAGTTATGTAAATCAAGCGGTATTAAAAATATTCAATTTATCAAAAGAAAAAATACTGAACAAAAACCTGTTTGAAATATATCCGTACGAATCGGAATCTCTTATAACAAAATATTATAATCAAGCAAAGTCAATTCAACGTCCTAAATATTATAAAACAATAACAATTAGAGGTGTTAATAAAACCGATTCGTATTATTCGGGCTGGTTATTGCCAATAATAAAAGATGGTAAATATGACGGGATGATTTGCAATTTTTTTGATATAACAGACAAAAAAAATGCAGAAAAAAAATTGCAAACGCTCAATTATTCGCTAAAAACTATTTTAGATGCAGCACCGGTTTCAATTTTCGATTTGGATTTAAAGGGAAATGTAAAATCAATTTGGAATGCGGCAAGTGAAAGAATATTTGGCTGGAGTGCAAAAGAGGTTTTTGGAAAAAATCCGCCTATCACTCCAAAACATAAAATTGAAGAATTTAATAGGCTAACACAGAGTGTAAAATTTGGGGTTTCGTTTTATAATATGGAATTAAATAGAATAAAAAAAGACGGAACTGAAATATCAATAAGTCTTTCAATGGCCCCAATGACAAACGAAAATAACGAAATTGATAGTATGATTGCAATTTGTGCGGATATAACCGATGAGCGAAAATATAATTCCGATTTGTTGGATACAAGGACCTATTTGCAAAATTTAATTGATTATGCCAATGCACCTATTATTACTTGGAATAAAGATTTTAGAATAACTTTATTTAACCACGCCTTCGAAAAATTAACCGGTTATTATACTCAAGAAGTTATTGGAAAAAAAATAAACTTTTTATTTCCGCAGGAAACTAAAATTGATGCATTGGAAAAAATTAATGAAACTCAAAAAGGTGAATTTTTTAATAATGAAGAAATAGAAATATTATGTAAAAACGGTGAAAAGAAAATTATTTTATGGAATTCTTCCAACATTTATACCCAAGATAAAAAAAACTTGTTAAGTACAATAGCACAGGGGCAAGACATAACAGCCCGAAAACTGGCAGAAGAAAATATTAACGAATTAAATAAAAATCTTGAGCAAAAAGTATTAGAACGAACAAATCAGCTTGAAAGCGTAAATAAAGAACTTGAAGCTTTTTCTTATTCGGTTTCACACGATTTACGCGCACCTTTAAGAACAATTGATGGTTTTAGCTTGGCATTGTTAGAAGATTACGGTACTATTTTTGATGACCAAGCGTCTGATTATTTAAAGAGAATTAGAAATGCAAGCCAAAGGATGGCAATTTTAATTGATGATATGTTAAATCTATCAAGAATTACCAGAAAAGAAATAAATTTTTGTGATGTAAACATATCTGATATATGTACTGAAATTATTGAAGAACTTAAAATGAATGAACCGAGAGATGTGACCGCCACAATTGAACAAAATTTAATTATTAATGCCGATTTTAATTTAATAAAAATAATGATGCAAAATTTATTAGATAATGCTTGGAAATTTACATCAAAAAACACCAAAACAATAATTGAATTTAAGACTATCAAAAATGAGAATAATATAATATATTGTATTTATGATAATGGGGCCGGATTTGATATGAAATATTCTGCAAAACTGTTTTCTCCGTTTCAACGTTTACACGCTGTTACCGAGTTTCCCGGAACGGGAATTGGATTAGCTATTGTACATAGAATAATTAGCAGGCATGGTGGAAATATTTGGATAGAATCCGTTATTGATAAAGGGACAACGGTATTTTTTAATTTTAAAAAGCGAGTTTAATGATGTACCGGAAAACAATTTTGTTGGTTGAAGATAATCCTGATGATATTGCATTAACTTTACGTGCTTTAAAAAAGAATAATATTCAAAACAGAGTAGATGTTGTGAATGACGGGGCGGAGGCAATTAGTTATTTTATTGATATTATAAAAACATGTGAAAACGAAATGAATGGTCTGCCGACAGTAGTTTTATTGGATCTAAAATTGCCAAAAGTTGATGGACTTGAAGTACTGAAGTTTATTAGAAGCAATGAGAAAATTAGGTTTTTACCGGTTGTTATTTTAACTTCTTCAAAAGAAGAACAGGATTTGATAAAAAGTTACACTTTTGGTGCAAATAGTTATATAAGAAAACCCGTAGATTTTAATCAATTTATGGAAGCAGTACAAAATCTTGGTTTATATTGGTTGTTGTTAAATGAAATACCGTCAAATAGGAATATCTAAATGATTGTTAAAATAAATGCGTTATTATTGGAAGATGACGAAGACGATTTGACTCTTCTTCTAATGACATTAAAAAAAGCCGGCTATGCTCTAAATTACAAAAATGTGCAAACCCCGGAAGAGTATATTGAAGCATTAAAAAGTCAGTGGGACATTATTATTAGCGACTATTCCTTACCTAAAATAAACGGTATGGAAGCATTGAATATTTTGAAAAATTTGGACATCGATATTCCGTTTATAATTGTTTCCGGTACAATTGGTGAAGAAATTGCAGTAAGTACAATGAGAGCCGGCGCAAATGATTATATTATGAAAAATAATATGCATCGCTTAATTCCGGCTATTGAAAGGGAGTTAAAAGAAGCAGAAATAAGAAGGGATAAAAAAAATACCGAACTAAGACTTGTTGAAAGTACAAAACGATATAAAGGTTTATTTGAAAATAGCAGTGCAGTAATGCTTTTGTTTGATAATGAAACTTATTACATAGTTGATGCAAATTTAGCTGCTGAAAAGTTTTATGGATATTCTTTGGAACAATTTCGAAAAATTAAAATAACAAATTTAATTGCTGTCGAAGAAAAATTTTCAAATATCAAAATGGAAGAGTTTGTATTGGGAAATAGTATATTTAAACATAAGCTGGCATCCGGCCAAATTAGAGATGTAGAAGTTTACTGCAGCCCAATTGAAATAGAAAAAAAACAATTTACTTATTCTATTGTACAGGACATAACTGAAAGGATTAATTTTGAGCAGCAACTTGTGGAAACAAAAAATATTATTCATTCTGTTTACGATGCTTCTCCTGTTGGAATTATTATGGTTAATCTGGCAGGTAAAATTTTGAATTGGAACAAAAAAGTGGCTGCTTTGACAGGTTATTCAAAAAAGGAGGCAATAAATAATAATATAATAGAACTATTTGGTAAAAATGATAATTGGCTTGGTGCACTAAAATACGAAATCTTCAAATCAGAAAACATTACAGAAATGGAAGATACTATTAAGGATAAATTTGGAAATATAATAAGTGTAGAACTTTCGGTAAATCATCTTGAAGATAAAATTGGAATAGTTAGTGCTCTACTAATAATGATTTCGGATACAACACAAAAAATTGAAAATCAAAAAGAATTAAATAAATTATTTTTTGCAATTGAACAAAGTTCGGTAGCAATTGTTTTTACGGATTTAAAAGGTAATATTGAATATGCAAATCCAAAATTATTTGAGATAACTGGTTTTACAAAAGAAGAGCTTCATCAGAAAAATATAAACATATTCAAATCGGATAAAACAGATCATGAGATATATAATGAATTATGGATGGCCATTAATAGAGGTAAAGAGTGGCGGGGAGAATTACTAAATAGAAGAAAAGATAATTCAGAATATTGGGAGTCGATTTCAATTGCCCCTGTTTGCGATTTGAATGGAGCGATAACTAATTTTTTAGCAATCAAAGAAGATATTACTGCAAAAAAAAATGCCGAAAAAGATTTACTTTTTGCTATTCAAAAAGCGGAAGAATCAAGTAAATTAAAATCAACCCTACTGGCAAACCTAAGCCACGAGTTCCGAACTCCTCTTAACGGGATACTTGGTTTTGCTGAAATTATGAAAAATGAATTAACCGAGCCGGACCAAAGGGATATGGCAGAGTTTATTGTTAGTGCAGGACAAAGATTGTTGGCAACGCTTACTTCAATTTTGGATTTATCGGAACTGCAGTCGGAAAGTATTATTGTAGCAAAGGATGAAATAAACATCACTGCAAAGAGTCGTCAAATTATTACAAAATATTTATCTTTAGCAAAAGAAAAAAATCTAAAACTATCTATTGTTTCAACAGATAATAATTTGGTATGTCTGTTAGATATTAGATTGTTCGAAAAAACATTAGGTCATTTAATAAATAATGCAATTAAATTTACTGACAAAGGAGAAGTTAAAATTATTATCGATTCTGTTGTTGAAAAAGACGGAAAATATGCATTAATTAAAATAGTAGATACCGGAATTGGAATTTCTGAAGAAAACAAATTAGTTGTTTTTGAAGATTTTAGACAGCTTAGTGAAGGACTTGGTAGAAAATATGAGGGTAATGGATTGGGACTGCCGCTTGCAAAAAGAATGACAGAATTATTAAACGGTACAATTTGTTTGGAAAGCAAACCATTTGAAGGGACTACAGTAATTTTGAAGTTTAAATCTACCGAAAAAAATTATAAAACAAATATAACTTCCTATAATATTGAAGCAAAAATAAACGAAACTAAAATTTTAGAAGTGCTGCTTGTTGAGGATAGCTTTTTAAATATGGAAGTTATAAAATGGTATTTATCAGGCATCTGTAATATTAATTATGCTGAATCGGGTGAAATAGCAATTGAAATGGCTAAACAATTCCTATATGACGTTGTTTTGATGGATATTAATCTGGGTCCCGGAATTAATGGTGTTGAGACTACTAAAACTATACGAAAAATACCGGGTTATAATTCTGTTCCTGTGGTTGCTTTAACCGGATATGTATTAAGCGGCGATGAACAAAAATTAAAAAAAGAAGGACTGGATTATTATATTGCCAAACCATTTACCAAAGAAGATTTAACGGAATTGTTTGAAGACATTAGAAATAGCTCTTAATAAATAGAACCAACAATAATATTTGCTTTTTTTAATACGGCAGCCGGATGAATATTAGTTTAGCCAATTTAAAAGTGATATTTATCGTTTATTTTTTTTGTATTGGCGGCCATATGTTAAAATAAGTAGTTATGCCATTAACAATTAATTGGAAAAATCATTATTAAAATGTGTTTAGTGTGTACTGTTATATCACTTCCGTCTTATCATAAATTTATGTCTTTCTACACGAAGTTATAAAATAACAAATTCAAGCAAAACCTAAAAAACAATTGTAAAAACCCCACAGGGTGACATAATTTTTTATAGCCAATAAGACGTAATTTGATATTTGTCCCCAATTTTCACACAGTCTATAAAGAACGTGGTTATTTAATATCCTTACAACTCATTACAAATAAGCTAATTATGTTATTATCTATCCCCGTTTAAATAACCCCAACCTAAAGGTTGGTAAACTGACCTAAAGTTTAGTAAACCAGCATTCATACTGGAGGCTAATAAAACATATATAATGGGCTTCAGCCCCGAGTTTTTTTTCTTACTTATTGGCTTTGGTGATTAAAAATACCTATGCTATTAATTCCTAATGCAAAATTTGGGATAAAATCACAAATTCAAGAGCAAGTGTGTGGTAAATTATAAAATAAAAATTAATATATTTTGAATCTTTTTATTCCTTTTTTAATCAAATCTATAATAAATAACTTAAACTAAGCGGAATAGTAGTAAAAATGATAAATAAAAAAGCCATCTACAAAAAAGCAGTTCCAATATTAATTGGAATGATACTTGGATATGCGTATTATTATTTTATTGGTTGTTCAAGCGGAAGCTGCCCAATTACAAGCAATCCTTATATCTCAACAATTTATGGTGGTTTTGCCGGTGCATTAATCTCTTTTTCAAATAAAAAGAAAGAGGAACAAAAAAGTGAATCAAAAAGTTAAAATAACTAAAGATGTTGAAATTGAAGATCTTATTGCTTTAATTCCTGATAGTGTTGTTTTTTTAATGGAACAAGGGATCAGATGCTTAAGATGCGGAGAACCGATTTGGGGCACTTTAGAAGCCGCAGCAAAAGAAAAAGGGTTTACCGAACAAGAAATTGACAATTTTGTTATTCAAATAAACAATTTAGAAAATAATAATTAATTTTTTTTGTATTTTAATAATCTATTATATAAATGAATGGAGTAAAAATGAGTCAGACTCAAAAAGTTGGCAAAAACATAAAAAAAACAAATAATCAAGAAAACGGATCAAAGTTTGAGCAATATAAAAATTACATATATACAGGTGTGTTTTTAACAATAGCTTTGGTATTATTTGTTGTTAATAATGCCGGAGGTGAACCGGAACAGGGTCCATATCCTCCGTATTATAAAAATTCGGAAACATTAAAACTTTCTGATTATAAAGGAAAAGTGGTTATATTGGATTTTTGGGCTACTTGGTGCCCTCCATGTCGTAAAGGAATTCCCGATTTAGTTGAACTTAAAAAATCGTATAAAGATAAAGGTGTAGAGATTATTGGCTTAAGTTTGGATGGTATTACACATGATGGTTCAACTTTAAGAGATGTTGTACCTTTTATGAAATCAAACAATATCAACTATCCAATAGTTAAAGCAGATAATCAGGTTATTAACAGTTTTGGAGGAATTAACTCTATTCCTACGTCTTTTGTGCTGGATAAAGAAGGAAATATTTTTGCTTCATATGTAGGATTTGTCGAAAAATCAGTTTACGAAGCCGCAATAAATAAAGCTTTAAGTGGAAAACTTGATACAAAAACGTTAAAAAAAGCTCCACAATTTACTTTAGAAGTTATAAAATAAAAAATTTAAGGTTTAATCAAGCTGTTCAAAAGCATTATAAATTAATAAGATTTATAATGCTTTTTGCGGTATTGAGTATGTAACTTAAGAAAAAAAGCTGTAAGTTAATCACTCCATAATAATGCCGAATATAAAAAAATAATTACCAGTTTTGATTTTAGACTTATTTAAATCCCCTCTACATTTTACTTCCCATGTAATTAATTCTTAATTTACCGTTACTTTCTTGCATATAAAATTTAATTTTGTTACTTATATTACTTAAAATATTAAATATTAGTGAAAAATGACAAATCTTTTAGAGCTTTTAACCAAATATTTTGGTCATACATCGTTTACGGGATACCAAGGAACAATTATTAACCGACTTGTTAACCAAAACAAACATAGTTTGGTTATAATGCCAACTGGAGGAGGAAAATCGATTTGTTATCAGCTTCCGGCATTAATTTTTGACGGAGGTACTATTGTTATCAGCCCCTTAATTGCATTAATGCAGGATCAAGTTGACGCATTAAAAAAGAAAGGTATTGCCGCAGAGTTTATAAATTCAACCGTTACGCCCGAACAAAGAAAAGACAGGTTAAATAAATTTATAACCGGAAAAACAAAAATGTTATATGTTACGCCGGAACGATTTAGAAAGCCAGAATTTGTTGAAGCAATTAAAAAAGTAAAAATTTCGCTGCTTGCTGTTGATGAAGCTCATTGTATTAGCGAATGGGGGCACGATTTTAGACCCGATTATTCGCGTATTGCAGAGTTTAGAGAAATGTTGAATAATCCTCTTACTATTGCATTAACTGCCACCGCAACCCAAGAGGTTCAGACAGATATAATTAAACGCCTTGGATTAACCAAAGACGAAATAAAAATTTTTCATAATGGAATTAACAGGCCTAATTTACGTCTGGAAACTACAGATGTTTATGATGAAAAAGAGACACTTAAAGCAATTTATAATGTTCTGGATAATTATAAAGGTGCAGGAATAATATATTTTTCGTTGATTAAGAAATTAGAGTATTATTCGCAGATAATTAGAGATAAAGGTTACAAACATAAAGTGTATCATGGCAAGTTGGATGCAAAAGAACGTAAAAAAACACAACGCGAATTTTTAGCGGGCAATACAAATTTAATTTTGGCCACCAATGCGTTTGGTATGGGTATAGATAAACCTGATATAAGATTTGTAATACATGCGGAAGTTCCCTCGTCTATTGAATCTTATTATCAGGAAATTGGAAGAGCCGGCAGGGACGGCGAAAAATCGCTTTGTATGCTTCTTTATAATCAGCAGGATTTATATACACAGATGGAATTTATTAAATGGGCAAATCCCGATGCAAATTATTATTCACGCATTTATGATATTCTAAAAAATGATATTGAATCGGTAAATGCCATGGGAATAGATTATTTGCGCGAGCAGATGAGTTTTAAAGACAGGAGTGATTTTAGAGTAGAAACTGTTATGTCAATGCTGGATAGATATAGTATTACCGAAGGAGATATTGAGAATAAAAATCTAAAAATAGTTGAGGAATTGCCACACGAATTAAATGACGAAAAATACTTAAAAGATAAATTATTAAACGATAATAAAAAATTGCTTTCAGTTGTTAATTATTTTAGAACACCGGAATGCAGACGTGTGTTTATTAGCGAATATTTTGGTTTTAATGATGAACCCATTTGCGGAAATTGTGATAATGATTAGAGTACATAATTTAGTAATAACAAATTAAAAAACAGAAAAATATATGCCACTACACTGTAGTGGGGGTTGTTGTGGGGGTTCTTTAGGTTACAAACATACCGAGGCTGTCTCAAAAGTTAAAATATTGCATATAGGAACTCACCCCCTGACCCTAATGGCACTAGGATAAAATAAAAAGTTTGGAAATAAGAAAAAATATTTGTATCTTTGGATAAAAAAAGAGGTAAAAATGCAAAAATCTATGGACGAATATCCGAAATAT
>JAZDHY010000081.1:0-12174 GCA_043805435.1 bacterium
CTACAGGCAGATATGGAAAAATTGAAGCAAAAAATACTAGAAAAAATTATAATACAAAGACCTGATAGGCGTTATGAAAGAAAAACAAAGAAAGGAGCCTATAAAAAATACAGTTAAAACCTTATGTTAGTGCCATTAGCATTCATGCTGGGGGCTAACGAAACAAAGATAACGGGCTTCAGCCCTGAGTTTTTTTCTTACTTATTGGCTTAGTTGATTAAAAATACCAATGCTATTCTTTTCTAATGCAAAATTCGGGATAAATATGATTTCAATATTTGGTTGTCAAAGTTTTAAGGTTTTAATCCCGACGGGATGACATTTTTATAGTAAAACAAAAAAAAATAAAAACCCCGAATGTGGTGACATTGTTTTTATAAAAAATAGAACGCAGATTTTACTGATTTACGCTGATTTAAATTTTTAGATTTATGGATTAATATGATTAAGAAAGCAAGGAGAAAACATTAATGGGGAGAAAGCGGAGAATGACCACGGTTTTTTGGTGGCATGTGCTGCGTGTAGTATTATGGGGTGAAAAAAAGCGTGAGTACATCGGGGCATTAAAAAACAATGGGGTACCCTTAGAACATGCCTTGCGTTTATGGGATACCCGTCTACCAAGTTGGTCTCCTGCTTTAACCGCTGTGGAACGGTTTTAGGGATTTTGCCGGGGAGTAGATAAGGAATAAATAAAAAACAATCGGCTGATTTTAATAAGGGGCGTGTGAAGTTACGTGCTTTAAGCATTGAAAAAATAAAAGAAAAGAAATTGATTGATAAGGGAAGGAATTGAGAAAGTTAAGGGGTGAGAAGGAAGTCACTAATACAAAAAATCTATAATCGGGTAAAAAAGTTATTAAAAAGGGTAAATGAATAAAGATTTGTGGTAATTATTTGATGCTTTGATGATAACTTGTTGATTTAGGGAAATAATTATTTTATTTTTATAAAATAATTGTATTTTTTTATTAAAGATAAATATTCGTCAATGAAGGGTTTAAACAATTTTTTAAGGGAATAAAATAAATGACAAAAAATATTATAATACTGATGATTATTTGTTTTAGTGTAATTTTTGCTGAAACTAAAACATTTATACGCGATTATACTTATAATGCAGGGCATGCAGATAGTAAGGTTACATCAAGGACTATAGCTTTGGAACAAGTGAAAAGAATTTTACTTGAGGAAATAGGTGTGTATTTACAAAATGAAATGACAATATTGAAGGAAGAGAAAAACGATGTTTACAATGAGTTGACAAAACAGGAAATACAAAGCATTATTTCCGGTATAACAGAAACCAAAATTATTGAAGAAAATTGGGACAACGAAAAATTTTATATTAAAGTTTCAATAATTGTTGATCCTGAAGAGTTAAATAAAAACATTGAACGTATTGGACATAACAAAAGCAAATTAAAAGGACTTGTAGACGTAAAAGTAAAAACTGATGATGCTTTAGCTGAAATTGAACGACTGAATAAAGAATTGGCTACAACAACAGAACAAATCGATCAATTAAAAGATAAAATAACAACAACAGCTAAAAATGAACAACTTGAAAAGCAAAAAAAATATATAAATTCTGTAAATATTCTTTCTTCTGCTGATTGGTTTAATAAAGCATATAATTCGAAAAATATTGAAGATAAAATATTTAATTATGAAAAAGCAATTGAAATAAATCCTGAATTTGCAGAGGCCTACAACTATTTGGGAAATGCTTATGTCGATAAAGGGATTACAGATAAAGCAATAAAAATGTATGAAAAAGCAATTGAAATAAATCCTGAATATTCAATCGCCTACTACAATTTGGGAATTGCTTATGACGATAAAGGGAATACAGATAAAGCGATAAAAATGTATGAAAAAGCAATTGAAATAAATCCTGAATATGTAATGGCCTACAACAATTTGGGATATACTTATAAAAAGAATGGTAATACAGATAAAGCAATAACAATGTATGAAAAAGCAATTGAAATAAATCCTGAATATTCAATGGCCTACAACAATTTGGGAAGTGCTTATGACGATAAAGGTAATACAGATAAAGCAATAAAAATGTATGAAAAAGCAATTGAAATAAATCCTGAATATGCAATGGCCTACAACAATTTGGGACTAGTTTATCAAAAGAAAGAGAATTATGATGAAGCGATAAAAATGTATGAAAAAGCAATTGAAATAAATCCTGAATATGCAATGGCCTACAACAATTTGGGAATTGCCTATGACGATAAAGGGAATACAGATAAAGCAATAAAAATGTATGAAAAAGCAATTGAAATAAATCCTAAAGATTCTGATACCTACTACAATTTGGGAATTGCTTATAGACATCAAGGAAATTATGACGAAGCAATAAAAATATATGAAAAAGCAATTGAAATAAATCCTGAATATGCAGAGGCCTACAACAATTTGGGACTTGCTTATGACGATAAAGGTAATACAAATAAAGCGATAAAAATGTATGAAAAAGCAATTGAAATAAATCCTGAATATGCAATGGCCTACAACAATTTGGGACTTGCTTATGACGATAAAGGTAATACAGATAAAGCGATAAAAATGTATGAAAAAGCAATTGATTTAAATCCTAAAGATTCTGATACCTACTACAATTTGGGAATTACTTATAGACATCAAGGAAATTATGACGAAGCGATAAAAATGTATGAAAAAGCAATTGAAATAAATCCTGAATATGCAGAGGCCTACAACTATTTGGGAATTCTTTATATCCATAAAGGAAATTATGATGAAGCGATAAAAATGTATGAAAAAGCAATTGAAATAAATCCTGAATATGCAGAGGCCTACAACTATTTGGGAATTCTTTATATCCATAAAGGAAATTATGATGAAGCAATAAAAATGTATGAAAAAGCAATTGAAATAAATCCTGAATATGCAGAGGCCTACAACTATTTGGGAAGTGCTTATTTCATTCAAGGGAATTATGATAAAGGAATAACAATGTATGAAAAAGCAATTGAAATAAATCCTGAATTTGCAGATGCCTACTACGGTTTGGGTCTTGCTTATTCCAATAAAGGGAATTATGATAAAGCAATAATAATGTATGGAAAAACAATTGAAATAAATCCTGAATATTCAGATGCATACTACAATTTGGGACTTGCTTATTTCGATAAAGGGAATTATGATAAAGCAATAAAAATGTATGAAAAATAAATTGACATAAATCCTGAATATGCAGATGCATACAACAATTTGGGGAATGCTTATTACAAAAAAGGGAATTATGATAAAGCAATAGAAATGTATGAAAAAGCAATTGAAATAAAACCAGAATATGCAGAGGCCTACAACAATTTGGGAACTGCTTATTCCAATAAAGGGAATTATGATAAAGCAATAAATATGTATGAAAAAGAAATTGAAATAAAACCAGAATATGCTGAGACCTACAACTATTTGGGAACTGCTTATACCAACAAAGGGAATTATGATAAAGCAATAAAAATGTATGAAAAAGCGATTGAAATCGAACCTGAATATGCAGATGCATACTACAATATGGGACTTGCATATTTCGATAAAGGGAATTATGATAAAGCAATAAATATGTATGAAAATGCAATTGAAATAAAACCAGAATATGCAGAGGCCTACAACAATTTGGGAAATACTTATTCCATTCAAGGGAATTATGAAAAAGCAATAAAAATATATGAAAAAGCAATTGAAATAAATCCTGAATTTGCAAAGGCCTACTACGGTTTGGGATATACTTATAAAAAGAATGGTAATACAGATAAAGCAATAAAAATGTATGAAAAAGCAATTGAAATAAATCCTGAATTTGCAATGGCCTTATTCAATTTGGGAAATGCTTATGACGATAAAGGTAATACAGATAAAGCGATAAAAATGTATGAAAAAGCAATTGAAATAAATCCTGAAGATGCAATGGCCTACTACAATTTGGGAAATGCTTATTACGATAAAGGGAATACAGATAACGCAATAAAAATGTATGAAAAAGCAGTTGAAATAAACCCTGAATATGCAGAGGCCTTATTCAATTTGGGATATGCTTATTACGATAAAGGTAATACAGATAAAGCAATAAAAATGTATGAAAAAGCAATTGAAATAAATCCTGAAGATGCAGAGGCCTACAACAATTTGGGAACTGCTTATAAAAAGAATGGTAATACAGATAAAGCAATAAAAATGTATGAAAAAGCGATTGAATTAAATCCTAAAGATTCTGATACCTACTACAATTTGGGAAATGCTTATGACGATAAAGGGGAAAAGACAAAACAAATAGAATATTATATAAAAGCAGCAAAACTAGGTCATGAAGGCATACAGAAATGGCTTAAAGATAATGGATATAGTTGGTGAGATGCGAGAAAGCAGAGCATGGCAGCCGTTTTGAGGTTGTACGTGCTGCTGTAGTTTTGGGAAATAAAAGGCAAAGCAAAAAGAGAAGTATTTATTAAATCAAGTGGTGGATAAAGGGCGTAATTGTATATTTGAACATTTATCCGGTGACAAATCAAAAATTTTACCTTTTGTTTGAAATTTTTGTTTGGAGCGGTAATGGTGAAAATTTGCAACTTCCGGATGTAAAATTGTTGGGGTAGTTATGCTAATTGCCTTTACAACAAGGGAGCTTTTTTGGTTTTATGCCGGATGATATATCCTGATTAGCTTGGGGCTGATAACCGAGTGCATGTGTTGAGGGGAAGGAAAAATAAATCGGGTGTAATTATGTAAAAGGGGCAGAAAAATGGAGCGGGTGGCTGTGAATTGTAGTTTAATTGCCCGCCAAATAGCGGAATGTATATGACCGGGGTGCAAAATAGGAAAACACATGCGCCGGTGGAAATCAAAGAAAATGTAAAACATGTGAACGTCTGTGGCATGGGGTTAAAAAGCGATATGTTGAATAGGGGAATTAGGGAGGGGAAAATGATAAGGTTAAGAATTGAAGGGTAAAGGGTGAACGAAAAGAATGTCTGAACTATGATTTTTATGATTTATGTGATAAATATGATTTCAATATTTGGTTGTCAAAGTTTTAAGGTTTTAATCCCGACGGGATGACATTTTTATAGTAAAACAAAAAAAATAAAAACCCCGAAGGTGGTGACATTGTTTTTATAAAGAATAGAACTCAGATAACGCAGCTTTAACGGATTTACGCTGATTTTTACTTCTCTAATCTGTACTTATCTGCCAAATCAGTGTTTTTGTGATAAAAATAAATTGTTGGTATTATGGCATTTAACCTTCCCCTTTGTGCCCCGGAGAGGATTCGAACCTCTGGCCTACAGTTTAGGAAACTGCCGCTCTATCCTACTGAGCTACCGGGGCAATAAAAAATAAACAGAACTGTAATAATAGCAAAAATTAGCCATTTTTGCAAAATAAATGCTTAAAAATGATAAATTTCCGCCAAAATTTAAATAAAGATGTATAATGTATACACTTATTAAGTGGATAATTAAATTATTTTTTATATTTTGTAATTATTAAAAAAGGAAATAATTATTGAATAAAATTTACACCAAATATGTTTTTGTTTTGTATTTAATTTTACTGTTAATTAATGGCTGTGTAAAAAGTATAGATGACGAATATATATCTAAAACCGATATGCCGGACATTAAAAAAAGGGGTAAGTTAATTGCAATTACAGGATATAACTCGTATAGTTATTTTATTTATCAAGGTAGAATGATGGGCTATGAATATGAGTTGATAAAAAAATATGCCGATGAAAATAATTTAAATTTAGAATTAAAAGTAGTTAAAGATATTCCTGAAATGTTTGAAATGTTAAATAGAGGAGAAGGGGACGTTATAGCATTTAGTATGACTGTTACCGAAAACCGAAAGCATAAAGCCGTTTTTACAGACCACCAATTTTTAGTAAAACAAATATTAATCCAAAGAAATTTTAATAAAAACAGTTCCGATACTAATTTTGTAAGTGATTTTAGTGATTTAAACAATAAATCAATATATGTCCGTAAAGGGAGTGCATATATAAACCAACTTGAAAAAATTAAAAAGGACTATAAAATTAGGTTTAATATTATTGAAGATACAACAGGTGCAGCAACGGAAGACTTAATAAAAATGGTATCGGAAAATAAAATTGATTATGCCGCTGCCGATGAAAATATTGCACGGTTATTAAAAACAAGATATACAAATTTAAATACAAATATAGTTTTATCTTCTCCCCAAAAAGTTGCATGGGCGGTTAGGAAAAACTCTGCCGAGTTATTAAAATCGCTTAACAAATGGATTAATAAGGAAAAAAAGAAAAATATTATTATGGCATATTATAATAAATATTTTTCAAAAAGGTTTGCACATAATGCCAAAATAAGGAGCAATTATTTTATCAAAAAGAAAGGAATAATTTCGGAATATGATAACATAATTAAAAAATCGGCAAAACAAATTAATTGGGATTGGCGGATGCTTGCATCTCTAATTTATGAAGAATCGAATTTTGATACAAGTGCAGTATCATTAGTAGGTGCCGTTGGTTTAATGCAAATTTTGCCGGAAACAGCTAAAACTTTTGGAATTGAAAACCCGGAAGTTCCTTTGCAAAATATTAAAGCCGGTATTTACTACATAAAATATTTGGATAAGATTCTGTTAAAGTATATTCACAATAATGATGAAAGAATTAAATTTATTTTAGCTTCTTATAATTTAGGACCCGGACACATAATAGATGCCATAAATTTGGCATTTAAATATGGAAAAAATTCGCAAATATGGGAAAATAATGTTGAAGAACTATTAGTTAAAAAATCTAGTCAAATGTATTATAATGATGAAGTTGTTTCAAATGGTTTTTGTGTAGGTAAAACTACTGTTGTTTTTGTAAAAAATATACTTAAACGATATTATGAGTATAAAAAATTTGTGTCATAATTAAATAATGCTTGTGTTTTATTAAAAATAATTCAACATTTATTTTTCAAATAATCTGTTTTGTTGATGAAAAAATTATATATTATTCTTATTATTGCCTTATTATCATTCACCAGTATAATTGCCAGCGTTGATGAACCGATATTTATATTAAATTCGTACCATCCGGAATTTAGATGGACTGTATTCGAAGTAAACGGCATTAGAAATGCATTAAAAGTTAATAAATATAGTGGGAATATTTATATAGAATATCTGGATGCTAAAAACTTTTCATATTCTCAAACAGCCCCAATGACTTATGACCTTATTAAAAAGAAATATAAAGGTTTTAACTTTAAAATGGTGGTATGTACTGATAATGACGCTTATAATTTTGTACAAATGTATGGAAAAGAACTTTTCCCCGAAGCTGATTTTGTGTTTTGTGGTCTAAACGGTTTTACCGACTCAATGATAACTAATAGGGAAAAATTTGCCGGCGTTTTTGAAACAATTGATTATGAGGCAAACATTGCAGTAATTTTAAAAATTTTTCCGGATACTAAGGAGATTGTATCTTTTTATGATTGTACAATATCGGGAATAAAGGTATTTGAAGAATATAAAAGAAGTACAGAAAAATTTAAGAATAGCGGTGTTAAGTTTACAAATATAATTAACCCTACTATTAATGAATTGATTACCGAGTTGGCAAAATTAAAAAAAGGGCAGGTTGTTTTTCAGGGCGAATTAGGAAAAGATAAAAATGGAACAGTATATAATCATTTTGCAGTTACAAAACTTATAACCGGTGTTTGCAAGGTTCCAGTATTTGGTGCTGTAAATGATATGCTGCGCAAAGGAATTATTGGCGGAAAACTAATAAATGCGTTTGATAATGGAAGAGCAGCCGGTAATTTAGTTATTAAAATATTAAATGGAAAATCTCCAAAAGATTTGCCGATTGTTAAAAATTTATTTGGTAAATATTTTTTTGATTTTGAGCAATTAACAAAATTTGGAGTTGATAAAAATTTATTACATCCAAAAGCTACAATTATCAACAAGCCTATTACAATGTGGGAAAAAAATAGAGCACTTATGTTGCGTATAGGAGTCATTTTCTTTTTTCTTGTTGCTTTAATCCTATATCTTATTTTTAATATTATTGGGCGGCGGAAAGCAGAAAAACTGTCAACGGAATCAAAGTCAAAATTAGATAAAGTATTGTCATCTATTGCAGAATGTATTTGGAGTATTGATATTGATTCCTCAAAAAATGTCTTGAGCAGTTATTTCTCTCCTGTTTTTGAAAAAATATATGGTTATCCTCAGGAGTATTTTTCTTCAAACAAAACCAGATGGGAAGAATTTATTATTCAAGAAGATAGGCCTATACTTGAAAAAGCTTATAAAAATTTAACTGAAAATATTTCAAATAACGAGTTAATAGTTTTTAGAATTAAAAGCGGAACCGGAAATATTAAATGGATTGAACAAAATATTTCAATTACTCGATCTGAAAAAGGAACAGTACGGTTTGATGGTATTACAAAAGATATTACATACTCAAGAGAACAAGAAGAAATATTTTTGAGATTTTTAAAGGCTATTGAACGAAGTCCAATTTCTGTAATGATAACCAATACTGATGGATTAATTGAATATGTTAATCCATATTTTGAAAAAACATCGGGTTATGGATTTGATGAAATTAAAAATAAAAATCCAAGATTTTTGAAAACTGAATATTATAAAAAGGAAGATTACCAAAAATTATGGGAAATAATTAAATCCGGTAAAGAGTGGAAGGGAGAATTTTTAAATAGAAGGAAAAACGGAGAAAATTATTGGGAGTTAGCTACAATTACTTCAATAAAAAATGATAATGGAGTAATTACTCACTATTTGTCTGTAAAGGAAGATATAACTCATCTTAAAGAAGTTGAAATTGAACTGATACGTGCAAAAGAAAATGCAGAAAAAGCCAATAGACTTAAGGATGAATTTTTAGCTCAAATGTCGCACGAAATTAGAACGCCAATTAATGCCATTTTAAGTTTTGCCGGGTTATTAAAAGATGAATTGATTGATAAAATTGACGACGACTTAAAAATTAGTTTTGCTGTAATGGAGCGTGCCGGAAAACGAATTATCAGAACAATTGATTTGGTATTAAATATGGCCGAAATGAAGACCGGTTATTTTCAGCCTACTTTTGAAGAGATTGATGTAAATACAAGAATTGCAGAAGTTATACAATACGATTTTAAGCAAACAGCCAAAGATAAAAATCTTTATCTAAATTTTACATATCATTCTTTATCCAATTATGTTATTGCAGATGAATACACTTTTGATGAAATTATTAAAAATCTAATTGATAATGCGCTTAAGTACACTTTTTTGGCGGTGTTGAAGTAAACGTTTACGATAGTGCAAACAATACATTAGCTGTTGAGGTTAAGGATTCCGGTATTGGTATATCAAGCGAATATTTGCCTCAATTGTTCGATCCTTTTTCGCAAGAAGAACAAGGTTATACCCGTAAATTTGAAGGCAATGGTTTGGGTTTAGCCTTAATTAAAAAATATACTGATATTAATGGTGCTAAAATAATAGTTGACAGTAAAAAAGGTGTGGGCTCTAAATTTATTGTGTATTTTAATAAAAGTGTAAAAACGTATCTTAATAATTAACTTATTAATAAAAAATTAATTATTTTGCTTTCAAATTAAATAAGGTTTTTAGTATAAGGACTTTTTTTATGGATAATGTTTCTATTCCGGATGGATTTAGTAAAGTGTGTCCAATTTCCGAAATAAAGGAAAAAGTGGGAAAAAAGTTTATTATTAATGACGAAGAAATAGCCGTCTTTTTTGTAAGCGGTAATTATTATGCTACTTCAAATATGTGTCCTCATCAGCATGCGCGTATCATTTTTGATGGCTTTATTGAAGATGATGAAATTGTATGTCCGGCTCATGGCTGGGCGTTTAATTTAAAAACCGGTAAAATGGCCGGTGGTCGAAAAGGGCTGAGAGTTTTTGATACTATTGTTATTGATAATTATTTATATGCAAAAGTAACTCCACAATCATTTAATTGGTAAATATATGCCAATTACAAATCTAACTGTTATTGATGAAGCAAAAAAAATAGGCTTCTCCTTAATTGGGTTTACTCCGGTAAAAAAACTTTCCAACGAGATCAATTATTATAAGGAATGGTTAAAAAATGGCCGCAATGGCAAAATGGCATATCTTGAAACTAAACTGAACCAAAGAGAAGATCCAAGTATAATATTTGAAAAAACAAAAAGTGTTATTTCTGTTGGTCTAAACTATTATAGTGGAGAAAAATATTCGGGACTAAAGAATAAATATAAAATCAGCAGATATGCATGGGGTAAAGATTATCATTTTGTAATGTGGGACAAGCTAAAGCTTTTGATTGAAAAACTAAAAGAGTATGACAATTCGTTTGATGCTGTTTATTATGTTGATACAGGTCCTGTATTAGATAAGGTTTGGGCTGTTAATTCAGGACTTGGGTGGATGGGTAAAAATACAAATATTATTAATAAAAAAATTGGCAGCTGGTTTTTTATTGGAAATATTTTTTGTAATTTAGAATTTAATAAGTATGACAAAAAAGTTCCGGATTTTTGTGGAAGCTGCAATAAATGTATAACATCTTGCCCTACAAATGCTCTTATTGATAATTATAAAATTGATGCAAGCCGGTGTATTTCGTATCTTAATATTGAAAATAAAGAAGAGATTCCGGTTGAATTTTTAAATAAATTTGATAATTGGCTTATTGGATGTGATATATGCCAGCAGGTTTGTCCATGGAATATTAAATTTTCTCAAAAAACTGAAGAAATAAACTTTATTGAAGGAAAAAATGTTGAATTTGAAGATAATGAGTTAATTAATTTTACTTCAAAAGAATTTAAAATAAAATTTAAGGATAGTCCTATCTTACGTCCAAAATTAAAAGGTGTTATAAGAAATTTAAATTTTAACAAATTATCTAATGATAGAAACCTTTTTAAAGAAAATGAATCCAATTAGCAATTAATAATGAAATTATATGGAGAGATTATGAATATTTTACATCATAAAGTAGCTATTATTGGCAGCGGGCCTGCCGGTTTAACTTCTGCACTTTATACTGCACGCGCAAATTTAAGTCCTGTTGTTTTTGAAGGTTTACAGCCCGGCGGTCAATTGACTATAACAACTGAAGTTGAAAACTATCCCGGTTTTGAAAATGGAATTCAAGGACCGGAATTGATGGATGTTATGCGTAAACAGGCAACTAGATTTGGTGCCGACTGTCAATTTAAGGAAATTGACGAAGTAGATTTTAGTACGTACCCTTATGTATTAAAAACCGGAAACGAAATCCATACTGCAAATGCCGTAATTATTTCTACAGGTGCTTCTGCCCGATTACTAGGAATTCCGACTGAAAAAGAATATATGGGTTACGGTGTTTCGGCATGTGCTACTTGTGATGGATTTTTCTTTAGAAATTTAAAAATAATGGTTGTTGGCGGGGGAGATACTGCCATGGAAGAAGCAAATTATTTAACACGTTTTGCAAGCCAAGTAACAATTGTACATAGACGTGAAGAATTCCGTGCTTCTAAAATTATGATTGAAAGAACACAAAAAAATCCTAAAATTAAATTTGCACTTAATTCGGTTATTACGGAAATAAAAGGGAAAAGTGAAGGGAATAGAAAAAGTGTTACTTCGGTAATACTTAAAGATACAAAAACTAGTGAATTACGTGAAGAAGCCGTTGATGGTATATTTGTTGCTATTGGTCATCAGCCAAATACAAAAATATTTGCCGATAAGTTAGATATGTTTGAAAACGGATACTTAAAAGTTAAACCGGGTACAACCCATACTAATATTGAAGGAGTTTTTGCGGCCGGCGATGTTGCCGATCAAACGTATAGACAAGCCATTACAGCGGCCGGATCGGGTTGTATGGCTGCTTTGGATGCTCAAAGATGGCTTGAAGAAAAAGGTATTGAATAGATTATAAATTGTAATTAGGTATTTAAAAAGCAGGGTTAACACAACCGGCGTGCGACAACTAAGCCTCAAAATTGCGACAAATGCCGTTTTTTAAGAGGGGAAAGGTTACCGCTTTTTTTGCCGTTTTTTAGCTTACAATATACTCTTTTGTCGTCTTGATTGTCAATGCCTTTTTTGTCAT
>JAZDHY010000082.1:0-5124 GCA_043805435.1 bacterium
TTCAAATAATTCAAAGTAATTTCAAGATGTTTAAAGATTTTGCGCTTTTTATTATTCCCCTTAAATGTCGCTTTTACCTATGTTATTTAACCACTTACTTGTCGCAATTGCACCCTGTCACTTGTAGCACCCCCCTTGTAAGGATGGTTTTATTTCTATTATTCAAAACGCAAGTAATCAACTACTTACAATTGTTTCCGATATTCTTACTATTTCGTCTTTGGAAACAAAACAAGAAAAAATAAAAATTAACAAAGTTTATATAAGCAATATTATTTCAGGACTTCTTTCTATTTTCGAAAGACAAGCGAAAAACCGGAATATTTATTTATACACAAAGCAGATATTTAGCGAAAAAGAGTCGGAAATTTATACCGATTGTGATAAAGTTACACAAATATTAACAAATTTAATAACAAATGCCCTAAAGTTTACACACGAGGGATATATTGAATTTGGATATAATTTGAAAGAAAACGAACTTGAGTTTTATGTTAAAGATACAGGAATAGGAATTAATGATAACTTATGCGAAAAAATATTTGAAAGATTCCGACAGGCTGATAAAACAATACAGACCGACTATGGCGGAACAGGACTAGGGCTTTCAATTTCAAAAGGATTTGTAGAATTGCTGGGAGGAAAGATTTGGGTTGAATCCGAATTAGGGAAAGGTTCGGTTTTCTATTTTACTATTCCGTACAAACCGGTTAACCAAATTGAAAAAACCGCAGCACCAATTAAGAAAAAAGAAACTTTTAGATCTGTTTTAGTAGCCGAAGATGAAGAAATCAATTTTTTATTTCTGGAATTAGTGTTAAAAAAAATGAACCTTAATATTATTTATGCTAAAAACGGAAAAGAAGCAGTAGAGATTTGTAAGGCAAATATACAAATTGACTTAATATTGATGGATATAAAAATGCCCGTTATGGATGGACATACTGCGGCTAAAAAAATAAAAGAATTTCGCCCCGGCTTACCAATAGTAGCTCAATCGGCATATGCTTCATTACAGGAACGCGAAAATTACGGATCTGTTTTTGACGATTATTTAGTAAAACCCATTATGCTGCATACTTTAAATGAAACAATATTAAAATATATTTAAGTCATATATTAATGTTTATTGTTAAAACTAAGGTCTGTAAAATCAGTTATAAAAATTCGTCTAGTAAACAAATAGCAGCAAGATATAAATCCGGAATCGAAATTTTAGTGTTCTTTGGAATATTTTGCAAAAAACAACAATAATTGACCAATAATCAACTTGTTTTGTATCTAAATATATCATATTGCTTAATAGCACATTAGTTTTTAAGGCAAATTGTTGCATAAATCATAATACTTTAGTAATTTTAATAGTATAATGGATAAAAACGTGTAAATAATGGAGATACTTTACAAAATATGAAAAAAATTTACTTTGTTATAATACTATTACTATTTGGAAGCAGGGTTTATTGTTCAAGTGGCAATAATATTACAATAGGGCAAAACGATACACAATCGGATGTAATATTACAAGGTTATTATTGGAATTTAACTCCCGGCGGTATATGGTGGGATTCCCTTTCTACGTTATCGACAGGATTAGCATCATCATTATTCGAATCAATCTGGATACCCTCCCCGTCAAAAGGAAGTTCCGGAAAGTTTTCGATGGGTTACGATATTTACGACCATTATGATTTTGGTAATTATTTTCAGTGCGGTACATTAGAAACACGTTTTGGCAGCTTAAAAGAACTTCAAAAAATGATTAACCGATATCATTCGTTAAATCTTAAAGTGTATGCCGATATTGTTTTAGGATATGTAACAGGCGGTGAATCAATACAAAAATACGAATGTTCTCCTAACGGTGTGCCTGATTCATCTTATTTGGTTTTTAATTATTTAAATGGTTCAAACAGATTCAAAAAGGACGCTTCATTCTTTTATCCCAATGCCGGTGCATGTACGGATGTGTTTTATAAAAGAAGAATTAAAAAAATTCAAAATCAAAAAATTGAATGGTTCGCATTCAACAGAATATTTGTACGCGATAGTTTAATATCATACGGTCACTTTTACCAAGATTCGTTAAATTTAGACGGATTTAGAATTTTTGAAGGGAATTATTTAGATTTTAAATTTATAGAAGACTGGACAAAAACATTTTCTAAGGTAGAAACCCCCTCAATAATAGATTATACAGGGGATAAAAATGTAATTGCTTTGTGGCTGGAAAACAGCAAATTTATTAATAATTCTAATTTGTTAATTCCTGATTACGAGATACGAGAAGTTTTATCCGGATTATGTAACGATAAAAGCGGTAATTTTAATGTTGAATTATTAAATGAAAGTGGGTTAATAAACAAAGGGATAAATCCAAAAAATGTTATACATTTTGTAGAAACTTCGGAATTTGATAAAACCGACTGGGAAAATAATGTTGAAGAAGGGCATGAGGGTATTACCGGTAATAAAAAATTCGCCTATTCTTATATTTTATTTTCCGAAGGAAAACCGTCAATATTTTTTAGAGATTATTATATAAACGGTTATAAGGGATTTATTGATACTTTAATAACAATTAGAAAAAAATATATTAGCGGTAAAACTTTTGATAAATATGACATAAATGCTTTTTTTATACGTGATGATAAAAAACAGAACCAAACAATACTTGCTAAAGATGTTTTTATTGCGTTCAGATCCCAAACAAATGATGGGCACGGTGCATATTTAATTATTAACGACAATCCTAGTCATGGCTGTGATATTTATGTTGATACGCAATTAAAGCTGGGCGTGGAACTTTCAGAGGTTCTTAACCATAATGCAACAGCAATTGTTATTAAACCGACAATAAATAGTACGCAGCTTAGAATTAAATTTTCGGTCCCTCCCGGCAGCTGCTCGTTATTTTTAACAGATACATTTTTACAACTTAACAACCCGCCTGTCTTAGAAAATATTGTTTCCCTTAAGGCATACACGGAAACAAACTTTTTGTATAAACTATTATTTAGCGATTCGAATGACGACATATTAAAATTTGAGATTATTAAAGCTCCCGAATGGCTTGCCTTAAATCAAACCGGCCAATTATACGGTATTCCGACCGTAAAAGATATGGGTGATAAAGAAGTAATAATAAAACTTACAGATCTTTATGGTGACTCGGTTACCGATACATTTGTTGTTTCCGTTAAACGCAACAGTGCCCCAATTTTTGGTGAAATGACAAACCAAATTGCTTCTGTAGCAAAACGATTTGAAACATCACTATTTGCAGCAGATTATGATAACGATTCGCTCTCTTTTTGTTTTATATTATCTCCCAAATGGCTGAAAATTGGGGAAAATACCGGAATTATAAGCGGTACTCCGGCAATTCAAGATACAGGCTTATATAATGTGATGATTAAAGTTTCAGACGGCAAAGGAGGAATTGATTCCTTGTCCTTTGAAGTGTTGGTCAAATTAAATGCCGGTTCTTCAATTAATACTTATGCCAAGCCGCTAATTGATGGAATTGTAGAAGAACGCGATGCGGACTGGAGAGATGATTGGTTAATTATTAACGATGATGAAGAAGACGGGACTGATGATTACACAAATTCACCCGAAAATGATATTTACAATATTTTTGCCACGTGGGATTCCGATTCGTTGTATTTAGGAGCGGAATATACATATAATGACGGACATTCTTTTCTTATTTATATTGATGCCGGTTTAGCCGGAGGAGTTACAAATTTTAATTCCAAGAGTGGTTATTTAGGAGATTATCCGTTTAGTTTCCGTTTTCTCGAGCAAAATTCTATGGATTATTTTTTCATTCAAAACGATATTGAATTGTTTAATTTTTTTGAGTGTTACAACCAAAAGACTACAAGTTTAAAAAATAAAGTAAATTGTATTATCAACAAACAGCGTCAAAGTATGGAACTTGCTGTTTCGTGGGATGATATATATGGATTTGGTGCCGGAATTATTCCCGAAAACGCGGAATTAAAAATTGTTGGTGTAATTGCAGGTGAAAAAAATACAGGGGCAATTGATATAGCACCCAATAATGAACAAGCCGCCGAAACCGACACATTGTTAATATTATCGACCATAACCCCCGATTTAAATGGTGACGGAATACCTGATCCGACAATTATTATTAGCAGTAATAAGCTTTTAAATAGAGATGAAAATACCGAAGATTATAAGCTGGCGCAAAATTATCCAAATCCGTTTAATCCGGTAACCTCAATAAGTTTTGAAATCCCTTCCGGCGGTTTAGTTCAATTACGCGTTTATGATATTTTAGGCCGCGAAGTTGCAACTTTGGTTAACAAAGAGTTAAAAGCAGGAAAATATTCGTACGAATTTAATGCCGGTAATTTAACTTCAGGAACATATTTTTACCGTATCAAAACTAAAAACTTTGTTGATGTAAAAAAAATGATTTTTATTAAATAGTGCTTATACCAAACAGGTAACAAGGTAGTTGGAAAAAAAGTTATTTGGCAATATTGCAACTCGGTTTTTTTAATACAAATATTTCTTTGCTTCTAATGTTAAACCCGAATTTTGCAATAGAAAGCAATAGAATTGAAATTTATAATCATCCTTGCCGATAAGTGAGGAAAAAACTCAGGGCTGAAGCCCGTTATATTTGTTTTGTTAGCCCCCAGCATGAATGCCGGTTTACTAAACTTTAGGTTAGTTTACCAACCTTTAGGTTGGGGTTATTTAAACGGGGATAAATAATAACATAAATAGTATATTAATAATGATCACCGATTTTCATTATAAATTAAAATAGCATAAACAGTGGCAAAATGAAGCGGAAACGGGCTAAAAGTAGCACTATTGCGGGCTATTTACCGTAATGATAGTAATATTAGCGCAACTCAACTGCATCCCAAAACAAGTAAATATACCCCTCCTGCGTGACAAAACCCTTATATTATCATCATTTTATACTGAAAATAATTTAAATAAATTTGCTTTGCCTATTGACTTTTACATATCATTATGTTATATTACCCACAATAATAAATTTGGTAATGTTATGAATAAAAATTCCATTGTCTCATTTTTCCTCAGTCCTCAAAACAAAAAACAAGTTCTATATGA
>JAZDHY010000083.1:0-4119 GCA_043805435.1 bacterium
GAGCTCCTAAAGCGAGTGATATCACCTAACTCTAGGAAGTTACCACCGTAACCGCCGTAGTTGCGATAGCCGGCAAACAACGCAGAGAAACCACTTGCGTCTTTTAATATATCGCCGTCATCACCTACAGTTATATTTAATGTTTCAAACTCTGCTTCTGTTGGTATATGCCAACCTTCCGGAGCTAATCCTCTTGGATCATTCACGGCATGCCAATTATATAACTTCCCATACTTCTTTCCATTTTCAGGATCATTGTTATAATAACACCATGCAGGGTTACCTTCTTCACCGGCTTTTATCCATTCTGCATTTGTTTTAGCTTCAGGAATTATTTCTCCATTCCTATATTTATCAACATTTAGATTTTCTTTCGTCCAAGTTTGATCATCTATTAACACAGAAGTGCCACGTCTGTTCTTTCTTTTTTTATATTGATTAATTATATTACTACCATACAATTGAAAAAGTATTGAAACAAAAAAAGCAAATACTAATTTGCTAAATAAATCTACTAAATCAATAGCTCCCCACGTGTTAAAATAGCTAATAAAACGAATACCATCATCATAATGGTTGGCATGTCTAGGGAATAAAATAATAATTGTCGCTAATATTATAAATAAAGTTATTCCATGTTTATATTTTTCCATTGTACAAACTCCTATTCATAATATTAGTACAAAATTTTATTTTACTTTTTTCGTACCTAATTTCTTTGTGTAAGGATTGTAATTTCCCTTTGTCGAGAAATTATCATCCAACAAGTTATTGGACTTTGTTTTGTAATATGAATCAACTTGAGTTCCATCTGATTTAGTATAATCATTTACTTTCACATCAATATTCCAATTGGAATTATTGTTTTTGAAAATATCATTAGAAGAAGTTGAGGATGTTTTATAAGGATCTTTAGTCCCTGTTTCAAGTGAAAATGGATTAATATTGCCTTTTGTGGAATAATTGTCGATTTTAGTTTCATTCGAATTGCTCTTCAAATACCCAGACACATACGTGCCATCTTTTTTATAGTAACCATCTACCCATGTTTGTGCAAAAATATCAATATTTGAAACAAAAAATATTAACAATAATAAATACATTAAAGCTTTCATTTTTGTACTCCATTTTTATAATTATTCCCCTGTAAAAATTTGGGGCATTATTTAATTTTTTACAATTCTTTGGTTATTGCCGTTTTAATTATCTCAGCCAAACCTTTAATTGACGCAACCTTGTCAAACTTATAAGCAAAAGCTATAGTGCCACCACCTAAAAATAAATTACAAAGCGGTCCGTTTTCATTATTTTGGTAATAAAAACTAAGTTTAGGATACCAAGTATAAACATTCTCACTTTGCTTAACTATTAAGTTCTCAGGTGCTATCAAAAATTCATATGCGGTTCCATTCTTTTTGCTAATATTTTCATTCCAATTTGCCGCAGCTGATTCTAAAATATTTACAAATTCATTTGCTTGATTTGGTAATAAAGTAATAGCATAATTTAAATTAACGTCTTTCAAATCACGAATATTAACTAAGCCGCTGTATGACGGAACTACAAGTACATACGATAATGTATCATTATCCTTTGCTGCAACAATTCCAAACTCGTAA
Source organism: bacterium (assembly GCA_043805435.1). Taxonomy (GTDB): domain Bacteria; phylum Bacteroidota; class Ignavibacteria; order Ignavibacteriales; family Melioribacteraceae; genus JAEXOD01. Next base: position 1,620 of record JAZDHY010000083.1, read on the forward strand.
TTAAAGGTACCATTCATTAATTCAAATTTAGTTTTTGTTGATGAATGCTGATATGGTAATTTTGCTTCCGAATGGTATAATATCGGTTTTGGGAAACAGCCATTGAAAAGGATTGAAAAGGCTAATAGAATTAATTGTAAGATTGTTTTTTTCATTTAATACGCCATGTATGTATAAAATTATTCAATAATTGTCAAGTATCATAACGTTGTTGATATAAACTTGCTTTGATAGTTTTAATATTAAGGATTTAATTTTTAATGTGCAAGGGAATTTCATTAAATAGTTCAGGTTTTATTTGATGCCACTTCTCAAAATCTTTAGAACGGAATTTTACATTAAATTCTTTTACTGGATGTAAATTTTAATTAAAGAGTAGCAACAGCTTCTCCTACCCAACAATAAAAGAACTTACATATAGATGCTGTAGTTGTAAAACAACTTCTTTTACTTTGCTAGAAGTAGTTTTTATTAACTCCGCAATTTTAGAAGCTTTGTAGCCTTGGATGAGATAATTTAGTACGCGCATTTGAATGTCATTTAGCTTTTTCAGCCAGTTCTTGTAATCAACGTTAAATTCAAAAGTTTCATCAGTTCTACGATTAACAACCATCCAGTCATCAAATCGTACTAATGGTGTTGGTGAATCCGGCCTGTGTCTGTAAAAGCTTAAAAGGTCAAGTGTTGATGTGCTTCCGAAGGTTCGACAAAGGTTCGGTTTTTTGTTATCGCTTAAGGCTGCCAATTATAATTGAAAAAGACAGTAATCATAACAATATTATAACGTTTAATAGGGCAAAGATTAATAAGTACTTAAATATTGATAAGGATGTATTAACTGAAATAATGAACTATTTTTCTATAAGTCACGATTATCACAGAAAAATATTTGACGTGAAAATAAATTACTGGCAAGTAGGGGATAGCTACAGCAGTTAATTGATTCCGGAGAGGTAAAAAACAGAGAAGAACTTCCACAATATTTGGGGGTTAGCAAAGCATGGATTACTAGGGTGATGAATAAATAAAAATAAAGAAAACTGCTAAGTTGTAATTATAGAAACTTAGCAGTTTGTTAAATCATATTTTTCTACTTTAACAATAATAATTTCTTAGTTTCAGTAAATTGACCGGCTTTTAACTGGTAAAAATAAGTTCCTGATGAAAGTTTAGAACCGTCAAAATTTACCTCATAAGATCCCGCATTTTTGTATTCATTTACCAAATTAGCTACTTCTTTACCCAATACATCATAAACTTTTAATGTAACAATGTTGGAATGGGGGATAGAGTATTTAATTGTTGTACTTGGGTTAAATGGGTTAGGGTAGTTTTGAATAATTGAAATTTTAATCTGGAGCAATATAAATGATATACTATAAATTGTCTTTTAAGCACCTAACACTAAAACCGTTTTGCTTATTATCCTTGCCAAAATAGCTGTTATTACTATAGAAACGGAGATAATGGTATCTTGCTGTTGTAGCGTTGTATTCAGAGGAACACCATAAGTAAGTACTATTATTTAAATAATCGAAGTTACCATTAATGCTACGTGTACCTGAAAGTAATGCAGAAAAACCAGTGTTGACTGAACTTCCACTACCGGTTCCCTGGCCTTTTGCTTTTAAAGTAGATGTATTATTGTTATTGGTTGATGAGGTGCTTAATGTTTCAAATTCTTCTATAGAAGGTATATGCCAACCAGTTGGACAAATACCTTGAAGATGTCCTGTAAATGCAGGCAATAATTCTGTTGAATTTGTTGCTCCATTTTGATATTGAATAGCTTCAGCCCATTGGTAAAAACCACCTTTAGTGGCACAATTAGATTCGTTGTCATTATAACAATATTTTTCTTTGATATTGTTGTTCTTTTGTTCAGACCTTCCGTCTATCATTAAACCCACATTAAGATTTTCTTTTAACCAACATTGATTACCTATTTGTACTGTGTTGTATACTTTACCTTCATAATCGACAATAGGCATATTGGGGCAGGAGCTTTGAGAATAACTGTTAATAGATAAGTGTAGAAATAATATGAAGAAAATATATTTCAAATTGATACCTATGTTAATATTTTAAAAATTAATTTATTTTACTTGTTAAATAATTAAAATAATAAATTCTCGTTAAACTGTCCTGAAAATATTAAGCTTATTTTAAAAGTACATGTAAGGATTATTATCTTAACCAATTTTAATTACAATAAATTTATAACAACAAGAAATATTGTAATTTTTTTAAGAATAAATACTTTTATCTATTACTACTAATAGTTTTATTCGCAACTTAAATTATAATAAAAACAGCCAAAATTTACCGCGTAAAATACTTATATTTTAAGCATTTAGCAAATTAACATTTTATTCTGTAAACCTAAAGATTTTGGGGATTCTATATTCTTGATACATTTACTTTCTTAATTTATTCTTAATTTATTCTTAATTTATTCTTAATTTATTCTTAATTTATTCTTAATTTATTCTTAATTTAT
>JAZDHY010000084.1:0-8556 GCA_043805435.1 bacterium
GAGCTCCTAAAGCGAGTGATATCACCTAACTCTAGGAAGTTACCACCGTAACCGCCGTAGTTGCGATAGCCGGCAAACAACGCAGAGAAACCACTTGCGTCTTTTAATATATCGCCGTCATCACCTACAGTTATATTTAATATTTCAAATTCTGCTTTTGTTGGTATATGCCAACCGGTTGGGCAAATTCCTTGTACATTTCCGGTAAATGCAGGAGAAGGTGATGTGAAATTTGTCGCTCCGTTTTGATATTGAACAGCTTCCGCCCATTGGTATAACCCGCCGTAAGTATTACAATTTGTTTCATTATTATCATAGCAATATTTTTCAAGTGTACTATTATTCAATTGTTCCTCACTACCATTTATTTTCGTTCCCACATTAAGATTTTCTTTTAACCAGCATTGAGAGCCAATTAAAATTGTGTTATATGATTGGCCGCTATAAATTATTGTACCTCCACAAGTGAATGTTACTTCATCAAATGTAATTGCTCTTGCATCGTGTACCCAAATAGTTTCTGTTGAATTATTCGGCTTTAGTATATTCATTCTTAATTGAGCGAAGTTTGTATTGTTAATTAATATTACGAAAAATATAAATAATATTTTTTTCATCTTTAATTCCTTTGTTTTTATTTAAAGTTTAGGTCAAAACTTCTAAATAAAAAATTTTGTTTAATGTAAATTATCCACGTAAAATCGTTTTAAAGGGTAAAAGAATATTTAAAGTTTAAAAGAGTTACTGCAGGTCTTCAGCTAACCGAAACCCAATATCGATGCCATTGGCATTGGGGCTGTAACTGAAACGGAAAGCAGAACGACTGACATAATTGACGGTGTACCTAGAACCGCCACGCAACACGCGATAAGTGCCGCTACCTGGACCAGGTGGGTTTGTATTTGGGCTGACACTATAATAAGTCTCACTATACCAATCACTGCACCATTCCCAAACATTTCCGCTCATATCATATATTCCAAGCTCATTTGCGGCTTTTGTCCCTACGGGATGTGTTGTGCCTCCGCTGTTAACGTCATACCAAGCAACAGCATTGATATCGTTACTCCCCGCATAAGTATATCCTTGGCTTTGGTTACCGCCCCTTGCAGCATATTCCCATTCTGCTTCGGTTGGTAATCTGTATGTCTTTCCCGTCATTCCATTTAAGGTTGTGATAAATGATTGTACATCAGCCCAACTTACTTGTTCAACGGGTCTGTTTTCGTCTCCCGTGGAAGAACTTGGGTTTGTTCCCATAACCGTTTTCCACAGATTTTGTGTTACTTCGTATTTGGCTATTTTAAATGTGCTTAATGTTACGCTGTGAACGGGTTGTTCATTACCCGGCCCCGCTACGCTGCCCATCGAAAAAGTACCCCCGTTAACGGTTACCATTTCTAAATGATCTAAAAAATATATAACTGTATTATTTGTAACCAATATTTCATATTTTTTAACTCCATCTTCCATAATATGCATTATCGTTTGGGCATTTAAACCTGACACAAAAAATAATACTAAGATTAATATCGTTTTTTTCATTTTTTAATTTCCTTTTATTTCATTAATAACATTTTAATGGAACTTGAATAATTCCCTGAATTGAACTTGCAAATATATACACCGCTGGCTAATCTACTTCCGTCAAAATTGATTTCATAACTGCCTGCTTTTTGATTTTCACTTATAAGGTTGGATACTTCATTTCCCAAAATATCATAAACTTTCAGCGTTACCAAACCGTCATTTGGTATGTTATAAACAATTTTTGTTGTCGGATTAAACGGATTTGGATAGTTTTGCTTTAGTTCAAATTGTGTGGGGATTCCTATTGTCACTTCAACTATATTGCTAAATTGATATTTTCCGTCATTATCAATTTGTTTTATGCGGTAGTTTAATATATTCCCTGCATTTGGAATATCCGTAAATGAATAATTTTTAGGAGAATTACTGTTTCCGCTCCCTTCAACAAAACCAATCTTTTTAAACTGTTTACTGTTTACTGCTTTCTGTTTACTAATTTCCGCTCTTTCAACTTCAAAACCGTAATTGTTTATTTCAACGGCAGTACTCCAATTAAGCATAACTTTGTCGCCGTTTATTGCAGCATCAAAACTTACCAATTCAACGGGTAAAGGAGTTCCACCACCGTCTGAACTAAATGTAATTTTACTAATATTTGAAAGTGGTTTTGATTCTGTTGAATTGTCGGTAAGTACAAAATTAATATCAGTACCGCTAAATGTTATTTTCTGTATTAAACTCAAATCCGTACTATTGGGCAAACCACTGTTATATGTAACATCCAAAAAAGTTTGAGTCTTTATTGTAACGGTAAATATAAATAGATAAAGTAAAAATAGTTTTTTCATTTTGTCTCCAAAAATGCAAATAATTGTCACGTTAAACAACGTTGTTGATACCAACTTGCTTTCATTGTTTAATATTAATCTTTTATTATGAATATCAATTTAATACTATCGTATTTTTATGATAAAAGTTTAATTTTTAATTGTGTGGCAAAATAATTTACTTAAAAAAGAAGCAACTGCTTATTTTACCCAACTGTTAAAACTCAAACAAATTTTGCTCCAACATTAAAAAAGTTAACATTAAGCTGCTTTAGCTACGGCAAAAATAAGATTTGGTTTGCAATGCATAGACAATATTGTGTATTAAGCATCACAATAAAATTGACGATTCTTAACGGAAATAAAATCACAACACATCAAAAAGAATAGCGCACTTTTCCAAAGTGCTTTTAGCTTTTGTTGTGTTGTGTTACAAATAGGGAAATTCTCCGAATTTCAATTATGATGTGTAATTCGTTTTCAGGACTAATCTGCGTAAAATTAGGCATAATTTCATTAATTATGTAATCTATACTTGTATTTTATAAACCCAATAAAAACGAAAAAAACCGGAATGAGTTATATCAAACCGCATAGCGGTGAAATGTATATAGCAAAGTAGCTGCGGTACATTATCATTCTATTACGTAAAATCTCAAAAAGAATAGCGCACTTTTCTAAGTGCTTTGGTTTGGGGCTTGTTTGTAGTGTTACAAATAGGGAAATTCTCTGAATTTCTAAAAAAATTGTAAATATTAAATGCAATTAGAGGGTTGTTTAAAAAGCAACCCGGCATAGCACGGGTAATTCGGCTCCGAAGGCTCGACAAAGGTTCGGTCTTTTGTTATCGATTAAAATTGCTAATTATTATTGAAAAAGACAATAATCATAACAATATAATAACACTTAATAGGGCAAAGATTAATAAATACTTAAAAATTGATGAGGATGTATTAACTGAAGTTATAGACTATTTTTCTATCAGTCACTATTATCACAGAAAAATATTTGACGCGAAAATAAATTATACGCAAGTAGGGGACAGCTTACAGCAATTCATAGATCCTATTGAGTTAGTCTATTGATAATAAAAGGAATAGAAGGAAGTATAATGGATTATCTCCTTTGGTAGTTTGTTCGGTAAAATTGAAATCCAATGATTGATTGAAAAATCCTTTAATTTTACAAAAAAAACCTATAAGTAGTACGCTTCCCATTTCTAAGAATTATTTATTCATTTTAATTAACTTGTTTTATATATTTTAATATAATGTTTTTTCACTCTTTGCGTAATGTGAGTTACTTAACTAAATTAAGTTTATTTTTAATTTCAATCCTTGATTTATACTCTCCTTTAGATTTTATATTTTTAATTTTTTCCCAATTATTTCCAAGTAAAAGTTTAGCTCTTAAAAATAATTGATTTCCATGCGATAACTCAAATCTAGGTATAGATAAGGGATTGCAATTTTGTGTAAAATTATTTGCATCTATTGAAAATGCTAACCGTATATTTTTATATTTCAGAAAATCCATTTCTCTTTGGCCAAAGTCTAAGGAAGGAATTCCATTAGGGTATGCAAAATATTTAATTTCATGTTCTAAAATGTTTTCTAACTCCATAATCGAAGAAATTATCTCATTTTTACTACATTCATCTTTTTCATTTGCTAAAATAGGATGATTTAAAGTATGTGCACCAATCGTAACTAACCCTTCTTTATCAATTTCGGAGAGTTGTTCAAATGACAGATTTTGAGGTTCTTTTAATTGTAAATTGAATTGTTTGTTAAATGTAAAGATTATATTCCAAATATCTTCAATTCTACAATTTTTCAAAAACATACCGATTAAGTATTGATTTATTTGAGCAACTTTAATGTTATAATATTGAGCAATGATTTCTTTAAATTGCTTTTCGTTATCCCCTTTAATTTCTTGAAACCAAAAATTCTCGTTGGTCGTACAGATTTTAGGAGAAACAAAAAGTGTAGCAGGCACGTTATGCTTTTTTAAAATTGGATACATAATGTTATAAAATGTCTTGTCGCCGTCATCTATTGTCAAGTGACATACGTTTTTTAAAATTTTCCCGCTATAATAAAAATCTTCTAAATCCTTTATTTTTATCAATTTGTACTTGCTTTTTAACAGAATTATAACTTTTTCAAACCAAATTTGATCGCGAATAGCGTGAAAAAAAATAATTTTATTATTCATAGTTTTACCATTTATTGTTACCGTAATAGAAATCACAATCTGAATCACCAAACGTAATAAAAACTTTGTCTTTGTTAATACTATTGCCTTTATAGAATTTATTATAATTGGACACAATATCCATTTTTTTTCCAAACTTAAAAAACAAATTTTTGGATAGCATAGGAATCTGAGATTTCAAAGAACAACCCGTAATAATTGCTGATAATTTTAATGTTCGAGCTAATATGATTGTTGCTTTAAGAATTTTCGTAAAATGTTCATCGCATGATATCCGATAATCAACCAATAATAAGCAATTTACATTTTTCCATATTATTGGCCTTGCAACAAAAAATGAAGTTAATTGATCTGAATTATTTGGAATGTTTTTTGGTAAAACTAGCTTATAGACAAGATATTTGTTTTCATAATGAAAATATCTCCATTTAAGAAATTCAACATCTCTTGAGAATTCGAGTAAATTTTCATTCCAAAATCCACAATTCGACACTATTTCTGAAGGATCTATTACTCTTAAAAACAAGTTATCTTTATGCTTAATTTTATCAGGATATTCTATATTATTTTTTATATTTTTTTTTGGTAAGATGAAATTTATAATAGAAAAAAGATTTGTTAATCTTATGTATTTGTATAAGTAACCAATATTTATTTCACCAAAAATTTTATGCATAGATAGTGAAGTCTTTGATAATCCAACTCCAAAGTGACAATCTACTTTTAATGCTTTTTTGCATAATAAAACCCCGGCTGCTGTTCCCCTATACTTATCCTCAACTATATAGTCCATCCCCCAATAAACTATTAGATTTTTGCCATTATATCTACATATAGATGGCATCATAAGAATTTGACCAATAATTTCTTCTTTTTCATTTGTAACAATTAAACTTTGATGACAAAGGTTTTTATTTTCTGGGTTATGGAGAAGTTTAAACTTAATTGACTCATCGAACATGTTTCTTTTTGGGTAAATACTCTGGTTGAATTTTATCAAATCATCAATATCTAAGTTTTCAATTCTTCTAATTTTCATAATATTTTAGCTTATTAATTTCTAAATTGTTCCATTATCCACATTAATATTTTGACCGGTTATAGATATAGATTTATTGGAAAGTAAGAACATAATTGTTTCAGCTACTGAATTTACATCAACCGGTAGTTTCATTGATGTTCTTTGATAAATACGGTTTTTCTGATTCTCTGAAAGAGATGAACTCATTTCTGTTTCCATAAAACCTGCCACTAAACAATTTGAACGTACCCCTATCTCGCCCCATTCGCGTGCAGTGTTTTTTGAAAATGCTTCCAATGCCCCTTTTGTAGATGCATACATTGCCAGGCCTTTGTAACCAGAATGCACGCTTATTGAAGAGATATGAACAATACTCCCTTTAATATAGTGTAGTAGCATTTGTCTAATGACAAATTTAGTTAGCATCATTGGTGCGAAAACATTTACTCGATACATTTTTTCGAGGGATTCTAAATTTATGTTTGTAACAAGATCATCATATGCAATAGCCGCATTATTAACTAAACCATGAATCGGTGTGTCTAAACCAATCCAATCTTTGAAAATTAATTGTCTTATTTTTATGACATCTACCAAGTCGTACTGCAACCATTTAAGTTTATCAGGGTATTGCAGTAATAATTCATTTAATTCTTCCGTTTTGCTTCGGCTTATTCCATAAACCGTCCAACCATTTCTTAACAATGCTTCTGAGGTTCTAAGGCCTAAACCTCTTGAGATTCCAGTTATTAATACATTCATATTCAAAATCTTTTTGTTTTCCCAGTTCTAGTTGTGGAAAGTTCATCTACAAAACGAATAATCCGTGGTATCTTAAACTCTTGAATTTTCGATTGAAGAAATGTGCGGATTGATAATTCATTTATTTGTTTATTATCACAGACTATTTCACAACAAACGATATTTCCCAAAACCGAATTACTTTTAGAATATACTCGTACATTATTTATTTCCGGAAATGTGAGAATTGCTTCTTCCACTTCAAGTGGATTTACTTTGTATCCACCTACATTTATCATATCACTTTTCCGGGAGATAAAACGAAATTTCAATGGTTTTTCCGTAATGGTCTCAATTAGATCACTAGTATAATACCATTCTTTGATGTTTATTTCTGAACTACCCATTAAACTACTATGAATTATCAGTTCATCATCCTCAACTCTAATAAATTGCTCATATTCCGGTTTTATAGTGAAAATGTCATTATCAGAAGCAAAAAGGGTACCTGCTTCAGTAGAAGCATAAACATTAGTAATTTTAGCATTAGGAAAAATATCAACAAGTTGTTTTTTTGTTTTCTCGCTAAATTTTTCCCCACCACAAGTAATTCTTATTAATGATGGAAAAATATCAACACAGGGTAGCAAAAGTTTGTAAAATGTTGGCGTGGCTGAAACATGTGTAATTTTACTTTCTTTAAGCTCTTTCTGAATCTCTTTAGCCGATAAACCAAAGAGTCTGACAATAGAATTTCCGTTGAATAATGCTTGTAAAAACACCTGAATACCAGCCATGTGTGTTGGATTATAAGCAAAACCCCAAATACTATTGGAATTCCTTTCGGTAATTTTTACAAATCTTGTAATTGAATTAAATTTATGAGTAACTTTTTTAGGAATACCTGTTGTGCCAGAGGTAAATAGTGTAACTTTCCAATCATAAACGGAGTTTTTTAATTTTTCAATGAGCATTCCTTTGTTACTAAGCAACGAGAAACTACTTTTATCAATTACTTCTGTAAATTCTTCGTATTCAGAATAACCCGTAAGGTTTAACAATTCAGAGTCGGTAAAATCTGAATCAAGAAGAATGATTTCTTTGCCAATAATCAATGATATTATGATGTGTTTGAACACTTCATAATAATTGATAGACTTACAATAAGGATTATAGGTCAATGAGTTATTAATATCTTTAATCAAGAAGTCCCATGTTATAACTCCGCCATGTTTTATATCTTTTAAAAAAAAGTCCATTACTTATTATTCAATTTTTCCATAATCTCACTCACGGTGTTTACTATACCGTCTTCAAATATATCAACATCATATTCAGCTTCAATTCGAACAGTCAATTCGGCTAGGTCAAGCGAATCAAAACCAATATCATTTCTTAGATGCGTATCAGAATTCAACTTAGTTATTTTTCTCTTTGATCGATTGTTAAGTATTGTATTTATAATTTCAAGTATTTTTTGTTCCATTTTATAGTATATTGTTATTTGTTATTAGTAAATATAATTGTTTTTTTTAAAACATTTCAACTTAATTCAATAAAATGTTGCAAAATTATCTTTTTACTACAATCGACAGTCACTATTCAAATCTGCTCTAAAGAGAAGCAGCAGCTTCTCCTACCCAACTGTAAAAAAACTTACATATAGATGCTGAAGTTGGTTAACAATAACCCTCACTTGGCTGGATGTAGATTTTATCAACTCTGCAATTTTAGAAGCTTTGTATCCCTTTATGAGATAATTTAGCACACGCCTTTGTACGTCATTGAGCTTTTTCAGCCAGTTTTTGTAATCAATGTTAAATTCAAAAGTATCATCAGTTCTACTATTAACAACCATCCAGTCATCAAATCGTACTAATGGTGTTGGTGAATCCGGCCTGTGTCTGTAAAAACCTAAAGCGTCAAGCGTGGAAGTACCTCAAAGGTTCGGTCTTTTGTTATTGGTTAAGACTGCCAATTATTATTGAAAAAGACTGTAATCATAACAATATTATAACCTTAATAGGGCAAAGAATTTAGCTATGGCAAATTATCCTTATATCACTAAAATTTCAAAAAGAATAGCACGCTTTGCCAAAGTACCTTGGTTTGGGGCTTGTTTGCAGTGTTACAAATAGGGAAATTCTCCGTATTTCAATTATGATATGAAATTTGTGCATCATAAACCCAACACAAACGAAATAATCCGGAATGAGT
>JAZDHY010000085.1:0-5235 GCA_043805435.1 bacterium
AGTCAAAATATTGCATATGGGAACTCACCCCCTGACCCCCTCTCTTGGAAATAGAGGGGGAATATAAAGCGTAATTGCTTTGCTATATATTAGTTTTGTAAATACAACAAATATTTATACTGGGGATATAATAATTAAAAAATATTGGGTTAAAGCCCTGATTTACCACTTTTGAGACAGCCTCTTTGTGTCAATTTATCTGTTTTTTGCTACTATCATGTCATCATTTCGGGATTAAAAACCCACAGTAACATATTACAATACAGTATATTAGCATACAATTATTCCTTTAAAACATTTCGGAGAAGCACCATGTCTGTAACCATACGCACACCCACTAATCCCCGGCACGACAGTACTGTGTAACGTGTGTTTTATCAACTTTATTATTTAATAAACTAACTTTCCAAAAATTAAATATAAATTAATGAATTATATAAAACAGATCGGTATCGGGTTGCCTGGTATAAACAAAAATAGATAAACATGTTTAATTTAAGAATTGTTTTAATTTCCAATATTCATATATTATTTCTTATAAATTATTAAAAAAGGGGACAGATTTAAAAAATATTGATTGAATTTCTATTCATTATTGAATATCTTTATACTTCAATAATAACGATAATTATATGACTGTACTCTTTTCAAAAAAATGTGAACTTGGACTTCAAGCTGTTTTATTGCTTTCAACATTACCAAAAAATATGCCTGTAAATGCTGCTTATGTTGCAGAAAAGCTTAAAATACCAAAAGAATTTGTCTCAAAGGTTATGCAAATTTTAACTAATGACGGAATTGTAGGCTCTAAAAAAGGACATAATGGTGGCTTTTATTTAGCTAAAGATCCATCTAAGATTAAATTAATTGATATTGTTAAATCACTTGACGGTTTAGGAGTGTTTAATGATTGTGTGCTTGGTTTTCCCGGTTGCAGCAGTAAAAAACCATGCCCTGTTCATGGTACATGGGGTAAAGTTAGAGATGAAGCTTATCAAATGTTAAATGATGAAAACCTTGCTCAATTTAGGGAAAAAGTAGTTAAAAAAATAGAGTCTTTATAAAATAATTTCGTAGCTTTGCGGTTTATCTAATAATTGTAATTTTGTTATTTGTATCTGCTTATATTTATCAAATTCGGTTTTGTATTTTTTATCAATAGGATTGGATGATGGAAAATCTAATGTTAAATAATTGGCCGGTTGATTATTTATCCAAAATCTAAAATCCAAATGCGGACCGGTTGAAAGTCCCGTGCTTCCAACATAACCTATTACATCTCCTTGTCTAACTCGCGTCCCTTTTCTTATTCCGGTGCCATATCTTGAAAGATGCATATAACCCGATGCATAAGTACCGTTATGTTTAATTCTAACATAATTCCCTGAACCACGATTATATTCGGCACTTAAAATTACGCCGTCTCCTACTGCCTGAACCGGAGTGCCAACTGCGGCGGCATAGTCTATTCCGGTGTGGGGTCTATATATTTTTAATACAGGATGAAATCTGCTTTTTGTAAACTTAGAACTTATTCTTGAAAATTTTAATGGAGCCTTTAAAAATGCCCTGCGCAAACTGTTACCATCTAAATCGTAATATTCGGTACCATCATCTACATCAAATGCAAATCCATAATAATCTTTTTTGTTATGGCTAAAATAGGCCGATAAAATTTTGCCAACACTTAAAAATTCTCCATTTACATATTCTTCTTCAAAAACTACAGAAAAATAATCGCCATCTTGTATTGCATAAAAATCAATCTGCCAGCCAAAAATTTCTGAAAGCTTAAATGCCAGATTATCACTTAAATCTAAATTATTTATTGTAGTAAAAAGGGAATAATCTATTAAACCTGAAACCGCGTGTTCAACAATTGTAACTTCTTTTTTCCCAAGCCATACTTTCATATTATTACGCAAATCAGCAACAATGTAATTTTTATTATCTATTTCATAAACAAAATATATTGGGATATTAGAAGAATCGTTATCGGTATAGATAACATATTCTTTTCCAAAATTAAATTTTTTGACTGAATAAACTTTATTAATTTCATCAGCCAATTCAACAACTTTGTTATATTTAATTTCAAAAGGGCCAAAAAGGTCGGTTAAATTTTCTCCCGGTTTAACTGTTCTTCTGTTTTCGGTCAAATTATTTACATTTAATAAATATTCATTATCAGGTTTTATCTGTTTTTTTACTGTACCTATATTTTCCTTTTTGGAATCAGTACAGTTATATAATAAAAACAAACTTAATACTATAAAAACAATTTTTGCATTTTTAATCATAATATCTCGTTAATCAATTTTTGTAAAGACTATTCCACCAATTATTATCTAATTTCAAATATTTGTCAAAATAGGCCAATATGGATTTTGACCACAATATTCGTTTATCATATTCTAAAATATGATGATTTTGACCGGCAACTTCAACAAATTCCACATCTTTTCCAAGAAGTTTTAAGGCAGTAAACATTTGTATACTTTCGCCGGTCGGTACGTTTGTGTCTGCACCGCCGTGAAGTAATAACAAAGGTGTATTTATTTTATCTGCATTAAACAAAGAACTTTTATCAACATATATGTCTCTTCTGTTCCAAGGAAAACTGTTTGCGGTTGCAACGGCACTATATGTATAACCCCAATATCCATCACCCCAATAACTGGTAAGTGCACTAATTCCCGCATGCGATACGGCAGCGGCAAAAATGTTGGTTTTTGTAATTACGTTTAAGGTCATAAAACCACCATATGAAGCACCAATGCAGCCAACTCTCTTAGAATCTATATATTTATACCTTTTTAACAGCTCATTGGTTCCTTGTATGATCTCTTCGGCTGTTAATGTACCCCAGTCGTTTACATGTAGTGCGCTAAACTCTTGACCGTAACCCGTACATCCGCTTGGTTCAACTATATAAACTATATAACCGTTTGCTGCCCAAATGTTTTTAGGATATCTTCCTTCAAACTCGCGTTCAACAGGACTTGTTCCGCCATAATAATAAACAATACAGGGATATGTTTTGTTCTCATCAAAATCCGGAGGATAATGAATAAATCCTTCAATTTTCTTTCCACGTTTATTAACAAAGTCAAAATCTTCAACCTTGCCAAGCATTATATCTTTATACTCATCTGCTTCTGGTTCAAATAAAGTTTTAAATTTTCCACTTTGTAAATCAATTAAAAAAACTTTATTTGGAACGTTAGCGGAAGCACCAATATAAACAGCCTTTTTACCTAGCTTGTCAAACGCTATCGAGCCGATTGTTTCAACACCCAAATCGATATACTGAAATGATTTTTTTTCTGTATTATAAGCATATAAATGTTCGCGTGTACCGTCAACAGTTGTTAAGTAGATAGTTTTATCGCTTCTCCAATAAAAATCGTTAATACTTGGATTAAAGTTTTTGGTAACAGATTCAATGGTTTTTGAATCTATATCATAAATATAAAGCTGGGTATCATAATCGTTGGGTATCACGCCATTAGGAAGGTTTAACCCTAAATTGTTAAATTCCGATGGTCCGCCTGTAATTGCAATTTTTTTCCCGTCCGGTGAAAAATTTGCCGATCCACCCCAATACATTGAAAATAAAGAATCTATTTTACTTGTTTCCAAATTCATAATATAATAAATGTTTTTTGAATAAGGACGATTCTTTGCGTCAAAATAAGTTTGGCTGAATATTATGGATTTTGAATCTGGTGAAATAAAATTTAAACTTGTACTGTTATTACCTTTTGTCAACTGATATTTATAACCGCTGTTTATATCAAAATAATACAAAAACGAATTGGGACTGTTATAAGCAAAACGATCATTCATATCTTTATATTTTTTTAGTCCTTTTGTTTCTTTGTCTTCAGGCTCAGTAACTGTATATATTAAAAATTCTCCATTTGGAGCCCATTCAAAACCGCCAAACTCCTGTACTTCTTCAAAAAGTGTTTTGGTGGAACCTGTATTAATATCCGCCAAATATAAGCTTGTGCCATTTTTATTTGACGTAGTATATGCAAATAAATTATTTTTTGGCGACCATTGCACTGCTGTTAAATCAAGTAAACCTTTAAACGATTGTAGTTCACTATTTGTATTTAGATTTATAATTTTATAATAACTTTCTTGCATATTTTTTGATTTAACACGTTTTGAAAGTTTTATAATAACAAATTCGCCGTTTGGTGAAACAGAAACTGAACTTGCTTTTTGATTATCAAGCATATCGCTTATTGTTACAAATCGTTTGGTATCCAATGTAAAATAAATATCTTTGTTTGTTAAAGTGCTGTCTAATTCGGCTTTTAGTTCAAAAATTGGCGTATTTTCGCCTTTAACGCAAAGAGATTTAATTATAATTAAATGTTTTCCGGCTTCTAACTCTAATTCGCTGCTAACTGCTTCATTATTGTTTAAAGTGTCTGTTTTAGATATTTTACTTTTGGTTGATTTTATCATACCGTCAATAATTAATTGAAAACAATAGTTTGAATTAGCTTTAATTTTAATTTTAGCAAATTTATTTACTTGAATATAACTTGCCAAATAAGCTAATCCAATATTTTCAGTTGATGGTTTAGTAAGAACAGGGGAGTTTGAAATTGACCAATTAAATTTTATGTTATTAATTAATAAACTTTCCATATCTTTTGGCTTTAATGAAGTAATATCAAAAAAATCGAATTTTAATAAATCTTCCGGATTAATTTCTTCTTTTGGGTCGTTTACATCAATTGGCAAGGTTACTTTTACAGGGCCTAATGTTAGATATTTTTCGGCTGTAATTTCATTTTTTGCATAAGTGCTGCAAAAACAGATACTTATAAACAAAAATGCCCAAATTAGAAGAGTTCTATTTTTCATATTTCACCAAAATATTGTTAAAATGATTTATTATTTATAACTAAACTTTAAATTACTTAAAAACGCCAAAAATAACAACGATAAATAAAATCAATGTTAAAAGTTGAAGACCGAAGTGTAAGCGTAATGGATATTTTTAATTTTAAATTCTACTAATTTAATATTACCAAACTAATGCAATAATGCCTAATTGTAGCGCGAGTTTCACAGACTGTGTGAAAATTGGGGAATAGTTGTAATAAAAGGGAACTCATCCCCCAACCCCTTCTCTTAAAAAATAGAAGGGGAGTAATTGTAAAAATATATATAACAATAACTTACCGGTTTATGTTTCCCCTCTCTTTTAAG
>JAZDHY010000086.1:0-13503 GCA_043805435.1 bacterium
TTTTTTGAAAAAGTTATAAAAAATAAATTTTTATATGTATTTATTCCCCCTTTGGGGTAATTTTGCAGAAAAAGCGAAAACTTAATTTTAACACAGTCTGTAAAAGACGTGGTTATTTAAAATCCTTATAACTCATTATAAATATACTAATTGTGTTGTTATCTATCCCCGTTTAAATAACCCAAACCTAAAGTTTAGTAAACCAGCATTCATGCTGGGGGCCAACGAAACAAATATAACGGGCTTCAGCCCTGAGTTTTTTCCTCGCTTATTGGCTTATGTGATTAAACATTTCAATTCTATTGCTTTCTATTGCAAAATCCGGGTTTAAATAAACATACATCGAGGTTGAGGAAATAACACAAGTGTATTTACACGTTAATCTTATTATAAGTTTTTTACAATTGTTTTAAAACAATTACCCTCCGGCTAAAAACTTCTCGGCTAATTTAACATCTTCTTCACTTCCAATGTAAAGGGGGCATCTTTGGTGCAGCGAAGTAGGAGTTATTTCCAATATTCTGTTTTTCCCGTCGGATGCACGTCCGCCTGCGGCTTCTACAATAAAAGCCATTGGATTACATTCGTACATTAAACGTAATTTACCGCTTGGGAATCTTGAATCGGCGGGATAAATAAAAATTCCGCCATATAACAAATTTCTGTGAATATCGGCAACCAAAGAACCAATATATCTGCCCGAATAAGGAATTTCGTGTCTATCGTCTGCATCCTGCAGATATTTAATATATTTCTTTAAACCGGGATGCCAATATTTGTAATATCCTTCATTTGTGCTATATATTCTTCCAGCCTTTGGAGTAACAATGTTTGGATGCGAAAGCAAAAACTCGCCTATTCCAAGATCTAAAGTAAATCCAAAAACACCTTCACCTGTTGTATATACAAATAGTGTGGATGAACCGTATAATACATAACCGGCAGCAACTTGTTTTAAGCCGGGTTGAATTACGTCAGCCGTAGTTCCGGGCTGCCCATCCTGCGATACTCGTTTGTAGATGGAAAATATTGTTCCAATGCTTACATTTGCGTCAATGTTGGATGAACCGTCAAGTGGATCAAACAATAAAACATATTTGCCAATTTCGTAATGTTTGGGAATATGAATAATACCTTCTTCTTCTTCGCTTGCCATAATACAAAGATGACCGCCGTATTCCATTGCTTTAACAAGAATATCGTGCGAATACATGTCTAACTTTTTTACTCTTTCACCATGTACGTTTATATCGTCCGTAAAACCTAATATATCAATTAATCCGGCTTTATTTATTTCAAATGAAATTATTTTAGCTGCAAGTGCTATTGTGGAAAGTATTCCCGAAAATTGGCCTGTGGCTTCCGGGTATTTTTTTTCGCCTTCTAAAATATGTCTTTCAATTGTCATAAATTTAATTTTTGGCATTATAAACTCCTTAAGCAGATTTTGAAATTTCTTGATCTTTATATTGAAGCTGATACAATTTGTAATATATACCGCGTTTTGCTAATAATTCCTGATGGTTTCCTATCTCTCGAATTAATCCTTTATGCATAACAATAATTTTATCGGCATTTTGTATTGTTGAAAGTCTATGAGCAATTACTATTGAGGTTCTATTTACAAGCAGTTTATGAATTGCATTTTGAATTAGAATTTCGGTCTCAGTATCAACACTTGAAGTGGCTTCATCCAAAATTAATATTTTAGGATTGTAAGCAAGTGCACGGGCAAACGAAATTAACTGCTTTTGGCCTACACTCATTGTTGAACCCTTTTCTTTAACCTCTTCATTATAACCGTTAGGCAAACTTTCTATATATTTATCGGCACCAACAGTTTTGGCTGCTTCTTTTACCGTTTCAATAGAAATTGATTCATCATTCAGGTTTATATTGCTTAATACCGTTCCTGAAAATAAAAAAACATCCTGCAAAACAATTGATATATATTTACGTAAATCTCTTTTATCTAATTGTCTTATATCAACGCCATCAAGTTTTATTGTCCCTTGGTTTATATCGTAAAAGCGGGTAAGAATATTTATTATGCTGGTTTTACCAGCTCCTGTTGCTCCAACAATTGCAACAGTTTGGCCCGGATTTATTTTAAAGCTTATGTTCTTTAGAACATATTCGTCCGGGTTATAAGCAAAACTTACATTATCAAACTCAATTTCGCCTTTAACATCTTTTATTTCGATTGGATTATCGGGATTTTTAATAAAAGTTTCATCATCAAAAAGTTTAAATATTCTTTCCGATGAAGCCATTGCTGTTTGTAAAACATTATATTTTTCCGATAAATCGCGTATAGGTCTAAAAAACATTTCAGTATATTGTATAAATGCAAATAAAACACCTATTGAAATATGGTTTTGAATAACCGACGCACCTCCATACCAAATAATAAGCGTAATGGCTAAAGAACTTAAAAAATCCACAACAGGAAAAAATACAGCGTAATAAAATATAGATTTTACATTTGCAATTTTATGGTCGTCGTTAATTCCTGTAAAAGTTTTAGACTCTTCATTTTCTTTACCAAAAATTTGAACAACATTCATTCCTGAAATGTGTTCCTGCATAAAAGTATTTAATCGTGCAAGATGAAATCTTACATCTCTGTAAGCAACTCGCACTTTTTTACGGAAAATAGTTGTAGCAAATATTACAACAGGAAGTACTGTTAATGTAACCAGCGATAAATCCCATGCCATAAAAAACATAAAACCAAAAATCCAAAGAATAATAAATACATCGCTAAATACGGTAACTATTCCGGTAGAAAACAATTCGTTTAACGATTCGATATCATTTGTTAAACGTGTAACTATTCTGCCAATGGGAGTTTTGTCAAAAAATCGTAAAGCAAGTTTTTGCACATGATCAAAAAGTTTAACCCTTATATCAAATATTACTTTTTGACCCATTAATTGCGTGTAATAAGTAAGATAATACTGCACAACCGATTGTAAAATAAGCGAGCCCATTAACGCAAAAGCTATATACATTAACGAATTATAGTCTTTGTTAACAAGACTATAATCAACGGCAATTTTTGTTAAATAAGGCCTAACAGGTCCTAAACCTGCAACTAAAATGCTTAACAATATTCCCCAAACCACATATTTTTTATATGGTAATACATATTTAAGCAGTCTTTTCATTAAGTGCTTATCGTATGCTTTGCCTAATATTTCATCATCTTTTTCGCTAGCCATAAACTTTAATTTATTTCCTTCAATTCTTTTTCCAACAATTGTTTTTGATGCATAGAGGCATAAAGACCTCCCAATTCAACTAATTGATCGTGGGTTCCTTGTTCGGCTATATTCCCTTTATCAAGCACAAATATTATATCGCTGTTTTTTACGGTTGAAATTCTATGACTTATAATAATACTTGTTCTGTTTTTCATAAAATCTTTTAATTTAAGTAAAATTTCTTCTTCCGTATTGGTATCAACTGCAGAAAACGAATCGTCTAAAATTAATATACTCGGGTCAATTGCTAAAGCGCGGGCCAAAGAAGTACGTTGTTTTTGTCCGCCCGATAAAGTTATTCCTTTTTCGCCAAGTACGGTTTCGTATCTGTTTGGAAAAGAATTAATATCCTTATTTAATGCTGCAATTTCAGTAACTTCATCAAGCCGGGTTATATCCTTATCTTTTAACCCAAACAAAATATTATTTGCCAAAGTATCCGAAAACAAAAATGTTTCCTGCGGTACCATTCCAATATTTTTACGTAATGTATTAAGCGGAATAGCTTTTACATTAACACCATCAATTAATATTTCCCCTTCCGTAATATCATATAAACGAGGAATTAAATTTACAAGTGTCGATTTGCCCTCTCCCGTATTACCTACAAAAGCAACTGTTAAACCTGCTTTAATTTTAATATTAATATTGTTTAAAACGTAAGGAAGTGAATCCCTATATTTAAACGAAACATTTTTAAACTCAATATCACCTTTTATACTGTTAACTGAAGATAAAGTAAATTCGGAATCTTTAATATCAACGTCTTCTTTCATCATTCTATTTAATCTTTCCATACTTGCGGCAGCCTGCTGAGCAATATTCATAACCCATCCGAACGCAATAGTGGGCCATATTAACATACCAAGAAATACCATAAATGCAGAAAGTTCGCCTAATGTAATTTTATCCTGCATAACCATTACACCGCCAAGCCAGGTAACAATAATAACCGATAATCCGGTAATCAAATAAAGTATTGGCTGAAATAAAGCTTGTATTTTGATTTTATCCATATTTCTATCAAGATACTCTTTATTTAGTTTTATAAATGATTGTTTTTCGCCTTCTTCGCGCACATACGACTTTATTACTCGTATTCCCGAAAATGTTTCTTGAGTTTTAGTAGTTAATTCCGAAAATTTTTCCTGAATTAATGTAAACTTTTTATAAATTTTTTTGCTTACAAAATAAACCAAATATGATAATATAGGCAGGGGAAGCAGTGAATAAAAGGTTAAAACAGGACTTATGGATAAAATAATAAAAAGTATTATTACAAATCTAAAAGCAGTATCAATAAAATACATAACAGCCGGACCAATAAACATTCTTACCGAATTAATATCGTTTGTGGCATGTGCCATTATATCGCCGGTAGTATGATTTTGAAAATATCTTAAAGAAAGTTTTTGGATATGAGTCCAAAAATCCTGCCTTAAATCAAATTCAATATCGCGCGATACAACAATAATTGTCTGGCGTATTAAATATCTAAACAATCCGCTTATTAAGCTTACAATTACAATTAAAACCGCATATATGGTTAAAGTGTTATAATTTATACTTCCTTTTAAGCTGTCTATTGCATCTTTTAAAAATATTGGAATATAAATTGAAGTGATGTTTGATATTAAAATAAAAAGAATTCCAAATCCTATTTTAAATTTATATCTTTTAAAGTATTTTAATAATGTAGAAAGGCTTTTCATTAACTTGTATCAACAATTTTCTATTAAATTTTAAGTACAAATATAAACAAATAGAAAATTATAATGGTTCTAATGTAAAAAATTATTATTCATTTAATTTTGACCTAAAAAGTAGTAGTACCCAACAAAAATTTGAAGTAATGTTTAAATTTTTCCAACACAACTAATATTTTTGAATAGATTGGCTTTTAAAAAAAATCATAAATAGTGCTTCAATTTTGATTCTTTTTTCATTTTTTTGCATCATATAATTATAAAAATAGTTATATCTATCTCTATTATATTAATAGAGTTCAGCAAAACACAGCGGATTATTGGAAACCAGTTGAACGAAAAAAGAATTAGTGTTGTTTTAATAGATTATAATTATATTTAAATTTAGTGTAAAATATTGTAAAAGTTTAAAAAGCGGGAGAATAAAATGACTGCAAACATTGAAAGAATTAAATCCTTTTATCTAAATTTTCAAGAAAAAGTAAATAAAGCAAAAACAGTATTAGGTAGAGAATTAACTTATGCGGAGAAAGTTTTATATACGCATTTATGGGATAATACAATAAAAGAATATAAGCGTGGAGTTGATTATGTTGATTTGGCTCCGGATAGAGTGGCAATGCAGGATGCAACCGCACAAATGGCTTTACTTCAATTTATGCATTCTGGCAGGGAAACAACTTTTGTGCCCAGCACGGTTCATTGTGATCATTTAATTCAAGCTAAAGATGGAGCAGACGAAGACCTTTTAACCGCAAAAACCGAAAACAAAGAAGTTTATGACTTTTTGGAAAGTGTATGCCAAAAATATGGTGTAGGTTTTTGGAAACCGGGAGCCGGGATAATTCATCAGGTTGTTTTGGAAAACTATGCATTTCCGGGCGGAATGATGATTGGTACAGACTCGCATACTCCAAACGCAGGCGGTTTAGGTATGACGGCCATTGGAGTTGGCGGAGCTGACGCTGTTGATGTTATGAGTGGTATGCCATGGGAATTAAAATGGCCAAAAATTATTGGTGTAAAATTAACCGGCAAACTTTCGGGCTGGACTTCTCCAAAAGATGTAATTTTAAAACTGGCAGGTATATTAACTGTTAAAGGTGGTACCGGAGCAATAGTAGAATATTTTGGTGATGGGACAAAATCAATTTCGTGTACCGGTAAAGGAACCATTTGCAATATGGGAGCTGAAATTGGAGCAACTACGTCAATCTTTCCTTATGATGATAAAATGGCGTTATACCTTAAGGCAACAAATAGAGCCGATATTGCCGAGTTGGCTGATTTACTAAAAGATGAATTAAAGGCAGATAATGATGTTTATAACCATCCTGAAAAGTATTTTGATCAGATAATTGAAATTAATCTTGATGAATTAAAACCGTATTTAAATGGCCCATTTAGTCCTGATTTGGCAATTCCTGTTTCAAAAATGAAAGAAGTATTAATTGAAAAAAACTTTCCGGATAAAATTAGTGTAGCATTAATAGGAAGTTGTACAAATTCAAGTTATGAAGATATTGATAGAGCGGCAAGTATAGCAAGGCAGGCTTTAGAACTTGGACTTAAAGCAAAAGCACAATTTACCATTACTCCGGGAAGCGAGCAGGTAAGAGCAACTATTGAAAGAGACGGACAATTAAAAACATTAACAGATATTGGCGGTGTTGTTTTAGCCAATGCATGCGGGCCGTGTATTGGGATGTGGAAAAGAATGGATAATGCTACAGGTGAAAGGAATACAATTGTTACATCTTTTAACAGAAATTTTGCAAAACGAAATGACGGGAATCCGGAAACATTAGCTTTTGTGGCAAGTCCGGAAATTACAACCGTGCTGGCAATAGCCGGAAGTTTATCATTTGACCCCGAAAACGATTATTTAATAAACTCTAAAGGTGAAAAAGTAAAGCTGAATAGTCCATACGGAGATGAATTGCCTGCAAAAGGTTTTATGCAGGATAAAGATGGCTATATTGCTCCTTCCGAAAACGGGAAGGATGTTGAAATAAAAGTAGATCCGCAAAGTGACCGTTTGCAGCTGCTTGAAAAGTTTGCCCCATGGGATGGTGAGGATTTAACTGATTTGACATTATTACTTAAAGCAAAAGGAAAATGCACAACCGACCATATTTCGATGGCCGGACCATGGTTAAAATACAGAGGACATTTGGATAATATATCGGGCAATATGTTTTTAGGTGCAATTAACGCTTATACCGGTGAAGTTGGACTAGTTAAAAATAAGGTTACAAACGAAATTAAAAAAGTTCACGAAGTAGCACGCTATTATAAAAAAAATAATATAAGCTGGGTAGTTGTTGGCGATGAAAACTATGGTGAAGGAAGCAGCCGCGAACACGCAGCAATGGAACCAAGATTTTTAGGTGGTAAGGTTATTATTGTAAAAAGCTTTGCCCGTATACACGAAACAAATTTAAAAAAACAAGGGATGCTGCCTTTAATTTTTGCAAACCCAAATGATTATGATAAAATTTTAGAAAATGATATTATAAGTATTGTTGGTGTAAAAGATATTACTCCGGGTAAACCGTTAAAAATGATAATAAAACATATAGATGGAACTATAGACGAGATATTATTAAATCATACATTTAATGAAAACCAAATTGAATGGTTTAAAGCCGGAAGTGCGTTAAATTTGATTGCTTTACAACATAAAGTTTAATTAATATCTTTTTGCCAGTTAAATTTTATTGCCAAATAAAATTCTCTTTCAGTAAAATTACCAAACCTCTGGGTTTGGTAATTTAATAAATTATTGATTCCTAATTCCGATGAAATATTTTGAGACAATTGTTTTGCAATAAAAATGTTCAACAGCCCATACGAATTAATGCTAAATGAAGGAATATCAGAATAAAAGAAATTAATGTTATTTAATTGCTGCTCACTAGAAACATCTTTTTTATCTATCCACTTTGCAACTGCCCAAACGGACATTTTAATTGAAGGTAGAAGATAGTTTATTGCTAAATTTGCACTATTTGGTGAACGGAACAAAAGTTCGTTGTTATTATTATCTTTTGTAATAATATGACAGTAAGTAAATTTTATGAGAAGATTTCTTACAAAAGAAAAATCAATATTTAACTCGGCACCGGAATTATTAATTTCTCCTTTATTTATATAACTTATTTCACTTGTTCCATTTGAACTGTTTTTATAGGTGCTTTTTATTAGATTGGAAATTTTATTATTAAAAATATTTAGACTTATATAATAATTGTCAAAATCGGTATAATTTAACCCAATATAAAAACAACTTGTAATTTCCGGTTTAAGGTTATTGTTTCCTTTATAAAAAACATCTGAATTATAGTATTTAAAGTTGGGAAATAAATATATACCGTCCGGTAAGTTATAGCCCGCACTATAACCAATTTTTACGGAAGTGGAATTGTTTATTTTTAACAAAGAATTTATCTCAGGTGTAAAAATAAATTTATTATCCGCATAATATGTTGAACGTAAATTTATATTGGCAATTATTTTTTTAAATGTAAAATTAGACAAAATATAAAATGCATTGTTACGATTAACATACTTAAAATCTTTATTTGTTGTAAATAAGCCGAATTCGTAATTATTTTCAAAACCAACATCATAATAAAATATTTTATTTACACGCGAAGAAAAATAAATTTTATTTGAAATTCGATTAGATATAATTTTCTCAAAAGGAGAATAGATAAAACTATTTTCGTCCAGATTATTATTTAATAATGAAATTGCTGTTAACGAATTATTAGTATTTAATTTATATTCAAAACTTATTGTCGTAAAAAGCAGCGAAAAATAATTATCATTGTTGAAGTTGTTGTAATTGGAATTATATAATTCGTATTGAGACGGATATTTAAGAGTATTGTTGGAATAAAAAATACTGAAGTTTGCCATTAATTGTTCCGAAAACCACCCGCGGATGTTAGCATAAATATTTTTTGAATTTATGTGAGGATAATTATATAGAGCAATATTTGAGTTTTGGCTTTGCTGATACTTAAAGTTTGCTTGGACAAAGATTGAAATTGAATCTAAAAGAGAATTTGGAAATAAAATCTGTTTTAAAAATTTTCCGGTTAATGAATTTCCTTTTATATTATTAAATACTCCTTTAAAAGTTACTTCCTCTTTACTTATATTTGTTCTGCTAAACAAATAAACACTACTCATAGAAAATTGCGTACCATTTAAACAGCTTGAAGGCTGTTTGTTTATTTCTATTCTTTCAATAAAATCTATTGGGAATAAATTACTTAAAAAATAAAAGTTAGAATTTATTAAATTTATACCATCCAAACAAATTCCTGTATTATTAGCAGAGCCGTGAAAAAAAATATTACCAAAAGGACTAAAACCGGAAAAAATCTGGTATCCTGATTGGTTATTTAATAATTCCGCTAAGGTTGAATTTGCAAAAAAATCCCCCTTTTTTATAATATCAATATTTTGCGGGGAATTATAAATAAAATCGCTTTTATCGCTTGTTGATGATAAAAAGCTATTCAAATTAAAAGGCAGTTCGGAAATATTAAATATTAAATTATACGTTGAATTGTTGGCAACAAATAATGGAGTGGAAATAAATGGAATAAATCTATCGGCAATTATTTCAAAAGTATAATTACCATCTTTAATATTATTAAATTGAAAAGAACCGTTTGAATCGGTTAAGGTGTGTAAATTTAATTCAATAATTTTTATTATAGCGTTTTGTGCTCTACTTGAATCGGCTCCTTTGGTTATAATTCCTTTAATAATATTATCTTGGGCAATTATAATTAAAGGAATAAATAATAACACAAACAAATATTTGATAAGCATTAAAATGCCCTAAATTATTTCTATGGCAATATAAAAATAATTTAGGAAAAAAACACTTGTAATTTATTGAGTTACATAACCAAAAGATTTAACATAAGGTCCATCTAAATCTTTTATATAGTTGTTAATAAATTTTGAACCAAATACTCCGCCTCCGCCGCTTACATTATTATAAACCGATTCATCGGAACGAACTGAATAAGCATCCAAATAACCATTAGTGGACGAGTAATAATTGGAAAGAGGTGCGTCAAATTCGTTAAGTTGAAATAATAAATTAACAATTCTGTAATTTGATTTGGCACTATCACCGGCAGAAAGATTAGTCATTGCGTAATCTATAGCTTCAAAATCGTAAGATACTTCTTCGCCTCGGGTATATGTTATATAATAAGGTTCTTTTTTATTGTTTCTTGTTATGTATTTGTTCGGAACTTCGATTGTTTTAAAAACCTCAATCCCATTAATTTTTTGATAATATTGTATTTGTAATTTGGGGAACAATAAATGCAGTCTCTCCGGATTTGTCCAGTATATTGTCCACGAATAAACAGGGATAACTTGATTTAAATTTGTGGTTAACCCGTGATTAAAGGGGTAAGAAAAAGTTAAATTTACATATTTTGGAACTCTTGTTCTAGAACTTAACACTCGACCCGAAGGCAAAACAGCGGAAATCATAATTGAGTCGTACGAATTGATTTTCATATCTGCCGAATAAATGTACTGTTTGGGTTTATTTGGATCATTTGTTGTTATTGAATCGGGTGTAAGTATTGATGATCTGTTATTTACTTTTATTGTAACAACAGCATCTTTAATGTTATGATTTATTTGGCTTGTTGAAGGATCGTAACCTTCTACATCGTAAATTTCGCTTAATACAACATATTGTTTTTGTGGGTTTGTTTGATCATCGGCAGTTATAATACCGTATAAAAATTGTTTTTCTACTATTTCCGTTTTTGGACTAAAATTTTCTTCACAAGAAATTAACAAAAAAGAAAAACATATACTTAATAATATTGGATAAATTAAATTTTTCATAAGTCAACCTTTGCAAAAACTGACGGTAAAACAGGAATCATATTTACTCTTTTTCCTGTTTTGGTGTCAAAATAATAAATATTGTTTCTGTTGTAAACATTAATTACGCTTGCGCCAATAGAAATATTGGCAAAACCAAGATCAAACTTTTTAGTTACGCTTAAATCAAGCCTATGATATACCGGAAGACGCTGACTGTTTTTGTCTCCCCAATAAATAGAAGGAAGGAAGCCGATTGATGAATAGTTACCCCATGGATCAACAATTAACCTGTCATAAAAACCGGATATTGGAGTGTACGGCATGCCGGATTTAAACGCCCAGTTGGCATTTGCCAGCCAGCCTTTACCTAAATCGACACTTAATAAAACAGACAAGTTGTTTCTTGAATCATATCTTGGGAAATATTTGACATTGTTTTTGATTTTATAAGCCCATGATAAAGAATAAGATGTTTTGAAAAATATAGAATTGTTTTGGAATGAAAAATTAGATTCCAAACCGTAAGCTTCACCATCAACATTTATATAGTCGTTTTGAGACGGATTGGTTTTCTTTTGATTAACCTCAGCAAGATTAATAAGATCTTTATAATATCCTTCAAGTTCAATAATTATTTCTTCTGTTGGTTTAATTTCAACACCAAGAATAAAATGTGTGGCTTCGGGGGCTGCAAGATAATCGGGTATAATAACCCACGGTTCAAATACGGATATTAATTCGCTTTCGTCGGCAAGTGTTGTAAGTTCCTGCGAATAACGTCCAATAACTCCTTTAATTGATAATCCGTTTGTTATAATGTAAGTTGTACTTATTCGTGGTTCAAATAAAAACGGACGTTTTTTTGTTATTCCTACAAGTTTACTGCGTAACCCTAAATCAAGTCCTAAATTTTCCCATCTGTAAAATCTATAATTAAAATACATACTTAAATCATAGCCGGATTGTTTTGATTTAATTGCAAAGCCGTTTAGGTTTTCCATATTTAATTCGGTTGTAACTGCTTTGTTTTGAACACCAAATTCCAGTTCGTCTTTACTATCATATACATAAGTAAAATTAAAGTCCGTGGAAAAATCCGTTAAAATATTTTTACGGGGTTTTGATTCGCTTAAATTAGGTGTTAATTCAGCGTCAAATCTGCTATAGTTAACCGTAATTACAGAAAATAAAGGGCTTGACCATACTTTATGCCAGTTAACACCCAATACGGTATTTTTGATTTTATAATCTTCCAGATAAGGATCGTTATTATCTACTTTATCGTTACTCAAAAAACCAAAAGCAACAAACTTGCTGTTATTATCTAATAAAGTACTATTGTAATTAGCTTTAAATGACAGATCGTAAAAATCAAAAGGTACTTCTTTATCATTAAGATATTTTTTTAATATTTTAGGATAATAGCTTTTCCTTCCCGTAACTAAAAAAGATCCGTTAGGTATTGGGCCTTCGGCAGAAATTTTACCCGAAATCAAACTGGATTGAGCAGAGGCGTGATATGAATTTTTATTGCCATCACGAGTTACAACATTTAAGATAGAAGAAAGTCTGCTGCCGTATTTAGGAGAAAACCCTCCCTTAAAAAATTCCATAACCGAAATTATTTCAGGATCAATTACGCTAAAAATTCCAAGTGCATGAAAAGGATTATAAATAGTAGCCCCGTTTAATAAAACAGCGTTTTGATCGCTATTGCCGCCACGTACATAATATTTAGAAGTAACATCGCCCGTGGAGTTAACCCCCGCTGTTGATTGAATAACGCGAAAAATATCTGCCTCTAATCCGGCCGGATGCATGTTAATTTCCTTAATTGAAATTTTTTGCATTCCAAGATTTGGTTCGTTTTCCCTAACCGGCTTTTGTGCTATAATAGATAGTTCCTGCAATTCAATACTTCGGGGAACTAAACGTATGTCAATTTGAGAAATTTGACCTTTAATTGCGTTAAAGGTAATTTCGCGTGTTTCATATCCCATGTAAGATATTTTGACGGTAGTCAAACCTTCTTTAATAGCAGGTATAAAATAATAACCTCGTGTATTGGAGGAAGCACCTAATTTGGTACCTACTATAATAAGATTAGCAAATGCAATAGACTCACCGCTTGTAGAATCGGTGACAAACCCGCGCAAGCTGGCAAATTGTGACTGCGAATGGATATTATTAATAAAGATATTAACAAAAAACAAAAAGCAAAGCAGCCTAACATGAAAATAATTTAACTTTTTATACATAACACCAAATCAAATGATTAATTAATAGAATCTTATATAGTAAATTAGGTACATAGAAATTAAAAACAAACAAAAAAAGCTAAAAAAGGGGGGTAAATAACATTTTAAAATAAAATATTAATTATTTTTTAAAAAGTACTTGCTTTCTCGAAAAAAAAACCGTAATTTAGGTTCTATCATTTTTTAAGACATGTTCATTTATGAGTTTGACACTGAAAACAAAGGGAATAAAGAAATTTAGAAACTTTGAAAAATAGAAAAGTTCTTTGAAAGAGTGAGTGACTAAAGGAAAACTTTAGGAAATAGTTTAGAAGGTAAGAAACAAAAAAAATACGCAAGCTTTTGAAATAAACAAAATCGAAGTTGTGATTACAACGGAGAGTTTGATCCTGG
>JAZDHY010000087.1:0-33603 GCA_043805435.1 bacterium
TTCAAATAATTCAAAGTAATTTCAAGATGTTTAAAGATTTTGCGCTTTTTATTATTCCCCTTAAATGTCGCTTTTACCTATGTTATTTAACCACTTACTTGTCGCAATTGCACCCTGTCACTTGTAGCACCCCCCTTGTAATACACAATATATAAATAATCAATTTATTATTTAATTAGACGTATTAATTTGTTAAAAGATATTTATTGCCTATATTTAAGCAAATTTTTTTCTTTTATAGGAGAAGTTATGCTGTATTACATATTAAAAGTAATACTATCAGCAGTTTTAATAACAGCAATATCGGAGATATCGAAAAGGAGTTCGTTTTGGGGAGGAATTCTTGCCTCAATTCCTTTAGTTTCGGTAATTGGCTTTGTTTGGTTATATATTGATTTAAAAGATACCGAAAAAATTTCACAATTATCGACAAGTATTTTTTGGTTGGTTATACCTTCTTTAACCTTGTTTATTTCCCTGCCAATATTATTAAAATATAAAATTAATTTTTATTTAGCTTTAATTTTTTCAATAATAATAATGATTGTATTTTATTATTGTATGGTGTTTATTTTAAATAAAGCAGGAATAAAATTGTAACCCAACACAAACCCCTCCAAATGCCAAACAGAAATATTAAAATTGGAAATATATAAACGGACGAATATCAGCCGATTTAACTTGAATTACAAGCCAAACAACCAAAAGAATTACAACAGCTTTACCAACCAATGGTAATTTTGTAATTAACTCTTCAGCTTTAAGTTCAGTAGAAACCGGCATAAAATGGAAGATAAATCCAACCACCATTAAAAATAGCACTTCGGGATATGCTGTTACAAATTGAAAAAATACTTGTCCATTAAAGAAAAATAAAATTTGATTAATCATATCAATAGCACTTTGAAAATTATTTGCTCGGAAAAAGATCCACGCTAAACATACAATATGAAATGTTACAACAACACCAATAACATGTGCTAATTTACTTTTACTTACCAATTGAGGTATTTTAAAGAATTTTTCAACCGCTAAAATAAAACCATGAATGCCTCCCCAAACAACAAATTTCCATGCGGCACCATGCCACAACCCGCCAAGCAGCATTGTTATCATTAAATTTCTATATTGAAATATTTTCCCTTTTCTATTACCACCCAAAGTGATATATAAATAATCTTTTAACCATGATGAAAGTGATATATGCCATCTTCTCCAAAACTCTGTAATACTTGCCGATTGATATGGAGAATTAAAATTTATTAAAAGTTTAAATCCCAGTAATAAAGCCAATCCTATTGCCATATCGGAATAACCTGAAAAGTCACAATATATTTGCAAAGCATATCCGTACAAACCAAGTAAATTTTCAACTCCCGTATAACGCGTAGGCCATTCAAAAATTCGGTCAACAAAATTAATACTTATATAATCGGCAATTACTGCCTTTTTAAATAATCCTGTGCTTATTAAAAATACTGCTTTCCCAATATCGGCTTTAGAAACTTTTGTTGGTAAATGGAGCTGCGGTAAAAAATCTGCTGCTCGTACAATAGGTCCCGCAACCAATTGAGGGAAAAACGATACAAAGAATAAAAAGTCCAAATAATCTTTCTCGGCTTTTAAGTTTCTTCTGTACACATCAATTGTGTAACTTAAAGACTGGAACGTAAAAAACGAAATACCAACCGGAAGGAAAATATCCATTGCGCCAAAATGTGATAAACCTAAGGAATTTGACGTTTCCAGAAAGAAGTTTGTGTATTTAAAATAACCAAGAATTCCAAAGTTTGCTAAAAGGCTTGATACCATAAGTGTTTTTCTTATAACAGGTTTGTCATACTTTTCTAACCAAATAGCTGCAATATAATCAATATAAGAACTGACGATCATTAAGTAAAAATATATACCACTCGACTTGTAGTAAAAATAGATCGATAAAACAGTTAAAAACAAAAACTTTGCTTTTTTAAATTGATAGATAAACTGATAAAAAAAGATACAAAAAAGAAAGAAAAACAGAAAGAACCCACTATTAAATATCATTGGGGCATCTGCTTGGTATTGCAGTAGCTGCCATAATCTGTCCCAAATTGAAGTTTCCATTTACATCCTTTGGATTAGTAATTTAATTCTTGACTAAAAATAAAAGAAGCAATTTCTAAAAATAGAAATTGCTTCAAATTTCAATTGCAAATATATAAAAAAAACAGGTTAATTATTTTTTATTTTTATATGCATCTAACAATGCATCGCCTAACAATTCTGCAATATCTGCAGCACCATCTAAATTAAAATGGGTATAATCTTTAAATGCTTTAGGTGGATTTGAATCAACCCATTGCGGCATCGAGTTTGGACCACCCATTGCTTCAAATAAATTCCAAAAGGCAATACCGTTATCTTGAGCAATATTTTGTTGTGCTTTTAATAAGCTTATTACACCCGGATCAGTTACAAATTTTCCGCCTTTTTTAACACTTTTATCACTTACACTTATTAACAAAATACTTGTGTTTGGAAAAGCAGTTTTAAGATGTGAAATTACTGCTGCCATTTCTTTTTCATACCATGAAAAATCTTTCTGTCTTTGATTTGCAACATTCAAACCAAACTGAAGAATTATTAATTTATAATTCAATAACTTGTTAAAATCTTTCAAATTTGTTTGAGGAAGGTCTTTAATTGATGCGCCCGAATTACCGCGTAATGGAAAATTGTCAACATAAATTCCATTTCCTTCTTCCAAACTGCAACCGTAAAAATATCCTTTTTTAACTCCGGGAAATTCAAGCCTTACGTTTTTTACACTTTTTTTAGGATCAATTGTTAATTCTTTTACTGAAGTAGAAGAAACTAATTTATAACTGGTTTTTTCCCCACCATCAAAAGATGCAGTAATTTGCGAATTATCGGCATCGCTGTAAAACAAACGAACCGTATTAAAAGTTTTAATATTTTTGAACCTACGCGGGGTTGTTGAATATTCCACCCAGCCTGATCCTTTTGGTATAAATACTTCACCATTAATTCCAAGCGGTAATTTTTTAGGATTAGAAGTAAAAACAGATGCTGTTTCCCAAGTATCCGAAAAAGTCATTTCTGTTGTTGTTCTAAATTTTACATCCTGTGAAGTTATTGCTAAAAAGCCAACACCTTTACCGCCAAATTGATTTTGTAATTTTTCACGCAATTGTGCAGTAATCAAATCACCTTCAATACCGGAATCGCCATAATGTGCAACACGTATTTTATCATTTTTTGTTTGACCTAATGCATTAAAGAAATATTTCATCTGGTCTAAGTTGCCAATTATTTTTACATTTCTTGTGATATTGTTAACTTCATCTTTAGAAGTTTCTTCCGTAGTACCATCTACTCCAAATATACTTAAGTCTAATGGTAGTATTGAAGCATAGTTTAAACTGTTTGATAAAGTTTTATTTTCATTAATCAGTTTGTTTTCCTTTTTATTACTGCTTTCGCTATTATCCTGAAATTGGTAATCATCATAATTATATTCGTCACTTTCTTTTAGATCGGAAATAATATCCACCGGTTTTAATAATAAACCAAATATAGTTGTATTATCCGGAATTAGATTTAGACCAAACAGCATTACTGTTACCATTAATATCAACCAAAAGCCTTCCCTAATCTTATTGCTTTTATCCATTATACTGCTCCTTTTATTACTTTATTAAAAATTATATTTTCTTAAAATTTTTTCTAATTCTAATGCCCAAATTCCAAAACCTTTACCGTTAAGATGAAGACCGTCAATTGTAATATCGTTGTTTAAAATGTTTTTTGTGGACATTTTTTTATTCAAATCCACATAATCAATAACATTCTTTTTAGCATAATCCATTAACATTTTATTTAATTTAGCAACTTCTCTATTTCTATCAGCGTATGATTTCCATTTTACACCAACATATAATGTAGATTGAACAATTGGTTTAATATTGTTTTTCTTTAATTCGGTTAAAATTTTTACATATTTTTCAAATATTTTTTCAACCGGTGTCCAATTGTAAATATCATTTATACCACCCATAATAAAACACAACTTGGGTTTCAATTTAATAATTCCACCAATACGTGCATAAAAACCATCAACAATATCACTCGGTATTCCTCTTTCTACAACACCGTTGCGTCCTAATAATTCATTCCAGTTTGCACCATGAGTTATGGAGTTGCCTAACATAACTATATCTGCTTGTTTAGTTTTATATACTTCAAGTAATCCAAGTTCGTGCAAATAATTTGGATTTTTCAGATACAAAAGCGAATCCTGAACCGCTGTTTGTGCATTTATTAAAGTTGCAAAAAACAGAAATATTGTAAATACAATTCCATAATTTGATAATTTATTTTTTCTATTCATATTATTCCAACGTTTATTTATAAATAACAAAAACTATGCCTTAACAATTCAAAATTGTTTAATTAATATACATTTTTACAATAGGTTTGCCGCTATCGGTAATAAACCCTCTAAACATGCCCGGTGTATTAAAAATAATGGAGATATTGCCATATTTATCAAGTGCAATTAAACCACCCGAACCGCCAAGCTCCTTCATTTTATCTTCAATAACATAAGTAGCTGCATCATTTAGAGACATTCCTTTATATTCTACTAAAGCTGAGACATCATAAGCAACCACATTTCTAATAAAAAACTCACCCTGCCCCGTACAAGATATCGCACATGTATTATTGTTTGCATACGTTCCGGCTCCAATTATTGGCGTATCACCTATTCTGCCGGTCATTTTATTCTTCAATCCACCTGTTGAAGTTCCTGCCGCTAAATTACCGTCTTTATCCAAAGCAATACAGCCGACTGTACCATATTTTTCAATATTTTCTTTGTAATTTATTAACGAATAATGTTTTAATTTTTTTCTTTTGTTTGATTTGTTTTTTTCTTCCAAATTCTTTTTTTCAAGTGCAGCGCGTGCTTCATCTGATAAAAAATATAATGAATCAACAAGCTTCATACCTTGTAAAACCGCATATTCCTCAGCACCCACTCCGGCAAAAAACACATGTGGTGCAGTCTCCATTATTAAACGAGCAAGCGAAATTGGATTTTTTATGCGTGCTACACCTGTTAAAGCACCCACTTTTAATGTTCTTCCATCCATTATAGATGCGTCAAGTTCAATTTCCCCTTTTTTTGTATAAACTGCTCCCCGACCCGCATTGAACAATCTGGAGTTTTCCATAACTTTAATAACTTTTTCAACCGCATCTACGCTGCTTCCACCATTTTTTAAAATAGTATATCCAACTAATAATGCTTCATTTAATTTGTTTGTGTAGGCTTTTTCTTTTTCAGGTGTTAGTGAACCGGGAGTAATATTACCCGCTCCACCATGTATTACCAAGGCTATTTCTGTTCTTTGTTTTTCGTCTTTTGTTTTTACTTCCCTAGTACACGAAATATTCACTATTAAAGCAAACAAAAGAAATAACATAAAAGGTTTTGATTTCATACAAAAATTTCCTAAAACATCAATTTAAATTAATCATAATTACTAAAATAACAATAAAAATATATTATTTATACACTTATACTCACTTTAGTGAACTTTTTTATTAAATAAAACGTCTTAACTCAAGTAAAAATTTATTTATTAAAAAGGATTTATTATGAAAAAAACCATTTTGCTTTTGGTTGTTTTAACAACTTTGCTTGTTGATGCCCAAGAACTTTCTCAAAACTCTAAAAAAGTGACAAGTTTTGATTTATCAAATTTAGATAAGACCGTCTCACCCGGTGATGATTTTTATGAATATTCTGTTGGCGGTTGGTTAAAAAATAATCCGATTCCCGGTGAATATAGCAGCTGGGGTTCGTTTAATGTTTTGTATGAAGATAATAATTTGTTAATTAAATCTATTATTGATGATATTGCTTCAGGAAAAATCGAATCGAATGAAAATTTCGAAAAACTATCGATATTATTTAATTCTGGAATGGATACTTTAAAAATTGAAAAAGAAGGATATTTACCATTACAACCTTATTTAGAAAAAATTTCTTCCATAAAAAACAAAACCGATTTTGTTAAAGCAGTTGCTTATGCTTTTATGCGTACTTCATCCCCTTTATTTGATTTTTATTCCGAACAAGACGAAAAAAACAGTACTATGATGATTGGAATCCTTTCTCAAGGTGGTTTAGGTTTACCGGAAAGAGATTATTATACATCTACTGACGAGGCTTCCGTTGATATTCAAAACACCTACAAAAACCATATAGTTAATATGTTTAAACTTATCGGTTATTCTAATTCCGAAGCAAGTAAAATTGCTGAAACTGTTTATAAAATTGAGAGAGAACTTGCCGATTCTTCTTTCACAAGTGTCGAATTACGAGACGTTCAGGCAAATTATAATAAAATGTCGTTAACCGATTTACAACAAATAGCACCAAATTTTGATTGGAAATTGTTTTTTAGCGAACTTGGCATAAAAAATACTGACCAATTAAATGTAAAGCATATTAAATTTTTTAAACATCTCTCCAATTTAATTGATCAAGTTTCGTTGGCTGATTGGAAATTTTACATGCAATGGAATTTGTTATATAATAATGCAAATTTTTTAAGCAGCCCGTTTGTAAACGAACGATTCGATTTTTATGGTAAATATTTACAAGGTGCTAAAGTATTACAAGCTCGCTGGAAAAAAGTTCTTTCAGTTGTAAATGGACAAATTGGCGAGATATTGGGTAAAGTTTATGTAAGTAAATATTTTCCGCCTGAAGCAAAAGAAAAAGCACAAGCTATCGTAAAATCATTACTTGCCGCCCTAGAAATACGCATTAAAGATTTAACATGGATGACTGACGAAACAAAACAAAAAGCTTTAATTAAATTACATGCTTTTAATTACAAAATCGGTTACCCGGATAAGTGGATAGACTATTCAAGCCTAAAATTTAATAATAAATCGTATTTTGATAATGTAATGGACGCAAATTATTTTAATACATTGTTGGATTATAATAAAATTGGTAAACCGGTTGATAAAAGCGAATGGGGCATGACTCCTCAAACCGTTAATGCTTATTATAATCCTGTTTTAAATGAAATAGTTTTCCCTGCCGCTATTTTACAACCTCCGTTTTTTGATTATAAGGCTGACGATGCAATGAATTATGGCGCAATGGGTGCTGTTATTGGCCACGAAGCTACTCATGGTTTTGATGATCAGGGAAGACAATACGATTTTGACGGCAATATACGTGACTGGTGGACTAAAGTTGATGAAGAAAATTTTAATGCCAGAACCAAATTGATTATTGAACAATTTAATAGTTTTGTTGCCGTTGATTCTTTTACTGTAAATGGTGAATTGACACAAGGTGAAAACATTGCCGATTTGGGCGGACTTACTGTTTCGTTTGCAGCATTTAAGAAAACAGAGCAATACAAAGAAAATAAATTGATTGACGGGTTTACTCCTGCTCAAAGATTCTTTTTAAGCTGGGCTCAAGTGTGGCGCACCAATATGACTGATGAATATACTAAAATGTTGGTTAAAACCGATGTTCATTCGCCTGCTAAATTCCGCGTAAACGGTCCTTTTAGTAATATGCCGGAATTTTTTGAAGCCTTTAATCTTAAAGAAGGCGATAAAATGGTTCGCTCCAAAGACGAATTAATTAAAATTTGGTAAATAATTAATTAAAAAAATTTGAACACCGACGACACTGATTGTACTGATAACCACTGATTTTTATCTGTGTAAATCTGCTTAATCCGTGTTATCTGTGTTCTATTTTTTTCTTTTGAACACTTATAATTGCATATTATAACTCTTTTTAATATTTTTTTGCAGCGGTTAATTAAATTTAAGCAGTTGTTAAATCTTTTATGAAGCATGAAATAAAAAAATATCCGGTTCAACATCCTTTACTTAAGAATTATATCAAATTCTTCTGGGAAATTCATATTAAGGACATGCAGCTTAACCATAAATTAATTCCCCAAAGAAATATTAATCTAAGATTTAATTTAAGTTTAACTCCTCAATATTTATGTTTAAACGGTAAAGAACATTTGCTTGAAAGCGTATTTTTTTCGGGCTTGCAGGATCATTTTAATAACGCCTATTTGAAATTAAATGGCAGGGTTGATATGCTTGGGGTTTGTTTTTTACCCGAAGGTTTTTTCCCACTATTAAATATTCCGGTTTCTGAATTTAAAAATCAATTACTCGGAGCCGACGATGTGGGGTTTAAGCCGGCAAGAATAATTAGCGAACGATTAATGGAGGCACCCGATGTTGCCGCACGATTATATATTCTTGAAAATGAGCTAGCCTTATTACTTGATAATGGTACCCAAACTCCTCAAAGCTTTCGACAACTTTTTAAAGCACTTGACCAAAGCCATAACCCATTACAGATATCTGAATTTTGTCAGCGGAACAATATCGGTATGCGTAAATTAGAACGTATGTATAATAAATATGTGGGCGTATCAGCTAAAACATATTGCACGCTTAATCGCTTTCAAAACAGTTTAAATCAGGTACTTTACGACATATACTTCAAATTATCCGACATTGCCTACGGTAATGGTTATTTCGATCAGATGCATTTTATTAAGGACTTTAAACGTTTTGCAGGAAATACACCAAAAAACTTTGTTCACCAAAACAATTCCATTTTACAAATAGGAAAATTAACGTAGCTGTCGATTTTGTACTATTTAGTTAATTTAAAATCACCTATTTTTACATCAATAAATTTCAAAATCAAAAAAATTATAAAAGAATCAATGGTTATGGAGTTGGTAAAATTTTAGTTACCGAAAACATTGGTGTAACTTTCTATCATTAGTTACGATAATAATATTTACTTATTTTTATCTTGTAAAAAATGATTAAAATTTGCACTTAACATACGCTTGGAAACAATTACATTAAAAGGATATTGAATGAATACACAATCACTTAAACTGGTGTATTTTTCACCAACAGGTACAACAAAAGCGATTATTCAGAGTATTGCACGCGGAATTAATCATTGCACCGTTGAACTAATAGATATTACCAAACCGGATGCAAGGAAACAAACACTACGGACATCTGAAAAAGAATTACTTATTATAGGTGTGCCTGTCTATATGGGAAGAGTACCTGCACTTGTAACTGAATGGCTGAATACAATCAAAGCACAAAATACTCCAACAGTTTGTGTTGTTGTTTATGGCAATCGTACTTATGAAGATGCTCTACTCGAACTGAAAGATATTCTAACCTCATGCGGATGTAAACCAATAGCAGGTGCAGCCTATATTGGTGAACATTCGTTTTCCAACAACGAAACACCAATAGCCAAAGATCGACCCGATGTAAGCGACTTATGCCATGCAGAATCATTTGGACGGGAAATACAAAAAAAGCTCATAATCATTTCATCAATTGAAGAGATTGCCAATATAAATTTACCCGGCTGTTATCCTTATAGGTCGGATAGCAAGCTTTGGGTTGTTGATTTTATTGCGGTCGGCAAAAAGTGCGTACAATGCGGGGTTTGTGCAGAGATATGCCCAACAGGGGCAATCGATGCTGGTAATAGTGGTTTAATTGATAAGGAAAAATGTATCACATGTTGCGCCTGCATTAAAAGCTGTCCACAAAATGCCCGAACTATAAAAGCCGGTCCGGTTAAAGATGCTTCAATACGACTTAATAAACTATATAAGGAGCGAAAGGAACCGGAATTATTTTTGTAACTGAAACAATAGAGATGCAGCACGGCAGCATATAATATTGACAACATGAAGAGGTGGGGATTAATTTCGCTATGCTGTAGTTTGGTTTTATTGTATTGCTATAATTTCTATAAAAGCCAACAACAAAGTTGCAGCGCAGCAGCATATAACTAAAACAATTATTTATTATGGAATTAAGATCTCCACCGAATATATTTTTCTCGTTAACACCATAAAAAAAACCGCCGTGTTTATATTTTACTCGGCGGTTTTAACAATCATTAAAAATTTAGAATTAAAAATTAAAAACTTATTTTCTCTTTACACCTAAACTTTAACCTTCAACACTTAACACTGTTTTATTTAACCATCATCATTTTGCGGGTAAGTATTTGATTGCCGTACTGTAAAGAATATATATATATACCACTGGCAAAATTACTGCCGTTAAACATTATTTTATAATTACCTTTAGTTTTATAATCATCAACCAATGTTGAAAGTTTTTGACCAAGTATGTTATAAATCGAAAGTTTTACTTTCCCATCTTGTGGAATGTTAAAACTAATAGTTGTACTTGGATTAAAAGGATTAGGATAATTTTGTTTTAATTCAAATTTTTGGGGTGTAATATTGTTCTCTTCCACATCGGTAGTAATTAAACTTTTATTAGCTGTAAAATTTACTTTATCACCTGTTTTTATTGGGCGATAAGTTAAAATTGTCTGCTCGTCACCTATATTAGGATATATAACATTTCCCGTAGGTTTAATTGTTTTAATCTGTGCATGAAAATTGGGAAAACTTGTTTGGTACTGTGCGGGTGTTAACAAAATAATAGTTTCACCCGGATCCCATCTTTTATTTTTTGTTGCTGTAGGTTCAGCAATAAAAACACGTAATCTTTCATTGTTGGTCAAGTCGGTAATAAAAAACGGTAACTGAACATCACGAATACCGGTACTACCATATGCCGAATCCAAAGGAAATGCATATCTTCCGGTTGCAAGAGTATCTGTATTACCCCATACTAATT
This sequence comes from bacterium, assembly GCA_043805435.1. Taxonomy (GTDB): domain Bacteria; phylum Bacteroidota; class Ignavibacteria; order Ignavibacteriales; family Melioribacteraceae; genus JAEXOD01. Next base: position 10,783 of record JAZDHY010000087.1, read on the forward strand.
TGCAGTCAATAGGTGCTAAAACAACCGTACCCGACGCAGCAGCAAGTTGGAAAGTTACGTTTGTACCCGAAACATTTGTAAATGCCGAATTATTTATATTTAGGGCAAAGTCAAATTCCGGTATAAATTCAACAGCCAATCCTTCAAAGGATGGAGTCAGATAAAAGATCCCTTCACCATTTTCGATTGGAAAAGTTGATACAACCGTTGTGCCTGTAGTAGTGTTAACAATATTGGCTGTTGCTTTTTTTGTACCCGTAGTAGTATAAGTAATTTCGTAATTATTGTTTGTTACTAATGTAGAATCTAAAACATGCACAATAACTTTTGAAGTATTAACTCCGGCTGTTTGTAAGTATGAACCCGGTTGAATTATTGCTTGCGGGTAAGTCGGTTCAAACACACGACCAACTATCTCGTAATCATTATTTATAATTCCCCAACTGGAATAAACTGCTAAAATCGAGTTGCCACTTTTAGGAATTAAAACAGGCTCCCATTGATAACTTGCCGTATAATCATTTACTCGACATTCAAAACTGATTTTATTCAAATTGCTGTCAAACAATTGCGTGTAAACTCCTTCACGGTCACCATCCTGTTTCCACGATGACCATATTACGGCAATGTTGCCATTATCTAGAGCTTTAATTTTTGGAAGCCACTGATAATAAGCCGTAGTTTTATTTACTAATATTTCACCACCAACAGTAGTTCCGTCTGCATTAAACTTTTGTAAATAAATTCCACCATCATCCCCATCTTGTTCCCAGCTGCACCATACGGCAACAAAATCCTTTGAAGGATAAACTAAAACATCTCCAAACCATTGATAATCATTTACATAATTATTTAATTTAAATTCATCCTTTGTTATAACCCCTGCCGTATTATAGGTTTTACCATATATTCCATATCCTGCAGGCGTTGCTATATCCTGTTTCCACGATTCCCAAATAATAATAAAATCGCCATCATCAAATTTTTTAATAACGGGACGTTCCTGGCTTAACAATGTAGTCGAATTAACTAAAAATTCGGAACCGACTTTATTGCCGTTTACATCAAACATTTGGGCATAAACCCCTTTATTGCTGCCATCCTGATACCAAGAATCCCAGGTGATTACAAAATTACCATTATCATCAATAGCAATATCCGGATTAGTTTGCGAATAATTAGTAGTAGTATTTACTAAAAATTCGGCTCCAATTGGCAGATTATTTTTGTAAATACGCGCTTTAATGTCATAAATTGAATTAAAATCCGTATAAGAAGCCCAAACGACAACAAACATTCCGCTGCCATTCATAGCCAAAGCCGGTTTTTCCTGATTGTATTCCGTAACAGTATTTACTAATTCCTCCAAACCGATTTTTTGATCGGCCGCATTAAACTTTTGCAAATAAATATCATCTGCATGACTTACACTTATCTGATTAAGTGAAGTCCACACAATAACATAATTTCCCGAATTGTCTTTTGCTATTTGCGGGTCGCGTTGTGTTGAATCGGTATATGTATTTACAACAAATTCATTTTGTGCAATTAATTGAAGTCCGAGGAATAAAAATCCTAATATATATTTTATCGTTTTCATAATTCACCTATTTCATTTGAAAGTCTAATAAAGGGTAACCGGACGCCCCGGGAACTTCATAATGCCACCATTCGGAATCATAAATTAAAAATCCGGCAACATTAAGCATAATATTTTTTAACAATTGTCTGTTGGCAAGGACAGTTGCAGATAAATTGTTATAACTATGCGATGCGGCAAAACTGAAGTCATCAAACAAAGTAGGCATTTGTAATTCTTCTCCGGTTGCCAGATCTACTAAAGTGAGGTCAACTGCTCCTCCTCTGTTATGTTTTGAACCGGTTGAAGGGTCGGCTATATAGGTTGCATTAGGGTAAATTTCCCAAAAAAGATACTGAACGGCACGTGGTCTATAACCATCCCAAATTTTGATACCAATACCTTGAGGATAACTTATCCCGTTATGGATTCTGATTTTTCGCAGGCTGTCTTGCGCAATTTTTAATAAATTAGCAGCTTTTAACAAAACAAGACTTTCGTTAGCAGTGTAAAACTTTGGCAGCAGCATATTGCCGCTGGGCAAATTTCTAAATTGATGATCTGCCGCGCTATAACGCAAATCAATTACAATATCCGGAATTAATTCTTTTGGGTTCACCAATTCATCATCCCCTGTCTGTGCACTAATAAAAATGGGGATTGCCAATAACAAAAACAATAGTTTTTTCATCATATAACCTCACATATTAAATATTAAACAAACACTAATTTATTTTAATTCGACTATCAACAGCATAAAATTTATTATCATTTGAAACAGTCAAAGGATTTATATCAAATTCACTTATATTATTATTTTCTGTAATCATTTTTGCGCAATTTAATATAATTTCTTTTAATTGGTTTAGATCTACACTTTTTTCTCCACGTAAACCCAACAGCATTTTACCGGCTTTAGTAGTGTTAATCATTTCATCAATATCCTGTTTTGAAATATAAGCAGATTTAATTGAAATATCGGCAAATAATTCAACATATTTGCCGCCAAGCCCAAAAGAAAGCGTAGGCCCAAACGAATTATCTCTAACTCCGCCTATTAATAATTCGTATTTCGTTTTAATAAAAGGCTGAATTAAAAACTGTTCAACTTCTAAATTATGTTTTGCAAAATTATTAATTATTTCCAAACAGGCTTCTTTAAATTCGCTTTGGTTTTTAATATTAAGTATAACTCCGCCAATATCCGATTTATGCGTACTGCTTTTATTTATTCCTTTAATTACAATAGGAAAATTTTCCACCACAAAAGTTTGAGACTTTTCTTTTTCAATTAATATTTCCGTAATAACGGGTATGTTATAGTCCTTAAGCAATTGGTTAACCTGTTCTGACTGTAAATAGCCATTGTTATAACTTCTTTTGAATTTTCCCTTATTATCAAACAGCTTAATTCTTTCAAGGTTTGTTTTGTTGTCATTTTTTACATTCTGATAAAAGAGCATATTTGATAAAATAACTGCCGGATCTTCGGGATTATGAAACAGAGGTTTTTTATAAACAGAATTTGTTTTATAGTTTTCCCAAAACTCGGGCAAGGGCATAACCACTTGAATTATGGGCTTTTCTGATTTAATACTATTAATTTGTTCAATTACTTCTAACGGCTGTACCATAACAGGTTCAACAAATATAGATATAACCGCATCCACATTAATATCATTGGCAACAATTTGAGTTACCAATTTAAATGTTTGTTCATTTCCTCCGGGCAATAAATCAACAGGATTATTAATACTCCCTTCCGGATGGACTATTTCTTTTAGGCGTATTTTTGTTTGTTCCGTTAAATCGGCAAGTTCCAAACCGTTAAATTCAAGTGAATCTACTGCAAGTATTGCCGGACCACCTGCATTTGTAACAACAGCAACCTTGTTTCCTTGTGGTATTGCAAAATTTTCAAATCCCTTTGCCGTATTAAAAAGTTCGTTAATATTATTTACACGTATAATTCCAAATTGTTTTAATAAAGCATCTACCACTTTATCGGAACTGCTTAAAGCACCTGTATGAGAGGATGCTGCTTTAATGCCGCTGTTTGTTTTTCCGGCCTTTAATATTATTACAGGTTTAGTGATCCTATTTTGCAAAAACGGCTTAATAAATTGCTCGCCATTTACAAAACTTTCCAAATACATGGCAATTGTGTTTATGTTTTGATCTTTTTCCCAATAATTTATCAAATCATTTTCGTTAATATCGGCTTTATTCCCTACACTTATAAAATGAGAAAAACGAATATCCGTTTGACGAAGCGAATTTAATACAGCCGCTCCTAAAGCTCCGCTTTGAGAAGCAAACGCAGTTGTGCCAAATTCCGGTTTTTCTGCAACAAATGTTGCATTTAATTGGATATCAGGCAGGGTACTTATAACCCCCATACAATTTGGGCCAACCAAACGTACTCCTGCAGATCTAATTTTTTCCGTAATACGTTTTTCAATTTCTTCTCCAATTTGGCCAGTCTCCTTAAATCCGGCTGTTATTAACACAATAGATTTAACATTTTTGGCAATTAAAGAATCAATTGAGTCTTCAACAAACAATTTTGGAACTACAATAATTGCAAGATCAATAACATCATTAATCTCTTCAATTGATTTGCAGCATTTAATTCCTAAAATAATTTCACCTTTAGGATTAGTTAAATATAATTTCCCTTTATAACCAAAACTTAAAATAGTTTTTGTAAGTTCGTAACCAATACTTTTTTCTTTAGAAGAAGCCCCAATAACCGCAACCGATTTTGGATAGAAAAAATTATCAATATTATTTAACATAATTTGTCTCTAATTAATTGTTGATTTCCGGGCCCCATTCCAATACATCAATTTGAACGGTAATTACTCCATCCCTAAGCATATCCAACTCGCTTGCGGCTCCATAACTTATGTCAATAATTCGTTCGGGGTGTTCCGGCATTCTATCGTTTATTCTTACTATAACTGTACGAAAATTTTTTAAATTAGTAATACGTAAAATTGTACCAAATGGCATTGTAGGATGAGCCGCCGTTAATCCATACATGTCATATATTTCACCGCTTGATGTTGTTCTACCGTTAAATTTTTCGGCATAATATGAGGCTAAACCCGAAATTGTTTCATACGATTCAGACAATTCGGAATAATTGTTTATTGATTCTTCAGGATTATTCAATTTTTGTCCTTTGTATTTGCCTGCATATCTAGGAACAACAGAACAGGCAGAAACTAAAATCAAAAAAACAAAAAAAATTAATATTTTGGAAATGTAATTCCTTAATAAGGTATTATTTTTATAGTACAAACGTTTAATCCGCTATTATTAGTAATACAAAACATAGTATAATTAATCAAATAAATATACTTAACGTTTTATCTAAAATAAATAAGTTAAATTAAAAAAACATGATAATAATATTTAATTAAAGAATTAAGTACATATTAAAAGGAAACTTTTTTACATTTGGGAATGAAAATTTGAATATTGCTGTTTTATTATAAAAAAAGATTATTATGAAAAATTTTGTTATACCAAATAGATACAAAAGTTCAATAATTGGCGAATTAAAAACAAAAAGAAAATTGGAAGACCCGCGTAAAAAAGACTTTTTACCAAATGAGCTTACTTATAATAAAGTAAAGTTCTATATTGCCCGTCATTTTGGTTTTTGTTTTGGAGTTGAAAACGCTGTTGAAATTGCCTATCAAACCATTGAAGAAAATCCAGATAAAAATATTTACCTGCTTAGCGAAATGATTCACAATCCGGACGTTAACAATGATTTGTTAAGTAAAGGTATTAGGTTTTTGATGGATACAAAAGGTAATTTTTTACCGATATGGGAGAAATTAAACAAAGATGATATTGTAATAATTCCTGCTTTTGGTACTACTATTGAAATAGAAAACGAACTTAAAAGTATTGGTATTAATCCTTATAAATACAACACTACTTGTCCTTTTGTGGAAAAAGTTTGGAATAGAGCTGCAACCATTGGAAAATCGAACACCATTATTATCCACGGAAAACATTATCACGAAGAGACAAGAGCAACTTTTTCGCACACTAGTCAAACTGCAAAATCGGTTATTGTTAAAGATTTGGATGAAGCCAAAATACTTGGCAAAATTATTTTATCCGAAGACCAAATATTGTTTGAAGAAGTTTTTAATGGTAAATTTACAAAAGGTTTTAATGTTACAACCGATTTTGTAAGTATTGGCGTTGTAAATCAAACTACTATGCTTGCTTTGGAAACAGTTGACATAACCAATTATTTACGCAGCATTATGATTGAAAAATATGGCGGCAATAACATTTCTTTTCACTTTGCCGATACGCGTGATACATTATGTTACGCAACTAATGACAATCAAGAATCCGCAAAAGCCTTATTAAAAACGGATTCCGATTTTGCAATTGTTATTGGTGGATATAATAGTTCCAACACTAGTCATTTGGTAGAACTTTTGGAAGAAAAATTTACAACTTATTTTATTTCATCCGCAAAATGTATTATAAACAATAAACAGATTTCCCATTTTAATTTTCACTCTAGAACCGAATTAATAACTAATAATTTTTTACCTCAAAAAGGGACCATAAATATTGCATTAACCTGTGGTGCATCGTGCCCAGATTCTATTGTAGAAGAAGTTATAAACAGAATGATTGATATAATAAATTAAAAATAGTACAAATTATTTGTTTACATACAATAATAAATTTTGTATCGTTAAAGAAAAGCGGTTTAACCAATCTATATCTGATTAACTTTTACACATGTAATATTTTTAGCTTTTCAAAAAACAGTAATTAACGAGTTAATCATTTTTTAGTATCCCAAGCTGTTTTGTATAAACATCGTAATCGTTTTTACAAAAGCAAACAAAATATATTTTTTTAAGAGAATTGGAATTTGCTAAGAATTGTTTTACAGTATTTATTGCAATTAAAGATGCCAATTCAATTGGGTACCCATAAATACCTGTACTTATGGAAGGAAATGCAATAGTTTTTATGTTATTATTTACCGCTAATTTTAAACAGCTTAAATAAGCATCTTTCAGCAATTCAGGTTCCCCGCTTTTTCCCCCAGACCAAACAGGACCTACAGTATGTATAACATTTTTAGCCAAAAGATTATATCCTTTTGTTATTTTTGCATCCCCTGTTTTGCAGCCGTTTAGTTTTTTGCATTCTTCTAATAAACCTTTCCCTGCTGTCCTATGTATTGCACCATCTACACCGCCCCCGCCCAAAAGAGAATTGTTGGCAGCATTAACAATTGCATCTACTTCTAATTTGGTTATATCGCCTAGCACAACTTCTATAATTATATTTGACATTTTTATTCATTTGTTAATTTTTTGATAATATTTTCGTGTTGAGGGTAAAGTTTTAATAATTCCGATCTATCACCCAATTCAAAATCAGCAAAATCAAAACCGGGATAAACCGAACACCCAATTAACGAATAAGAATCCGATTCTTTTGGTTTGGCTCCAAACCAGCTGTTTTTTGGAATTGTAAATTGCAATACCTCTCTATTAAAAATATTATTGCCCAACATTATTTTTCTTAGTTTTCCATCAGGCGTAATGATATAAATTTTTATAGAGCAGCCGTAATAAAAATGCCATGTTTCATCGGATTGAAGTTTATGCAGGTAGGATTTTTGTCCCGATTTCAGCATAAAATATATTGATGTTCCGAAGTTTCTTTCGCCGCCGTATCTTTGAGGTAATCCTTGTATGTTTATTATTTCATTGCTTCTATAAACTTCTTTAAAATATCCCCCTTCCGGATGAGGAGTCAAATCTAATTTTTCTATCCATTCTCCAGCAGATATCATAATACTCCTGCATTTTATTAATATTAATAATATTAGTATGGCTTAAGTTAAAAACACGTTTGCCATATAAATCCCTCGCAACACATTAAAACCGGCTAATGCCTAATTGTAGCGCGAACTTCAGTTCGCCAGCTTTACAAATTATGAAAAAAAAACATCATTTCAAACAAAAAACCGTTTAGCAAGATTTCGGCTATTGCATAACGCTATACAAATAAAAAAAACAGGCAAATGCCCAATTGTAGCGCGAACTTCAGTTCGCCAGCCTTATACCAGCCTTATAAATTATCAGCAATCATCTTCTAAAACAAAAAGCAGCTTCGCAAGATTTCTGATGCTACATAACGCTATACAAATAAAAAAACAGGCAAACGCCTAATTGTAGTACTAACTTCACAGATTGTGTTAAAATTAAAAAAGTAGCTGTAATTTGATAAAACATGTATTACGATTCTGCCGTACTTGGGCTTAGTGGAGGTGTGTATGGTTACAGACATGGCACTTCTCTGTCGTGCTTATGTGCAATATATATACGTTAACGCATTGTTTTGTAATATGTTACTATGTGTTTTTAATCCCGGAGGGATGACATGATTATAGCAAAAACGGAAAAACAATCGTAAAAACCCCATCGGGGTGACATAATTTTTTATAACCAAATAGATGTAATTTGATATTTATCCCCAATTTTAGCACAATCTGTTTAAGGTGTAGCGACTAATGACCGCACTATATAGCCTTATAGCTTGATTTGAAAAATATTATTATTAAATTATTTTGTATGGTACTTAAAACATTTTTTGTGGATTATTTTATTTAAAACTTAATTCCCGTATATTTTTCGCTTATCTCCCACAATTTTTGTTGGAGTTCTTTTTTATAAGAAACATTAGATGACGGAACTTCTGTTTTATCTATAAAATACTTACCTGATATACTGTTTATTTCTTCGCTTTCGGCCAAATAAACCGATGTAGCAGCACCTTCTTCCAAACCTGCACCTTTCATACCAAAACCTTCCTTTAATAGTTTTGTTCCTATCACTCCCGGATGTAAACTATTAACGGTTATATTTTTATTTTTTACTTTTTCAGCTAAATAATTGCTAAATAAAACATTAGCAAGTTTAGAGTTTGCATAAGCAAAATAATGTTCAAAACTTTTTGTAAGATTAAGATCGTTAATATCTAATTTTGCTCTTTTATGAGCAGCCGAACTAACGTTAATAATACGCGAAGGACTTCCTTTTTTTAATAACGGCAATAATAATCCCGTTAATAAAAACGGTGCTAAATGGTTAACTGCAAATGTGGATTCAAATCCGTCAACAGTTAAAACTTTGTTTTTAGCATATATACCGGCATTGTTTATTAAAACATTAATATACGGGTATTTATTTAACACATCATCAGCCATTTTTTTAACGGAATTTAACGAAGCAAAATCACCAATTACGTATTCTATGTTTTTATTCCCTGCAGCCTTAATAATTTCATTAACAGTATTAACACATTTTTCTTCATTACGTCCATGAATAATTATTTTGTTATCATTTTTAGCCAATAATTTTGCCGTGGTTTTGCCTATCCCATCGGTACTGCCCGTTATTAATATTATCTTCTGCATAAAAAATCCTTTTTTTATTTTCTAACTACAAAATAATATAAATAGTTTCCGAGAAAATAATTTATTCCGTTTTAATATACCCTTATTAGCATATAGTTTCTTAAATAAACATATCAAAAACCTCGGAGAAGTTTAATGTGGGTGCAGAACGATATACATTATTGTACTCTTCCAGAGTACTTTTTGTTGGGTTGCTTATTGGTTACAGCCATGTATCTACTCCGTAGATGAAAACATTGTCTTTAACTATGATTTGTGTGATTATTATGATTGACATGATTTTGGAATACTAGTCTCAAACTTCGGAGAAGTTTAATGTCTGTAACCACACCACGCCAACGAAAATTCAAACTTCGGAGAAGTTTAATGTGGGTGCAGAATGATATACATTATTGTACTCTTCCAGAGTACTTTTTGTTGGGTTGCTTATTGGTTACAGCCATGTATCTACTCCGTAGATGAAAACATTGTCTTTAACTATGATTTGTGTGATTATTATGATTGACATAATTTTGGAATACTAGTCTCAAACTTCGGAGAAGTTTTATGTCTGTAACCACACCGCACCAACGAAAACTCAAACTTCGGAGAAGTTTAATGTCTGTTATAAAAAAACCAACCGCATATTTGTAAACAAACCATGTTTTATTACATTTAAAATTACTAACAACTTTGTTTTAATTTTATTATTTTATTGCACCATATATTGGAGTTTTGGTGAATAAATTTTTATTAATATTCTTTTTTTTAATTAATTTTAATACTTACGCACAAGCCACTTTTACCGAAAGAAGTGAAACAATAGGTAAAAATAAAATCCGAATAAATTCAGGTTTTCAATATTTGCACAAAAACGAATTAACCAGTACACTTTTGGCAGATAACCAAATCCGCTATTTTATTTCTGATGTAAGATACGGCATCTCGGACAATGTTGATTTTATTTTAAGCTGGCGCGGATTAATGGGTACAAAATTAATAAATAACGGCTACCATTACGATTGGGGCGATTTACGTATTAAAACCAAATTTTCATTTATTAACGAAAACGAATATTTTCCCTCTTTGGGATTATTATCATCCATTAAACTTCCAAATGCCACATATTCCCCTTCAAAAATAGGCAGCAACGAAACCGATTTTGAACTTGCGTTATTGTTTTCCAAAACCTTTAATAACTTTATTATTTCATTTAATACCGGTGCTTTTATTAATGGCGACCCAAATTATTTAGCCTATCAATACGATTTATATTTATACGGACTTTGCATTACATATTCCACACCAAACGTAACATTATTTTCTGAGTTATACGGAACATACGCTACACAACATATAATGCGGAAATCACAACTAAAGTTTGGTCTATTATTTTCAGTATTTAACCTTTCCCCTTCAATTACATTTAATTTTAGAGTCCTTGGCAATAATAAAGATTATGCCCCTCTTTTTGAACAAAGTGAAGATTTTGGAGTAACTCTTTTAATAAGCAAAACGATTGAGTTGTAATTTGGTGTCTAATTTATTAATGTATTTGAATATCGGTATTTATTAATTTTCTTACAAATCAAACAGACAACCAAAATATTTAGGTAAACAATTGTCTAAAAATGTGGCATGGTTCTTCCGTACCAATGTTTGTCAACAGTACTTAACATTTCAACTTTATGCTTTCTAAAATTGGCATGTAACACGCCTTAGGGTTGTTATTATTTAGGGTCTGCTGTCCTACTGCCATGGAACCTCTAATGAGATTCTTTGATTTAATCAGAATAAAAGAATTAAAAATATTTAAACATTTTTGTTGTTTTAACCCTGTTAAGGGTTACATGTCATTAGCCATAACAGCAACGAATAAGAATACAACCCCATCGTGGGTTGCATGTTTTTTGTAAATAACGCTGATCTAAAAGAATGTTATATACAAAAAGTTATCGTTTATAATTATCCCCATTTATAACACATTTTATAAAGTTAGTGTTATAAATAAGCTTTACATCAACATAATAAATAAATATTCTGCATTGGTCTTTAATTTTTGCACGCCCCCTTTAACTTCCTCACCAGCTCAATAACTTTCCCCTCACCATCTTTTCCGTCAGCTAATAATTTAACAACCGCACTGCCAACAATCACCCCATCACAGCAAGGAGAAAAATATTTAACATCCTCCGGTTTGGAAATTCCAAAACCTACAAGCATTTTGTTTTTTATTATTAACTGATATGCGTTTTTTATCGGCTTTAATATATCTTCATCAAATTCATTACGTACACCTGTTGTACCGTTTAGACTTACACAATAAACAAAACCATTGCTAACTTCATCAATCTGTTTAATTCTTTCATCGGGAGTTGTAGGAGTGCATAATAAAATAATTTCCAAATCGGTTTTTACATCCTGCAAAATTTCGTTATACTCTTCAATTACCAAATCGGGTATAATTAATCCCTTTACCCCTGCATTTTCGGCATCTTTAACAAATCTCTCAATTCCGTAATTTAAAATTGGATTAATATAACTCATAAAAATTATAGGTTTATTAACTTTATCACTAATTTGTTTAGCAAACAATATACAATCTTTAATTGTAGTTCCGTTTTGCAAAGCTATATTTGATGAATTTTGGATAACCGGTCCGTCTGCCAAAGGGTCGGAAAAAGGGATTCCAATCTCTAACATATCCGCCCCTGCATTTAATACATTAATTGCAATTTCCGCAAAATTTTGTTTATTCGGATATCCGGCCGTTAAAAAAACCGATAATATTTTTTGACCGCTTTTATTTATTGTATCTATATAATTTGAAATATTCACAATTAACACCTAAAAATTATTATCGTTTTCAATTATTGTATTTAAATCTTTATCACCTCGTCCGCTAACATTAACAACAATAACATCATCTTTTGTTGTATTGGGCATTAAATATTCAAGGTAAGCACATGCATGTGCCGATTCAAGCGCGGGTAATATTCCTTCCTGCAATGTTAATAATTTTAATGCCTTTAATGCTTCTTCATCCGTAACGGAATAATATTGTACCCGTTTCAAATCTTTTAACATACTGTGTTCGGGTCCAACGCCGGGATAATCCAATCCGGCAGAAATTGAATAAACTTCCGTAACCTGCCCGTCTTCATTTTGCAGTAAATATGTTCGCATTCCCTGAAAAACTCCGTCCGTTCCTAACGTTAAAGTAGCACAATGTTTTTCGGTATCTATTCCAAGTCCCGCAGCTTCAATCCCAATTAAATTAACATCGGTATCGTTTACAAAAGGATAAAACATTCCCATTGCGTTGCTTCCACCGCCAACGCAGGCAACAATATAATTAGGCAATTTTTGTTCATACTCAAAAATCTGTTTGCGGGTTTCGTAACCAATTATCGACTGAAAATTTCTAACAATCATTGGATAAGGATGAGGGCCTACAACGGAGCCGATTATATAATGTGTGTCATTTACATTTGTCACCCAGTCTCTAATTGCTTCGTTTGTTGCATCTTTTAAGGTTTTGCTTCCCGAACTAACAGGAGATACTTTTGCGCCAAGCATTTTCATTCTATATACGTTTAAAGCTTGTCTTTTAATATCCACTTCACCCATATACACCATACATTCCAACCCAAACTTAGCACATACCGTAGCAACCGCAACTCCATGCTGCCCGGCACCAGTTTCGGCAATAATTCGTTTTTTACCAAGCCGTTTAGCTAAAAGTATTTGTCCCAAAGCGTTATTAATTTTATGCGCTCCGGTATGGCATAAATCTTCCCTCTTTAAGTATATTTTGCCTTTTCCATAATAATCGGTAAGTCTGTTTGCATAAGTTAAAGGAGTAGCGCGACCCGTATAATTTTTATTCAGATCAATTAATTCATCATTAAATTTTTTGTCCTTTACACAAAAATTATACATTTCTTCAAGTTCGGCAAGCGGAGTAATTAAAGTTTCAGGAACAAACTTTCCGCCGTATTTTCCAAAATGTCCTCTTTTATCGGGCAAATCATATATCAAATCATTTTTCATATTATAAAACTCTCCCTACTATTGGAGCTAATTGTTTTAATTTATTCATTAATTCGCTAAATTGTTTTGGCGTTAACGACTGCAACCCGTCTGATAAAGCTTTTTCCGGTTTATTATGCACTTCAATAATTAAACCGTCTGCACCGCATGCTATACCCGCCATAGCCATAGGTGAAACCTTGTCCGCAATTCCTATACCGTGCGAAGGATCAACAAATATCGGCAAATGTGAAAGCTGTTTAATAACAGGCACGGCATTTAAATCTAACGTGTTTCGCGTATAAGTTTCAAAGGTTCTTATTCCTCTTTCGCATAATATTACATTATTATTCCCCTGCGAAACCACGTATTCGGCACTCATTAATAAATCTTCAATTGTAGCCGCAAGTCCGCGTTTTAATAATACCGGATTTTTAAGCCTGCCGACTTTTTCAAGCAATGAAAAATTTTGCATATTTCGCGCGCCAATTTGAATAATATCCGATACTTCCGCAATTTGGTCTAACGTATCTGTATCTTTTGCTTCGGTAACAATTAACAAACCAAATTCTTTTTTTACTTCTGCCAAATACTGTAAACCAAGTTCTTTTAATCCTTGAAATGCATAAGGACTTGACCGTGGTTTATAAGCTCCGCCTCGCAAAAATTTAATTCCCAGTTCTTTTAATTCTCCGGCAATATCAAATATTTGCTGTCTGCTTTCAACCGAACAAGGACCTGCAATTATCGAAAGTTCTTTTCCACCTATTATATTGCCTTCAATATTAATGGTAGTGTTTTCAAGTTTCATTTCTCTGCTTACCAGTTTATAAGGTTTAGAAACCCTAACTACTTCATCAACACTATCCATTATCCTAAAATCTTCAGGCAGTAGTTTATTGCTTGGCCCTGTTACTCCAATTCCCAGTTTTGAAGCACCCGGAATTAAATGAGGTTTGCATCCGAAGGTTATTAATTTATTTTTTACTTTTTCAATATCTGCTTTTGGGGCATCTAACGGCATTAAAATTAACATATCATCAACTCTTACTTTTTATTATTGTAAAAAATTCTTCTATTTTTTTATGATCTTTTTTCCCCGGAAATATTTCAACAGAGGAAGATAAATCAATACAAGCGGGTAAATATTTTTTATTCATTATACTGCTTATGTTTTTGCAATTTATTCCTCCGGCTATTATTGCCTTGGTGTATATCTTTTGCGGTAATAATTCCAAATCAAATTGTTTCCCCGTCCCACCGTAATTTTCATTAGAATACGTATCGAATAAAAAAACAACATCTTTCCATTTAGTAACTTCTGCTATATCAAATTTATCTTTAATCCTAATTGCTTTTATTATTGGCAAATTTATTTTAGCACAAATATCGTGTGTTTCATCACCATGCAGCTGTACCATATTTATACCGCTTAATTTGCAAGTTAAATTTATTTCATCGGCGGTATTGTTTACAAAAACACCAACTTTAATAACAAAAGGATTTAGTACGGATGTTATTTTTTTTACTTCACCCGGTTCAATATATCTTTTACTGCTTTTATAAAATATAAATCCAAGTGCGTCCGCTCCTGCATTTTGGCAGATTAAAGCATCCTCTAAATTTGTGATCCCGCAAATTTTAACTTTCATACAAACAACCTGCTTGTAATTCTTCAATTGCTTTATTAATATTATTTGAACTCATTAACTGTTCGCCAACCAATATTGCATTAATTCCGCCATGTTTCAAAAAATTCAAATCCTGTTTTGTTTTAATTCCGCTTTCTGAAACAATAGTTGTTTCTTGCGGTAAATATTTGGCAATTTTAACAGTCGTATTAATATCAACAACAAAGGTTTCTAAATTTCTGTTATTAATCCCAATAATTTTATTTACGTAAAAATCTATTTTATCCAATTGTTTTTCGGAATGTAATTCAAGTAATACATCCATTTTTAGTTCTTTTGCAAGTTCCGTATATTCAACAATTTGGTTTTTATACAATATTTCTGTTATTAATAAAATTGCATCAGCACCGTTAGCTTTAGCCTGGTGTATTTGTATTTCATCAATAATAAAGTCTTTTCTTAACAAAGGTACTGTTTTATGTAAGGCTATATCATTCAGATAATTAATACTCCCCATAAAAAACATTTCATCGGTTAATACCGAAACGGCATCCACTTTGTTTTGCATATAAGTATCTGCAATTTCCAAATGGTTAAAGTTTGGTTTTATAATACCCTTTGACGGACTTGCTTTTTTTATTTCCGCAATTAATGATATTTTATTTATTTTATTAATTGCATTATAAAAAGAAATCTGTCCGGCTTTGTAATAAGGCGATTCTTTATAATTAATAATTAAGTTTTTTTGCTTTAATAACTTAACTTCAATTTGTTTTTGTTCAACAATTGTTTTTAGAATACTCATAGTTTTTATTTAATATTTTGTAATTGTTTTAATTTTTGTAATGCTTTACCACTTTTAATAGATTCTTCGGCGGCATTTGTACACTCTTTTATATTTTGTGAATATCCCGCTGCGTATAAACCCATTGCCGCATTTGCCGCAACAACATGAAAAGCCCCGTTTTTTGTTTTATTTTCAAAAACGTTCATCATAATTTTAGCATTTATTTTTGCTGTTGTTCCTGTAATATCACCAATATTTATTTCGGGATATCCAAAAGTTTCTTTATTAAGTAAATATTTTTTAATGCCGTCTCTTTTTTCATATTCAAAAACCAAAGTGCTTCCGCTTAAAGAAATTTCATCTACATTATTATTAGATGTAACAAAACATATTTTATTATAACTTAAGTGTTCGCTAGCTTCCGCCATTTTTTGTGATACCAAATTGCTAAATGTACCAACTAATTGTTTTTTTACTCCGGCCGGATTAGTTAACGGCCCTAATATATTAAATACTGTCCGTACACCTAAATCTTTTCTTACCTGAGCTGCATATTTCATGGCAGGATGATAATTTGGGGCAAACAAAAAAGCTATCCCTATTTCATTTAAAGCTTTTTCCGTTTCTTCTACGGTCATATTAATATTAATTCCCAACTCTTGCAAAACATCCGCACTGCCGCACAAACTAGAAACTGACCGATTGCCATGCTTTGCAACTTTCACTCCGGCTCCGGCAACTACAAACGCTGCCGCTGTTGATATATTAAACGTTGAAGAATTATCACCACCTGTTCCGCATACATCAATAGTGTTTTCTTTATCTGCTTCTATTTTTATACTTTTATCTCGCATAGCATTTGCAAATCCGGCAATTTCTACTGCTGTTTCACCCTTTGATTTAAGTGCTATTAAAAAACCTGCTAATTGCGATTGGTTTACTTCACCATTCATTATACTGCTCATTGTATTGTACGATTCAATAAGCGATAAATTTTCTTTGGCAATTACTTTTTCTAATATTTCCTTGTTCATTGTTCAATCCAATTTTGTATTATTTCTTTTCCGCATTTTGTTAATATTGATTCGGGATGAAACTGAATTCCTTCAACATTATACTTAATATGTCTTACTCCCATTATTACTCCGTCATCCGTTTCGGCAGTTATTTCCAATTCTTCCGGCAGTGTTTCTTTTTCAATTATTAACGAGTGATATCGTGTAGCAATAAAATTTTGTTCTAATCCTTTAAATATATTTTTACCGTTATGTTTTATTAATGAAGTTTTTCCATGCATTAAATTATCAGCTTTAATAACTTTTGCACCATAACATACACCAATTGCCTGATGACCTAAACAGACTCCCAATATTGGAAATTTATCACCCAATTGTTTAATAACCTCAAGAGAAATATTCGAATCTTCAGGTTTTCCCGGTCCGGGAGAAATTAATATTTTAGCGGGATTTAATTTTAATATTTCTTCAATTGTAATTTCATCATTCCTTTTTACTATAATATTTTTAGTAAATAAACCAACCAATTGAACTAAATTAAATGTAAACGAATCGTAATTATCAATTACTAAAATTTTCATCAATCACCTCTGCAAATTTTAACGATTTTTCCATAACAGCTGCTTTATTTTTAATCTCTTTTGTTTCAAGCTCCGGTTTGCTGTCTGCTACCAATCCGGCCCCTGCCTGCCAGTATATTTTATCTCCTTTTGCAAATAAGGTGCGTATTGCAATACACATGTCCATATTTCCTGAAAAATCAAAATATCCTACTGCCCCCGCATATACATTTCTTTCTAATTTTTCAAACTCTTCTATTAACTGCATTGCTCTTATTTTGGGTGCCCCTGTTACAGTTCCGGCGGGAAAACATGCTTCAAGTGCATCAATTACGTCTTTATCGTCCATTAATTGACCTTCCACTTTAGACACAATATGCATAACGTGGGAATATCTTTGTACTTTCATGTGCTCAATTACTTCAACTGTTCCATATTTACAAACACGGCCTAAATCATTCCGCCCTAAATCAACAAGCATTGTATGTTCGGCTAATTCTTTTTCATCCTTTAATAAATTATCTTCAAGTTTTATATCTTCTTCTTCTGTTTTACCGCGTCCGCGTGTTCCTGCAATTGGTAATAATTGGGCGCGTCTGTTTTTAATTTTTATCAAATTTTCCGGTGACGTCCCCATTATTGAAAAGTCGTTTTCAAATTCAAAATAATACATGTACGGTGAAGGATTTATTGTTCGTAATGCCCTGTAAACATTATATGTATCACCTTTATATTTGGCTGCAAATCTTTTTGAAAGGACTATTTGAAAAATATCTCCTTCCGTAATGTGATTTTTGCTTTGTTCAACATATTTATAAAATTCTTCATCTGTAACCGAAACTTCAGTTTCACCAATTACTTTAAAATCGGAAGTGTGTGTTATAGTTTTGTTCAGTTCTATTATTATTTTTTTTATATTATTAATTGCAGTTTCATAAGCCAAATTTAAGTCTTCATAGTCTTCGGTAAACACATTAGAAATTACTATAACTTGATGTTTATAATGGTCAAAAGCTAGTATTGTTTTAAACAATCCCAATATCGAATCGTAATTACCTATTCCTTTTGAATCCATTTGCATGGTTTTTTCTATTAAGGCAATATTTTCATATCCAATAAAACCGGCCATTCCTCCGGCAAAATCGGGAATACCGGGTAAATTTGGCTGTTTATATTTTTTAAGTTCTTCTCTAATAAATTGAAATATGTTTTTATTTGTTTCTATTTTTTTATCTTTCTTAAATACACTCAATTTTTCTTTTTTATTCATAACCAGCAATTCTGGATTTTTTGCTATAAAAGAAAACCTTGCCATATTTACCGAACCTTCCACCGATTCAAGCAAAAAACTGGATGTGCTTTTATCGCGCAATTTTAGATATGCTAATACAGGAGTTAACATATCGGCAGTTATAATTTTGTAAACCGGAATTAAATTATACTGTTCTGCTAATTTTTTAAATTCTTCTAATGTCATAAAAAATCCTACTTTTCGTTTTAAAACTAAAAAAGCCTTTCCCAGCGAACTGAGAAAGGCTTATTAATATAAAAATATTATCTCAAAATCACTGAGCCATACTACAATTAATAAACCACCACCAAATATTTTGGTTGTTTTTTAGTGGGTAATATGTGTAAGTGATTTTTTTCATGGGTGCAAAATACAATTCTTAAGCATTATTGTCAATATATATTTTATTCCTTTTTGCTATTTTTGCATAATTATGCAATTATTTTATAGCTTTTAATATCCTTATCCAATTTGGATATACATTTTCTATTATTATTCCTTTTTCGGTTGAATAAAATATTTCATCATTATTAATCAAATCCACAAATTTGATTGATGAACCGAATTCGTAATTGATGTTTAACTTAACCGAAGTATTGTCCGAATTTATTACCACCAGTATAAATTCCTCTTCCACTTGACGAATAAACGCAAGCAAATTATGATTTAAATATACCTGTTCGTAACTTCCATACTTCAAAGCTTGGCTGTTAAGTCTAATTAAGCTTAACTTTTTAATTGCTTCAAATAAAGGTTTATTTAATAATTCACTATTTTTTATCTGTTCATAACTCGGACGTAAATTATTATCGCTGTTGTTTTCTTTTGTTCCGTTTATACCCCACTCGCTTCCATAATAAATGTAAGGAATACCCGGAATTGTAAATAACAGCCCATAAATAGTATATAAATATAAATCTTTTGCTGCTGTACTGCTTACGCGGTTTACATCATGGTTATCAACAAAATTATATAACGGTATGTTTTTGTAAATTCCGTTCCATGCAAATTGTCTATTTAAAGTATAAGCAATTTCAAAAAAGTTATTATCGTTATGCGATGAATATAACCCTTTGTAACCCTCATAATTTGTAACCGAATCCAAACCTCCTTCATATACATATTTTCTGTAATCACCGTGTACAACTTCGCCTACAATCCAAAAGTCACTTTTAATACTTTTGGTCATTTTCGATAAATCATTCAAAAATGTTAAATCCATACAATCGGCGGCATCAATACGCAAGCCGTCTATATTAAATTTTTCAATCCACATTTTTACGGCATTAAACAGATGTTCTTTAACAAAATAGTTGTTTAAATTTAATTTTACCAAATCGTAATAATTATGCCAGCCTTCATAACTAAGGTTATCATTATATCCATTATTAGAATTAAAATTTAATCCACTAAACCAGTCGCAATAAGCCGAGTTTTCTTTGTTTTGCAAAACATCCCTAAAAGCCCAAAATTCTCTTCCAACATGATTAAACACACAATCCAATACAACTTTTATATTATTTTCGTGCAGTTTTTCAATTAAATATTTCAAGTCATCATTATTGCCAAGTCTTCTATCCACATTATAATAATCTACCGTATCATAACCGTGATAAGTTGATTCAAAAACCGGTCCAAGGTATAAGGCATTAATATTTATTTCCTTTAGATGGTTTATCTCGTCACAAATTAAATGCAGGCGGTTTTCGGATTTATTTGTATAATTGTTTTTATATAATACTCCGCAAAATCCCAAAGGATAAATATGATAAAAGATTGAATTATAACACCAATGTTTCATTTAAAACTCCTATACATACCGTTAGGTATATAGTTTATAAAAAAAATTATTTTTTATTTCCTTTAATTCCATATAAAAATTGATTAACCAGCTTTTCGGCAGAATCCTCTTCCAGTTTGATTAAATTACCAAGATACAGCGAAATGTAATTGTTTATCATACCTAAAAATGTAAACGCAAAACGGACGTTCCTTTTTTCACTTTTGTTATCCTCGTGCATTTTAAATATATCAACAACTAATTCAAAAACCGCATTGTTATGTTTTAACACTACCGCATGAGTTTCACTTTCCGGCGGAGAGAAGAATAACGTTAATTGAAGACGGTAAAAGAGGCTGTTTTGTTTAGCAAATTCAAAATAGTTAAGTGTTAACAGCTGTAAATTTTCTTTAAGTTTGTTTTTTGCACTTATACTGTTTTTTAACTGTTCAATCAATTTGGTAAAATTTTCCTGCAAAACGGCTTCCAATAATCCCTTTTTATTTCCAAAATAATAATATAATGTCGGTTTAGTGATTTTTGCTTCATCTACTATTTTTTGCACTCCTACGGATTCATATCCCTGAAGTGAAAATAAGTTTAACGCCACATCCATTATATTTTTTTTATTGTTTTGCATATTTTTATATTTTAATTAAACTAATATACCGTACGGTATATTAAAAAGCAAGAAAAATATTTAAATAATAATTTCCTGGTAAACAATTTTCTGGTTTTTTTTACATTGTACTCTTCCAGAGTACCTTTATTGTGCGGTTATCAGACTGTGTTAAAATTGGGGATAAATATCAAATTTCGTCTATTTGGCTATAAAAAAATATGTCACCCCGATGGGGTTTTTACGGTTTTTTTTAAATTTCTGCTATAATAATTTCATCCCTTCGGGATTAATGACCCATAGTAACATATTATAATACATTACATTAGCGCACAATTATTCCTCAAAAGCACGGCAGAGCCGTGCCATGTCTGTAATCATACACATCACCACCAATTGTCACGTTTGTTTTATCAAAGTCTTGTTGTTTTCACAATTTTCACACAGTCTGTTATACGTGTGTTACAGACATTAAGCTGCTCAGCAGTTTTTATATTTTCATTATTTTTTCTCAAGAGAGGCTGTCTCAAAAGTCAAAATATTGCATATGGGAACTCACCCCCTGACCCCCTCTCTTGGAAATAGAGGGGGAATATAAAGCGTAATTGCTTTACTATATATTAGTTTTGTAAATACAACAAATATTTATACTGGGGATATAATAATTAAAATTTATTGAGTTAAAGCCCTGATTTACCACTTTTGAGACAGCCTCTCCATGTCTGTAACCAAGAGCAAACCTCTTGAAAACTAGTGCTTCGGAGAAGCACCATGTCATTTGCACAAAATTTAAAAAACCACAAACAATTGTGTCTGCTTGTGGTTTAAATTCAAAATTGAGAATTAAAAATTCAAAATTATTTTTTATTTTTGGTACATAATTTTATGCGTTAACATTTGGTTTTTATACTTTATTACAGCAAAATAGACACCCGAGCTTAACCCTTTGGCATTCCATGGGATAGTAGAAGCACCCGCATTTTGGTATTCGTTTTTTAACACCTCTATTTCACGGCCAAGCATATCGTACATTGTTATATTTACAAATTCCGCTTCCGGTATTGTATATTTTATTATTGTTTGATTATTAAACGGGTTTGGGTAGTTTTGGATAGTAAGTTTATAATCTAAAGGCGATATCTCGTCTTCAATGCCTGTTAGATAACCATATGTTACACCGTTAATAATACAGCCTAACAAAGTTAATCTATCTCCTCCTTCCAGCTTTTCTTGAACCAATCCAAGCCCTTTCATATAATACGTTTCATTATAAACAAAACCCAATAATGAATCTCCAGCGGTAAAAAACTGATAGACAGAGTCAACATGTACCCAAGGATAATACTGCCATATTTGCGCTATATATTTAGAGTTTAGACCAACCCAGCAAGCCCGCCTCCTCATCCATGTTTCTCCTTCCTTGGGATTAAATTTTAAATAGGGTGTATATTTACTGTTAATATCATCAAGGGCCTCATAAACTGTAGATTTTTCATAATTAAAAACTTTAAAATATCTATAATAAATTATTTTTTCGGTCACCCTGCCATAGGAATAAACAACCGAACTATCTTTCAAGGAATCTACCGCAACAACTTCAAATTTCTGTATTTCATCTCCAGATGCATTTTGGTATAAATATTCCCAATAATCACCTTCATGCAGAGGGAAATAATCCTCAACCTGCCCAAATATAAGCAGGTTGAAAATAAATATCAAAGGAATAATAATATTTAATTTTATTTTGTTCATTAGTAAAACTACTTTTGGTACATAATTTTATGTGTTAACATTTGGTTTTTATACTTTATTACAGCAAAATAGACACCCGAGCTTAACCCTTTGGCCGCCCATGGTATTGAAAAAGTTCCCGCATTTTGGTAGTCGTTTTTTAACACCTCTATTTCACGTCCAAGCATATCATACATTGTAATATTTACAAATTCCGCTTCGGGTATTGTATATTTTATTATTGTTTGATTATTAAACGGGTTTGGGTAGTTTTTTATAGTAACCTTATAATCTATTGGTGTTAGTTCGTCTTCAACACCTACTATAGTTCCA
>JAZDHY010000088.1:0-32120 GCA_043805435.1 bacterium
TTCAAATAATTCAAAGTAATTTCAAGATGTTTAAAGATTTTGCGCTTTTTATTATTCCCCTTAAATGTCGCTTTTACCTATGTTATTTAACCACTTACTTGTCGCAATTGCACCCTGTCACTTGTAGCACCCCCCTTGTAACCCTGCTTTTTTTTTTGCCCGGCATGTACAATAACTAAGAGGTGCAAGTCCTCCACGAGACATGAATAGTAACAATCGTTAGTCGAAGACAAGGGTGTCCATCGTGAGGTGGAATCTGAAAGAAGTCGGAGGCAAAGTCCCGGTTTGACGAACAGAAACTGCATATAAGGCGGGTACAAGTGGGTGAGTTTGCAAAACAAAACGAAGCCCTATTTACTATTCCGAACTTGTGCAGGTAAATGCAGCAAATATTTGGGATGAAAGTTATTGACCTTACCTAGGGATATCTGTGGAAAAGTCTCGCCTTCACGTGACGGAATTCAGATATAGAGACAAACTGCATAGCAATAGACTTTTCTCCACACTTTAACCCTCTCACTTTTTCTGATTGAAATATAAATATTCCCATCATCATTATTTTACCATTTCAATAATAAAATATTTTTATTACCTTATTAGTTAGATATTTTAAAAATATGTGAAAATAGTATGGAGTTTTGATGTTTTTATATAACACTTTGACCAATAAAAAAGAAGAATTTGTACCCATAAATGATAAAAATGTTACTATGTATGTCTGCGGTCCAACTGTTTACGATTATTTTCACATAGGCAACGCACGTTCCTTTTTAATGAGTGATATTTTAAGGAAATATTTGGAATATAAAGGGTATAACGTAACCTTTGCAATGAACTTAACCGATGTTGACGATAAAATAATTAAAAAAGCAAATGCCGAAGGCGTAACTGCTGATTTTATTGCAAAAAGATACTCCGAAGCATTTTTTGAAGATATAAAAAAGCTTAAAGTTAAACCGGCCACAATTTATCCCAAAGCGACCGAACATATAAAAGAAATTATAAATATTATTCAAAAAATTGAAGAAAATGGATATGCTTATAATATAGACGGAAATGTTTTTTTTGATGTTGTAAAATTTAAGGATTACGGCAAATTAAGCGGTAAAAACATAGATGATTTGATAAGCGGCGCAAGAATTGAGATTAATGAAGAAAAAACCAATCCGCTTGATTTTGCGTTATGGAAAAAAACAAAACCAAACGAACCTTTTTGGGAAAGTCCATGGGGAAATGGCAGACCGGGCTGGCATATTGAATGTTCTGCAATGAGCACAAAACATTTAGGTGAAACTATAGATATTCACGCCGGCGGCAACGATTTAATTTTCCCGCACCACGAAAATGAAATAGCACAAAGCGAATGTGCATACAATAAAAAATTTGTAAATTATTGGCTTCATTTTGGCTTTTTGAATATTAATGACGAAAAAATGTCAAAATCGCTTGGTAATTTTTTTACTGCCCGCGATATATTAAAAACCTATTCTGCCGAATCTATTCGTTTATTATTCAGCCAGTCTAATTATGGTAGTCCGTTAAATTTTAAGGCGGAATTATTAGATGCTGCGCAAAAGGGTTTGGATAAAATAAATAATTTTATTACACGATTGGATGAAATAATTTTATTAAATAGAAGCGGAAATACACCGGCGTTTATAATTGAAGATTATAAAAAACAGTTTGAAGAAGTAATGGATGACGATTTTAATACTCCAAAAGCTGTTGCAGTTATTTTTGATTTTGTACGTGACGCAAATAAAATATTAGACGAAAATACCAATATTGATTCTGAATTTGTAAAAAGAATAAAAGACTTTTTATACAATACTGCCGAAGGAGTTTTAGGAATAATTGCTCCTGTAAATGAATTTAAACCGGATAATGAATTAACGGATAAATTAATTGAACTTCTTATTCAATTAAGGATAGATGCCAAACTTGAAAAAAACTATAAGTTGGCTGATACAATACGCTTAGAGCTTGATAAACTTTCTATCGTTTTGCAGGATACTAAAACAGGAACCACTTTTAAAATTAACAAATAAAATTAATAACATTTATTGATAATTAAAGAATGAAAAAAATGTTAATATTTATGGAATTGGTTGCAATAGCTGCTTTTCTTTTAGTTGTACATTATTTTTTCTTTAATGTTTATGAAACTAAAGCTGAAGTTGTTTTTTTGAAAGACAGCGGTAGAAATAAAATTTATGAAGTTAAAGTAGATTTATTAAATTCATTTGGGATGAAAATTCCTTTCCGAAAAGTGGATTTTTCTGTTGAAGTTAAGAAAGGTCAGTATATGATTCTTAAAATGGTTAATAATAAAACTTTAGAAGTAACACCCGTAAAAGGGGAAAAGGTAGTGCTTAAAATAAAATGTAAGTATAACCTTGCAGATGAAATTATAACAATTGATTTTAAGTAAAAATTAAATGAGGAATTATGAAAAATATTTTTTTGGTAATTACTTTATTGTTTTGTGTAAACAAATTTATGTTAGCACAGGGAACTGCGGGAAAAGATGCAAATTATGAATACAGATATTTAATTGACGTACCTACTACAGGTGTGTTGGAAAAAGGATTTGTTGGTATTACAATGGATGCTATGCCGCTAGGTGTAATAATTACAAAAATTGAAGTTGGTGTATTTAAAAATTTTAGTTTTGGAATTTCATACGGTGGAGCTAATGTTATAGGGCAAGGTACAATAGACTGGTACAAACTGCCCGGAGTTAATGTACGCTTTAGATTATTTGATGAAAACGAACAGGTTCCCGCTGTAACAATCGGTTTTGATTCGCAGGGGAAAGGGGTTTATCATAATTCCGAAGCAAGATATGATGTTAAATCGCCCGGATTTTTTGCCTCGGTATCACGTAATTTTAACTTCCTTGGATATATGAATTTAATTGGTTCGGTAAATTATTCCTTGGAAAGAAAAGACGGCGATAAAGATGTAAACTTAGCATTTGGATTTGAAAAAACTATAGGCAGCCAGTTTTCGGTTATTGCCGAGTATAATTTGGGAATTAATGATAACAACAGCGGTGCATACGGAGAAGGTTCAGGTTACTTAAATTTGGGTGCACGTTTTTCTCCCGGTAACGGTTTTACGTTTGGTGTTGATTTAAGAAATTTGTCTGATAATAGAAAAGTAAACGGATCCAAGGCTGACAGAGCTATATTTATAGAATATATTAAAGCCATTTTTTAGTTGTATTGTTTAATATACAAGTATGTATTATTTAACCAACAACTATTTTAAATTATACTCAATAAATACCAAATTTTTGCCTATTTATTTAGGTACGATTTTTGCAATTTATTTGTATAATAAGTAGACGAGGTGTGAAATGAAAAATTTAATATTTGTTTTTGTAATAAGCGCTTTTATTACCGGATGTTATACTCAAGTTGCGGTAAAAGATAAACAAAATGAAGACTATCAGCAATATGCCTATAGTCAGCAGGATGGTACTAATGATGAAGGTGTTATTTACGATACCGTATATTATGATGATAATGGAGAATACCAAGATGCTGCTGAAAACGAATCAAGGTATAGCGGATTTGAAGACCAAAGTGTAAAAGAATACACTAATGACTATATCCAAATTGCTTTACCGGTTGTTGTTATTAATTCCGATCCTTTCTGGGATAATTGGAACTACTTTTGGTATATTAACTCATGGTATTCGCCAACAAACTACTTTTACGATGGTTTTTATGGCTTTGGCTGGGATTATTATCCTTATTATCATCATTATTGGGATCCTTATTGGTCGTATAATTATTACGGTGGTTATTACGGCGGGTATTGCGGCAACAATTATTATGGCAATAATTATTCTTCAGGAACCCACCCCGGCAAAACCCGAGATAATGATGGCGGAAGGGGAACTAAAACCCGAAATAGTTTTGGGGATAAAAGCGGAAACACAACTATTACCAGAACAAGAGAAATTAAAAGCATAACAAAACGGGATCTGGTTACAAGAAATAATGATGTAAAAACCGGAAATGTTGTTGAAAGAAAAAAGGACGATTTGGGAATTTCTACTTCCAGGATTAAGATTCAAAGAAATGAAGTTAAAAATGATTCCGAAACCGGAAGAGAAAAAAAGATTATTGTGCGTCAAAAAGATAATACTCAACAAGTAAGGGATTCGCAACCAAAAGTTGAAGATAACAGGGTAACCACTAGACAAAATAAGCTTGATAACGAAACACCTACATCAACACATAAAAAGATTTATATAAAACGCGATAATGAGAACCGGACAAGTACGCAATACAAACAACCGGTTAAAAACGATGGAAATTCAGGAAACCAGACTAGAGAAACAAAAACAAATACAAATAGTGGTACAAAAAACGATTATAAAGCACCTGTTAAACAAAACAGAGAGCCTAGGAACGACACTCCGCCTCCTACAAGAGAATACAGAGCTCCTGTTAGAAATGACAACCCTACACCACCTCCTGTAAATTCAGGAAACCAACGCAGCAATAATAGCAGTAATAATAATAATAGCAGAAATGACGGAAACAGTAGAGGGAGAAGATAACAATGAAAGCAAATATTGTATTTGCATTATTATTCAGTATTATTATTGGCGGTTGTTATACTATTTACACACATCCTAATGTTGTACACAGGGATGAAAATAAACGTGTAGATATTATAGAAGTTTCTTATAAAAACGACTGCCAATCGTGCCATAGCGAAGACGAACTGGAAAAATACAATTATTATGTTAAAAAGGATGTATTTTTAGATACCGATTCGTCTGATAACTCGACAGAATTAAAATATAACGATATTGCTTATTTTTATAATATGCCTTGGTGGTTTGAGGTTACTTTAACAAACGAATATACGCCGGTTGATTTGGAAGATGATTTGCCGATGATTTATACTAATGATAATATTATTTATTCACCTCCGGGTCCAGAACCTGGTCCGGGTCCAAGACCATATCCACCACCGTATCCGGGACCATTTCCGTTGCCGGAACCTACTCAACCAACCGGTGGAGATCACCCGACTAAAGAGAGGCCAACAACTACTACTAAGGAAGAACCTGTTACCAGGCCGACTAATACAAATACTACAAGGGAATCGGATGGTTCAAAAAATACTAATTCTGGGAGGCGTTAATGTTTGTTAAAAAAAATGTTTTGTTAATGTTAATTCTTGTTCCTTTTTTAATTAATGCTCAAGGTATAAGTGATGCATTAAGACTTTCTGAAAACGGAATAGGTGCCGGAGCAAGAGCTTTAGCTATGGGTAATAGTTATACTGCTTTAAGTGATGATTATAGTGCTATGTTATTTAATCCTGCCGGATTGGGACTTGTAAAACGTTTTGAATTAAGTGCCGGATTTACACATAATGCTTATAATAATGATGCGACATTATTTGGTAATACAACAAATAATGAAAGAAATCAAACAAATTTTGACCAGATAGGTTTTGTGTATCCGCTGCCAACAATACAGGGAAGTCTTGTTTTTGGTTTTGGTTATAATAAAATTATTGATTTTAATAAAACAATTAAATATTCCGGGTTTAATAACGGGAATAATTCCATGATTCAGGACTTAACGTTAAAAGGTGATGATATACCTTTCGATTTGGGATTAAGTTATCCTGTTTATGAAAATAATGGCGATTATGCATATGATGAAACTAAAATAAACGGCAAACTAAATCAATATTCAGATATTATTCAAACCGGTAGTATAAATCAATATACGTTTTCGGGTTCACTTGAAGCAGCAAGGAATTTATTTGTTGGAATAAGTTTAAATGTGCTTGGCGGAACATTTAAGCAGACAAAAAATTATTTTGAAGATGATACAAAAGATATTTATGGATCTGATTTTCAAACCAACCCTAATGATAATACAACTAAAAATTTTACAACTTTTAATCTTCAAGATGAAATTAGCTGGGATATCAGCGGTTATAACTTAAAATTAGGACTTTTATATTTAACCGACACTAATTTACGTTTTGGTATGACTATTAAAATACCTACTACATATACTATTAAAGAAGATTATTATTACGATGCTTACGCTCTTTTTGGCACTCATGAACATCTCATTCCAAATCCCGGGTCAAGTGCAATTGAATATGAAATAACAACTCCTTTGGAGTTTTCATTTGGTACTGTTTATACATTTAATAAAAATTTAATTTTAAGCGGACAATTTACTTTTATTGATTATTCGCAAGCCGAATTTACAAGCGGACTTGAAAAATCACGCGATAAGATTAATATTAATATTCAGAATAGTCTTGCAACGGTTTTTAATTATAATCTTGGTGCGGAATATAATTTTGTTCCTTCTAATATTCGTGTTAGGGTTGGTTATATGTGTAATCCTTCGGCATATAGAACAGATGATGGATCAGAGTATTCTAAAAAATATTTTACATGCGGACTTGGTTATTTGCTTGAACAAGCAATTGCTATTGATTTAGCTTATGTACATGGCTGGTGGAGTGATTACGGCGATAGTTATTCAACCGGTGGTTCAACTTATACACAAGATATTACATACGATAAAATGATGATGACAATTTCGTACAGATTCTAATAATTTATTGCAAGTTTTTTAAAAGCGTCTTATTTTTTAGGACGCTTTTTTTATTTATATTTGTTTGTGATAGTAGAAATTAATGTTACAGTTGCATAACAGCCTAATTTTAGAGCGAACTTTAGTTCGCTGGCTCAGTTATGCAAATAAAAATGAATATGGTTCTTTCTGATTAAAGAGCTTGCGAGATAAATCTTGCGCTACAAATATAATTTTGCAGTACTGCTTAATTGTAGAGCGAACTTTAGTTCGCTGGCTCAGGTATACTGATAAAAATGAAAATGGTTCTTTCTGATTAAAGAGCTTGCGAGATAAATCTTGCGCTACAAATATAATATTTACAATACAGTCTGATTGTAGAGCGAACTTTAGTTCGCTGGCTCAGTTATGCAAATAAAAATGAATATGGTTCTTTCTGATTAAAGAGCTTGCGAGATAAATCTTGCGCTACAAATAAAATTTTTGCAGTACTGCTTAATTGTAGAGCGAACTTTAGTTCGCTGGCTTAGGTTATGCTGATAAAAATGATTATGGTTCTTTCTGTTTTAATAGCTTGCGAGATAAATCTTGCGCTACAAATATAATATTTACAATACAGCCTGATTGTAGAGCGAACTTTAGTTCGCTGGCTCTGGTATGCTGATAAAATGAATATGGTTCTTGATGATTAAATAGCTTGCGAGATAAATCTCGCGCTACAAATATAATATTTACAATACAGCCTGATTGTAGAGCGAACTTTAGTTCGCTGGCTCAGGTATGCTAATAAAAATGAATATGGTTCTTTCTGATTTAAGAGCCTGCGAGATAAATCTCGCGCTACAAGTATAATTTTTGCAATAGAGCCTAATTGTAGAGCGAACTTTAGTTCGCTGGCTCAAGTATGCTTATAAAAATGAAAATGGTTCTTTCTGATTAAAGAGCTTGCGAGATAAATCTCGCGCTAAAAATATAATTTTTGCAATAGAGCCTAATTGTAGAGCGAACTTTAGTTCGCTGGCTCAAGTATGCTTATAAAAATGAAAATGGTTCTTTCTGATTAAATAGCTTGCGAGATAAATCTCGCGCTACAAATATAATTTTTGCAGTGCAGCCTAATTGTAGAGCGAACTTTAGTTCGGTATGCTGATAAAAATGATTATGGTTCTTTCTGTTTTAATAGCTAGCGAGATAAACAGACTGTATGGAAATTAAAAAAATAGCAAGAATTTGATAAAATATGTGGTACGGCTCTGCCGTACTTGGAATTGGTGGTGGTGCGTATGGTTACAAACATGGCACGGCTACGCCGTGCTTTAGGGGAATAAACATATGCTAAAGCACTTTATAGTAATATATTATGGTGTATTTATTAATCCCGAAGGGATGAAATTATTATAGCAGAAATTAAAAACAATCGTAAAAACCCCGAAGGGGTGACATTATACCCGTTTACCGTTTTTTAGAAGGTTATATTTATTTATTTTGGAGGAAGTATTAAAGCTAAAGTTATACGTATTGAAAGCAAGGATTATTATGTAAGAACCGAAGAAGGAGAAATAACCAGATGTTCCTTACGTGGCAGGTATAAAAAACAGTACGAACTAAAAAAAAATAAACAATCCGTATTAGATATTGTATGTGTTGGTGATGGAGTTGATTTTGAAAAAAGCGGTGATGATGCCGGAGTTATTACCAATATTTATGAAAGGAAAAATTTTATATCCAGAAAAGCTCCTAAAATAAAAGGGGCTACATTTAGGGGCGGGCGTTTGGAACAAATTATTGCATCTAATATAGATTATTTTTTTATTGTTTCAAGTTTTGATGAACCTCGTTTTAATAATAGAGTTGTTGATAGGTTTTTAGTTGTTGCCGAATCTTCAAAAGTTACGCCTATTATAATTATTAATAAAGTTGATTTGGATGACGATAACGATATTCAGGAATGGGTAAAAATTTATAAAAAAATTGGATATAATGTTATAAAAACAAGTGTTGAAACAGGTTACAATATTAACAAATTAGTAAAACTGGTAAAAGGGAAAACTTCCATTTTTTGGGGACAGTCCGGTGTTGGAAAATCATCATTATTAAATAAAATATATCCGCAGCTCGATTTACGGGTTGGCGAAGTTAGTGATTACAGCAATAAAGGGAAACATACTACTGTTTCGGTAAAAATGCTGTGTATGGAAGAGGATTCCTATCTAATAGATACTCCCGGAATAAGAGAAATTGATCCTTATGGAATAAGACAGGAAGATTTGGGGCATTATTTTACTGAATTTTACCCGCATCATTTGGAGTGCAGATTTAACACTTGCACGCATAATCATGAGCCGGGATGTGCAATAGAAAAAAAAGTTGAAGAAGGGATAATATCACCATATCGATATGAAAGTTATTTAAATATTTTACATACTATTGAAGATGATATGCTTTTTTAACTTTAACCACTTTATAATATAACCGTTCAATAAAATGATCAACTTCTTCATCAGGCACTCCGTCAAAATGCTTGGATTTAAAACGCATATCGCATTGATCATTAAGGTAATCAATAACATATAATGATTCATCTTCAGAAAATGCAATTTCTGTAGAAAAATAATCAAGATTACTGATTCGTGCAATTTTTTGAGTAAGAAGAATTAATTTATTAAGTCTATATTTTATAATATCCTCAACTGTCATTATCTGATAAATATCAGTTTGATCATCCCACCAAAAGGGGATTACGTGGTCAAAAGCCCATAAAATCCTAAACCATGCTCGTTTTCCGTCAAGATATTTAGGATATATACGTTTTTGAATTAAATACGAATCGGTTGCATTCCTGCCACGTTCGTGTATCACATCAAATAATGACATTGCATTAATAATAACACCATCTCCGCCGCCGGTAAAAAAAGCCGGTTTTATTACAAATGGTTGACCTAAATATTCCATATCTTTTAAACTTATTAAACTATCAACTTTTTTTTGTAAAGGAGGTAAAATAATAGTATAAGGTACAGGTACCCTGTTGCGCAATAATATATTATGCATTATAGCTTTATTAATATATCGTTCTGCTTGTTTTAAAGGATTTATTAGATAAGTTTTTTTCCGTGATAATATTTTTGTAAGAGGAACAAACTCCGGATCTGCGTCACTTGCTCTATCCAGATAAGCATAAAATCCCAACTCTTTATTACTAACTTTTTCAATTGTTTCGTTAATATTCCATTTTGTAATTATATATGTCAATAATCCTTTACTCTGCAGAATTTTTTCTATCTGATTGACAAAATCGATATCAAACTCCCAGACGAAAGAAATAGCTAAATCAAATTTATTCATATAATTGTTTTGTTAAACAACGAAACATTTTAACGTTTTAGTTGTAATTTACCTTGTGATTAAATCTTAGAAATTTTATCTTTAAATTTAAATTAAAATTGGTTATGAAAAAAATATTATTTGTAATTCCTGTTATTTATCTTATTTTTGGTTGCTCTGCAAAAGTAACAAAAAATACAGAAAATATACCCCAAAAGGGACAAAACACCACAACGGTTAATAAAGAATCCGCTATACGAACTTATATTGACGGATTAATACAAAGCGTTAAGGGAAATAATGCTGAAGCTATTCTTAATTATCAAGAAGCACTGCAAATGGATCCAAAAGCAGGGATTTATTATGCAATTGCCAAAGATTTTTTACGAATGAATAAAATTCCTTCAGCTATTCAAAGCATGAATAAAGCAATTGAGCTTGATTCCACCAACATGGAATATTATTTATTTTTAGGGCAGTTATATACTGTTGCCCGGAATACCGATTTGGCAATAGAAACATTTGAAAAAATTATTCAGGTTGATTCTACAAATTATCAGGCTTTATTTAATCTTGCAGGGTTGTATGAACCGGAGAAACCAATTAAAGCATTAAGCTTTTATAATAAAGTTTTGCAAGTTATTGGGCCCGAATGGAATGTTTTAGTTAAAATTGCAGATCTTAATGAAAGAATTGGAAATGTTGAAAAAACTATTTCAACTGTAGAAGAACTTGTTAATTTAAATCCAAGTAATTTGGAATTAAAAAAACTATTAATTGAAGCCTATATTAAAAATAAAAACTATGATAAAGCAGTTTCGCTAATAGATGAAACCCTCGAATTGTTTCCGGACGATTTAAGTTTAGTAGAGTATAAAGCAAATTCGCTAGTAAGGCTTGAAAAATGGAAAGAAGGCGGAGAAAATTATACTCTATTAATTAAAAGCGATAAAGTTACTTTTGAAAACAAATTACGTATTGTGTCAGGTTTTCTTGAAGAAGCCGAAAAAGATTCAAGCTGCGTAGAATATGCTAAAAACATGCTTCAAATTATGGATAAAGATACGTCTCATTGGCAGATTAAAATATTAATGGCTGAAATTAATGCAACTGAAAATAATGATTCTTTAGCAGTAAAATATTTTAAGGAAGCTGCCCAATTAGGTGAATGGAATGAACAACTTTGGATTCGTTTGGGCGGATATTTATTTGATAGAAAACATTACGATCAAGCTATTATTGAGATGGAAAATGGTCTAATTCATTTTCCTGAAAATTTTGTTATTAATTTAGTTTTGGCCTATTCGTATTCGCAAAAGCAAGACCACCAAAAAGCAAAAGGTTATTTTGCAAAAGCTAATGATTTAAAACCAAATGATTTATCGGTTTTATCTGCTTATGGTTATACACTTCATCAGCTTGGTGAAAGTGATGAAGCTTTAATATATCTTAATAAAGCAATAGCAATTGATTCGCAAAATGCACAGGTATATGGAATGATGGGAATGATTTACGATAAAAAACAAATGTGGGCTAGATGCGATTCTGCTTATGAAAAAGCAATAGAACTGGATTCTGCAGATGTGCTTTTGTTAAATAATTATGCATATTCACTCTCCGAAAGGGGGCTTCAGTTAGATAGATGTTTATCAATGGCTCAAACAGCTGTTAACAAAGAACCGAAAAATTCATCATATCTTGATACAATAGGATGGATTTACTTTAAACTTGGAAATTTTGAACTGGCAAAAGAATATATCGAAAAATCTTTAGAAGGGGATCCTAAAAACGCAGTAGTTGTTGAACATTTGGGTGATGTATATTTCAAATTAGGGAATAGGGAAAAAGCTGTTGAAATGTGGAATAAAGCGGTAGAACTTGATCCTTCGTTAAATGAAGTAAAAACAAAAATTGAAAAAGGAGAATTGTGAAAAATATTAGAATATTATGGATATTGTTTATTGTTTTAACTGTTAATATGTTTTATGGCTGCGTAACATCTGTTCAGGAACTTGAAGAACAAGTATTGCCGTCTGATAGATTAGTTAAAAAACTGGAAGCAAACCGTAGAAAAATTAAAACATTTGAAGGCACAGGAATAATTAACGTTGAAAGCAGCAAACTAACTGCCAAAGGTAATTTCGAAATTGTAATAAAAAAGCCTGACACTATAAAAGTTTCAATCTATGGTCCATGGGGAATAGATTTGGCCCATGCCTTGCTGACTAAACAAGATTTTATATTTTATGATGTTATGAATAATACAGCATATAAAGGTGCTGTTAGTAATGATATAATTAAAAATATATTTAAGGTGGATTTGTCTTTTGATAATTTAATTGATGCTTTTGCAGGTTCTGTTAATTTGACTGAAAAACTTAGACTTGAACCAACTGATTACAAAATTGCAGAATATTCATACGAAATGATTTATGCCGATTCAATCAATAAAGTTAAAAGTGTATACGATATCAACTCTAAAACACTTGCTATCAATCAATATAGTTTTTACAAATTTCCTGCATCTTTAGTTTTACAAAGTGTTTTTTCTGATTTTAGAACATTTGATGATGTTTCATTACCATATAAAATATTAATTGAAAATAGTCAAATGAAGCAAAAAATTGGTATAGAGTACCGAAATATTACTGTTAACAAAGAAATTGAAGAAGTAAAAATTAATATCCCTTCGGATGTAGAAATTATAGAATGGTAAAAATAATTGCAATATCATTGTTCCTTTTTTTGTATTGTTTCCCAAATTTTAATGTAATTGCGCAAAATACCGGCAATATAAATGAAAAAAGAAATGAGTTGTCGGATATCAAAGAAAAAATTGCCCAATTAGAGCAGGAATTGGATAGCAAAAAAAAGGCAGAATCGGAATCTTTGAAAGACCTTGATAAACTTAATCAGCAAAATTTGCTTTTAAGTAAATTAATAAACAGGTTAAAAAAAGAGGAAAATGAAAAACAAGATCAGATTAATGCCTTGGGAAATGATATAAGCGTTATTAAAAAGGACATAAAAAAACTTACAGACAGCTATTCTAAATATATTGTATGGGTGTATAAAAATAGAGGAGCGCAGTTTTGGAAATATATTCTTGACTCTGAATCATTTAATCAGGCTTTAATCAGGTTAAAATATCTTAATTACATTACTAAAAAAAGTAAAGATAATCTGGATAGTTTAGGCAGCAAAAAAGAACAATTGACAGCAGTACAAACTTTAAGGAAAAAAGAAGTTATTGAAAAAGAAAAATTAGAAGCTGATAAAAAAAAGGAACAAACTATACTTTTAGGCAAAAAGAACGAAAAAAATGAATTAGTAAAAACTTTAAGAAAAGACAAGCGGTTTTTAAATAATGAAATTAGAGAAAAAAGAAATGCTGAAACAGAAATAAGAAATATGATTAGTCGTCTTATTGAATCTGAAAGGATACGTAAAACAAAAGAAAAAGAACAAAAATTAGCTAATACAGATAAAAAGAAAACTGAAAGTCTATCTACTGAAAAAACCTATAATAATTATAATTACGATTCATTTGAAAATTTTTCAAATTTAAAAGGAAAACTTAATTGGCCCGTAAAAAGTGGTAAAATAGTTCGTAAATTTGGTGAAAATAAAAATGAAAGATTAAAAACCGTAACTCTCAATTATGGAATAGATATAAAAACCTCCTCAAGTACTTCCGTTTCGGTTGTTGCAGAAGGAATAGTTTCTGCAATAGACTGGATACCGGGTTTTGGCAGTGTAATTATTATTACGCATAAAAACGACTTTAGAACTGTTTATGGACATGTTGGCGATATTTCCATAAATGAAGGAGACCGAGTTAAAAGGGGAACCGTAATTGGTTCTGTTAATGAAAGTTTGGAGGGTAATATTCTTCATTTTGAAATTTGGAACGATAGAAACTATCAAAATCCTGAAGGCTGGCTTTCAAGATAATCTGAATCGATTATTGAAAAAAAATATTATAAATTTTGAATTATTACTAAAAGATAGTTGTTACTTTTAGAGTTAAAGTATTTAATAGAATTAACAAACAAAATCTTAAAATTGACTTTAAGTGCTATTTTAGATAATTTTAAGAATAAAAAAAGGATTGAATATGTTAATTGAGTATATTCCAATTTTTCTGGTATTATTTGTAGCGGTTGTGTTTGCATTGTCTATTGTGTACTCATCTAAATTATTTGGACCATTTAGACCGAATAAAATAAAATTGATGCCGTATGAAAGCGGCAAAGACCCGATTGGCTCTACAAAAGAAAGAATTTCGCTTAAATATTATTTGGTAGCCATGTTATTTATTATTTTTGATATAGAAGTAATATATGTATATCCTTGGGGAGTACAATTTAAAGAATTATATGCTTTGCATGGTGGTTATGCTTTTTATCCGATGTTGATATTTTTAGTTGTTCTTGAATTAGGATTTTTATACCTTTATAAAAAGGGAGGCTTAAAATGGGATTAGAAGCAAAATTATTAAATGACGGATATTTAACCACTTCTATAGATGCAATAGTCTCTTGGGCACGCAAAAGCTCCGTATGGCCTATGCCTATGGGTATCTCGTGTTGTGCAATCGAGATGATTGCCGCAGCTGATCCTAAATATGATATAGCTCGGTTTGGATCGGAGGTTATGCGTTTTTCGCCACGTCAAAGTGATTTAATGATTGTAGCAGGAACCGTAACTTTTAAAATGGCAAAAGTTGTTAGAAGAATTTATGACCAAATGCCGGAACCAAAATGGGTTATTGCAATGGGAGCATGCACTTCATCGGGTGGTATGTACAGGTCTTATTCGGTTGTTCAAGGAATTGACCAGTTTTTACCTGTTGATGTTTATACTGCCGGGTGTCCTCCTCGTCCGGAAAACTTGTTAAATGCATTAATTACTATTCAAGAAAAAATTGGAAAAACAAAAGCACGCGATTTTCAAGATAAAATAATGGTAAATAAATAAATTTATGGAATTAAAGGATATTATAATAGATAGTATTTTGTTAAACGATAAACTCAAAAATTCAATTATAACTTTTGATGAATTTAGAGATGATTTAAGTTTAACTGTAAAAAAAGAAGAATTATTAGATTTTAGCAATTTTTTATTTAACTGTAATGAACTTCAATTTATTATTTGCCGAGATGTAACTGCTGTTGACTGGGCAAAAAGTAAAGAAAGATTTACCGTTGTTTATAATTTGTATTCTTTTTTGTTAAATAAGTACTTGCGCTTAAAAGTAATTTTAGACGGTCTTTATCCAGAAGTTGAAAGTGTATGCTCTGTTTGGAAAAGTGCCGACTGGTATGAAAGAGAAACTTATGACATGTATGGCCTTAAGTTCTTAAATCATCCCGACTTAAGACGTATGTACATGCCTGAAGAATTTGAGTATTATCCGTTACGGAAGGAGTTTCCTGTTATGGGTATTCCGGGTTCTTTACCGCTTCCCGAGATGGGAGACTAATATGGAAAAAATGACAAATAACTTAAATGATGAAAGATTATATAATGCACTGTTAAATCAAACCAAAGATTTTGTTATTGAAGATGTTTTGGAAAATGATATGGTGCTTAATATGGGCCCGCAGCACCCTGCTACACATGGTGTTTTACGTTTATTGGTTAAACTTGATGGTGAAAAGGTATTAGGCGCAGTACCCGAATTGGGGTATTTGCATAGAGGTTACGAAAAAATGGCAGAAAATATGTCATTTCTTGAGTTTATTCCGCATACCGACCGTCTGGATTATACTTCTACAATGTGCAATAATGTAGCTTATGTATTGGCAGTTGAAAAATTAATTGGTATTGAAGCTCCCAAACGAGCACAATACATTCGTATGCTTGTTGCAGAACTTTCGCGTATTGCAGGACATTTGGTTGCAATAGGTACTTTTGCTATGGATGTTGGTGCGGTTACTATGGTTATGTGGACTTTTAGAGAAAGAGAAAAAATACAAAACATCTTTGACAGAGTTGCGGGAGCACGGTTTACTACCAGTTATACTAGAATTGGCGGTGTAGGAGCCGATGTTGATGATACTTCAATAAGTATGATTAAAGATTTCTTAAAAGGTTTTGATGCTGCTTTAGGTGAAATGGCCAAATTACTTAACGGAAATAGAATATTTTTAGAACGTCTTGAAGGGATTGGAATTTTAACTAAAGAAACTGCTTTGGCTTATGGTGTAACAGGTCCCAGTTTACGAGCCTCGGGCGTTGAATATGATGTTAGAAGAGCAAAACCTTATCTGTTTTATAACGAAATTGATTTTGATATTCCTATTTATACCGAAGGAGATTGTTTATCAAGATATTATATTCGAGCAGATGAAGTAAAAGAAAGTGTAAAAATTGTTAACCAGGTTTTAGATAAAATGCCTTCGGGCCAAATTTTGGCCAACGAACCAAAAAAGGTTTTACCACGTAAAGGTGAAATTTACAGCAGGATGGAAGAACTTATTCACGATTTTATGCTTGTAAATAGTGGTGTTAATCCGCCGGTTGGTGAGGTATATTTTTCTGCTGAAAATCCTAAAGGAGAATTAGGATTTTATATTGTAAGCAACGGCACGGGACAGCCGTGGAAAATGAAAATACATTCACCTTCGTTTTGTAATTTACAAGTATTGCCTATTTTGTGTAAAGGGCATATGATTTCGGATGTTGTTGCAATAATTGGAAGTTTAGACCCTGTAATGGGTGAAGCAGATAAATAAAAATTAAATTATAAAGAGGTTTTTAGTAATGCCGTTTAATTTTACTGAAGAAAATCTTAAAAGAATTGAAAAAGCAAGAAAAAAATATCCTACTGCTTTAGCGGCAATTATGGATACTATATATATAGCCCAAGAACAAAACGGTTATATTTCCAACGAAGTTATGGAAGAAATAGCCGTAATTCTTGGAATTGATAAAGTGCAGGTATTAAGTGTTGTAACCTTTTATACTATGTATTTTACTAAACCAATGGGTCGTAATCATGTTCAGGTTTGCACTAATGTATCGTGTATGCTCCGGGGAGCATCTGAGATATGGGATGCGGTTAAAGAAAAATTAAATCTTGAAAATATGGAAGTTTCAGCGGACGGAAAATTTTCGCTTGAAGAAGTTGAATGTATGGGAGCATGCGGTTATGCTCCTATGATTGCTATAAACGAAGACTATTATGAAAATTTAACCAAAGAAAAAGTTTTAGAAATTTTGGATGTTTGCAAATGACAGAAAAAATTATTTTACCCGAAATTGAAAATTTTGACAAAATAGAAGTATATTTAAACAACGGCGGTTATAATGCTGCTAAGTCCGCTTTTCAAAAATCACCCGATGATATAATTGATATAGTCAAAAAATCAGGGTTACGCGGACGTGGCGGAGCATCCTTTTCTACCGGCTTAAAATGGTCTTTTATGCCAAAAGGGACGGATAAATTAAAATATCTGGCAATTAATGGCGATGAAAGCGAACCGGGATCATTTAAAGACAGGCTTATATTTGAAATGAACCCACACCAGTTAATTGAAGGTATTATAATAGCTTGTTATGCTATTGGAGCCAAATCGGCCTATTTGTATATAAGGGGTGAATACCATAAGTGGATAAAATTAATGCAAAAAGCATTGGATGATACTTATGAAGCCGGTTTTGTAGGCCAAAAAATGAAAGAGAAATACGGCACCGACTTTTTTTGTGATATTTATATCCACAAAGGAGCGGGAGCATATATTTGCGGAGAAGAATCTTCATTAATGAATTCTATTGAAGGTTTTAGAGGTTATCCGCGTGTTAAACCTCCGTTTCCTGCACAAAGAGGATTATGGGGTAAACCTACTACTATTAACAATGTTGAAACAATTGCAAATATTCCAAAAATTATTGAAAAAGGCTGGGAATGGTTTTCGGCTATTGGTGCTCCCAAACATCCCGGAACATTGTTATACGGAATAAGCGGGCATGTTAATAAACCGGGTGTATATGAATTACCTTCAGGAATGTTATTAACAGAATTAATTAATGATGTTGCCGGCGGAGTAATTAGCAATAAAAAGATTAAATGTGTTATCCCGGGTGGTTCCTCAATGCCTCCGTTACGCGGAGACCAGTTGGAAGGTGTAAGGATGGATGCAGACTCGCTTAAAGCAGTAGGCAGCGCCATTGGCACGGCTGGGGTTATTGTGATGGATGAAGATACGGATTTAGTGAAAATTTTAACCCGTATTGCAAAGTTTTATTATCATGAAAGCTGCGGACAATGCACGCCATGTAGGGAAGGTACCGGCTGGATGTTAAAAACATTAAAACGTATTTCTGCC
This sequence comes from bacterium, assembly GCA_043805435.1. Taxonomy (GTDB): domain Bacteria; phylum Bacteroidota; class Ignavibacteria; order Ignavibacteriales; family Melioribacteraceae; genus JAEXOD01. The sequence goes on from JAZDHY010000088.1 coordinate 18,254, forward strand.
GGAAATGGTACCACGGAGGATTTGGATTTACTTATAAACGTAGCAAATAATATTGAAGGAAATACAATATGCGCGCTTGGTGACGCTGCTGCCTGGCCTGTTAAATTTACAATCCAAAGATTTAGAGATGAATTTGAAAAAGCCGTAAAAAAGGATGTTGAAATTCCCGTTGCAAATAAGGTGCATAGTATGCGTAATACTGCGGTTCCATTAAGTGATGTAAAATTGTAATGTAATTTTAACCCAAATTAGTCATTGGATATTACGAATTGGGAATAATAAATAACTTATACGGATAGGTTAGGAGTATATATAAATAGAAAATTATATTTTTACAGGTATCAGCCCACTTGTTGGGCGAAATGTATATAGGAAAACAAGATCCTACAACATTGGTTTTAGCTCCAGCGGAGCGACATTGTAATACCTGTAACGTTTTGTATTATAACATGTTGTGTGTCGCCCCGATGGGGCTTCATTTATGTTTAGAGGATGTTGCTACTATACACATTTCGCCACTCTGTGGCTGATATATCCTGTTCTACATATGTCATAATATTGTGCGTTTTTGATAAATTAATATTAAAATTAAATGTAATTCGGGATACATCCATGAAGAAGATTCAGAGGGCAAAAACTACACTTCTTGAAATCAGTAACTTATTATATTTTAGTAGGTTAGTATATATTATTAATAGTGTTGGTTTTCAAAATATTTTCCCAATAACTTATTTGGAATAAATATTTTATGCAAATTTCTTCTTATTAGTCGTAATAACTCTTTTAAGAGTTACATATCAGTAGCAAATCGCCTACAAAACAGAAACACAACCTCGTAGATATTATCACTCAATCTTTAACACAATCAACGTCATGTCGTCATGTTGAGGAGTTTTACCCGTAAATTTATGAACATCATCCAAGATCAATTCCATTATAGCTTTAGAATTTAAATCATCTGAATTTTTGATAATTTCAAGAAGTCTGTTTTCGCCGTATTCTTCTTTTTTATTGTTTTCAGCTTCCGTAATACCGTCGGTATAAAAAACAAAAACATCACCTGTATTAAACGGAATAATTTGTTCGGTAATGGTTTTAGCAAAAATATCGCCTTTTTCCAATCCAAGTGCAATACCGCCCGGTTTGTAGTTTTCAACAATTCCCGAGTTTGTTTTTCTTCCAATAAGAGGATTATGACCGGCACGAGCCATTATTAGTTTATTGTTTTCAATATCAACATCGGCATATATCATACTAATAAAACTACCGCGTTCAACATTTTCGTAAAACATGTTGTTCATGTTGCTTAATATTGCAGCAGGGGAAACATAAAAACGTGATGTAGCCTTTAAAAACCCTTTAGTCAAAGTCATATAAAATGCGGCTTTTGTTCCTTTACCCGAAACATCACCAATTGCAATTCCAAATCGTTTTTCATTTATATTAATAAAATCGTAATAATCACCGCCAACCTCATAAGCCGGAATACATTTAGCCGAAATATCTATGCCGGAAAAGTCCGGACTTTTTTGAGGCAAAAATGACATTTGAACATCGCGTGCAACTTGAAGTTCGCTTTGCATTCTTTGTCTTTCGGAGATATGTTTTGCAAATGCAGGTGTTATTTCTTCAAGATCTTTTATCCTCTTTTTTGAAAATAAAGAAAAAATTGCAAAAATAAACAATATTAAAATTACAGCAATTAATGTATAACTTGAATACGAATTTATCTCAACCGGCAGGTAAAATAATGAAATTCCAAGGTATAAAAAGTAAAAAACTATTAATGAAATTAATGTTGTTAAATAGTCAAATTTTAAGAAAATATAAGCAAAAAATATACCCATAACAAACTGAACAGAAATACCTATATAGAATGGATTGAGTTTTCCGCACATTAATATTCCCCATATGATACCGATAAAAACAACAAGTAATTTATTGCTTTTTATTCTTGAACGAATAAACGCCCCTAAAAATAAAAATACCATGATGGAAGGAAATAATACATGATTGAGCGAACTAATGATTGCAAATAAAATATGATAACTATTATTAAAAATTGAAGCTTCATCGCTTGAAGAAATTATGCTTATGTTAAATACAATGTTAATTAATGATATTAAGACTGTCCAAAAAGCTAAAAGAGCAAATCCAAAACCTAAACCACGCAAAATAGATTTACCAATTTTAGAATGGAAAAAGTATCCATTGTACAACAAATCAACTGATGTAAGTTTGTCTTTCCATATTTCACGCGTTAAAGATTCACTTACTGCCCAGGCGATTGCGACGCCGGCTGCAGAAAATAAAAATCCAAAAACAATAGGGAATAAAATCTCCCAGCTAAAAACTTCCGTTTCCATTGTAATATTATAAACAACACCTAACCCTACTAAAATGCCAACTACAACCGAAAGCTTAAACCCAATTTCATAAGCTCTATATCGTCTGAATGCTAGGACTATTAAAATAATCATTAAGATGGCATAAATAATAGCTGAAGTGATTGCAGTTACAACTGAATCGCCCTCCGTAAATATTTCCGGAATGGTTTCTTCTACTTTAAAAGAAGAAATAAGATTGCCTGTTACTCCAACAGAAATTAATATTTTATTATTTAATATCTTATTAAAAGTGGAAGCAGAAAATTTATAATCTGTTCTGGTTTCGGTTTCTGCTTTAGTCTCATTTTTTTCTCTATTAGTACCAAGACTATAAGTATAAGATTTGTTATTATTTGTTTGATTGCTAATAGAGATTGTATCCAAAACCAAATCTTTATAAGGAGTAAACTCAACAAGAAAATTAGATGCTATGTTATAAGCCTCATCAAAAGAAATTGCCGGAAGCTTTAAAGTATCCGGAATTTGAGAATCTAACCCAATGAGATTGCCGGAAAGATTATATTTTAAATTTATATTTCCAATAATAGATTTTACAAGTTTTTCTTTGTTGTTTGTCATTAAATTAAGGCGAGCGTCTGAATCATTAATTTTTACATCCCAAAAATAAGCTGCTATTTTGTTACGCAATAACTCGTTACCTTTTTTTAAGCCGAATTTTTGCTGTGTTTGCGTAATAAGAGAAGAATTATTTCTTAATTTTAATTCAACAAAAAAATTAGGGTTTGCAATATTTAATTTACGAAGATTTTCTTTTGCAATTACAATAATACTATCCTTGGAAATTTTAGGATAAATACTATAATGAGGATTTACAGAAGGGTAAAATAAAACAAAAATAATGATACTTACTAACATTAATATTGTTGATAGTCCGATGATTTTTGTTTTATTATTCATAATTAACCACATTGTTTATTTAATATTTAGACGTATCTATCAAGCTTAAAGTTAACTCCAAGATAAAGTTTTTTTACATCTTCATCTTCAGCTAAAAATTCACCCGTTCCTTCCTTAAAAATTTGTCCGTTAATCAAAATATAAGCACGATCAACTATACTTAAAGTTTCATGAACATTATGATCGGTAATTAAAATTCCAATTCCTTTATGCTTAAGATTGTAAACAATTGACATAATATCTTCAACCGCTATTGGATCAACTCCGGCAAAAGGTTCATCTAAAAGAATAAAATTTGGTTTACTGGCTAGGGCACGAGCAATTTCCGTTCTTCTGCGTTCGCCGCCGCTTAATTGAAATCCGAGACTTTTACGTATATGTGTTATGCTTAATTCTTCTAATAATCTTTCCAATTCCGATTTTCGTTCTGCTGCCGTAAAATTCATTAATTGTAAAACAGCCATTATATTGTCTTCAACGCTTAATTTTCTAAAAACAGAAGCTTCTTGAGGTAAATAACCAATTCCTTTTTTTGCTCTTTTGTACATCGGTTCTTTTGTTATTTCAGTATCATTAAGAAAAACTTTTCCTTCATCGGGTCTAATCATACCAACAATCATGTAAAATGTAGTTGTTTTTCCGGCTCCGTTTGGGCCTAAAAGCCCCACAACTTCACCCTGTTTTACATTTACCGAAACTTTATTTACTACCGCACGTTTTTTATAAACTTTTGTAAGATCTTTGCTTTGTAAAGTTAATATTGACATATTTTAATAATTTTGAATTTTTGATAAATACTTATTTATAAAATAACTTTTTTCGGGTTTATCCGTATGTAATTGAAATAATGGCAAAGTAAAATCTTTTTCTTTACCAAAAACAAGTGATTCGGGATGGAATTCGCTAATAGCCGAAACATATAACCTTACATCACTAATTTTTTTATTTGTAAACAGCAATTTAGCTCTTTCACCGGAAGATTTTATTAAACCTTTTGGTTTTTCGTCTTCAAATGTATAATAAATACTCAAAACGTTGCCATTTACACTTGTTTGTGTTAATGACGAATCGTTAAAAAAAAGTTTAATATTAATTCCTGATATTTGATTGTACCTGAAATCATAATTTTCAACTTTTGAAATCATAAAACCGTCATTTATAATATCAATATAATCTAATTTTCTATCTTTTAAATAAACAAAAATCGAATCCCCGGTAAGTTGTGAATCTTGATACCACATAATAGGCTGTTGCTTTACATCCTCTACTTTGTAGGTTAATAATTTTTCATCATTTTTGTAATACAAAGTGTAATCGTTTTTAGAAATAAATCCTTGACGAAAAATTTTTACGGAATCCATAGCCTTAAAATATGTATTTAACGAATCTTTGAAGGTTTCAAGTGTTATAGCCGAAATATAAAGTGTATCAATCTGGCCGTTTTTGGCTGTATCAATCTGTACTAAAAACGGATCTCCAATTATTTTACTATAACCTGAATCGGGGAAACTTTCCAAATAATTTCCAAAAATTGTTACATTGTTATTTCTATTTATAATTGTTATGTTATTATAAGCGTACGATATTTTATTATTTCTAAAATGGATTAAACTATCTGATAAAATGGTTGAAGCTGTATCCGAAATACAGACTTTTCCAACGGCAACAGCTTTGTTTTGGTTATGAAAATATGTAAGTTTATCGGAAAAAAGATTATTAATTTTATCGTAAAGTGTAACTTGGTTGTAAAAATAAGCACGTTTTTCGTTAAAATAATAATAACCGTTAACAGCATTAAGAATTATATGCGTATCTTCTAAGGTCACTCCAATGTTTGAAAAAGCAATTCTGTTATTTCCGTCATAAAATCCGTTTTCTGTTTTTATTGTAATTGTATCTTGGGTAACAATAACATTACCTATCAGTTCAGCTACGTTTTCATCAATATTTTGTATTGCTTTATTACAGGTAATTTTAACGTCTCCCTGTGTAATTATCACATTTCCAATTACTTCACGTTTCCTTGCCCCCTCATCATTTTTACCAATTAAGCTGTCACCAATAACTACTACCGGTTCATTTCCGTTTTGTGCAAAAAGTAAACTTGAGCATAATATAAATAAAGCAATTAATTTATTCATTTTCTTTTTTTGTATCTGAAAAAACAGTTGAATAAGTGATATTATAAATTGTATAATTTCTTAAACCTTGGTCGGATTCGAATCCATAACCTTGAATATCTTCCGTTTTGGATATAAGTTTTACAAATTTATCGGAAGTAATTTTCCTATCGGAATTTCGCCACATTAACTCTTCTGTGGTAAGGGTAACACCACTATCGTTTACGGCAACAACATCTTTAATAGCATACATGTTTTTAGTAATATCGTCAACTTTGCCATATTTTGAAGTTAGTGTAGTAGTTTTTACTTCATTTTTGTCATAAAAATCAATTGTAACTCCGTCAAGTAATGTAACCTTTGGATTTTCAAACATTCTTATATATTTTGCAAATAAAACAGCCTTTCGTTTTCCTTCTTCGGTAAAATAAATTTTAGAATTCCAACTTTCTTGAACCGGAGTGCCGTTTACAATTAAATTTTTATCAACTACGGGTTTTAATTTCTCTTCCTTGCAGGATGTAACAATTATAAATATAAATAATAGCAAAATTATTTTTTTCATCTACTTTGAAGTCCAAGTTTTACTAAATCGTGTAAATGAATAATGCCAACCGGATGTAATAAATCGTCGGCAACAATAAGAGAAGTGATATTAAATTTTTCCATTTGTTGAAGGGCAAAAGACGCCAAATATTCAGGACTAATAGTTTTTGGATTTTTAGACATTAAATCTTTTGCAGTTAGGTTTTTAATTTCTAAAGTTTTTTCAAGCAGACGCCTAAGATCACCATCGGTAACAATTCCTGTTAGTTTTCCGGTTTTATCAACAACTGCGGTTGTGCCAAGTCGTTTTGAAGTGATAACAATAATTGTATCTTTTATTGAGGTATCTTCATGAACAATAGGTACATCTTCACCCTGATACATTATTTCCGAAATTTTTAAAGATAACCTTTTACCCAGCGAACCGGATGGATGTAAAAGTGCAAAATCTTCTGCTGTAAATCCCCGCATCTCAAGCAATACAATAGCTAAAGCATCACCCATAACCAAAGCAGCGGTTGTGGAAGCGGTTGGAGCCAAATCGTATGGACAAGCTTCTTCTTTAACTCCACAATCCAATATTATATCGCATTCTTGGGCAATTTTAGATTCAATATTTCCGGTCATCATAATTAAAGGAACTTTAATACGCTTAAACATTGGAACTAAATTGTGCAGTTCTTCCGTATATCCACTTTTTGAAATAAGAATAACTATATCTTCTTTACGAACCATGCCCAAATCGCCATGAGCTGCATCAGTAGGGTGCAAATAAATTGCTGCTGTGCCGGTTGAGTTTAGTGTTGCTACTATTTTTCGGGCAATAAGTCCCGATTTGCCCATTCCGGAAAATATAACTCTTCCTTTTGATTTATAAATCAATTTTACTGCTTTTGCAAAAGAATTATCAATTTTTTCTATTAATCCTTCAATCGAATCGCTTTCAATTTTTATTACTTTTTTACCCTGTTCAATTAATTCTTTATCGGTTAGTTTATTCATTATAATTTTTTGTATTAAATTTTATTTTACAATTATTTGTATTAAACGATTATAATTTTGTTAAAAATTTAATCATTTACAACTATTTTTCAAAAAATAACGCAACACAAACTTGTCATCCATTCAGGATTATTTAGCGCAATATGACAATTAAAATATCAGCTATTTTATTACACAAATCTACTTGAGAGAAGTGCAATATTTGTAACTACAAAAATCACCAAAACAAACGTTATAATTATGGTCTGGATCTATTTGCCTAAATTTTAACATTATAACAATTTTACAATTGAGTCTATTTTTTTTACTTCAATTAACAAATCTTTTAACAATTCAAGTTTTAACTGACTTGCTGCGTCACTCAAAGCTTTAGCCGGATTTGGGTGAACTTCTAAAAACAGAGCATCAATACCAATTGCTGCAGCTGCTTTTGCCAAATAGGGGATAAAGTAAGGATTCCCTCCCGTTACATCACCGCTGCTTGGCATTTGTACCGAATGAGTTGCATCCATCACAACAGGGTAACCCATGTTGCGCATAACTACTAAAGAACGCATATCAACAACTAAATTATGGTATCCAAAAGTAGTGCCTCTTTCGGTTAACATAACATTTACGTTTCCGGTTGATTTTACTTTTTCGGCCGCATATTTCATGTCCTCAGGAGCTAAAAACTGTCCCTTTTTTATATTTACAATTCTGCCTGTTTCACCTGCGGCTATTAATAAATCGGTCTGCCTGCACAAAAAAGCCGGAATTTGCAAAATATCGGCAACTTTTGCCGCTTTTTGTACTTCCTCAACCGTATGAACATCGGTAACAATAGGAACATTCAGTTCATCTTTAACTTCTTGCAGAATTTTTAAAGCTCCGTCATCACCCAAACCAATAAATGAATTTATATTGGTTCGGTTTGCTTTTTTATAACTCGATTTGAATATAAAAGGGATATTAAGTTCGGTTGTAATTTCTTTAATTTTTTTTGCGGTAAATAAAGTAATCTCTTTGTTTTCAACAACGCATGGCCCTGCCATTAAAACAAAAGGGTTGTTATTGCCAATAGAAATATTGTTTAAGGTAATCAATTTAAAGCCTCCTTTTATTAGAAGAGAGTGTCCTGTGAAATTTTACTTCTTTTGGATTTGCCAAAGTGTATATAAGCTAAATCAGTCGCTTCGCGTCCACGCGGGGTACGCTGAATGAATCCTTGTTGAATTAAAAAAGGTTCATATACTTCTTCAATTGTTCCGGGATCTTCATTTACAGAAACAGATAAATTATTTAGGCCTACGGGTCCGCCGTTAAATTTTTCAATAATGGTTAAAATAATATCTTTATCCATTTCGTCCAAACCAAAATCATCAACGTCTAAAGCTAAAAGAGCTTTTTTTGCCGTAAACATATCAATAGCTTTTTTATCTTCATAATCTGCAAAGTCGCGTGTTCGTTTTAATAATCTGTTGGCAATACGAGGTGTTCCGCGCGAGCGTTTTGCTATTTCCAAAGCGGCATCTTCATAAATCTGTATATCTAAAATTCCGGCCGAGCGTTTTACAATTTTTTGTAAAATTTCGTCTGTATAATAATCTAATCTAACTTTAATGCCAAACCTATCGCGTAAAGGAGCTGTAAGCAGTCCTGCACGGGTAGTAGCACCGGTTAATGTAAAATGGGGGAGTTTAATTTGAACTGATCTTGCATTTGGTCCGGAATCAATTAAAATATCAATTCTAAAATCTTCCATTGCCGAATATAAATATTCTTCAACAAGAGGGGTCAATCTATGTATTTCATCTATAAATAAAACGGAATTTTCTTCCATGTTGGTTAAAATTCCGGCTAAATCACCCGGTTTTTCTAAAACAGGACCGCTGGTAACTTTTATACTTGTGCCCATTTCTTGGGCTATAATATTTGCTAAAGTGGTTTTTCCTAATCCGGGAGGGCCTGTTAACAATACATGGTCTAATCCTTCACCTCGTTTTTTTGCAGCACCAATAAAAACCTTAAAGTTTTCTATTATTTTGGGCTGACCTAAAAACTCTTCAAAACTATGAGGCCTTAATGTGTTATCAAGCTTAATTTCTTCTTCTTTTGGCAACGGATTAGTGTTTTCTGATTTTCGCATATTTTATTGGGAAGCATGTTTACGATATAATTTATACTTGCCTGTAAATATAACCATTAAAATCATCAAAGTAATCATTATTAGTGCGGCACTTACAGAAGCAAAAGCATTTAATCGTTCACCCGCAACCGAATAAATTCCCGGAAACCAAGCGCAGCCATATAAAATAATTAAATGTGCAACATAAATTAATAATGTATTGCTGCCCATTTGTCGTACAATTTTAGGTAAATAAGTAATCTTTTTTTCTAATATTGAAGCTATACCATATAATGCAGTAACTACTCCAACACGCAATAATATAAGTTTTGTAATTTCAACCCAGTAGGCGTCTTTAATTGCACCGTGTATATTTAACTGACTGATTATAGCTGAAAGAGAAATAGCCAAAGAACCTATAAAAATTAAATTATAACTGAACACTTTTGTTTTAGCAAATGTTTTGTTATTTGCAATAAAACTACCAAGTATTGCCCCCGAAATAACATAACCCGCCCAAGGGAATAATGGGAATAATGAACCACCTCTTTCGGTAAAATAGGCAGCTATAGGGCCGGGAAAATGTGTATATAAATTGCTGCTTAATACAGATGGAGCAAATAAGAAAAAGAATAATGCACCAAAAGTAAATATAACATTATCTGTTAGTTTTAGTTTTTCGCCTAAATATACAAGTCCTATTACAAATAATAAACCCATTCCAATAAGATGTAATGCGTCAACAGTAAAAAAAGTCTGCCACTGAGCGTATGTTACATCCGAAAAATTAAAAATGTCATATGTGGGAAATCGTAATAAATATCCTATTCCTAATAAAATACCAACTCTTTTTAAGCCTTTTTTTATCCTTACATTGCCTTTAACAGGCTGTTTGTTTTCGCGTAACAAATAAGTAAATGCCAAACCCGCAGTAAACATAAAAATTGGGGCGGTAAAACCACGTATTGTATGCCATGAATAAAAAAATACAGAGTCTAAAGTTCTATATTCGCTGCCAAGTAGTGTATGTATTGTATGCCCTTGAACCATCAGTAATACAGCTAACGCACGCATTAGGTCAATAAATAAAATTCTTTCTTTCTTTTGTTCCACTTTCTTTAAATATATAATTGTTATAAAATTTGTCAACTACAAAAATACAGAATGTTTTCAATAAAAAAAATGCTAAAATGAATATCTCTTTAATTTCTTATTTATTGTTGGTTTTATACCAATTCATTCTTGTTAGATTATCGAAAAGTTATTCTGAAAATTAAATGTATAAAAAAATACATAGTTATTATCTTTAAATTAAAACCTATATGTTGAAAATATCTATTTATTTGTTGAAATGACTTTTTGATTTGCGATTATTTTTTTACTTAAATAAAGTGCTAAAATTTACATATTAAATTCGAAATTAGTACATCTTTTTTTAGCTGTTTTGGGTAAATTTTACCATTACATAATTTATTTTATTTGCTTTTAAACTTTTTATATCTAATTTAAATTTATGTGAATAAAAATGATGTAAAAATGATGTAAAAATGATGTATATAAAAAACAAAGGGGAAATTTAATGAGAACCGCAAAGTTTATATTTGGTATTAATTTGTAATAATTCACTCCTATAAACTAGACTAATGATAAAAAAATACAAGTACATATTGTTTAATTTTTTTATAATTTTTATAACATCCCATTTGTTTTGTGAAGTTAGATATGTAAGCAAAACGACGGGAAGTTCTGACCCGCCTTATATTACTTGGGAAACAGCCTGCGACAGCCTGCAAAAATGTATAGATTTTTGTAATATCGGCGATACTATTTGTATAAACAGGGGAATTTATAAAGAAACAATACTTGTTAGGGATAAAGATTTAGCAATTTTAGGTTTAGATACAGATGAATGTATTATTGATGGAGCGGGTATTTTAGGCAAAGTTGTTAAAAAACAAAGGATATAACGAAAAAAACATAGATTTAAGCGGATACACAAGTGGAATATATTTATACCGAATAGAAGTAACAGGAAACGGCAAAATACCCGTATTTAACGATTTGAAGAAAATGGTTCTTTTAAAATAATTGTGAATTGTAAATTATGAATGAAAAAATATTTTATGTTTTTTACATTACAAGCATAAGATCTTAAGCCTTTTAATTGGCCGAAAATTTAATGTGTGATGTAGTAAAGAAATCATGCTTGTTTATAACGTGTAATATATTAACGGTTTAAATAACCACACCTTTTAAGGTGTGGATTGAAAAAACTCATAACATTGGGTTTTAACCCAAGCATTTAGGCTTGTTGGCTTTTTAACCACAAAGGATCATGATTCTTTGTGGTTTGCTTACCTGAGGTAGAGGCTGTCTCAAAAGGAACAAATCAATATAGAAGCTCAAAACCATAAGTTTAATATTCCTCGCCATAATGCTTTAGTAATTTATAAAACCATTATATAGTACAATGATTCTTTTATATTTTCCCACTCTATTTTCAAAAGAGGGCGTCAGGGGGTGAGTTCCCGTATGCAATATTTTGACTTTTGAGACAACCTCACTACAATTAGGCTACCTTGCAAAATACTAATATTTGTGGCATGAGTTTAAACTTGTCGGCTTTTTATTTGGCAAAAAATATAGTGAATTATGGAGAAAAGATATTGATTTTTTAGTATGCGTAAGGGGACAGTATTTTTTTTGTGTAATTTAAATAAAAAATAAATATATTAGACCATCAATAGTAAAAAACTGGTTTAGCAGTATAATGTTAAACATAAAAGAATGAAAGATTGTACTTTTTGATTATTAAATTGGTGGAACAATGATAAAAATTAAATTACATTGGCAGATACTTATAGCAATATTGGGGGCAATTGTATTTGGCTTTTTCTTTCCTTCTGGTGTTTTTTATACTTCATGGATGGGGGAAGTTTTTATCAGGGCATTAAAAATGATAATTGTTCCGCTTATTTTAAGTTCAATTATTACCGGAGTTGCAAATATCGGCAATGCCGAAAACCTTGGAAGACTGGGATTAAAAACACTTAGTTATTATATGGTTACAAGCTTGCTTGCAATACTTACCGGTTTGTTTTTTGTTAATATTCTTAAGCCCGGTGTAGGAGCCGATTTGGGCTTAAAAGAAAGTGTTGAAAATTTGGGTTTGGTTCAGCAGTCTTTTGGTGAAACATTAATAAAAATAATTCCTGATAATATATTTAAAGCATTTTCGGAAGGTCAAATGCTTTCCATAATATTTTTTGCAATTATTTTTGGTTATTTTATTTGCAAACTAGAAGTTAAAAAAAAGGCAATATTAACTGATTTTTTTGACGCGACTTTTGAAATTATGATGAAAATAACACTATTTATAATTAAATTCACTCCATTAGGTGTTTTTGGTATTGTAGCTAAAATTACCGCCGAACAAGCCGGCAATACCGATAAAATGTTATCTTTATTTAGTCATTTGGGCATTTATATGTTTACAGTATTGCTTGCACTATTTGTGCATGGAACAATTACGCTTCCAATTTTATTAAAATTTGTTGGAAAGGTTAATCCAATAAAACATTTAAAAGCTATGTCAACGCCATTATTAACTGCTTTTTCAACTTCTTCTTCAAACGCAACTTTACCCTTAACATTAGAAGCTGTTGAAATAAATGCCGGTGTTTCCAATAAAATATCTTCATTTACATTGCCGTTAGGTGCAACAATTAATATGGACGGAACAGCATTGTACGAATGTGTTGCAGCTATGTTTATTGCACAAGCCTATGGAATAGAATTAAGTTTCCTTCAACAGGGAATAGTTGTGCTTACCGCTTTGCTTGCTTCAATTGGTGCAGCAGGTATTCCAATGGCAGGTTTGGTTATGATGTCTATTATACTTTCGGCAGTTGGTTTACCTTTGGAAGGAATTGGCCTTATTTTAGCGGTGGATAGAATATTAGATATGTGCCGTACAACAGTAAATGTGCTAAGCGATACTTGCGGTTCTGTAATAATTGCAAAATCCGAGGGAGAAACGTTATTAGTGGAATAAACAATTTGAAACGGTAAAATACAGATAACAGCACCAAAAAATAACGTGTTTTAACCCACAGATAACGAGTTTTCCGTAATTGCGGAAAGTGCAACAATTAGGCATTATTACTAAAGAGATACATTGCGGCACGAGCTTAAGTTTATATATTTTATAAAATACTGTCTTAATCAAAAGCTGGCGAGAAAAACAGGCTGTGTGAAAATTGGGGATAAATATCAAATAACGGCTATTTGGCAATAAAAAATTATGTCACCCCGATGGGGTTTTTACGAATGTTTTTTTGTTTTTGCTATAATCATGTCATCCCTCCGGGATTAAAAACACATTGTAACATATTACAATACAATGCGTTAACGTATATATATTGCACGTAAGTACGGCAGAGCCGTGCCACAGGTTTTTTCAAATTACTGCTTTTTTTTTAATTTTAACACAGCCTGTTAAGTTTATATATTTTATAAAATACTGTCTTAATCAACGGCTGGCGAGATTTCCGCTATTCCGGAACTCTCAACAATTAGACATGTTTCTGTTTAAATCAATAATTAGGGATTGGCACGTTTTTTCACCTGCAGAGCAGGTGCATGTTGTGCGCCTGACATGTTAGGTAACTAAGGGATGAAAGATCCCAATGAGCCTTGATAGTAGGAATCATTAGCTGAACGGCAAGGGTGTCCATCGTGAGGTGGAATCTGAAGGAAGCCGCAGGCAAAGTCTCGGTCTGACGAAC
>JAZDHY010000089.1:0-8981 GCA_043805435.1 bacterium
ATAGCGATATGCAATTGACACCGCAGAAGTCAGCAGAGGTCATAGTACTCAGAACCTAACGGTTCGAGGAAGGACTGAACGGAAAACAGTCAAATTTCTATACAAAACGTAAAGAAAACGATGACGCAGAAAAAATAAAAATCTACCAGCTAACGAAAGTTTGGAAAACTTTTAGTAGGTTGGAGAGCCGAGTTTTCTTTCTATAAAGGTAAGAAAATATTGACAAGGAAAGTTAATGGCTTGTTAAATAAAAGCATTTAACTAACTGTATTCCGAACCGCCGTATGCCGAACGGCACGTACGGTGGTGTGAGAGGACGGTATGGGAAATAATCCCATACCTCCTACTCGATTGTAACCTAACAATCCCCAAAACAACCCCACAACTACAGAGTAGTTACATGTTCTTTTTCTTGTATTTGCAGTAATTCCCAAATTTTAACACATTCTGTTTATCTCGCAAACTTTTAGGATTAAATTGGCTTTTTATACAAACAGCTCGGAAATAATATAGAAAGCGAACTAAAGTTCGCTTTACAATTAGGCTTTTCAGCTAAAATATAAACATTTGTTGCACGAGATTTCCGCTATTGGGGAATCTGCTACAATTAGGCATCACTACCAAAAGAAAGCATATTAGCAAAATTTGCAGCTTGTATACTTAAGTTTTTCTCAAACAATAAATATTTAATTTAAAATTTTATTTGATTTTAATCCATTGTAATAGTATAATTAAAGTTTAAACTTTTTGATAAAGACAATGGATTTTGAAGATAAAATAATAATACGCGGTGCACGCGAGCACAATTTAAAAAATATAGATTTAGAAATACCACGCGATTCGTTTACTGTAATTACCGGGTTATCCGGTTCGGGTAAATCATCTCTTGCTTTTGATACAATTTATGCCGAAGGGCAAAGGCGTTATATTGAATCACTTTCTGCTTATGCCCGGCAATTTTTAAATCAACTGGAAAAGCCGGATGTTGATTTAATTGAAGGATTAAGTCCGGCGATATCAATAGAGCAAAAAGCCACTTCGGGCAATCCACGTTCTACGGTTGGTACAGTAACGGAAATTTACGATTTTATGCGTCTGCTGTATGCTCGTTTGGGTACGGTTCACTGTCATCAATGCGGCAGACCTGTACAAAAACAGAGCATGGACCAAATAATTGAATCGGTATTGACCAAATTTGAAGGTAAAAAAATAAATATTTTAGCTCCTGTTATTAAAGGGCGTAAAGGACATTATCAAGAACTTTTTGAACAAATACTTGGTGATGGTTTTATGCGCGCGCGTATTGATGGCGAAATTATTGAAATTACTGACGGTATGAAGTTGAGTCGTTATCAAACGCATAATATCGAAATTGTAATTGATAGAGTTAATGTAAAAGAAAATTCGTATCAAAGGGTTAAAGAATCTGTTGATGTTGCTTTAAATTATGGTGAAGGTTATTTAATAATAAACTGCGAGAAAGAAGATTCCGTTTACAGTCGTAAATTTGCATGTTTGCAATGCGGAATTGGTTTTCAGGAATTTGCCCCAAATTCGTTTTCTTTTAATTCAACTTATGGTGCATGTCCGGAGTGCGATGGTTTGGGTGTAAAAAAAGAAATAGATATTGACTTGATTATTCCCGATTTTAATATGAGTATTGAAGATGGCGGAATTTTACCATACGGCAAAAAACGTGACGTGTACTTTTGGGATCAGCTTACAACCATCGGTAAACAGCTCGGATTTGATCTAAAAACTCCAATTAAGGATTTGGCTAAAGAACATTTGGAATTGATATTAAACGGAAGTAAAAAATCAACCAAATTTCAATATTCGTTTGCAAATGGAACTACAACAATGTTAAATTTGAAATATAGGGGAGTTATTCCTTATATCTGGGATAATTATAAAAATTCATCTTCCGAAAAAATACGTGGAGATGCAGAAGCATTTATGCGTACAATGGCATGTCCTGTTTGTAATGGTGAACGCTTAAAAAAAGAATCACTATCGGTTAAACTTGATGGATTTAATATCAGCCAGATTTCGGCGTTTTCTATTAATAAAGCAAAAGTATTTTTTGATAACTTAAAATTTAAAAGTCGTGATGAACTTATTGCAACTCCCATTTTAAAAGAGATTAAAGAACGTCTCGGATTTTTATTAAATGTCGGGTTGGATTACCTTTCATTGGATAGGAGTGCCAGAACATTATCGGGTGGTGAATCGCAGCGAATTAGGCTTGCTACACAGATAGGTACTCAGCTTGCAGGGGTTTTATATGTTTTAGATGAACCAAGTATTGGGCTGCATCAAAGTGATAACGAAAAACTTATAAATTCATTAAAGGATCTGCGCGATTTAGGCAATACTATTCTTGTTGTTGAACATGATAGAGAAACAATTGAAAGCAGTGATTTTATTGTTGATTTAGGCCCGCGAGCCGGTGAACATGGCGGCGAGGTGATGAATGTTGGAATTACCGAAGAGTTAATGAATAATAATATTCATAAGGAAAGTTTAACGTTTCAGTATTTGCGCGATGAATTATTAATTGAAATGCCAAAAGAAAGAAGAACCGGAAATGGAAACGAACTTGCTGTTTTTGGTGCTAGGGGAAATAATCTAAAAAATTTGGATGTTGCTTTTCCGCTTGGTACATTTATTTGTGTTACAGGAGTAAGCGGATCCGGTAAATCGACCTTAGTAAATGAAACTTTAGTAAAAATTTTAATGAAACATGTTTATAGGGCAAAAGACTTACCGCTTCCGTACGATAGAATTGAAGGATTGGAGCGTATCGATAAGATTATTGAAATTGACCAATCTCCAATTGGAAGAACTCCAAGGTCTAATCCGGCAACATATACGGGATTATTTACTTTTATTCGCGATTTATATGCCCAATTGCCGGAATCTAAAGTAAGAGGATATGGCCCGGGAAGATTTAGTTTTAACGTTTCCGGGGGCAGATGTGAGGAGTGCCAGGGTGACGGTTTGATGAAAATTGAAATGAATTTTTTGCCGAATGTATACGTAAAATGTGAAACATGCGGTGGAAAAAGATATAATGCCGAAACAATGGAAGTATTATATAAAACAAAATCAATTTCTGAAGTGTTGGAAATGACCGTAGAAGAAGCTTTGAAATTTTTTGAGGATTTACCAAGAATTAACCGAAAAATTTTAGCTCTTAATGAGGTAGGCCTTGGTTATATTCGTTTAGGCCAGCAGGCAACAACACTTAGCGGCGGTGAAGCGCAGCGTGTAAAACTTGCAACCGAATTAAGTAAAATAGGTACGGGCAAAACCGTATATATTTTGGATGAACCTACAACAGGCCTTCATTTTGAAGATGTAAAAGTGCTTATGGATGTATTAAATAAACTTGTAATAAAAGGAAATACGGTAATAGTTGTTGAACATAATTTGGATGTAATAAAAATTGCAGATTACATTATTGACTTAGGTCCGGCAGGTGGCGAAAAA
This sequence comes from bacterium, assembly GCA_043805435.1. Classification (GTDB taxonomy): domain Bacteria; phylum Bacteroidota; class Ignavibacteria; order Ignavibacteriales; family Melioribacteraceae; genus JAEXOD01. The sequence continues at coordinate 3,493 of JAZDHY010000089.1, forward strand.
GGAGGAGAAATTATTGGTGTTGGTACTCCCGAAGAGATTATGAAAATTCCGGAAAGTTTAACCGGTCTTTATTTACAAAAAGAGTTTAAGCGTTTAAAAACAAATAAAGCGGCTATTTAAAACCACGCCATTTATGGTATAGAAAACATAATTCCTTGTTTTTTATATTATTATACATTTTGTAATTAGTAATTGAGGTAAAAATGAAAAACTCAGTAGATGACTTTCGATTATACAGAAAAGAAATGAATGATAAAATCCTTAATTCCGGTTTTATGGATTTTAAGAAATTTTTTGCATTAGATAACAAAGCATATTTAGATGGGGCTTTGCCAGTTAAAACTAAAGAATTAATGGGACTTGTTGCTTCAATGGTTTTAAGATGCAACGATTGTATTTTATACCATTTGGATAGATGTGTAGCAGAAGGAGTAACAAGGCCTGAGTTTTACGAAACTTTTAATGTTGCGTTAATTGCGGGTGGTTCTATTGTAATACCTCATTTAAGGTATGCAATGGAAAAATTAGACGAATTATTTAATGAAGAAGAGAAAAAAAATGAAAACAAATAAAAAAATAATTGTACCAAAACAAATTATTACAGTTAACAATAAAGATGAAGTTTTACGAGATTATGCTGTAGAAATTACAGAAAACATTATAACAAATATAATTCCGGTTGCTGATATTAAAAAAGAGGAAGATGTTGAAATAATACATTACCCAAATTTAACACTTATTCCCGGTTTTGTGCAAACACATATTCATTTGTGCCAGACTTTATTCCGTGGTTTAGCCGATGATTTGGAATTGTTGGATTGGTTAAAAAACAGAATATTTTTATTTGAGAATGCACATAATTATAATTCACTTAAAGCTTCGTCAAAGCTTGGTATTTACGAATTGCAAACAAAAGGTACTACTACATTATTAGATATGGGTACTTTGAACCATATGGAAGCCGTTTTTGATGAGATGCTTTTTTCAGGAATGCGCGGTCTTTCGGGTAAATGTATGATTGACGAAAATGATCTAGTCCCAAAATTTAAGGAAACAACACAGCGGTCGTTGGATTATAGTGTTGAGCTGGCAAAAAAATATCATAATACCCAAAGTGATAGAATTAAATATGCATTTGCACCCCGTTTTGCACTTTCTTGCAGTTATGGGTTAATGAAAGATACCATGGATTTGGTTAACGGGCTTGAAGGTTCATTATATCATACTCATTCTTCTGAAAACAAAGACGAAATTAAAGCGGTAAAACAAAAATATGGTGCGGAAAATGTTGAATTTTTTAATTCCATTGGTGTATTAAACGATAAAACAGTTTTAGCGCACTGCATACACTTAAACGAAAAAGAAATTGGTTTGCTTAAAGATACACAAACCAGAGTATCTCATTGTCCTTCATCAAATTTGAAGCTTGGTTCCGGTATTGCAAATATTCCTAGATATTTAAAAGAGGGAATACAGGTAAGTATTGGAGCTGACGGCGCACCATGTAATAATAATTTGAGTATTTTTACAGAAATGAGACTTGCAGCATTAATACAAAAACCAATTTTTGGTTCTACTGTTATGGATGCAAAAACTACTTTTAAACTTGCTACTATTGAAGGTGCTAAAGCATTACATTTGGAAAAAGAAATAGGTTCAATTGAAGTAGGAAAAAAAGCAGATTTGGTGTTTTTAAATTTGGAACAGCCCGACCAATGTTTGTTGGATAATGACGAAAATTTGTATTCAAATATAGTATATTCCGCTTCGCACGATACCGTAAAACACGTTATGATTGACGGTAACTGGGTTGTTTTTGACGGGAAATCTGTTGTTTACGATAAAGATGAATTATTTAATTCTGCTAAAGAAGAACTTAAAAGTTTATTAAAAAGAATAGATGAGAACTAAATGAAAATATTTTTTGCAACAGGTAACGCAGGAAAATATAAAGAGGTTAATGCAATTTTTGACAATTTTGAAATTGATTATTTGGGTAATTACCCAAACTTTCCCGAAATAATTGAAGATGGCGAAACCTTTGAGGATAATGCAAAAATTAAAGCTATAGCTGTGTTTAATCATTTTAATACTCCGGTAATGGCTGATGACAGTGGTATTTGTGTTGAACAACTTGATGGCAGACCCGGAGTTTATTCCGCACGATATGCAGGCGAAAATTGCACTTATGATGATAATAACACCAAAATGTTATTGGAACTTGAAAAATTCCCCGAACCTCATAACGCTTCATTTGTATGTTGTTCTGTTTATTATGATGGAAAACAATATTTTACTTCTATGGGAGAATTAAGAGGAAGGATAATTAAATCTAAAACAGGCCGATCCGGGTTTGGTTATGACCCTATTTTTGTCCCGAATGGTTTTAATAAAACATTAGCCGAATTAACTGTTGAAGAAAAAAATAAAATAAGCCATAGAGGTGTATCATTTAATAAATTAAAACAAATTTTAGTTGAAAAGAATATATTATGAAAAAATATTTAGTCATATTCGTATTGTTTTTAGGATTTATCGGATGTAAATCGGATAAAAATAATCCGGTTAATTCAAACGTAAATTTGACCGCAAAAAATTATTTTTTTGGAAATGTAGGAACGTATTATAATTATTCGGATTACATTTATAATAAGTCATCAAACAGTTTTGTTAGTTTTGGTACCAGAAGTTCACACATCTCACAAAAAATTATTGTTGATGGTATTGAATATTCTTCTTTTTTGAATATAATTGTAACACCTGATAGTACAGCTTCCGGGATAGTTTTAATGCGGGGTACCGATACAGGAATATATTCAAAAACCGATACAACAGGTTTATCAGGCAAAATATCCGATAGTTTATTAACTTTATTAACTTATGATATTGACCCTGAAGTATTATTATTTGCTTATCCGCTAAACTCTACCGGTTGGGATGCATTTAAATTTAATGTTAATTTAAGCACTCTTTTAACTTTTTCGGCAATTAAACTAACAGCAAATTATGTTGGTACAGAAAATATATTTATTCCTGCATTAAATGGCAATAAATCTGCTGCAAAAATAAAATATGATGTTGAACTTGTATTGCCCAATCCCGATAATATTTTTGTATTTTTTAATCAAAAGTACAGTGCTTATGCTTGGTATGTTGAAAATGTTGGAGTTACACAATACGAAGGAAACGCTTTAATTATAAATACGTTAGCCGGCGGAAAAATAGATTTTGCCGATACCAGCAAAGTTATTAGAGAAACATTAACAAGTTACGAAATTAAATAAATATATTAGCAATTAAAAACATTGCAATAGTGTTTTTTTGTAGTGCGAGATTTATCTCGCCAACTTTTTTTGATTCTTAGAATTTATGACGGCTTTCGAGCTGAAGCTCGAGATGCAATTAAAAAAATGCAGTAATGTTATTTGTAGTGCGAGATTTATCTCGCCAACTTTTATTGATTGTCAGAATTTATGACGGCTATCGAGTTGAAGCTCGAGCTACAATTAAAAATATGCAATAATGTTCTTTGTAGTGCGAACTTTAGTTCGCAAACTTTTTATAAATCTTAAAAGAGTAAAACATGTATCTAAAAAAAATTATTGTTTTTGTACTGTTTTTATTTAATTCCTTTCCTTTCATTATGGCCCAAACTAATGATGAAAGCCGGAAATTGTATGATGATACAAAACTTGGTCGAATTGATGTTACTGTATCTCCTGAAGCATTGATTTTTATGTACCAAAATATTCATAGTGATTCGGAACATGTTGCAACAATACGCTTTAGAAATAAATATATTGATGAAACAATCGACTCTGTAGGGTTTAGATTAAGGGGGAATACATCAAGAGATGCCCAAAAAAAATCATTCAAAATTTCTTTTAACTCCTTTGTAAAAGGAAGAGATTTTTATGGAGTTGAAAAATTAAATCTTAATGGTGAACATAACGACCCTTCAATTATAAGAAGTAAAATTTGTTTTGATTTATTTAATAAGGCAGGGGTTATTGCTAGCAGGGCAGCGCACATTGAAGTATATATTAACGGTAATTATTTTGGATTATATATATCTGTTGAACATATAGATGAAGAATTTATTAAAAAAAATTTTACTGATGACAGCGGTAATTTGTGGAAATGTTTATATCCCGCTGATTTAAAATATATAGGAAGCGACCCTAATTTATACAAAAATCTAAATAATAACGGTGTGCCGGTTTATGAGTTAAGCACTAATGAAGACATTGGTGATTTTAGTAAATTGGTAAATTTTATAAAAATTATTAATCAAACACCGCCTTCAACTTTTGAAGATTCATTAGAAACCGTACTTGATGTTGCTAGTGTATTAAAATATTTTGCTTGGAATGTTTTGTTTGGAAGCTGGGATAGTTATTGGACATTATCAAACAATTATTATTTGTATAACAATCCAGCTACAAATAAATTTAGTTTAATACCTTACGATTATGACAATACCTTTGGAATTGAGTGGTGGGATTATAACTGGTCTTCGGTTAATCCTTATTCACTTCCTACTGTTGCCGGAGGCAATACACCTCTTGCCGAAAAGATGATGCAAAACAGCCAGTATAAAAATTTATATACCCATTTTTTGGAGTTTTACAGCAACAATTTATTTAAATTAAATCTGTGGGAAAATCATCTTGACAGCCTTAAACAAATGATAACTAATGCTGCAATTGCCGATTCATTTAGAACACTTGATTATGGTTTTACCGTAAATGATTTTAACAATTCTTATTCTGTTAACAATTATTCAAAGTATCATGTAAAATTTGGACTAAAGCAATATGTTAATTTAAGAAATTCAAATCTTGTAAGTCAATTAAATTATATAAGCGCAAAACCTATTGCTTACCAAATAGAGTATTCACCCAAAAATCCAAAAGGAACCGATTCAATATATATTTATGTGTCGGCTTTTAGCAAAATTGGTTTTACTAATACCTCTATAAAAATTAATTTATTAGATTCGGGAACCGAAACAACATACCCTCTAAACTATTCACCTGTGCCCAACACAAAAAAAGTAGAAGAGTATGACCGTTATGTTTGTGTAATTCCTCCTTTGGGTGATGGCAAAAAAGCTGAATTTTATGTAAGTTTAACAAATACAGCAGGACAAAGTCAAAATTATCCGCGTAACGGAAAAATAACAATTACAACTCAAATCAATAATAATAATTCGGTAGTTCTTAATGAATTTTTGGCCGATAATGTTAATTCTTTCACGGACCCAAGTGGCGAACATGACGATTGGGTTGAGTTATATAATAACGGAAACGAACCTGTATTATTAAGCGGTAAATTTTTAACCGATAACCTGCAGCGTCCTGAAATAGGTTGACTCGAAAAAGATAAAAAAGTCAACCAAAACAAGGACAAAAAATGGAAAAAGCAAGAAAAAAAGCAATATTGGAGGAAAATGAAAAGCAATATTATCCAAATGCATTTAAGAGAAA
>JAZDHY010000090.1:0-69679 GCA_043805435.1 bacterium
TTTTCTCTTAAATGCATTTGGATAATATTGCTTTTCATTTTCCTCCAATATTGCTTTTTTTCTTGCTTTTTCCATTTTTTGTCCTTGTTTTGGTTGACTTTTTTATCTTTTTCGAGTCAACCTATTTCAGGACGCTGCATAAGCGAATTAATCCATGTTATGCAACCCCGCTTTTGGGGGTAAAAACGGGTGCGAATGGTGCCAAAGGCTAATGATATGTAACGCTTTCAGCGTTATTACGTAATAAATGATTTTGCGACATACAAATTTCAATTTTGATTAATGAATTATTTTATAAAACCCCGTTTGGGGTTTCATGTGAGTAGCCTGAGTCCCCACAAAAAAGAACACAACCCCGTAAGTGGGTTGCATAGCTATTCAATATAATGAGAAATTATTCTTAAGCGCATTATGTCACCCCGATGGGGTTTTTACTATTGGTTTTTTGCTTTTGCTATAATAATTTCATCCCTGCGGGATTATTTTATACCTTGTAACATATTGTAATACAGGGATTTAACGTTTATTTATTATTCTTAAGCACGGCAGAGCCGTGCCATGTCTGTAACTATACGCACTGCCACCAATTCCCATATGTTTTATCAAATTACTGCTGTTTTTTAATTTCACGCAGTCTGATTATAGTGTGGGGAATTCCCCTTATTAAAAACCCTTAGGATTTAATAAATAAGGGGATTAATAATTGATACTATTTAATATTCAAATTGTTCAAAACCCGGTATATCCATATTGGGGAGAAGTGATCCTGCTCCATCATTTCTGTGACCGCGCAGACGTCCTAATATGCTTTCAATGGTATTAATTAGCTTATCCGTACAGCCGTCAACAGCTTGTTCTAATGTATCGGCCTTATTGCTTACCGCTATCGGTTGTCTTCCTTCAAGGCGGGCTTCCATCAAACAGCGTTTATCGTTTAAACCTTTCTTGTGACCATTCTCTTCGCTTAAGTGGACTTCCAGCAAAGTTATATGATTACTTATTCGATTTAGTGCATCTGAAATAGTTGTTGTAAATTGTGCAATTAGATTTTCGTGACCTTTTATATTATGGTCGGTATTGATTTGAATTAGCATTATTTTTTCTCTTATTGTTATATTCTTAAAAACAAATTTATGTTTAATTATGATATATTTTCCCAATTGCAACTCGCAGTATAAACTATCTGCTTTTTTATTGGGGTTATTAATAGATGTCGTCATAAAAACAGCTTTGACTATCTTGCCTAATAAAAAGAATCATCAAAGCTGTATTATAAAAAATTCCCCCTTTACCCATATTGTTTTAGAAAACTATTTGATATTTGCTGTTTTTTATGATTCTTTACGTTTTAAAGTATCGTCAAATGCTTTAACCTTATAGAATTTTTCATACAAAACATCAATATCGGTTGTATTATCGGCAATATAATGCCGCAACAATATCAATTCGTATTCACGACCTACATCGGCACCTTTAATAAACCGTCTTGCTTTGGTAAACGTATTATGGTTTATGTGGTTTGTGCAAACATTCTTTTTTCCCTCATCTAATTTTGCCATGCCAATTGGAATAATAAGGTGGTCTTCACCTTCTTTGTTTAAAAATCCATGTATCCCTTGGCTTTCAGGAACTTGATATGTGTTATAACCTTCTTCAATTAAAGATTTATCAACTTCAACATCTAAATATATAACTCGTTCAGTTTTTTTATTAACCAGTAGATTGGTAACTTTTCCAACTACTCTGTTATCGGCATCAACTACGTCCCAGCCCCTAACATCGGAATAATCCGCCGCTACCTGGTAATCGGGAAGATCTTCTAAATAATAAAGATTTTTTTCAGTATCAGACATATTGCTTATTCCTATATAAATTAGTTAATTCATTATTTTTAGTAAATTTGAAGCTTTATTGAAAAAGTTTTTGATTTCATTTTTTTGATCAAGAGCAAGAACATCAGGTTTTATTGATGTTGAAGCATCTTTTACTTCAGCCATTTCGTTTGTCAAAGTGGGGTAAAATCCGGTTTGCAGATTTTCCAATTCTTTTGACAAAATATCAGAAGCTACTCTAATATTATCTGCGTGTGTTGTTTCAAAAGGATCTTCGGTTATCATTTCGGCTATTTTTGTTACTTTGCTTAAATCCGTTTTAATTGAATAACCAACTTCGCCGGACATTGCGGTTATTGCGTTTGTTAATTTAATAAGGGCGTTATTGACAAAATGATGGTCTAAACTCATTTTATTTGTATCGCTTTCAATAAAACTAATAAAATCTGCTACAACAATATTATTTTCTTTATTTTCTATAATTTCCTCAACTTTTGGGGCGGCAATATCCTTTTCGGAATTATTGTATGAAAAATAATAGATAATTGTCCCCACAATAAAGGCCGCCACAAAAAACCATGGCCATATTAATTTTTTCTTTTCAATTTTTATTTCAGTCATTATAACTTCCTCCGGTTAAAAACATTAATAAATAGCTTTGCAATTAAATTTAGTCATTAGAAACCACGTCGGTATCCCAATATTTTAAGCGTTTGTAATGTTTATGCAAAGCCGATTCGTATTCTCTTGTTAATTGCGATATATCGGTAAATTCGGGCGACTGCATTATACTTTGGCGAGAAAGATTTATAAATACTTTAGTTTCGTCCCAGCTTACTCGTTCAATCCATTTGGGTGATATCAATACTTTTTTGCCCGGCCACCAATTTTGTGTATCAATTATTAAATAGCGAATTGCCCAAGTGTCATCATCAACAATAAAATCTTCTATGTGCCCAATTTCGCCATCGGTGGCTTCAACGTCATATCCGGTTACTTCGTTTGTGCTGCGTAATGAAGGGTCCCACTTTTTTTCCGTTTTTAAAGATTCTTTCCGTTTTTCGCCGTCACGTAAAATATATGGATAAACACCCCACATGTTTGGGCCGTCCCAATACATTGGCCAGCCGTAATACCCATAATAATCTTCTTCAAATTGTAACGAAACAGGTTTATCGCTATTTAAAGTCGGGCTGTCTTCAATCTGTTTTTTTGTAAGATTTACGGCAATATTTTCTTTTTCTTTATCAGCCATAACAAGCGCATAAGGGGAAATTAATACTTTCCTTCCCATTAACCAGCTGCCTGTATCTGCAATTAAATAACGCATTGTCCAATGATGATCGTCAAAGTAAAATTCTTTTACTTCTCCTATCTCACCGTCTAAACTGTCAAGTTTGTAACCCTTAAGAGTTTTTACTTCGTTTAACATATGGTTCTGCTTTTATTTTTGTATATATTCTGTTCATTGTTTATTTAAGCATTCTGATAACATAATCAGTATTTCCACAATAGAATTCAATAGGTCAAAGGGATGGAAAAGGGATTAGTTATTTTAGCCTAGTGGCTTAATTAGTGGCTTATTTTATCAATATTAATATAATAGGCATGCATTCAAATTTACTTTAAATAGCAAAAATTATGGTTGATAAATAACCAAATAATTAATCCAAAATTGTGATGGATAAAAATCTTTTGTTGAAAAATGTTTAGTTTTTTTGTACCTATAAATATGTTGATATTGTGCGGAAGCCCGAGTTGTTGCGTTGTTATATATTTTGGTCTATAAAGCATTAACTATTAAAGGTTAATAGTCAAACCAAGATTCTTGTTTTTTTAATGATTTTTGACCTTTAGGACACATTAAAGAAATCATACCACAAAAAGTGCTAAATTTTGCTAAAAAATACGTTTTTAAGTTAAGCAATAAAAGAACATCGCTCTCTTCCCTATTAAAAAATACGGCTTAATTTAATACATATTAAATAGCCTATTTTGCTCTTTAACAATCACACTTGCAGGCTTTTGGGAGACATCTTAAGGGGAATAAAAAAGTATTGACAATTTTTTATTGCTATATAGGCATAGTTTCATTATGGTTAGTTTTAATCCTCAGTGCAGATTCGCCGTGGATAATTACCAACATTTTATTCAGCAATTCTTAATACATTAAAAATATAAATTATTACTGTGCAAATATATTATTCGATTTTGCTATATTTAAATAAAGACGGGCTGCTTTGTTGAGTTATTTGGCCAGCTACTGATTATTTAATTGTTTTTTGGTAACATTCATTTATGAGGTAACGACTATTTTTTCAATTCTTTTTTTCACTTAGTAACATTTTTTATTACACAATTCGATTTTTACCTTTGTATTACTAGCTATAACAAATTACTTGCTAATTACCCTTTGAATCATTATTTTAAAAGATATTTAAACTTAATTAAGTATTAAGGGTAAAATGAAAAAAATTTCTATATTGCTAATTGAAGATAATCGACTTTTACGCGAAGGTATATGTTCAATGCTCAAAAAGCAATCCGATATGCAGGTTGTTGATACGATTGGTAATGGTGAAAATATTTTGTTGATATTGCAAAAACTCAAACCAAGCATTGTACTGCTCGATTTAGGCTTGCGAAGCCAAAGCAGTTTGCTTATTGTTAAAACAATCAAAAAAGAATTTCCCGAAACCAAAGTGATTGTTATGGATTTAATTCCACTGCAAGAAGATGTTTTTGAGTTTGTGCAGGCGGGTGTTTCGGGATTTATTCTTAAAGACGCAAACATTGAGGATTTTTATACAACCATTAGATTGGTTTTTAAGGGCGAACAAGTTTTACCGCCCAACTTAACGGCTTCGTTATTTTCACAAATTATAGCTCATGCTATTAATGAAATAAAACCTTCCATTATAATTGAATCGGTTAGGATGACAAAACGGGAAAAGCAGGTTATTGAATTGATCTCCGAGGGTTATACGAATAAAGAAATTGCACAAAAAATTCATTTATCTCCTTATACGGTAAAAAGCCACGTACATAACGTTCTCGAAAAATTATCGCTGCAAACACGTGTTCAAATTGCAAATTATGCTCACATTACCGAATCAAATAATAATATGAAGGAATAAATATTAATTATTTTCTCATCCCTTAGATGTAGTCCATATTTCATCCATTCGGCCGATTGATACCGTTTTTATTTTTTAGTAATTTTTATTGAATTTAATTAAATATCAATCAAAATTATTAAAGCGGAAACTTAATATGAATGATAATCAAAAATTACTTTTTGTACTCAATCAGTCGTTAGCCGATGAACTTAACACAATTAACAAGTATGTAGTTAACCTATTATTGTGTGATAACTTAGATTCAGGGAAACTTCAGCAGGTTATTGAAAAAAATGTGATAAACGAAATGCAGTACGCTCAATTACGCATTCAGCGTACTATTTCTATTAAAAGCCTATTTGTTTACAACAAGGCATAAATAATATTAGCAAACAAGAATCTTATGAATGACATTTCAGATTTTTTTTCGTGGGTATTGGTTACTCTTATCACTTTGTTTCCAATTGTTAATCCGATAAGTACAGCAATACTCCTTTTAAGTATTAGTTCTAATATTTCAAAAGAAGATCGTAATCATCAAATAACTTTAGCTTGTATTTACATGAGTATTATTTTGATTGCCTTTTTTCTTGCAGGTCATTTTATAATGATTGTTTTTGGTATTTCAATTCCCGGTATTCGTATAGCCGGCAGAATGGTGATTGGGTTTCTTGGATTTAGAATGTTATTTCCCAGCGAAGAATATATTACGCAAGAAGGGAAAAAAGAAGCATTACAAAACACGATATATCATTTAGTCCCCTTGCAATGCCAAGCTTAAGCGGACCGGGTGCAATAGCCACGGTTATTACAATGTCTTCCTCTATTGATGGGCGGTATGGTTTTGATAAGGTCTTTGCATTTACGGGAGTAATAATTGCAATTATAATTACGACTGCTATTTCGTGGGTGGTATTAAGAAGTGCCGGGTTTATGCAAAAAATTCTTGGAGTAAACGGGGTTGACAGCCTTTCCAGAATTATGGGTTTCCTTTTGGTTTGTATTGGGATTCAGTTTGTTATTACAGGTATAAAGGATTTAAGTTAAAATAAAGATTTTTTTACTAGGGAGTTATTTTACGGTTATTAGTTTATAATTGTAATTTTTTGTGGATTTTAAATTTTCACTTTTAATATAATAATATAATAAAACAAAGTTATTTTTTATCCAAAATTTTGCATTAGATATTATAATATCCTGTAATCTCTTTATTAATATAAGATTATGGAAATTTTAATTGCATTTATTATATACATGTAAATCAAATTACTTTGGGCAAAACAATTTAGCAATTAAATTCTTTAATTCGGGCCTAAAGGCAATATAGTTCGGTTTTTATACCTTACGCCCTAAACAGACTGTTTTAAAATTGGGAAAAAACATCAAATTATGTCTATTTAGCAATAAAAAATCATGTCATCCCTAAAGGATTAAAACACATAGTACCATATTACTATACAATATTTTTACATACAATTATTCCTCTAAAGCACTTCGAGGAAGTAGCCTGTTTATAACCATACTTACCGCCACCAATCTTCAGCACCGTGCAACGGGCGTTTTTATCAAATTACTTCTAATTTTTTAATTTTAATACGGTCTGTAAAGGTCATGATATTCGTAATTCCTTATAACGCATTATAAGTAAACTATTTATATTATTTTTTATCCCCGTTTAAGTAACTCTAACCAAAAGTTTAGTAAACCGGCATTCATGCTAATGGCACTAACAAAACAAATAAAACCGGCTTCATCCCTATTTCTTTTCCTCACTTATTGGTTTGGATGATTAAAAATTTCAACTCTATTGCTTTCTATATCAAAAAATCCTCTTTCACGCCATAACCACGCTGTGCAACTGCAAGATCTCCGCTAAATTTCGAATAAAATGCTATTATTTCTTTTTCTTTTCCGGTTCTTTTAACTTTATTTATTTTTTTATCGGTTATATCTATTATTGCAAACGCCTCTTGTTTTTTTCGTCTTGATAACTTACAATGGCAAATCCATATTTATATGGAAATACTTGCTTATAAATAGGATTGGTTAAAATTTTGCCTGTATTATCAAGTAACGAATATCAATAGTTTGTTCCAAGAACAAATATCCTGCCATTTGAAAATTGCATCGGTTCAGTAGAAAACATAAAATTTACATTAACATTTCCGGCTATATCAATAAAGCCCCATTTGCCGTCTTTTTGAAAGCTTCAAATCCTTAATAGAAGGTATCTATATTATAGGTGGTATATGCTGCTTTTTGTGCCAATAAATTTAATGCCGAGATTACAAATAAAAATAAAATGATGATTTTTTTCTTGTAAACTTTCCTATTGTTTATTTTTAATCATTAAAACATGAACATCTTCAAAATAATTTCAATTTAATTCTTGGATTTAAATATAAAAGTTGTTTTTGTGGTTTTGTTTAACTAATTTTTATTGACACCAATGAAAATAATTAATAACTTGAGTCTGGTAAACAGAATTATATGTCCGATTAGTAAGTGGGAGGTTGTAGATGAAAGATATTTCATCTAAACGAACAAAATTGAAGAAGGTTTTGGAAGTATTTACTCCACCACCCGGATGGAAAATACCGGTTGTTATACTGTTGGGAATATTTGTCGGCTTGGGTCTTACAATATTAAAATTATCTAATGCTTTGTCCTATTTATCAGACGATCCTAAAGCCTGTGTAAACTGCCATATAATGTCTCCTCAGTATGCCACGTGGCAAAACGGTGCTCATGGCAGAGTAACAACGTGCAACGACTGTCACGTTCCTCAGGATAATGTTTTTTCCAAATATTATTTTAAAGCAAAAGACGGTTTGCGTCATGCCACAATGTTCACTTTTCGTTTGGAACCCCAGGTTATTGAAATTAAAGATGCGGGAAAATGGGCGGTGCAATCCAATTGTATTAGATGCCATTCTGATTTAATTCACCCTATTTCGGTAAGGGCTATTAGTAATAAAATGATTTTGGATGAAGACGATAGATATTGTTGGGATTGTCATAGAGAAACTCCGCACGGGCGTGTTAACAGTTTGTCTTCCACTCCATATGCGCGAGTACCAAAGTTGACCCCGGCTTTTCCGGAATGGTTAAATAAAACAATGAAAAAAGAAAAATAAATTTAAAATAGATAGAGGTTAATAATGAAACCGATACAAGATATTGTTAAAACAAAACCATGGATTGCGTGGTTATTATTTTTTGCCACAGTTATTGTAGTGTTTTTAATAGGTCTGTTTGCTTCGTCAATAATTGAAAGGCGTGGCGAATCGGAGTATACTTTTCAAATGGTTAGGCCAATTGCAGAATTTGAACCACGCAACGAAGTCTGGGGTGAAAACTTCCCGCGCGAATACGAGACGTATATGCAGATGTTAGATACAAATTTTGCAAGTAAATATGGCGGAAACAAAAAGATTGATTATTTGGAAAAATTTCCGGAATTGGTTGTTATGTGGGCAGGTTATCCTTTTTCCAAAGAGTATAATCAAGGGCGCGGTCATGCTTATGCAATACATGATATAAGAACCATTTTACGCACAGGGGGAAATAAAAATAGTCCCATGCCGGCTACTTGCTGGACGTGTAAAAGTCCAGATGTACCACGTTTGATGAATAAAATTGGAATTGGGGAATTTTATAAAGGGAAATGGATGGATAAAGGCGCGGAAATTTCAAATCCTATTGGATGTCAGGATTGTCACGATCCAAAAACTTTGAATTTACGGATTACTCGTCCTGCATTAATAGAAGCTTTTGCGCGAAACGGTAAAGATATTAACAAATCAACACGTCAGGAAATGAGAAGTTTGGTTTGCGCTCAATGTCATGTTGAATATTATTTTAGAAATAAAGAAGATAACTATTTGGTTTTACCTTGGGATAACGGATATAATGCCGAAAAAATGGAAGCTTATTACGATAATATTAAATTTAGCGATTGGACACATGCACTTAGTAAAGCCCCAATGTTAAAAGCACAACATCCCGATTATGAATTATTTAGTACAAGTATCCATTACGATAGAGGTGTCTCGTGCGCTGATTGTCACATTCCTTATAAAAGTGAGGGAGGTGTAAAATTTACCGACCATCATATTCAAAGTCCGCTTAATAATATAGAAAATTCATGTAAAGTGTGCCACCGAATAACAACGGAAGAATTAGTACATGATATTTACGAAAGACAGGACAAAATAGAAGAATTACGTAAATTGGCCGAAAAAAGTTTATCTGCGGTACATATGGAAGCAAAAATAGCGTGGGATAATGGTGCTACGGAACAGGAAATGGAACCCGTTTTACAGTTAATACGTCATGCACAATGGAGATGGGATTGGGTTGCTGCTTCCAATGCCACGGGTTTCCACAGCCCAGCCGAAGCATTGCGCGTGTTGGGCACCTCAATCCAAAAAGCTGAAGAAGCCCGCAGGTTAGTTGCTTTGGTGCTTGTTAAACATGATGTAAAGTATCCGGTACAGCTTGCAGATATTTCTACAAAAGAAAAAGCACAAAAATTTATTGGCTTAAACATGCAGGAATTAATTGCAGATAAACAGGACTTTTTGAATACAACTGTATTAACTTGGGATAAAAAAGCAAAAGAAAGACAAGGTTCGTTGTATAAATATTAAAAAATTGGTTTTACAAATTGAAGCTGTTTTTGGATTTGATAAATAATTCTAAAAACAGCTTTTTGTTTTTATCGGTTATGTACAAAAAGTAATAATAAAAAAGGCAGGGGTTTTTTAATAAATCAGCCTTCTATTATAGATCTTAAGCAGGTTAAAGAATCCCGGATTTTGCAATAGCAAGGAATAGAATTGATATTTTTAACAACTTAAGTCGATAAGTGATACCAAACAGATAACAAAATAGTTTGAAAAACAGTTATTTGTCAATATTGCAATTCGGTTTTTTAATGCAAATATTTCTTTGCTTTTAAAGTTAAACAAACAGTATTAAAATTTGGATAAAAATAAAAGAATGCCATTTTGTTAACAAAACAATGTCACCCTTTCAGAGTTTTGCGTCTATTTTTCTGCTTATGCTACTGTAGCGTCCTGAAATAGGTTGACTTTTTTTAGTTGTTAATATAAAACTACCTGCGATTCCCCATGCCCCTTTCAGAGTTTTGGCGTACCTGATTGCGTTTTCCTTATTTATGCCATGTTTGATTAACTGGTAATTCCTGGTTTTTACACCTTTTCCTGCTTTTCCAAATACACAAACGCATATGACGTCTTATCAATCCGTTTATGTCCTGCATTGTTGCTTTAAATTCGTCAATGCGGTAATAATTCCACCATCCTTGTAAAAGAGGATTCAAGGCTGCTATTATTTGGAATATGTTTCTTTCGTTCTTTCTTGGCATAAGTACCTTAACTTTGTCCTTTAACTTTTAAACCGTAGCTCCCTCGAATTAGGCAAAGTATAAAAGCTATAAAATATTATAAAGAAAAGACTTGCATATTAAAAATAATATTATTTATATTGTGTCCAAATAACCACAGGTATTCGTATGAAAAAGTTTGTTAGAACAAAGAAAATTAACGGCAAAGAATATGAATATGAAATCACTCCATATTATGATCCTGCCACTAAAAAAGTAAAACAACACAGTAAATATTTGGGAGTCAAAGTTGATGGACAAATTTCTAAAGTGCGTGTCCCAAAGCTGGAAGAAATTATTTCTTATGGTGAATTTTTACCTTTATTAAAAATGATTGAAGAATATAATCTCGAAAAGTTTTTAACAGATCTATTAGGTGAAGAAGATTCACACGCTGTTTTAACACTTTCAATGTTTAAGTTACTTACGCATCTAGCCTTCCAAGATACCTCTACCTGGTACAAAAGCAGTTATTTGCTGCAGTTATATGGTGATTTACCTCTAAGTAGTCAAAAAATAAGCAAACTCCTTGAAAAAATAGGAAATAAAAATATTAACTACGAACTGTCAAAACATATTATACCTCTACTTTCAAGTAAACATACAATATTCTATGATATTACTTCAATATCTTCATTTAGTGAAAAATTGCAAATGCTTGAATGGGGTTACAATAGAGATGGTTATGATTTAGCACAAGTTAATTTATCCGTTATGATAGATAAATCAGAAGGCATTCCCGTATCTTACGAACTATATCCCGGCAGTATAAGCGATGTAAAAACAATACAAAACACAATGAAAAGGATTTGTAAAATAGGAATTACTGACTACACATTAGTCCTCGATAGAGGATTTTATTCAAATACGAATATAGAAGATTTGATAAACAGTAAGGAAAAATTTATAATAGCTTTGCCGGAAAGATATACAGTCGTTGATTCGCTATTAAGAGAAAAATCAATAAGTATTACAAATGTTAATAAAGGTGTTTTGTTTGAAAACGAGTTGCTTTTTGTAGAACCGGTAACAATAGATACAGGTACTCATCCCTTAAAGGCATATATTTATTATGCACCTCAAAGGGCACAAAAAGAAGAAGATAATTTTTACAAAAGGTTAATACAAAAGCGAAAAAAAATAGAAGAAATTAAAGATATTACAAAATTAGAAGAAAAGGCAAAAGATATTTTAGGAGAATTATATAAATATTTTAATATAATAATTGAAGGAAAAACAGTAAAAATAAATATTAACGATGATCTAGTTAAACAAAGAACACAAAAACAAGGAATGTTTATAATTGCTTATAGCGACAATTTTACATGGGATGAAGTATTATCGATTTACAGAAGTAAACAATTAATTGAGATGAGTTTTGATATATTAAAAAATGACTTGGATATTTCCACACCTCAAGATCATAAAACTGAGACCTTAAGAGGATTATTATTTATTTCCTTTATTGCCTTAATTTTTCACATGCGCATATTGAAATTATTGAAGGATAATAAACTACAGGCTGAATTTAGCTTTGATAGAGTAATTCTGGAATTGCAAAAATTAAAAATTGTATGTTATGAAAATGGTGATAATATAAAAAATGAAACCACAAAAAAACAACGTGACTTATTAAAATTGTGGAACATTGTGACTAATTGATGCGGAGTTGCGGTTCAAAAACCCAATGTTTGTGTTCCATGTTTGAAAAAACTTATGTAACCTGAAGCAAAAAACACCAATTACTTAAAATTAAGTTTTATATTAACAATTTCGGTTCTGCTGCCGGTTCTAACAGGGGGACCCCAACCTGAAGCACCGCTTGAAACGTAAATATGTGTATTACCTTTCTTTTTGTAACCCCAGCTTACTTCGTAAACTTTTTGTGTAATATAATTAATTGGCCATAACTGTCCGTGATGTGTATGCCCAGATAACTGCAAATCAATTCCGGCCAGTTCGGCTTCGTATAGTTGAAATGGCTGGTGATCCATCATAATAATAGGTTTGTTGGTATCAAAACCCTCCAATAATTGACTTAATGATTTTCTCGGTTTAATTCTGTTACCGCTTCTGTCTTCTCTGCCAACAATAACTATTTGGTTTTTTATAACAACAACACTATCCCTCAACAAAACAATACCATGTTCAGTCAAATATTTATCGGCAGCAGCAACACCACCAATAAACTCGTGATTTCCGTTTACTGCATAAATACCGTATTTAGCTTTTATTTTTCGTAAATTTTCACCCAAATTTCTTCTAATTACGGGTCCCAAATCTTCATCAAAAATATCACCCGGCAGTAATACAATATCGGGGTTAAGCCCGTTAATCATATCCACTAATTTCATAACCCTGCCGTTAGATACAATAGTGCCCATATGTATATCGCTAGCCATTATTATATTAAGTGATTTAATATCTTCGGTGGTTTTGTTTATTGTTAAATCTAATTGTTTAATTCTGGGATTAGAAAAATTTATGTAACCACCAATTAATGTTGATACAACAATAAGAATTGTTCCGTAAAATAAATAAATTTTTGTTTTAACTATATCATTTGTTATAAAATTAGGAAATATATGAACAAAATGATTAATTAAGCGTAAAATATCAATTAAGAAAATAGATAATATCATATATAAAATAAAAGCCAGCCAAAATGAACCAACCCAGACTAAAATATCGGAAAAATAAGAAGGATGATAATTTTCCAATATCCTGCCGGCCCAAAACGATAAAGATAAAACACCAAAAGTTATTATATAATAAAACTTTAACGGAGTATCGGAGGGTAATGCCTGCAATCCTCTAATAAACATATAAAAATTTACTGCTAAATAAAGTACAATAACAATTGAAAAAAATACAACAAAATTCCAAGTCATAAACAATTCCTAAATTTTACAATATAAACACAAATAATGGATAAGCAATTCCAAATTTAATAAAATAATAACTTCTTTTAGACGATAACAAATATAAAAGGTTGTACTAAAACGGCCAATGTAAATATTTTTACACTCAAAAACTTTTTTGCTTTTTAGTGCGTCTATATAATTGTAAATAAAAAAGTTTTTCTTAATAAAAAGGAAACTAAAAGGGGAAAAAATGAAAAAGCAATTTGTTACAATTCTTGGTCTTGTCCTTCTATTCGCAGTTAGTATTACGGCTGCAGAAAATTTGAATAAAAAAATTACAAACGAGCAAATTGAAGAAAATTTATTAGTAGGTCTTCAATCGGATAATCTTGGGTTGCGTGTTAGTTCGGCTTATCTTTTAGGTGAAATTAAACCTTCGGAAAAAGCTATTTTATTATTAATGAAAACGCTGCGTGACGATCCGGATCCGCGTGCAAAAACAATGGCGGCTTTAACATTAGTTAAATTAGAAGATGAACGTGGTTTATTTTTAGTTCAAAGTCAATGTAAGTTCAGTCAGGATTGCAAGGTTCGTAAAATGTGCCAGCACCTGTATGCTTCATACCTAAGCAAAAAGCAGGGTGCGCTTAAAGAAACACGCGATACATTATTTGCTTCAATAACAAATCTTAAATAGCCCCACCGCAACAACTTTAAAATACAATTGGCATCACCCGTTATGCCGGCCCCTTCTTTTCCCCAAAAGAAGGGTTTTTTTTGTCCTATTCCTTTACTCCACCCATCATAATACCTTTAATATAATACTTTTGCAGCACCAAAAAAACCAATATAACAGGAATAATAGTTAAAACAGAACCGGCCATCATTAATTCCGGATCTTTGGTGTGTTCTCCCATTAAATTTGCCAATGCAACCGGAAGGGTATACATACTGTTATCGGTTAATACAATAAGAGGCCATAAAAAGTCGTTCCATGTTCCCAAAAATGAAAATATTGCAAGTGTAACCAAAATTGGCAGACATAAAGGAAGTATAATTTTGTAATAAATCTGCCAATCGGTAGCTCCGTCAATTCGTGCCGATTCTATCAGACTATCAGGAATTGAAAGGGCGTATTGACGAATCATAAAAATTCCAAATATATTTGCCATTCCCGGAATAATAATAGCAAAATACGTGTTAATTAAACCCATATATTTTAATAATAAAAACAAAGGCAGCATTGTTACCTGTGACGGAATAATCATTGAACTTAACAAAATATTAAAAAGTTTATTTTTGCCTTTAAAACGAAGTTTGGCAAAAGCATAACCGGCCATGGAGTTAAAAACAAGCGAAACCAAAGTAACAATAACGGCAAGTAATAAACTATTAAAAAAATTAGTGCTTATGTTTAGTCTGTTAAATAAATTTTGATATTGAACAAGCGTAAATTCGTCGGGGAAAAAACTTGGAGGATAAACGTTTGCTTTTCCGTCAGCCATAAACGAAGCCGAAAGCATCCATACAAAAGGAGCTAATGTAAGAACACCAAAAGCAATTAGTAAAAAATGAACAAAATAAGTGCGTAATGATTTCATTCTCCCGAACTCCTTTGAATTTTAAATTGAATTAACGTTCCAATTAAAATTATTATAAACAATACAAAAGCAAGTGCCGCGGAATACCCCATATTCCACCATCTAAAACCTTCTTGATACATATATTGCACAATACTTAAAGTACTGTTTAAAGGCCCACCTTGTGTCATAATATATGGCTCGGCAAATAACTGAAAAAATCCTATCATTGTAATAACACTTATAAATATAGTAGTTGGTGCCAGCATAGGCAATGTTATGTATTTAAATTGCTGCCATGTGTTTGCACCTTCAAGATAAGCGGCTTCGTATAAATGTTCGGGGATATTTTGTAATCCGGCAATAAATATAATCATATTATAACCAAAATTTTTCCAGACAGCCATAATAACTATTGCAGGCATGGCAAATGTGGGATTTCCAAGCCAATCAATAGAGTCTATTCCGAAAAAACTTAATAAATAATTTAAAATTCCAAAACGGGGATGATAAATGAACCGCCATACAATTGCCACGGCAATTAATGTGGTTACAACAGGTATAAAATATGTTAATCTAAATAATCCCTTAAATTTTACCATTTTTGTGTTTAATACAATTGCCGCTAGAAGCGAAACTGCAATGGATAGAGGCCCTGCAAATATTACAAAATAAAATGTATTGCCAAGGGCTTTCCAAAATAAAGGATCCAAAAAGATTTTAGAGTAGTTTTCAAATCCGATAAAACGAGCGTTTGAAATATCACCGAGAGCGTAAATATCAAAATCGGTAAAACTTATTACAAACGCAGCTAAAACAGGTACAAAAAAGAATATAAGAATAGCCGCCAACGCAGGGCCTAAAAAGATATAAGCTGCATTAAAACTAAATTCCGAAAGTTTCCATTTTAACTTCATATAATTTTATTTCCGCTTTGAAAGAATATAACGTCTTTTTTCTAAAATATTATTTACATCCTTATCTAATTTTTTTAAGGCTTGGTCTATTGTTAAAGTGCCTCTTGATGCAAATTCGGCATATTGCTGAACCTTAGAGAAAGCAATTTGCTCCCATTCGGGAATTTTTGGGGTAGGTACCACATTTTCAAACTGTTTAGAAAAGGCCTGCATATTTAAATCGTTTTGAATTAAAGTATCCTGCCATGCACTTTTAACTGCAGGAAGGTCAAAAAGGTATTTGTAAAACTCCAGCTGTATTTTTGGCTCGGACAAATATTCAATAAATTTCCATACTTCTTTTTTATGTGTAGATTTTTTATACATTACAATACTGGCACCGCCGGCTAATGATAATCCGGGGTATTCACCTTTGTAGCCGGGCATAGGTGCAGTTTTGTATTTGCCTTTTAATTTGCCTACAAATATTTTGTTAAACTCAATTATATTCCAAGGTCCCGAGATATACATATTAATATATTTATCTGCAAACGCCTGATAAACATTTGTTACCTGAGAAATACCTATTGGTGATAAGCCCTCTTTAAAAAACTGCATTAAATATGTAAAACCGATTTTAAATTCTTTTCCGCTAAAATTACCGTACGAATCGTTATTCTTTAAAATATTGCTTCCGGCTTGTTTACCAAATACAATAAACGGCACCCATTCGTTAGTTGGTATGTAAATAGGGTATTTATTGTTATCGTTTAAAACGGTTTTAACCTTTCGGGCACAATCTAATAATTCATCCCACGATTTTGGAGGATTTTTATATCCCGCTTCCTCTAAAACGTCACTTCTGTAAAATAAAATCCGTGTATCAATATACCAAGGCACACCATAAATTTTATCCTCAAGGATATTGGTATCCCAAATACCTTTATAATAATTTTCTTTTTTAATGTTTTGACTTTTATTAATATATGGAGTCAAATCTTCCAAAGCGTTTAAAGCGGCAAATTGCGGTATCCAAGTGTTACCAAGCTGAAAAGCATCGGGTGAGTTATCGCTGGCATAAGCAGTAATAAGTTTTTCTTGTGCGGCTGTCCAGGGAACCATCTGTACTTTAACTTTAATACCCGGATTTCTTTTTTCAAATTCAGGAATGAGTTTTTGAATATATTCCCCTTCTGCACCCATAGCCCAAAAATTAATAACGGTTTGTTTATTATCATTTTTTGAGCAGGAAAAAATAACTAAAATACTTAGTATTAACCAAATTTTTTTACGCATTATTTTGTGTGTTTTAAATTTGTTGTTTTAATTATTAATTAACTACTTAACCATTAACATTTTTTTACTTAATATAATATTATTAAACGTAATACGATATATATATACTCCGCTGGATATTTTTTGGTTGTTGGAATTATATCCGTTCCAAATTATTTCGTTTTTGCCTGCATCTGCCAATCCGTTAAACAATGTATTAACAACATTTCCCAGCACATCGTATATTTCAATATTTACTTTACCCGTTGTTGGTATTGTATAAACAATAGTGGTTGACGGGTTAAACGGATTGGGATAATTTCCCAATATTTCAAAATCAGACGGAATATTAATATCGTCATATACGGATGTTGTAGTATCAGGTACAAATCCTATTGCGTTAAGCATCGGTAGTATTTCGGGATTACTCATAAAATAATTCCAAAGCAAGCCGCTTCTATAATTTTCAACCATAGCAATGATAGGCCCTTGATCTATTGCTATATAACTTGAGGCATACCAATTTTGAGTAACATTAAAAGCATCGGTAAATCCATAAATTCCCCAAATTTTATTGCCGTATGTATTATAAAATCCTTTGAGGGCAGCCATGGATTTGTCCGGCGTATATGGAAATGATGCCAGAGCCGCTGTTGGACTAATAGTTCCGTTATCGTTAACCGGTTCGTGTACACGATAACCTGTGGGATCATCGGAAGCAGTTAAACCCCAAATGGAAGAATTATAGCCATAATTGTTTGGATTTGTAGCACAATAAGCATTATGTATTAATGCAATGTTCTTATTATTTAAAAAATAATTAGCATATTGATCTTTTTTATCTCTGGGGTCAAAACCCAAGTATGAATAATGAGCAAAAAATAATGGGCCGCCGTAATCCCAGCCAACGTATTGTTTATAACCAAAAAACGTTTTACCGTTTAAGTAATGCGAGCTGCTTGCCCAGCCGTTTTGATACAAACTTGCGGGAATACTATGAGTTGGTGATGCAATGCCCAGCAGATAACATATTTGAGCTTCGTTTGGCCCTTGTAAAGTCATGTTGATTTGCCAAGCATAATTTGGAGACCAATGCCAATACAAAAAATTACTGAAAGTTGTTCTTCTATACCAATCAAATTCCGTTTCTTCCCATAATTGAGTAATAATTGATCGAATGCTGTCTTCATCGGAATTGTTTTGATTAAAATACCGTCTTGCCGTTAATAATCCTTGCAGCATAAAACACGATTCAACAAGATCACCCCCGTTATCATACTGACTGAATGGAACAACTACTCCGGTTTCTCCATTTAACCAATGAGGCCAAACACCATGAAAACGTTGTGCCTTATTCTTTAAAAAGTTTACTATTTTAAGTACTCTTTCAGTTCCTTGTTCTCTTGTAATAAAATCTCTATTAATTCCGGCAAGAATAGCCATTATACCAAAACCGGAACCACCCGAAGTGACAGTATTGCCGGAGCCATAACGTTCTCTGGAAAGGCCGGAAACAGGATGTGCGTAATCCCAAAAATATCTAAAAGTTGCTTCTTGCAGCATATCGAGCCACTCATCATCGGTCATCGGGCTAGTTGTTGCAGTAACTACTGCGCTTAACGGAGATTCTGTTAATGAACTGTTTATAGTGGAGACTTTATAACTTGCCTGTATATCGGTATTGCCTATAAAATCAATATAAAAACGATCGGAACTGTTTGCTGTACCAATCATTTGATAATTTCCATTAATTAATTTATATATTCTATATCCCCCAATATTAAATTCGGTACTTAAATCCCACGAAATATCAATATGTTTAAAATAACCTTTGGCTATTACATTTGTTGGAACTGCGGGAGGTACATTTGTGCCTTTTGTGGTTTTAAGTTCATCAAGATATAAAGTGTGTTCAACACCGTCATTATTAGCAGTATTTTGGCCAAAATAAATAGTTTTTATTTTTGTTAAGTCGGCACTGCCGTGATTTTGTTTAATTATATCTAATGGAATTTTAACCTTATTCCAACTTAACGGTTCAAATGACGTGATATAATCCGATATTTTAAATTTGGGGGTTTTATTGTTGTCGGTATCTTCAATAAATATTAATGGAAAATCATTTATAGAAATTGCGGTATTTGAATAGGCATAAAATACAATAGAGTCCATGTCTGACAAATCTCTGGCTGCCCAATTAGCTCCTGCTGCCGCTAAACCCCAATCGCCTCCGCTAATTGATTTCCATCTTAATCTTAAACAATTTAAACCCGAGTATTTAACCGTTACATCAACCGGAAATTTATTGCTGTTAATAAGTTCAAGCGTGCTGCCACCCGAAACAAAACCCCAGCTGGTTTCATAATATGTGCTATTTGGACTATCATCAAAAAAAATAAAACTTTGTGCATTTATAAAACCTGCACAAGTAAAAAGCAAAAATAATAAAGTATATAATTTAATTTTCATAACTCACTTTTAATAAATGTTTTTGTTTTCTATTACAGTAATTGTAAAATCGGTTTTAGCTACAATTCTGCCGTTGTTAATAAATGAAACATAAAGCACGTGTTCACCGGTTGTAAAATGATCTGAAATAGGTGTTTTTAATGTTTCCCAGTTTATAAATATTACACCATTTGCCGGCAGGTTAAAGTTATCAATTTCGAATATTGTTTTGCCGTTATGCATAAATAATATAGACGAGTTATTATATTCCTCATGCAAATCGTTAATAACCCACATGTCAATATTTAAAAACGAGTTTGCTAAATATTTATTTTGTCTTACACGTAGTGATAACAATACGGGTTCATACATTTTTTGAAGTGCATAATACCCATTTTTGCATTCCCCATAATAATCGACAATTGACCAAGTAATACTTTCCCAGCAGTCAATAAACATAAATTGAAATATCCCTGTAATACCATTATTTTTTTTACGCCTGTAATTTTCTATTGCCGTAATTAATAAATCGGATTGATATTGTTGGGAATTATTAATGTAGTCGCTAATATTTTTTCCCATATTTATGTTTGCGATAAAAGAGGTCTGCTCGTATTGATAATTATGATATTCCCATTTTTTCCAATCAGGAGTATTTATTTCCTCATCAGTCATAAATCTCTTTAATGTAGTTAAACAAGGAATAGCTTGTGCCCCGAACTCGGTAACAAGCGGCCCCATTGGTGCAGCGGCATAATGTTCTTTATTCCCCCAGTACCAGCCGTCATATGGATGTTCCTCGTAATTTGACGCCATTCGAATAATCCTTGAACTATCCTCGCTTAATACGGCTTGGTACAAAAACGGGTCAAGTGTTTTTATTTGCTCCCCGGGTTCGTTATGGCAGCACCAAAAAGCAATAGAAGGATGATTGTAATTTTGTTTAACCATATCTTTTATTTGTGCAACAGCATTACCAACAAAATCCACCGATTCGTCATATGTCCATTGTAATGCAAAATCCTGCCACAATAAAATGCCCTGCCTGTCAAATTCGTCATAAAGTTCTTTTCTGTTTACATGCGCATGTATGCGTACTACATTAATATTGGCTTCTTTAATAAGTTTGACCAAAGTTTTAATTTTGTTATTGTCAAAGCTGCTTAAAAATTGAGTTGGTATTATATTAGTGCCGCGTAAAAACAGATTTTTACCATTTAAATAAAAATTCTGCTTATCGTCTAAACTAATAGTTCGAATTCCAAAAAATGTTTCTATTGTATTAAAATATTTAGACTTGACTACTGCTTTATATAAGTTTGGGTAACCAGCATCCCAAGTGTTCCACAATTCAGGATTTTGCATATCAAAAGTTAATAATATTTCTCCGCTGCCGTATTGAATGTTTGTTTTAGTGTTAAACTCGATAACATTGTTGTTATCTTTTGTTATTGTTATTTTTAATTCTGCTTCTAAAGAACCTTTAATATTAGAGATATACGATAATAATATAGTGGTACGAGCATAACTGTTGTTTTCAATAGGTGCAGATGTAATTTTAACCTGTTCAATATAAACACCGTTATTAAATATCAGCTTTACATCATTCCATATACCGCCGGTATTTTTATCCTGTCCAAATTCGTAACTCCAGCCTCCGGGACGGCAGTCGTGGTGATTAAATATTCCTTTAATTAATTGTTTTTTTAGCGGCCATACTTTTTCGGGTTCTTCTTTTGGCGAATTAACCTTTGCAATTAAAATATTAGTTTCCCCATATTTTAAAATGTTTTGTATGTTATAATAAAACTCCTGAAAATACCCTTCGTGAAATCCTATTTTAACATCATTTAACCAAACGTCGGTAAAGTAATCAACGCCGTTAAACTTTAAAATAGGTAATGAAAAATTCTTATATTTATCAGGAATGGTTATCTCTGTAATAAACCATACTGCTCCGTTATAGTTGTTTAATCCGGCTAATTCCCAATTGTTGGGAATATCCATTTCGGGCAAAGATTCATTGTTTATAAATTCTTTAATTATAAAATCATATTTAAATTTATTTTTTGGATCTAAAATATAAGTCCATAAGCCATTTATATTTATGCAGTTTTTTTCCATGTTAATTATAAAATTCCTCTTGTTTTATTATATTCAATATCGGTTCCATCCCGGCAATATTCATAAAAATATTAGGGATATAATTATTGGTCAGATAATTTGATAAAGAGATAAAAATCATAGCTTGGTCTAAAGCCAAATATGTTTTACCCGTTAAGCCTGTTTTCATATCAATACAATCATAAAAACCATATTCTCCATAAATATCGTAATGTTTTAACATGGTTTTTATATTATTTATTACTTCTTTGGGATTATAATTAACAGCAATTATTGACGCATGCGGGGTTACAACGCCATCCGTATATCCGCCTTTCATTGTACCAATTATATCAATTCCGTATTCCGAATATCCGCCGTCGGGGGTAGAACAAGGCGACATTCCCCAAACGTTATAGCCTGCTTTGTTTAGGCAATAATCAATTTGAGCTTTAATATAAGTGTAATTATTTAATCCAAAACCTTTGGCGGCAATTCTTTCATCAACAAATAAGTCCGTCATTAACGATTCAAACGAGCTGCCTCCCCAAGAAGGGACTATTTTTAACGAATCGTACAAATAATACCCATTAAAATAATTTATATCTTTGTACGTTTTGTAATTGCCCTGCGGTTTTTGTTGTTGGTCTATATCGGCTGATAATGTTCGGCTGAGTTTATACCAATTATCGGGATTGATTTCACCTTTAAACGTACTTAAATAAAAAGCTATTCTTGCTTCGGAACAAAGTAATTTGTAATGATACGGACTGAATCCGGTTTTAACATCATAACCCAGCCTGAATGCCCCTTCGTTTTCATCATACAACCATTTAAAATTAGCTTTATCTATTAACTGTTTGCATAAAGTGCCAAATTCTTCGGGAAAAACCTGCGAGGTGATTAATAATGATGAATATAACCAACCGGAATCAACAGTTGAAATATATCCACCGCTTTGTTTTAATATATCAACTTCATACCAATTATAAAAAAACCCGTTATAGGTTTCTAATTTTTTAAGTGTGTTTAAGGTAGTTGCAATTTTATTAATTGCTAAAGTTCGTGTAATTATATTTAGTTTATATGCATTAATAGTGCAAACAAGATATAACCCAATATTAGTAATGGAAGTAAAATGTGCCGCATTTTGTTTATCAACAAATATTTTATCTACAACTAATCCGGTATTGCCGTAGGTTGAATTATCAAAAAATTTCCACGTATCTTTGGCAATTTTAAGAAGCAATAATGAATCGGGTAGAGATGAATCCGGCTTTGCTGCAAGCTGATTATGAGGAAAATAATTTAAACTATCTTTTGCGTTCCTGTCTTTGGTTTGTGTTTGACAATAACAACATGAAAAAAAAACAGATAAAAACAAAAAAAGCGATAAACTAAAATTCCTCATATAATCATTCCATTTTTACAATTACTTCTACACTGGTTCCCGCAAATTCTTTTATTATATTTCCCTGTTGTAACACACCGTTTACAGTTATGGATTTTACACCCATACTAACATGGTGGCTGTTTAATACTGTAATATTGTAAATTGTATTTCTGTATTTTCTTTTTATCGTAAAGCCATCCCATTCTTTAGGAATACATGGATCAATTATCAATCCATCTTCTGTGGTACGTACACCAAGTATCCAATCAACAATTACTTTTTGAAACCAAGAGGCACTACCGGTATACCAAGTCCATCCTGCCATCCCATAGTTCGGTGAATCGGGGCCGTCAATATTACCGGGAGTAACATAAGGTTCCGCAACCCATTTATCCGGATTCATCCCATTATAAATAGGGCTTAATCTTTTAAATGCTTCGTAAGCATATTCCGCGTCGCCCATTTTTGCAAATGCCCATACAGACCAAGTTGCAGCATGAGTATAAACGCCGGCATTTTCTCTTCTACCGGGGGCATAACGCGAAAGGTACCCAATATATTTATCGGGTTTGGAATAACCCGGAAATAATAAAATTGGGCCATTATCTTTGAATAAAATATCTTTTACGGCCTGCATGGCTAATTGTTTTTTATCTTCAGGTGCAATTTCACTCATTACAGCCCAAATTTGCGGATTTAAAAATATTTTTCCTTCTACACATTCATCACTTCCAAATTTTTCACCGCTGTCTTTGGTGCCTCTGTAATACCATTTGCCATCCCAAGCATATTTATCAAATGCGGTTTTTAATTCTACTGCTTTTTTATTATAATCTTCTGCTAATTCTTTTTTACCAAAATTTTCCGTTACTTTTGCAAAATTAATTAACACATAATACAAAAATTCTGCAAGCCAAACAGATTCACCTTTCATTTCTAAACCAACAGCACTTAACCCGTCATTCCAGTCGCCTGCACCAATTAACGGAAAACCCCTGCTACTAAATCGTGTATAAACCTTTTCGATTGATTTAACACAATGATTAAAAAGAGTATCGCTTTTTTCACTTTTGTAATAAGGTTCAACTGAATTTAATAAATCGTAATTTCCTGTTTCATTTAAATACTGAACAATTACAAAAGGAAGCCATAACAAATCATCGGTCATTTTTGTTTCCAACCCAACTTCTGCAATTGGATGCCACCAATGCAAAACAGCCCCGTCTTCCAGCTGATGTCGGGCATGTAATTTAATCTGGTTTTCGGTACGCAAAGGATCGGTTGGTAAATAAACCAAACTATCTTGCAGTTGGTCTCTAAATCCAAAAGCTCCGCTTTGTTGATAATATGCCGTACGTCCCCAAAGTCTGCCCGCAATGGCTTGGTATCTAAACCAGTAATTTACGGATATATTCATTGCGGCATCCGGGGTTTCGATATGTAAATCGTCCAGTAAATTTTCCCACTCGGTTTTAACTTCGTCCAGTAAATATTCTAATTTTCCGGTTTTATTTAAATTCTCAATCGAGCTTTTTATTTCTTCTTTGCTGTTTTTAAGCCCAATATAAAATGCTGCTTTTTCTATTTGTTTTTTATCAATTTTAATATTTATTTTTACGGTACCAATAGAATCGTTAAATTTTCCGGTTTTTCCGGTCAGCTTTCCGGCAATAACGGCAGCGGGTTTATCAAGACTTCCATAATTACCAATAAATGCTTCTTTATCGCCTTCGTATTCGCTTATTGGTTTTGAACATGTAATAAATCCCATATACTCGTATTCTATATTCCAATGTCCCCTGTCGCCTAATGGAATATCCCACAGTCTTTTAGTAGCAATCAACGAGTTTAGATTTGAATCAAATTCGGTTTCTAAAAATGTTTTATGAAATTCGCGATGAAAGTCGTTTGAAGAACCAAGACACCATTCAAAATAAGAATAGACAGAAAGATCTAATTCTTCGTCTGTTTTATTTTCAAAGCTAAAATCCCAAATTTCTAATGTTTCATTAAACGGGACAAATATTGTTAGAATAATTTTAACGTTTTTGTATTCGGTTGTAAAAACAGCATAACCAAAACCATATCTGCATTCGTATTTGTCAAACTCGGTTTTTACAGGCTGCCATGTAGGCGACCAGTATTCTCCGGTTTTGTTATTTTTGATGTAAAAATATTTTCCCCAATTATCCTGTATTAAATCCTGATGCCAGCGTGTAAGTCTGTTAAATTCCGAATGTTCGTTCCAGCTAAAACCCCCGCCGGTTTGCGAAATCACTAAACCATAAGTTCCATTAGATATAACATTAACCCACGGTTTAGGTGTTTTGGGTGTATTTATAATATATTCTTTCCCATTATCTGAGAAAGATCCGTATTTTGTCTCAAATTGCTTCATTTTATACGCTGAATTATTTATTAATTTATTTATTTAGCAAGAACCGCCTACAATTAATTTTGTAGGTATTTTTAAGTGTTGTGGTTGGTAATCTTCATTACTATTTATTTTTTGGAGCAGCATTCGGGCAGCACTTAATCCTATTTCCGAAATTGGAACTTGTACAGTTGTTAAACGTGGAGTTAAATATTGTGAAATAACTATATCGTCAAACCCTGCAACTCCTATATCGTCCGGAATTTTTATACCAAGTGCACGTGCAGCATTGTAACAACCTATAGCCATCATATCATTAGCGGCAAAAATTACTTCCGGTTTATTTTTTTGCGACATTATTTTATTAAATGCTTCTACACCGCTTGTTATAGTAAAATCACCTTCTACTATCCACGACTTATTTATTTTTACGTTATTATTTTTGTGTGCATCGGTATAACCTTTTAATCTTCTAACGGCATCACCGTTTTCGGCAGGACCAGAAATGTGAGCTATTTTTGTATAGTTTCTTTTCTGAATAAGATAATCTACCATATTATAAGCACCGTTATAATTGTCAACATTAATAGAGTCGTTGTTGGCATATTCCTTCCTTCCGTTTATTATTACAAAAGGAATAGAACATCTGGCTAAAACATCTTTAACCTCTTCGCTGGCAGCAGGTGCCATCATTATAATACCGCCAACCAAACCGGTACCCATAAAATCTATAATTGCTTCAACAGTAGTTCTTTTGCTGTGCGAACTGGTTACCATCGTATAATAACCTTCGCTAAAACAATACTGTTCAACACCACGTATAATTTCAGTAAAAAACTCGTCAAAAATGTCCGGTAAAATTAATCCTACAATACTGGACGTTTTTTTTACAAAGCTGCGTGCTAATAAATTAGGATTGTAATTAAGCTCGTCTGCTATTGCTTTAACAAGTTCTTTTGTTTCACTTTTTACTTTTTCGTCGTTATTTAAAGCGCGCGATACCGTTGCAATTGAAACATTAGCTTTTTTTGCGATTTCTTTGATTGTTATGGCCATAAAATAAAAAATATGTTAATGTAAACGTTTTCATTGATATTTAACTTAAACATTTTTAAATTATTTGTCAAGTTTTGAATTTTATTTTTTACATTAATAACACAATTTGTTCCATTTTTAAGCTGTTGGAGATTTTTTATATGAAAAATTATCATTTGTTAAAGTTATTCTATCTGGTTTTTTTAATATTTTTTTCGTTTGACAATTTTAGAGCTCAAAGTTTTGGTCTTTTGGATGATTTTGATTCTTTAACCGGTTGGAATATAAACGCTTCCGATCTGGTTGAAGTTGTGCCGGAGCTTACCGCCGGAAAAGAAGGAAACTGCATTAAAATTAATTATGATTTTAAAGGCGGATCCGGTTACGGAGGTATTCAAAAAAAATTTCCTATTAAATTGCCGGCAAATTATATTTTCTCTTTTTATATAAAAGCAGACTCCCCGGATAACACACTTGAATTTAAATTAATTGATAAATCGGGTGATAATGTTTGGTGGGTTAATAACCGTAATTTTAATTTTCCAAAAGAATGGACAAAATTAAATTTTAAGA
This sequence comes from bacterium, assembly GCA_043805435.1. Lineage (GTDB taxonomy): Bacteria > Bacteroidota > Ignavibacteria > Ignavibacteriales > Melioribacteraceae > JAEXOD01. The sequence continues at coordinate 26,903 of JAZDHY010000090.1, forward strand.
AACGAAATATTGTTAAAGCCTGGGGACCTCTTCAGTTAGATAAACCGGAAGAAATAGATAAAATTGAAATCATTATTACGTCTGTTAATGGTGGAAAAGGTTCTGTTTATATTGATATTTTATCATTAGAGGAAAAAGAAGTTCCGTCAACAGAAAACAAACCTCCTTTTTTAACATCAAAATCGGCATTAAATAAAAACAGCTTGGCCTATATGGCAGCAGATAATAATATTAAAACAAGCTGGAAAAGTGCAACCTCCTCAAGTTCGGAATTATTTCAAATCAATTTTAATAAATCAAAAGAATTGGGCGGTTTAATTGTAAACTGGGATACTCTTAACTTTCCGGATTGTTATAAAGTGTTTGGTTCGGATGATAAGACAAATTGGGAGTTGTTGTACACCGTAAAAAACGGGAAAGGGGGAATTGCTTTTATACCTTTAAAAGAGTGCGAAACCAAACATATTAAGTTTGAGTTCGATTCTAAACCGGCTATCCCCTATTATGAAATAATTGAACTTAGCATAATGCCTGTAGAGTTTTCGGAAAACGGAAACAAACTGTTTGAAACAATAGCTAAATATTATCCGCAGGGATATTTCCCAAAGTATTTAAATCCTCAAGCATCTTATTTTACAATAACCGGTATTCCGGATGATACGAAAGAGGCATTAATAAACGAAGAGGGGCAGGTTGAGGTTGATAAAAGCAGTTTTTCGTTACAGCCGTCTTTATATATAAATAATAAATATTATTCGTGGTCAAATATTATCTCGTCACAAACTTTAGAAGAAAATTATCTTCCCATACCTAACGTTAATTGGGCCGGAGACTGTTTTAACCTGCAGACCAAGTTGTTTGCCTCGGGTATTAAAGATAGTTCGATTACAAATGTGATATATACCCTTACTAACACAAGCAATAGCAATGTGACAGGCAATATGTATATCTCTGTTATCCCGTTTCAGGTAAATCCGTCTTATCAGTTTTTAAATACTACGGGCGGGGTAAGTAATATTAAAACAATTGAAAAAAAACAAAACAGCATTGTTGTTAACAATAACAAAACCATCTACATATATCCTTACGACTATGATTTTGGCGTTACCGGATTTGATGGAGGATATATTTCCGATTATATATCAAACAATAAAATGCCTGCATCAACAAGTGTATTTGACGAACATGGATATGCTTCGGGGGTTATTCAGTACCAGATAAATTTAAAACCGGGAGAGATTAAAAGTTTTTATGTTTCAATTCCTTTTTATAATCAAAATGATTTTAATTATGAAACCGCTGCAAAAAACTATGGGGAATATTATAAAAACGAGTTGAATAAAACGCAATTGTTATGGAAAAACAGACTAAATAATGTAACGTTTAAGCTGCCAAAAACGGGCAATAAAATAATCAATACACTCCGTTCTACATTGGCTTATATTTTAATTAATAAAGACAACCATGGTTTCCAACCGGGGTCGCGTTCGTACGAAAGATCTTGGATACGCGACGGCTCGATGACTTCTTCAACGTTACTAAAACTTGGCATTACCGACCAAGTTAAGGACTTTATTACCTGGTATAGTTTATATCAATATCCAAACGGAAAAATCCCCTGCGTGGTGGATACCCGTGGAGCTGACTCTGTACCCGAAAATGATAGTCATGGACAGTTTATTTTTGCTGTTTATCAATATTATTTATTCACAAAAGATACATCTTTTTTGCAGGCAATTTTTCCAAAAGTGGTTAAAACGGTAGATTATATCGAATTTCTTATACAACAAAGGTCTACAGCGGATTATAAAACAAAAAAAGATTTAATTCCATATTATGGGTTGGTGCCCGAATCAATTAGTCACGAAGGTTATTCTGATAAACCTATGCATTCGTATTGGGATGATTTTTACACATTAAAAGGATTAAAAGATGCTGTCGAAATTGCCAAAATACTAAATAATGTTACAGATTTGGAAAGAATTACAAAACTTAGGGATAATTTTAGGACTAATTTATATAAGTCGATAGAACTTTCCACTAAAATGCACAAAATTGATTACATCCCCGGCTGTGTAGAAAAAGGCGATTTTGACGCAACATCAACAACAATTTCGTTATACCCTTGTAATGAAAGGAAAAATTTACCTGCAAAATTATTGCAAAACACTTTTGATAAATATTATGGATATTTTACTGCAAGACGAGACGACCCAAATTATAAATGGGATGCATACACTCCATATGAAATAAGAAATGCAGGAGCTTTTCTATATTTAGACCAGCCGGAAAGAACACACGAGTTATTAGATTATTTTTTCAAAGACCAACGCCCGCAAGGGTGGAATGAATGGGCCGAAGTTGTTTGGCGTGATGCCAAATTGCCAAGGTTTATTGGTGACATGCCCCACACGTGGGTCGGAAGTGATTATATAACCGTAGCACGTACTATATTTGTTTATGAAAACGAATTGGATAATTCATTAATTTTAGGCGCCGGATTATATAAGGATTGGATAGACGATCCCGCCGGAATGGAAGTAAATAATCTAAAGACCTATTATGGCAGCCTAAATTACAGTATAAAAAAGCAGGACAATAGTTATATTTTTAATATTTCCGGTAATATTGAAATGCCTAAAGGAAATATTATAATTAAAAACTTTAACAAAAGTAAAACTCCTAAATGTGTTTTGGTAAACGGTAAAAAATCCAATTTATTTACTAATAATTCTATTACCGTTAATCAATTTCCCGCAAAAGTAGTTATTGAGTATTAGCACTAAAACTATATATCGGCAGTAAATGGCAATTACTGCCGATATATAGTAAAATATTAAATTTTAATTGCCTAATTTTTTTGTTTTATACCAATAAAAAAAGCCTCAGGGTTTGATTTTTTTAATTTGTTTAATTTTGAGTTGAATGGTGGTTCAATTATCCAATTATTAATTTGTAACGGATCGGTAAATTTTTCAATTAACCCTGCTTCATTTTTTATTAATGCTGCCAAATAAGCTGCTTTTGCTGCATGAACAATTGCTTTTTCAATATGGTAACGTTCCGAAATAATAAATTGGCTCACTCTTTTAATTCCATTAATTACCATTTCCATCAGCTCCTCTTAAAGTTATACATAAAGCTGTATTATAAACATCATCTAAAACATCTGTATAACTTTTAGTTGACTGATTTCTATAACCCAGTTCAATTGTTGCAAATTTAATAAAAGTACCTTTTATTAAATTTAAATCATTCGCAACATCAAAAAGGTTGGCTATATCGTATAATTGTTTAATTATTTCCATTCTCATACTTTTATCATTTTTGAAATATGGAATTCCGGTAGTATTTGGTGCAAACGCTGTTAATTTATCTCCCAAAATATCTTCCAAAGATGGCACTTTTACTTTTATTTGACTTGGATGATGTGAAAGCAAGGGAAATTTTATTATTTTATGTTTAAGCGTATTATAATAGGGCTTTTCAAAAAGTATATCCAACAAAATATTATCTTCCGATAGATTTGTTGTTATAACGGGAATATAGTAAAACTTATAATGAGTTTTTGGTACATTTGTTTGTGAAATACGTACTTGATTTAAAACTTTAGTAAAACCCTTATTCTTTGCAATTCCCTTCAATAATGTGTCAAACTCCTCAGGTTTTTCCTCAATAATAATATCAATGTCAATTGATAGTCTCTTAATTGAATCCAGCAATAGTATTAAAGAAGTCCCTCCCTTAAAAACAAAGTCCAAATTTTGTTCCGCAAGTCCTTCCAGAAGCGAGAAAGCCCGCAATACTTTTTCAATTAAAATCTTATCTGCATTATTGTTTTTTATTGAAATATCTGTAATTGATTCTAAAGTGAATAATTTGTCAATCATTTTAACCTCAATTGCTAATAGTACATTTTAACGCCCGGATTTAATATGTCTTGAATATAATTCTCTAAATTTTCTTTTTTTTGCCTTCGTGAAGCATATCTGTATAAGCGGTTTTTATTAACGGTATAATTATTAAAAATTTCAGAAAAAATATTTTCTAATTCCGAGCCTTGGTTTGCAAAGAATAAATTTTTATCACAAAAAACATCTACAAGTATTTTTTCAATTGTTACAGTATAAACACTTTGTGTTTCTTGAATGGGGGCCTCAGATACTAAAGATTTTACAATTAGTGAATGTTTGTTGTTGGATGCATATTTATTTAAAATATCTAAGGTAGGCTCAACAAAAATATTATTTTCCGTTTCCTTCAAAAAATAAAACACAGAATCAACAACTTCCTTTTCAACTTCAAGCAATATATAATTGACGGATGTTTGGTGCAGCATAAATTTATTAAGCCAAGAAGTATCCCACACGCAAACATTTGCATAAGGGAAGTGGCTTTTTATTTTGGAATAATAGGATATAAGGTCTTCACCAATTTGAGGAATAAAATCACTTTTGTTTGAAATTGAAAATTCGCCTCTGCCAACACGACTAAGAATTCCCTTTTGGATTAAATTATAAACCCGCCAATTAAATGTGGTTTTTTTTATATTCGGCTCGTTCAATTTAAAATATTCAAAAAGTTCGTTTAATTTAATTATCTCCTTCTTCTTAAACGAATGTTTTAGATCATTGATTTTATATTTAACGTTTGTATTTGTTCTCATTTTTTTATATTAAATATACAAAACAAAACAGAATAATTCAAATTATTGGCAGTAAATGGTATTTACTGCCGATATATAGCAAAATATTAAATATAATTACCTGTTTTTTTGTTTTATACCAATAAAAAAGACTTGGGGTTTGATTTTTTTAACTTGTTTAATTTTGAATTAAGCGGTGGTTCAATTATCCAATTATTGGTCGGTAAACGCTTCAATAACAGATGCTTCATTTATTAATTAAACGGACTGCACAATTTTACCATAATTAAATATATTGCCCTTGTTAAACAAAAAAAATAGCAATTATCCGGCCCTTTTATAAAAACCATTGTTAAAAACAAATATCAGTAACATAAATTAAATTTGATAATTATTAATTATGGATTATTTATTAATGGAAATTGTGCGGGCTATTTAAAACACAAAAGGGGTTTTATCCCCTTTTGTAAAAAACTGTCCCCCGATCCTAAATTTATACAACTTTTTTAGGTCTTCCGGGTTTTTTAGGCAAAACTTCTTTAATTGCCTTTTTTACTTCATCTTTGTTCTTTAGGTCAACTTTTGCTTCAACAGCGCGGATATATTTCCTTACTGTTTTACGGTCGTGACCGGTTTCTTCAGCAATAGACTTAATGCTCTGTCCTTTGCTATACTTGCGAACGATGTCGCCTATTTCTTTTGAGGTAATTTGTGTAAATGCCATATACTCACCTGTAAGTTAGTTGTTATGTACAATGAATAATATAACTAAATCCATATATAAAAGTAAAGTAAAATTTTTCAGAAATTAATTATTTTTTTAAAAATAATGCACATTGGGAATGAAAGAAGCATTTTTTTATTCTTTTGAGGCTTTCTCTACCCAAATAACTTCCGGTTCAAGTATAATTTTACTTTTAATAGAATTAGAAATTAAACAATAGTTTTCGGACTTATCAATAATTTTATAAGCTTTTTCAATATCTTTTTGGTTGATGATAGTTATGATCGGTTTAAGGGTAATTTCGGAAATTAAAAACATACCATCAACTTTTTCAAGTTTACCAACGGCATCGGCCGTATAACTGCTAAATTCTAATTTAGAATTTTCGGCAATAGCTAAAAATGTTGTCATTAAGCATACATTTACTGAAGCAACAAATAAATGCTCGGGTGACCATGTGTTGGGTACTCCTTTAGGAAATTCGGGAGGAGTGGCAACCGTAATAGGGGTCATTTGACCTTCGTTTAATTCGCCAATTCGTCCCATTTTCCAATTTACATTTGTTTTATATAAAAATACATCTTCCATAGCAGCCTCTTTATTCTTTACATTCGTTAATATTTAAATACTCCATTAATTTATTGTGCATTTCTTCTGTAATCTCTTCGTTATAGTTTTTGTAAAACTCTATTGTGGTGTTAATAGAATTAAGATAGCTTTTGCAGGTTTTACAATTATGCACATGTTCTTTTATTGCAATACATTTGGGCGAATTTAATTCTTCCCCTAGGTTTTGGCATAAATGATTAATTGCATCATTACATGTAATTTTAGTTTGTTCCATGCTTCAAATACTCGTTTAATTCGTTTCTTAAAAAAGCGCGTGCACGATGCAGGCGCGATTTTACGGCAGCAATGCTTAAATTAGTTATTTTACTTGTTTCTTCAGTCGAAAGCTCTTCAACATCGCGTAATAAAAACACAATTCTATATTCAGGAGACAGATTTTTAATTGCATTATCCAAATGTTTTTTTAGTTCGTTGTTTTCCATTATTTTATCGGGCACAACATTCCATTCGGCTATTTCCCCTTCGTTAATAATTTCATTATTGTCATCATAAAGAGGGAAATTAAATTTTGAGCTGCTTCTGGCCTGCATTAAACAATGATTTGAAATTATAGTATATAACCATGTTGAAAGTTTTGATTTGCCGCTAAACTGATTAAGTGATTTTACCATGCTTAAAAAAGTTTCCTGCATTGTGTTTTCGGCTTTATCTTTATTTCGGCAAATTTTAAACGCAAAATTGTAAACAGTCTGTTCGTATTTTTTTACTAACTCGGCAAGAGCTTTTTGATCTCCGCTTTGTGCGTTTTTAATTAATGTTTCTTCTTCCATTATATCAGATGAAATTATTCTTAAAAGGTTGCAAATTAATTATCTAAGTTTTTCCATATATATATACAAGCAATTGTATTAAAAGGGTTCCAATTATTTTCAAAAGAAATTTTTTTTACCTCATTTTCTGTGGGTAAATTTTCTAAACAATATGTTTTTTGTACTCCTTTTCTTATTCCCAAGTCGTTAATAGGCAAAACATTCAACCTGCCAAGTGTAAATATTAAAAACATATGTGCCGTCCATATACCAATTCCTTTTACTTTAGTAAGTAGTTCAATTATTTCTTCGTCGGTTTTTTGGTCAAAATTTTTAAGCACAAGTTGTTTGCTGGTAAGTTTACTACATAAATCTTTAACGTAAATGGTTTTAGCTCTAGAAAGACCTAGTTGTCTGATTGTCAAGTCTTCCGCTTCTAAAATTTCTTGCGGTTTGGGTTTTAAGCCAAAATGTTCGGTAAATCTTTTATTTATGCAATCCGCCGCTTTTACAGATAATTGCTGCCCAATAATAGAATGTAATAAAGCATTTAAATAATTTCTATGCGGTTGTATATTGCATTTACCAAACTTTTTTATTATTGTTGATAACTGTTTATCATTATTAATTAAATGTTGTATTCCTTGTTCAATTGTATCATTATTCATTAAATAAGCCTTAAAATGGAAAATAAAATAACACTTACATTCAAAAATAACAAGTTACTTAAAAATTCGGATACTTCTAAATTAAATTTTAATCAGATTAAAGGAAAACTTGTTACTTTAAAAGAAGGTGAAATCCTTTACCGTGAAGGCGACCCTTCCGAGTACATTTATTTAATTGTTAGCGGCCAGGTTAAAGTTATTGCCAAAGACGAATTAGAAAATTCCCAATCATTAACATTAACGGAAAATGATTTTTTTGGGCATTTGGATTTTTATGAATCTACTTTTAGAAAAACAAGTGCTTTTGGAGCAAAAGATTGTTATTTGATAGCTGTTTCTAAAGCCGAAATGAATAATCTCCTTTGGCAGGATGCTATAATTTTACAGAATTTAAAAACCTTATGTTCTTTTTCTGAAAATAAAGATTTGGAAAAATCTGACGATTCCTTTAATAAAATTTTAAACGATAATATAATTGAAGATGATATAATTCTTGATGATGTAATTCAAGATTTGCCAAATTTTAATTCGTTTAATTTAGCAATGAATGATGACTTGGAAATTACTCCAAATTTGGATGATGAAAAAAAATTATTCGATGAAAACTTAACTGCAGATATGGATAATTTTAAGTTGGATGATTTTAATAAACAAAACGAATCGGAAAGTGGTAATATAGAACTTGTTGAACGGGAAGAACCAAATTTAACAGAGGTTTTTCCTGAGTTTGTTGACGATGAAGAACCGGAAAATATTGAAATGAATTTTTCGGAAGATTTTTTAATTAACCAATTTAATACTTCCGGTTTTGTAAATGATGATAAACCGGATGAAATACAAACAAATCCGGTTTCTGAAGAAAACAAATCCGATTTTAGTATTAACAGCAATTTTTATAAGCAATTTGATTCAATTAATTCAGATAACGTATTGGAAAACTTACAAAATGATGAGTTGAATGTAAAAGAGGATAAATTTAGCCTTGAGGGATTTACCACAAACGAGTTTAAAATAAATGATAGCTATTCTTTAGAAAATACAGAAGGGCAGCTGGGGAATAATTTTTTAAGTGATTTTAATAATACACAATTAAATAATTTTCCAAAAAGTTTTGACGAGTTTGACAAAACCGAGATAATTGATAATGCAAACACGCCGGCCGATTTAAATGATAGCGACTTATTTAATACAAATTTGGGAGCAATACGTTTTGAAGATGATGATATTATTAAACCTGAAGGCGATATTGAAGAATTAGAACAAATGGAAGGGTTTAACAAAGAACAATTTCTAAAATCGGAATTTGAAGATTTATACAAAAATGAAGAAGTTTTACCCAATTATGAAGATAAAAATATTAATTTTGAATTTTCTGCTTCAAACGAAGAGCCTAAAACTTTTGAATCGGCAGAAAAAATCGAACAGCGGAATGAAAATAATTTTGAAGAATTAATACCCGAAAAAATAAAAGAAGAATTACCAATTACAACAGTTGAAACAAACATACCTCAAGTACAAAATACTGATGGCGATAGAGCTGTTATGAATATTGAACAATTAAAAATGATACTTAAAGCTGCTCAGTTGGTAAGCTCAAAAATTAAATTGGATGACGTATTACAAAACATTGTTTCGGTTGCAACAAATCTAACAAATTGCGATAGAGGTACTTTATACCTTGTTGATAAGGATAAAAACGAGATATGGTCTAAGGTTGCCATGGGCAACGAACTAAAGGAAATTCGTCTTAAAATTGGCGATGGGGTTGCAGGCTGGGTAGCTAAAACAGGTGAAATTGTAAATATTTCAGATGCCCAAACAGACAGCCGTTTTAAATCTTCGTTTGACAAAACCAGCGGATACCAGACCAAAAGTATGATTTGTTTTCCTATTAAAAATGTTGAGGGGGAAATAATAGGTGTTCATCAGCTGTTAAACAGCCGTAATGGTAAGTTTAATAAATTAGATGAAGAATTTTTAAATGCTATTTCAATTCATGCTTCCATCGCTTTAGAAAATGCCGAATTAGTTGAAAAACTTTTACAATTTGAAAGAATTTCCTCTCTTGGGAAAATGGCTAATTTTTTAATTCAAGATATTAAAAATCCTGTGTTAATCAGTAAAAAATACACCGAACACTTAAAGAACAAAAATCTTCCTCAAGATATTACCCGCATACTTGACATGATACTTGAACAACTAAATCAAGTTGCCGACTTAGTTTTAACAACTTCAAATTATTCCGAAAAAAACAAAGTATTACGACAAATTAACACAAACATTATTTCTGTTTTAAATGATTATACTTCGCGTGTTGATGCTTTGGTGCGCAAAAAGAATTGTGCAATAGTAAATAGATTTGACGTAGATGCTATTGTAAGAGTAGACTTAAAAGAATTTTATCAGGGATATCAGCACATTATTAAAAATGCTACCGAAGCTATGCCTGACGGCGGTACAATTACGGTTACTACAGAAAAAGAAAATAACTTTGTAAAAATCTCTATATCCGATAGCGGGCTTGGAATACCGGACAGTATTAAAGATAAAATATTTGATCCGTTTATGTCGCACGGCAAAAAAGAAGGGACCGGTCTTGGATTATCTATTACAAAAAAAATTATTCAAGAACATGGCGGGTCAATTTTTGCTTCAAGTTCATTGGGACAAGGTTCAACATTTGTAATAAGACTGCCAATAACTCAAGATTTTTAATTAAGGATGAAACATAATTTAATTGTTCTTTTGGGGCCAACAGCTACAGGGAAAACGAAACTTGGATCAAAATTAGCTTATTCTTTTAATGGAGAAATAATATCTGCCGATTCGCGTCAAGTATATAAAATGATGGATATTGGTACAGGAAAAGACTTGGCTGATTATTGTGTTGGGGATGTTAAAATTTCTTATCACCTTATTGACGTGGTTGAACCATTTGATGAATTTGATTTATATAAATTTAACACTCTCTTTTATAATTTATTTAACAAAATAACGCTAAACAATAAAACCCCCTTTTTAATAGGGGGAACATCCTTGTATTTATATTCAATAATTAAGGGCTATAATTTAATACCGGTAAATTTTGAAAGTGACGAATATAAAACCCTTAACGGTTTGTCGGAAGAGGAATTAAAAAAAAAAATTGCTTCTGTTGGATACAGGTTTACACAACACAACCGATTTAATAAATAAAGAAAGATTGATAAAAGCCATTTTAATAGCTAATGCAAAAAAAACAGGCACTTATAATCCTAATCCTCAAATAAATCCTTTAATAATAGGAATACAATTACCTCTTGAAATAATAAAACAAAGAATTACTGAAAGACTACAATTACGTTTTGCAAACGGCATGATTGACGAAGTAAAACAATTAATAGAAAAAGGAATAACGTTAAACAAACTCCTGTTTTTTGGACTTGAATATAAATATATAGGTTTGTATTTGTTCAATCAGTTGAACTATAACGATATGTACCAAAAACTTAATAGTGCAATTTATCAGTTTGCCCGTAAACAAGTTAAATGGTTTAGGAAAATGGAAAGAGAGGGTGTAAAAATTAATTGGATTGAAGGGGCAGATTTTGACAAGGCACATGAAATAATAAAAAATTGCTATTAAGGTTTTGCAGTATAAGTATGAAAAATTCCCTCAATATTGAAATAAACAAATATTTACTTAAATACAAAGCACCCGATTGGTTTATCTCCAATCCGCCAAAAGAAAAATTTTCTTGTATTATAGTTATTCCGGCTATTTGCGAGCTTAAAAACATAACAAATTTAATTGAATCGTTAAATAAAAATAATAGAAAATATTTTAACGATACATTAATAATTTTTGTTATAAATAATTTACAAAGCTCAAATGAAAAAATAAAAAGTGAAAATTATGCAACTATTAATTATTTAAATAAACTAGATAAATCACAAAACGAACAATTAAATATTGCGGTAATTGATGCCTCAAGCAGCGGGAAAGAACTGCCTGAAAAAGACGGCGGCGTAGGTTTTGCACGTAAAATAGGAATGGATATTTCTTTAGATTATTTTGATTTTGCAAAGCAAAATAATTTAATGGTCTGTTTGGATGCTGATTGTTTGGTGGAGACAAATTATTTAGAAACTCTTCATAATTATAAAAATAAAAGTGTCGGTGCGGGTACAATTCCCTTTAGGCATATGTTTAGCGATATTGAAGAAGAAAAATATGCAATAGTATGCTATGAAATATTTTTATCATATTATGTTGCAGGATTAATTTACGCCAATTCTCCTTTTGGATTTTTTTCCATTGGATCTACAATGGTCTGTAACCCCGAACTGTATATTAAAATTCAAGGGATGAATAAAAGAAAAGCCGCCGAAGATTTTTATTTTATGGAAAAACTTGCAAAACTTGTTAAAATAAAAATTTTAAAAGGCACATATGTATATCCTCAAGGAAGAACATCGTGGCGGGTACCTTTTGGAACAGGTCAAAGAATTACAAGGTATCTTACACATGAGCAAAATGAATACTTGTTATATGATCCGCAAATTTTTAATGTGCTTAAAGAGTGGAATAACGTTTTTTTGACTAACCAAATACAAACAAGCAACTTTTATTTAGAAAAAGCCAATCAAATTAATGCTCAATTAAATAAGTTTTTAATTAATAATTCTTTTTCTGAGGCTTGGGACAAAATATTGTCAAATAACAAATCTGCCGACCAAATAAACAAACAAAAATATTTTTGGTTTGATAGTTTTAGGACCTTAAAATTAGTACATTATTTACGGGATTTCGCTTTTCCAAATAAAGCAATGTTTGTTGCGTTGGAGGAGTTTTTTTTTATTAGTAATATAAGCGGTCTGTTTAATTTACCGCCATTAATGCCAAATATCTCCGATCAACTGAAATATTTAGAAAAACTTAATCATTTTATAGAAAATAGCGGGCATATAATTAATTAACCGGCTATTTATTGCTAAATAATGCTAAAAATTAATTAAAATAGAAAATATTTATTTAATTTGTACTTTTAGATTTAATATTTGTATAAGTTTTTTGATAATTATTTTAATTTTCTGATTTTTGTAAAAGAATTAAAAAAGGCTAGGAAAATTATTGTTTTACGCTGTTTTGTAAAACAAGTTTAAATGTACCCATTTAAAATTTCCAAAACTGTAAATATTATTTATAGTTTTTACAGTTATGAAGGACAGCAAAGAGGGAGGAGGAGGTATTTTTAGATTAATGATGTTAGATGATGTGATTTAGGGACTGTTAAAATGAAAATTTTGTTGACAAATGCGTTAAAGGTATAGAAATGACTGAAGAACTTCAAATTTTAAATGAGTTATTAAAAATTCAAAAAAACTTTATTCAAAAAAACGATTTTAGACAATCTATAATAGAGATATTCCAATTAATACTTAAAACAACAAACAGCAGCTTAGGTTTTATTGGAGAATATATAAACAATGATAATAATTTTATTGATTTTATTGCTGATAACAGAGAAGAGTACTTAAAAGAAAACAGTTTGCAGTTTTATGAAAAAAATGGTGAGTTTTGGGGTACAGAAATTTCTCGATCGGTTTTAATTAACAATTGCAAAATTAATAAAACCGATAAGCCATGCGGTTATAACTGGTTAATAATTCCAATAACCTTTGGAGAGGAAATAATCGGTTTATGCGGAATAGCGGACAAAAATATCAACTATTCCTTAGACTTTACAACATTATTGGAACCTTTAACCATTAACATTGCACATTATTTAAGTGTAAAAAAAATTAAAGAAATTCATAAAATTGCCAAAAAAAAATTACTTAAAAAAGAGTCATATCTTTCAACATTAAATAATATTGCCGGTCTATTAATGACAGAATATGAAATTTTTCCATGGCAGACTATTGTTGAAGAGCTTGGTAAAGCTACGGGAATATGCAGAATAACCCTTTTATTGGTTGAAACTTTAAAAAACGGAAAATTGGCTGCAATAGCCTCTGCCGAGTGGTGTGATACTAATGTTAGTTCCGAAATTAAAAACGCACCGTTTTTTTTACTAAACGAAAACACACAAAGATGGTTTGATATTTTAAGCAATGGGGAAATAATTGAAATTAGTGTTTCACAAATTCCCGAAGAAGCAATAAAAAACGAATTTATTCGCCAAAAGATTAAATCACTTCTTGTTATTCCCATACTACTTGATGATGTTTTTTATGGTTTTTTAGGTTTTGATAATTGCGTTGAAGAAAAGGAATGGCCTGTAGATGAAAAAGAATATTTAATTACCGCAACAGAATATATTAGTCAAGCAATCAAACGAAAAAATATAGAAATTGAATTAAACAAAAGCGAAGAAAAATTTAGAACATTTGCCGATTTTACATACGATATGGAATATTGGGCAAATCCAAGCGGGAAAATGCTGTATGTTTCAAATGCTTGTAAAAGAATTACCGGTTATGACAAAAATGAATTAATTAATGCTCCAAATTTTTCAAAGTTATTAATTTATCCTGAAGACAGTTTAATTTATTCCGAGCACCTAAAAAAATACCATACAATTACAGGCAACCCAAACGAAAGTATTGTAGAGTTTAGAATAATTACCAAAGATAATAGTGTAAAATGGATACAGCATGGCTGCAATGCTGTTTATAATGCGGCCGGGGTTTACATTGGAAGGCGGGTTAACAATCGCGATATTACTAAAATGAAGCAGGCCGAAGAACAATTAAAAGCGAATAAAGAAAAAAACAAAGCTTTGTTAAACGCTATTCCCGATCTTATGTTTTTATATTCTCACACGGGTTATTTTTTGGAGTGCTGGTGCAGTGATAAAAAAATGCTTTTTAAACCGGTAGAAGAATTTGTAAATCAAAAAATCAGTAAGGTTTTACCGCAAAAATTAGCCTTGATGGTTTTAGAAAAAATTGATTTAGTAATGAAAGAAAACATAATGCATAAGTTTGAATATTCGATGGTAATTGATAATAAAGAAAGATTTTTTGAAAGTCGTTCGGTTAAATGTGGAGAAGACAAAGTTTTATCACTTATTAGAGAAATAACCGAACAAAAAAAAGCTGACAAAGAGCTTATTAAAGCTAAAGAACAAGCCGAGCAGGCCGATAAAATGAAAACGCAATTTTTAGCTCAAATGTCGCACGAAATTCGAACCCCAATTAATGCTATATTATCTCTTAATTCGCTTATTAAGGAAGAAGTAAAAGGGAAAGTTGATGATGATGTATTTGACCTCTATCAGAGTATTGAATCGGCAGGGAGAAGACTTATTAGAACAATTGATCTGTTATTAAATATGTCGGAAGTGCAAACCGGAGTTTATGACGCAAAATTTTCCAGTTTTAATCCAATGGAAATAATACATGCAATTGTAAAAGAAATGGATGTAATTGCCAAACAGAAAAATCTAAAACTAAATTTAACTTCAAAATATACCGAAGCGGAAATTTATGGCGACCAGTATAGTGTTGCACAAATTATTGTAAATTTATTGGATAATGCAATTAAATATACAAAAACCGGCCAAGTTGATATTGAATTAAATAAAAACTCTGAAAATGATGTGTCAATTGTGGTTAAAGATACAGGTATAGGAATAAAAAAAGAATTTATTCCAAAATTATTCGATCCCTTTTCGCAAGAAGAAGAAGGATATATACGCTCATTTGAAGGCACAGGACTAGGACTTGCTTTGGTAAAAAGGTACTGTGATATAAATAATGCTACAATTGAAGTAATAAGTGAAAAGGGCGAGGGAACAAAAGTAGAAGTAGGTTTTTCTTCAAAAAAATTTGATCAAATATTTATTAATAATTAGTTTGCTATAAACATGAACAATATAAATGACATTAATAGCAGTTTTCACATAATGGATAATAACTACAAGGAGATTTTTGAGCAAGTTCCTTTACCAGTATGGATTTATAAGAGCAATAGCAATAAATTTATATTGATTAATAAAGCAGCTTTAATGAAATATAAAATAAAAGAGGAAACAATTTTTTTGCTTGACAAAAACATGTTTTTTGTTAACTCTTACATTGGAAAAACAATTAACGATGAAACAATAATTGAAAGTCATAAGAATAATAATGGCGAATTATTTAATGTTAAAATAAAAAGAAATAACTTTTTATTAAATAATGAAGAAGTTGTTTTAGAAATTATTGAGGATGTTGTAAATTACGAAATTGAAGAGAGGAGATTTAATTTATATAAAATTGCGCTCGAATCCACATCAAACGGAATAATACTTACTGATAAATTGGGTAATATTGAATGGAGCAATAATGCTTTTACAGAACAAACAGGATATACGCAAGATGAGATTTTAGGAAAAAATTGTCGTGAGTTCTTAAATTCGGGTAGAACAAAAAGCAGCGTGTTTGAAGATTTATGGAATACAATTAAGCAAGGTGATGTATGGCGGGGAGAATTAATAAATAAACGAAAAGACGGCACCTTGTATCTGGAAGGGCAGACTATTAACCCTGTATATAATCAGTTTGGTGAAATTACACATTTTATTGCAGTAAAAGAAGATATTACGGAAAGACGGGAATATGAAGAAGAAAAAAACAATTTATTATTACGCCTTCAGATATCAAAAGGACTTGCAGAAACAAATTTAATTCAAAATAACGAACTAATTGAACAACTTGCCAGAAGTGAAGAAAAGTTAGTCAAACTTTTTGATTCGATGCAGGATTTAATTTTTGTTATTGATGACAAAGACTTTTTTGTTGAATTCCATAGGCCTCAAAAAATTAATAATAAATTGGAATATAGCGAGTTTATAGGTAAAAAATATACTGAAATTTTACCAAACGAATTATGCAGATTTGTAGAAGAAGCGTTAAAAGAACTTAAAAACGGGAAAGAAAATATTCAGTTTGATTATTGTTTAACGTTAGACGGAAATAAGGAGTGGTATAGTTCCAATGCAAATTTAATAAGAGGCGTGGATGACAATAACAACTCGTTTTTATTTGTTATTAGAGATATTACTGACAGAAAAAAAACCGAAGAAGAAATTAAAAAATTATCTTTTGAATATGAAAGAGTTTTTAATGGTACACAAGACGCATTATTTTTATTAGAAGTGATTGATGGCGAAAAGTTTAGATTTATAAGGAATAATCTTTCGCATCAAGTATTAACCGGTTTATCCCTTGAACAGATTCAAGGCAGATGCCCCATTGAAATTTTTGGGGAAGAATTGGCTTTAGAAGTAGAACAAAATTATAATAGCTGTCTGAAGGCCCAGTCGAGCATAACTTACGAAGAAAGTTTAAATTTGCCTGCAGGAAAAAGAAAATGGATTACAACCCTTACACCTATTTACGAAGATAATGAAATTAAATTTATTGTTGGTTCTTCATTGGACGTAACAGAAAAAAAGAAGATTGAACAGGATTTAATAGAAAGTGAAAGAAGATTAAGAGAAGTTATTAATTTAGTGCCTCATTTTATATTTGCAAAAGATATTGCCGGTAATTACTTAATGGTAAATAAAGCAATTGCCGAAGCTTTGAATACTACTCCTGAAGAATTATTGAGTAAAAAAGATAAAGATTTTTTAAATAATAATGAACAAATTTCAAAAAGCAGGGATGAAGATGTTGATATCATAGTATCAAACACCGAAAAACATATTCCCGAAGAAACATATATTAGAGCTGATGGTAGTAAAAGATATTTACAAACAACAAAAATTCCGTTTAAGTTTTCGGAAAATAGCCGCCCGGCAATATTAGGGGTTTCGGTTGATATTACCGACTTAAAACTTACCGAATTTTCGTTATTGGAAAATCAAAAAAAACTTGAAAAAGCTCTTGAAGAAATTGAATGGAAAAACAACCAATTAAAAATTGCAAAAGAATTGGCTGAAGATGCAAATAAAACAAAAAGCGAATTTTTAGCCAATATGAGTCATGAAATTAGAACCCCCATGAATGCAATTTTAGGATTTGCCGAAATTTTACTTAATACAACCGAAGATGTCAAAACAAAAAGGTATTTAAATAATATTTTAACAAGCGGCAAAACATTGTTGGGATTAATAAATGATATTTTGGATTTATCAAAGATTGAATCGGGGAATTTTACATTAAATTATGAACCGATTGATTTTAAATCGGTACTGAATGAAATTTATTTTATGTTTCAGCAAAAAATTACCGAAAAGGGTATTAATATGTTTCTGGATATTCCGGAAGTGTTTCCAAAAGGTATTGTGTTAGATGAAATAAGAATTAGGCAGATTTTAATTAACTTAGTTAGTAATGCAGCCAAATTTACAAAACATGGATATATTAAAATAAAAACTTACGTCAAAACCAATTCCGATAATAGCAATAGTTTGTATGTTATTGTTGAAGATACCGGTATTGGTATTGTTGATGGTGAACTTGCAGTAATATTCGAATCTTTTAGACAAGCACGCAATTTAAGTACAAAACATTACGGAGGTACAGGATTAGGTTTAACCATAACAAAAAGGTTAGTTGAAATGATGGGGGGTAATATTTACGTTGAAAGCGAATTTAATAAAGGAAGTTCGTTTATTGTAGTATTTAATAATATTAACTTGGCAGAACAAGAAAATATTAAAAAGAATGAATACGAATGGGCAAATATTAAAATTGATTTTAAGTATGGCAAAATTTTAGTTGTTGATGATATTGTTAAAAATATTGAAGTTGTTAAAGGTTATTTGGAAGTTTATAATATAACTGTTCTTGAAGCTTTAACCGCTGAAGACGGAATAAAAATAGCTGAAAAAGAAAAGCCAAATTTAATACTGATGGATTTACGTATGCCTAATATGAACGGCTATGAGGCAGTAAAAATATTAAAAACTAATCCGCTTACAAAAAAAATCCCTGTCATTGCATTTACTGCATCAACAACCAACAACAATATTAACGAAATAAAAGAAAATTTTGACGGTTTTTTAATGAAACCAATTCAAAATAACCAGTTGGTTGCAGAACTTGCAAAATATATTCCCCACACTATACTAGACACCATTGCCGAAATAGAGCCGTTGGTTAAAATAAATTCTAAAAGTTTTTCTACCATTAGCGAAGAAGAAAAAAACATTATAAAACAAAAACTTATTTTGTTTGAACAAAAATTTATACGTAGTTTTGCGGAATTAAATGAATATCTTTCGCTTGACGATTTAGGAACATTAATTTCGGATTTGGATGAATTTGCAAAAATGAGTGAATTTGAAATTTTTGATGATTACATTAATAAACTTGCGGAAGGATATTCAAGTTTTGATATTGAGTTAGTTCAAAAATTGCTGGGGCAATTTCAGCTTTATTTAAATAATATTAAACAAAGGCTAAACTGATTTATTAGGACATCTTTATGAAAGAAAAAAATAAAATACTTATTGTTGATGATCAACCAAAAAATTTACAACTTGCCGCTACTGTACTTAATCCGTTTTATAAGCTGCTTATTGCCGATAGTGGACAGAAGGCTATTAAAATAGCCTTAGAAAAAAAACCGGATTTGATATTGTTAGACATTATGATGAATGAAATGTCGGGTTTTGAAGTTTGTGAAAAATTAAAAAATATTACTGCAACAAAAAACATACCCATAATATTTTTAACTGCAAAAACCGAAGAAGAGGATATTGTAAAGGCGTTTGAAATTGGGGGTGTTGATTATATTACAAAACCATTTAAGAGAAAAGAAGTACTGGCAAGAATTAAAACTCATTTGGATTTATTAAATGCTAAAAAATTTATTGAAAAACAAAACGACGAATTAATAAAAGTAAATAACGAAAAAGATAAATTCTTTTCAATTATTGCACATGACTTGAAAAGCCCCTTTACCGGTTTTTTAAGTTTAACAGAAATGATGGCTCATGAAATAGAAGATTTTACACCAGAGGAATTAAAAAATGTAGTAATAAGTCTAAAAGACTCGGCCAATATATTGTACAAATTGTTGGAAAACTTGCTTGAGTGGTCGTTAATTAAGCGGGGCCTTTCTGAAACATTTTTTGAAAGATTGCAAATAGGCAAATTGGTTATGTATAATTTAGAAATTATACGTGCCAAAGCTGAACAAAAAAAGATTATTCTTGAAAATGATATTAAAGATGAACTTGAGGTTTTTGCAGATAAAAATATTATTAATACAGTATTGCGCAATTTAATTTCCAACGCTGCAAAGTTTACAAATGATGGCGGAAAAATTACAGTAAGTGCAAAAGTAATCGAATCTGATATAGTTGAAGTTTCTGTTAAAGATACTGGAATGGGGATTTCGGAAAAAGATATAAAAAGACTATTTAAAATTGATGAAAAAGTATCAAATGTTGGAACTGCCGGTGAGTCGGGTACTGGATTAGGGTTATTGCTTTGCAAAGAATTAATTGAAAAAAATAACGGAACAATAAAAGTTGAAAGTGATATTGGTAAAGGAACGTCATTTTATTTTTATTTACCTGTTTACAAGGACAATGCTGTTGAAACTGGAACCCACCCGTAAACAGACTGTGTTAAAATTGGGGAATAGTTGCAATAAAAGTGAACTCATCCCCCAACCCCTTCTCTTAAAAATAGAAGGGGAGTGATTGTAAAAACATATAGAGCAATAACTTGCCAGTTAATGTTTCCCCTCTTTTTTTAAGAGAGGGGATTAAGGGGTGAGTTCGGTTTTTAATTTTAACACAGTCCGTAAACGAATGGGCTTATGAACACTAAAAATAGTGATGAATTCTGAACACTTGATGTAATGAAATATCAGCCAAATAATACGAGAATATATATTACAGCAAAACTGTTTATCGAAAGAAGACAGAAAGAGTGTATCAGCCCATTCCTTTAGGGATGGGGATAAAATAAACAATTGTTCTATTTATAAATAAATAACAAAATAAAGTAGAATTATATTATCAAAAATTTAAGTTTAAAAAGCAAAATTCAAATTGCATTAATATTTGTTGGTGTTGTATCCGTATGTGTTACGGGATGGGTAACTTATACTAATGCAAAAGATACATTAGAAGCCATAAGCTTTGAGAGATTAACATCTGTTAGGGAAAACAAAAAAAAACAGATTGAGAGCTATTTTGAAGAAATAAACAAACAAATAAAAACATTAAGTGAGGATAAATTTGTTGTTGAAGCGTTTAAAAATATTTCCCCTCAATTATCAATAATCAATTATACAGATCAAAAGCTTAACAATTTTATTATAAGATTTGCCGAGCGATATAATATTGAAGAAGTGATGTTTGTCAATTCTAAAACAAACAAGATTATTTATTCCAAATCTGTTCAAAATAATCATTTCTTACACAATAACCTGTTAATTAAATATTACGGTAATTATATTAAATCTTTTCTTTTGGGAGATAATAAAGCGGTAGTTATATCGGACTTAATCCTTTCGAATGATAAAAACTATGGAATTAGTTTTTTAGCTTCCGCGCCTGTTTTAGTAGATGGTAAAATTGCAGGGCAGATAGTGTTAAGGATATTAAATAAAAAAATTAATGGAATAATGACAAGTAATAACAATTGGAAAGAAGTCGGTTTTGGTAAAACCGGAGAAGTTTATATAGTGGGTGCGGATTATAAAATACGTAACGACTCAAGGTTTTTTGTACAAGAACCCACCAAATATTATAACTTGTTGAAAAAAATAAAAACCGATACGTCAATTATCAACTTAATTATTAAAAACTCTTCCTCAATACTTTTACAAACCGCAAAAACAAAAGCTGTAAAAGATGCACTTTTAGGCAATACAGATACAAAAATAATTAATGATTATAGAAAAATAGAAGTCTTAAGTTCGTATACTCCAATTAATGTAGGTGGATTAAATTGGGTAATTCTTGCCGAAATTGATACCCGCGAGGCTTTTGGTTCGATATATATATTGCGCGAAAAATTAATAATGATAAGCCTGCTTATTATTATTATGGCAGCACTAATTGGGGTGATTATTACAAGAACAATTTTACGTCCCCTTAGCAATGTTATAAATATGGCAGATAAATTTAGCAAAGGTGATTTGGCTTTTAGAAATCCTTCAATAATAAAAGGAGAATTTGGAACTCTTGTTGATACATTAAATAACATGGCTGAAAAACTATTAAAAAATACTACTCTTTTAAAAGAAGAAATAATAAATAAAAGTGTTGTTGAAAACGAATTAAAACTATCGGAAGATAAGTTGCGCAACCTTTCTATGCATTTACAAACCATACGAGAAGAAGAAAGAAAAGGAATAGCCCGCGAAATTCATGACGAGTTAGGGCAATCGTTAAATGCCGTAAAATTAAAATTATCGCTCCTTAAACAGGAATTCCCTTTTGAGGATGCGCAAACAAATAAAGGACTTGCAGATATCTTTGCTTTAATTGACGAGACTATTCAATCGGTAAAAAGACTAATTACACAACTAAGACCACAATTATTAGATGATTTAGGTCTTATTGCGGCTATTGAATGGCATACAAGAGAATTTGAAAAAAGTACAAAAATTGCATGTAATTTAAGTATTTTCCAAAACGATTTTGATATTGCCCCCGAAAAGGCAATTTCCATTTTTCGTGTATTTCAAGAAACTTTAACAAATGCTGCCCGACATGCACAAGCAAGTCAAATAGAAATTAATTTAACTAAACAAAAAAGATGTATTGAGTTGATAATTGCCGATAATGGTGTTGGTATTACCGAAGAACAAATAAATAACTCAAAATCGTTTGGACTGATTGGCATGAAAGAAAGAGTGAACTATTGGGGTGGTAAAATAAATATTGAGGGTATTAAAAATAAAGGGACTAAAATTTTAGTTCGATTTCCAAATTAATAAAATTTAATTATGATAAAAATATTATTAGCCGATGACCACACTCTCTTTCGTGAAGGATTAAAGCAAATAATTGCAAAACATACAAATATTAAAGTTGTTTGCGAAGCGGGAACCGGTTTTGAAGTGCTTGAACAAGTAAAAGAAAATGAAATTGATTTGGTTGTTCTTGATATTTCAATGCCCAATATGAGTGTTTTTGAAATTATTACAAATATTAAAACAACAAATCCTAAACTGCCTATTTTAATTTTAAGTATGCACCCCGAAGAACAGTACGCAATAAGATTATTTAAAGCCGGTGTGTCGGGTTATCTTTCTAAAGAGTGTGCGGCTGAAAACTTAATAAACGCAATTAACAAGGTAACTTCGGGCGGAAAATATATAAGCGGTACCTTAGCCGAAACATTAGCTTTTGCAATTGATAAAAACTCAAATAAACCGCTTCATCAGTTACTTTCCAATAGAGAGTTTGAAGTAATGAAAATGATTGTTGAAGGAAAGGAGCTTAAAGAAATTGCAGATTTATTATGTTTAAGCGAAAAAACAATTACTACATACAGATCCAGAGTGCTTGAAAAATTTAATTTGCGTAATAATGTTGAACTTACAAGATTTGTTTTGGAAAATAAAATTATATAATTATAAATGCCCCTAATGTTAAATAAAAGGGGCATTTAAAAACCGCAATATTAAATAATTTTATTAAACGTGTAATGTATCTTGGCCTTTTACCCAATTACAGGGTGTTAGTTCTTTAGTTTGCAAGGCATCTAAAACGCGTAAAATTTCGTTAACGTTTCTTCCAACAGAAAGTTCGTTTACTGTTACAAAACGAATAATTCCTTCAGGATCTACAATAAAAGTAGCACGATATGCTATTTTTTCTTCTGCTTCCAATATGCCAAGTTCTTCCCCTAACGATTTTGATGTATCGGCCAATAGCGGAAATTGTAAATCGCGTAAAGCGGGATGATCTCTTCTCCATGCCAAATGTACAAATTCGGAATCGGTGGAGGCACCAACTAACAATGTATTTCTTTTTGTAAATTCCTCGTATTGGTTGTTAAATTCTGCAATTTCGGTTGGGCATACAAAAGTAAAATCTTTGGGATACCAAAACATTACAAGCCATTTACCGGCTGTTTTATAATCGCTGCTGCTTACATTAGCAAATTCTTGCCCTACTTCCATGGAAACTACTGATTTTTTGTTAAATTCCGGAAATTTTTGACCTATTGATAACATATTTTCCTCGTTAAATTATTTTATTTTCTTATTAATTAAATTGGTTATTATGTCTTATTAACCAAAATAAAATAAAAATAGTTCAGTTTAAGTGGAAAAAGTTATCCCCAAAAATTTTGGTTTAGGTTTGTGTTAAAAATATAGAAGAAGCTTTTTGCCGATCCGTTAAAGAGTGGGTTGGTGCGTTCTTTTGGTTGTTAATACTAAACAGAAATCATGTTGGTGTGTAAATTTAGGAATAATATAAGCTGGTGAGATGAAAAGCCTGAGCGGGAAACGGAGAATTACTTCAAACATGTGAAAAGCAGTAATTCAAAAATATGTGTCATGTCTTTGCCGTACCCTGTATTGGTGGTGGTGCATATAGTTACAAACATTGCACTTCTCTGAAATGCTTTTACAAAATAAATATTACGATAATGTGCATTATTACAACAAGTTATGCGATTTTAACCAGAATTTTAAATTAGAAAGTAATAGCATTGGTATTTTTAATCACCTAAGCCAATAAGTAAAGAAAAAATTCAAGGCTGAAGCCCGTTATATTTGTTTCGTTAGCCCCCAGCATGAATGCCGGTTTACTAAACAATAGGTTAGGGTTATTTAAACCGGGATAGATAACAACATAATTAGTTTATTTATAATGAGTTATAAAGATTTTAAATAACCACGTCCTTTGCAGACTGTGTGAAAATTGGGGATAAATATAAAATTGCGTATTATAATCACGTCATCCCTCTGGATTAAAAACACATAGTAACATATTACAAAACAATGCGTTAACGTATATATATTGCACATAAGCACTGCAGAGAAGTCCTCTGTTTGTAATTATACGCACCACCACTAATCCCCAGTACGGCAGCACCATGCAGCGTTTGATTTATCGAATATTTATTTTTCCCTAATTTTCACACGGTCTGCTTATGATGTAAGCAGATAATTTATTATTCAAACATAAACTTTATGTTTTGGAACATCTATACATAAACTATTTAACACCGTTTTGAATTAAAAAAGTCGAATAAGCTTTATCTTCCAACATAATATGTTTAGTAAGCCAATCGCTTAAAAAATTCATTAAGTCAATTGATACAGAAAGCCTTCCCTTATTAAAATCAGCAGAAAAATTTATCACTTCCTGAGTCAATTTGTCATGTTTCATTTTATGAGCATTTTTATCAGCATAATTCAACTTGTTAAAAATATCTTCTTCATATTTGAAGTGAACTTTTGTGTAATTTGTAAGACTTGTTAGAATACCGCTAAGAACTTCTTTCGATTTTCCGGTACGCATAGCATCATTTAATTCGTTAATTATTCCAATTAATTTTTGATGCTGTAAATCTATACTGTTAATCCCAACACTATATTTTTGATTCCAAATAATTAAAGCCATGTTTTCTCCTATTTATATCCTTTCTGTATTAAAAACGGGGCATATTCTTTGTCTTTCTTTTGAATATGGTCTATTAACCAGTTGCTTAACAATTGCATCAAATTAATGGAGACGGTAAGTTTTCCGCTTTTAAAATCAGTGTAATAACCATTAACTTCATTAACAAGTTTTTGATGTACCATTTTATGCGTTAATTTTTCTGTATAGCTGTATTTTTCAAACAAATCTTCTTCAAATTTGAAGTGAAATTTTGTGTACTCGATTAAACGAACAAAAACATCCCCCAAAACATCTTTCGATTTACCACCTTTCATGGCTTCATTTAGATCGTTTATTATCGCAATCCATTTTTTGTGTTGATTATCAATTTCTTTGATATTCAAACTTAGTTTATCTGTCCATACTATTAGTGCCATTTTTTTCTCCGTTTTGGTTTTAATTCTTTTATTTATAGTTATACTTCTCTTTTTCTATTTTTTTTATACTTTTATATACAGAAACAAAAACAAATACTGCACCAAAATAAATATATAAAGTCATAGCTATTGAATAATTTGAGGTATTTAATAATGATTTACTAAACACATAACCCGAAACAACAATTATACTAATTCCAAAATACAAAGATTTTTTACCAATAGATTTATTTACTTTATACCAAACAGATTTATTATTTAAAGTTGCAGGAACTTGTAAGCCGTACCAATGATTTGGCGGTATTTTTTTTAATACCAATGGAATAGACATTCCAATAATTATTAATCCAATTAGTATATTCACAATTAATATTGTTATCATTTAAAAAATTTATCTCATTCAATTATATTCATCGCTATTAATATTTCAGCAGCTTTTTTCAAATCTTTTTCCAAAACATTTAAGCTTACATATCCCGAAATACTTGCTCCTAAATATGTTCCACAACCTTTGTACGATTCAATTCCGTAACTTAACAGATGCTGAATTGCAAGGTCAGCTGTATAATTGTCGGGAACTTCACACAATTTGACAATATTTTCTTCGCTTTCGATTTCCTCTAATGATGTACCGCATACTTTACAGTTTTTATCTTCAAAATCTACTTTAGCACCGCAATCCGAACAATAATATTCATCAATCTCTTCAACATTTTCTTCATCTTCTAAAATTGCACCACAAAAGTTGCAAACCTCATCATTAAAATCTACTTTTGCACCACAAGCTGAACAAAAATATTCATCCGCCTCTTCAAAATTTTCTTTATTCATATTACACCATTCAATTTCTGTAAAAATTAATTAATTTAATATACTAAAAAAATTAAATATAATATTTATAATTGATACGAAATATTTGTTTTTACAAAGTGTTTTTGTCGTTCTTTATTGTTGACTTTTAACAATGCTTTATTCAAATACAATTTTGCCAAAGAACTTTGGAAGGTGGAAATTTGGTTCGGGGAATTCTATTTTATTCCATGTTAGCCAGTGAGGTTTGGATGAATTATCCGCACATTTATAAAAATTAGCAAACCAAACTGTATTTTTTTGCGGAACATCTACTTTACAATATTCATTTAGTATTTCGAAAGGCAGTCTGTACTCAATAACCCATGTTGTATCTTCAATAATTTCGGTTTTAATTATTTTTGGCAGAGTTGTTGACAAGCTGATTTTTGCAATATCTCTATTTGACACTTTAATTGATTTTTGTAAGATGTTTTCTCTATATCCAAATAAAAGTGTACCTCCGCAGTTTGTTTCTAAATTAAAATAACCGGAATTGGTTTTATTTTTTGCAGTAAAAAAAAATTCAACGCAGCTATCTTTAAAAACCGGTTCAAAGTTGTTTTCTGCTAAGGCTAATACATATTTATCTTTTACCATGCTTATCAAATATAAAGCCTTATCGGTATAACATAATTTAAATAGAGTTGCGGGAAAATGCTCCGGCAAACTTCCCATATAATTATTTAAATTAATCGGTTCTATTTTTTCCCATTCCGATTTATTCCAATTACCATCTACTATAAACTCTTCATATTTTTTTTTTATTAAGTAACTTTCCACTAAGTAGCTTTCATTTTTATGATTAATTGTTTTATTTAATATGTAAAAAATCTTTTATTTTGCCTAAAACAAATGTCGATAAATTATCTTTATGCATTTTTAATTCTTCAAGCTTCATTAAATTTGCCCGTTGCCTTTCGGTAACAACTTCGGCAATATTTTGCAGTATCTCTTGACGAGCCAATATAATTTTTTCTATACTTTGTTTATTAATTTCATAAACAATACTTTCCGATTCTGCAATAATTGTTGCATTTCGTTTTTCGCCTGTTAATAACGACATTTCTCCAAAAAAGCTGCCCGGTTTAATTAATCCTACTTTTATTGTTTTCATTTCCGAAGCTACATTAACGCTTAATATTCCTTCAATTAAGATATACATCGTATTTCCTTCGTCACCCTGTTTTATAAGTGTATCATCAGGATTAATAGTTAATGTAGTGATATCTTTAGCCATAATTAAAAGTTCTTCGTCATTTAAGGAGTCAAATAAATTGATGTTTTTTAATCCCTCAATCAGTTCCTCTAGATTTGTAGGAACTGCATCTCGATCCTTTGATTTTTTATAAATAAACGTACCATTGTTAAGTTCAATTCCAACGGCTCCAAAGTGTTTAACAATATTATTTAAAATTTGGTCATTCGCGTCTGCAGGATCCATGTCTTTATATATTTTAAAATAGTATTTTACAACATATTCTATCCCTTTTTTATTTAATGATTTGATAAATACATTTGAAGGTCGTATATTTTTGATTTCGGTATTTACAAAAAACTCCTTTACTGCCGCATATAAAATTCTTTTTACCCGTTCAATTGGTATTAAGGCACTAAAAGTTAAAGCCAATTCAAATTCGTTTTTATCATTAAGTGAATCATAATTTTTAACAATTAGTTCTCCCTTCAACTCGTTTGGAACAAAAATAACCCCATTATCACATGATTGTAAAATTATTTCTTTTCTTGTAAAATCCAAAACTTTTCCGGAAACCTTTATACCGCTTTTTGAATCAATAAGCTCAACCCAATCACCCAAATTGTAAGAACCTTCAAAATTTAATTGATTTGTTCCAAAGAACTCTGTTATTTTGTTATGGAACAAAATTCCACCTAACAGGAACAAAATAAGAATAATATACCAATAAACTTCAGGTACTACAAAAGGTAAAACGCCAAACAGAATTTCTGCCAAAGACAAAGTATAAATTGTCATCGAAAATATTCTGTAAAGCAATTTAAAAAAACTATTTTTACCCGGCTGTTTTAATAAATTTGCCCAAAAGAATATTAAGGTTAATTTATTTACAATATATGCTGTTGTTAGCCAAAACAAAATATTTATTACATAAATTACTATATTTTTTGTGGATAAACTGTTTGCCGGGTCGATGTGATTAAGATCGAAAATATTAAACATTATAATAACTAACGTAATTAAAAAAACACCAAATGGCACAATAACCGAACCTGTTTTAATTTTTCGCATTTTTTCTCCTTAATTAATTATTACAAACTTACACAAAAATATTAAATTATGTGATTTAAAAGATTGTATTTTCGTTTTCTCTTTAAAATTAAAAAAGGCGAAACATAAATACGTTTCGCCTTTTTTAATTTAATTTTAAATTATTTTACTCTAACAAACTCAATTCTTCTGTTTTTAAGTTTGCCTTCATTTGTTGTGTTAGGGGCAATTGGATTTGCAGGTCCATAACCTTTTGTGGTTAATCTTGCTACATCAATTCCATTTTTAACTAACCAGTCTTTAACCGAATCGGCTCGACGTTGTGATAATTTAATATTTGACTTTTTACCGCCTACGTTATCCGTATAGCCGTTAACTACTACTATTAATTCCGGATATCCATTTAAGGTTCTTAATGCTTTTTGTAATGATACTTCAGATTCGGGTGTAATATCTGCACTTCCGGATTTAAATGTAATTCCTTCAAGTATCATAGGAACACCAACTTTAATAACATCGTCAGAAGAATCTAATGGATCTGTTCCTCTTGTTACTTCAACGTTATCATTAACTGTTCCGGCATCCGAATCTTTTAACAACGGATTTGTTTTATATTTTACTATTTCATCATTATCAAACAGCTCATCGCCATCTGTATCTTTTGCTAATGGATTAGTTTTGTAGTTATTAACTTCTTCGCTATCGCTTAATCCATCACCATCGGTATCGGTTGATAACGGATTTGTTTTTAATGACATTAATTCCACATTATCCTTTAAAGTATCGCCATCGGTGTCTGCCTTTAACGGATTAGTTTTATAAGTATTTATTTCTTCACTATCCGATAAACTATCTTTATCCGTATCCTTATTATTTGGATCTGTTTTGGTTGTGTTTATTTCCTCACCATCAATTAAACCGTCACCGTCTGTATCCATTACTAACGGATTTGTTTTGTGTTTAGTTACTTCTTCCGAATCAGTTAAGCCGTCTTTATCGGTATCTGTTGCCAATGGATTTGTTGCATAAGTTCTTACTTCTTCACCATCATTTAAACCGTCACCGTCCGTATCTGCTTTTAATGGATCAGTTCCAAGTTCTTTTTCTTCTTTATTTAATAACCCGTCATTATCATCATCAGGATCTACCCATTGATGACCATATACAAGACCTATACCCAAATTATAATATGCGTCTTTTGGAGAACCGTCGCGATAATAGTTCAAGTTATCTGTAAAAGAATAATTAAAACCTGCCGAAAGATCAAGGGACATATATTGGCATAATTGGATCATTACGCCAACACCTGCCGGCACAACTGCAGTAATACCGCTTTCTTCAACTGCTTTTTTAGGCCATTGAGGAGTACGTGATTTTTTTGTTACATTGTAAATTAACGATCCGACACCAACATACAAATAAGGATAATAACTATCGGATTTAAAAAAAGCATAATTAAGTCTTACATCAAAAGGAATAATTGTAGTGCTGTATTCTGCATCGTTCCAATCTTTTCCGGCATATTTACCTGCACCAAAACCTATTTCCCCAATAAAATTTTCAGAAAAATTATAACGTGCCAAACCTCTTATAACATACGATATTTTATAACCGCTAAATTCATTTGCACTCAAAGTAGGATTAATTTGCAAGCCGCCTTCCCAATATTGAGCAAAAGAAACAGAACTTAACAAAAATAAAACTAATAACATTTTTTTCATTTTTTCACCTATATTATAATTAAAGAAATTATTTCATTTTTATAACTTGAATAAGTTGATTTTAGTTCCTTAATCTTTATTAATATTAAAAATAATCTATATATATCAAAATAGCAATAAGTTTTTATATTACACAACTCAAATTACCGTAAAATATTTAGTTCGGCTTAATAACAATAAAAAATATTTAAACCTATTCGTTTCTTTTGCTCATGTTAATTATAATGCAAATAACTTAATTTGCGCAAAATTATTACACACTTTTATCTGTTTGGTATAATTGTTATCTTTGTACCGTATGTTATACAAACAAAGGTGAAAATTATGAGTAGTTTAAAAATTTTATTTGTTTTGTTTTTTATTTGTCTTTTTTGCTGTTACGCACAAACAAATTTCTTTAACTATTATAATAATTTGGTTCCTAACAGCAATGGACTATCAGAACAAAGTAAAATTATTGAGTCCTCAAATGTAAAAGAACTTTTATCACTGGACTTTGTTATTTCAAGGACTATAACTTTATTTTCGAAAGAAAATTCAGTATTAAAGGATTCTGCTTTTGTTGCATTTTGGAATTATTATCTTACTGTAAAGGACAATTTTTGCAACCAAATTACCCAAACCGGACTGCCAATTAATTATTCTGCATTTACAAATATTTCCGATTACCCGTCAAAAGCAAGCGAAAAGATATTAAAAAAATCGGGATATAAGTTCAATGAAACCGAATTAAAATTTTTAAAGGATTTAAATCAATACAGCCTAAAATTAACCAGCAGGGAAGGTATGTATGAGGTTTCTTTTGGCAATAAACGAATTATTGAGGATTATTTTAAAAGTTTTATCTCAAATGATCTTTATTTATTTATTGAAAAAACTATGGACGAATCAATTGTTCCTTATGCATACGACGGGGCTATTTCAATTCCCTTAACAGATGCCGCAAAAAGATTAGTTGTTTGGGAAAATATTTCAAATTCGGCACTGCCTATTTATTTTATAAAACAAGCAAACGATAATTATAAAAATTATTTAAATGCACTTATTGCAGGAATTGATAATACTCCCGCTTTTAATCCTTCCACAAACAGACTTAATAAAAAATTTGAAACCGTTTATAAAGGAATTATAAAAAATTATAAAGGCACTGAATCCGCAGCAAAAATTAAATTATATTTGGAATTATTAAAGAAGAATAAATTTATAAAAACACAAGAAATTGAAATATTTATTAACAATTTATAAAATTAAAGGAAAGTTATGCCTGAAAACGATAAACCACAAATCGGCTCGCTTGGTTGGGTCGATTTAACAGTAGAAAATGCCGATAAAATTATGACATTTTACAAAAGTGTTGTTGGCTGGGAAGTTGAAAAATTTAATATGGGCGATTATGACGATTATATATTAAAAATGCCCGGAACAAACATACCCGTTGCCGGAATTTGTAATGCAAAAGGAGGAAACAAAGATTTACCTCCGGTTTGGTTAAATTATTTTACCGTTAAAGATGTCGATTTTTCAGCAGATGAATGTGTAAAAATGGGTGGGTCTTTAATTGTACCGCCTAAAATGATGAGCGAATACGGCCGGTTTTGTGTAATTAAAGATCCTGCCGGTGTTATTTGCGCTCTTTTTACTCCTACTATCTAAAATTATTTATATACTATTATAAATAGTGATTGACTTTTTTAATATTTTAGATTAAATTTAAAATCCTATTTGAAAAAATAGGCACTATGGAGAGTTGGCAGAGCGGTTGAATGCGGCGGTCTTGAAAACCGTTAAGGGTGTAAGCCCTTCCGGGGTTCGAATCCCTGACTCTCCGCCATAGTTAAAAAGCTGTTCATTTGAACAGCTTTTTTTGTTTGCATAATTAATTTAGCTTGACATTATAGTAAAGCTAGAGAATGTTTTGCCAAATCGATTCGAAATTAATACATCTTTTTATTATAATTGATAAAGCAAAATAAATTATTTCAAATATTACATATCTATTATAACATAAGTTTTGGTTAGTTATTTTTAGCGTAATATTTTTCGCCCTTGATCATTTTTTTCCTAATCTTTAAATTCCTTTATTAATTAACAGGTTTACATTTATAACGTTAGTGTCTGGTATTACTATCCTATTTAAATAAATATTTGCTTTTTGTTGTCGTGTATATTATATTTACGACAACAATATATTGGTTTCCGAGATAAAACAGTTTAATCTCACTCTAAAAATGTAAAAACGGTTTAATATTAATATTTGTAAATCAAATTGAATTTTTAGTAAAAACACGAATTTCATATTTGCATAAAAATAATACGTAAAACTTAAATATTAATATCACAATTAAGGAATGTAATGATAGAAGAAGCTGTTTTTTTCGAAACCAGCCCTGAAGATAGTTCCGGTTATTTGCTATGGCAAATTACTATGTTATGGCAACGGAAGATTAAACACGAACTAGATAATATTAATCTCACGCACACACAATTTGTTCTTCTTGCCACAACAGCTTGGCTTTCTAAAAGCAATAAAGTAATAACTCAAATTGATGTTGCAAATAAAAGCAAAACAGATAGAATGATGGTTTCAAAAGTATTACGAAATTTACAGTCTAAAGGATATTTAGATCGTACGGAACACACAACAGATACAAGAGCAAAGAATTTATCATTAACCATTAAGGGAAATAAAATTCTTAATCTAGCTCTTAAAATTGTTAAAAAGGTTGATGATGATTTTTTTTCTGTACTCGAGCCTAAGGTACAGCCTTTTAATACATACTTGTTGGAATTAATGCACAAAAACGAGCAATATCCCCAATAAAGAAAAAGGATACAAAAATTTCGCCAAGATAGGCAAAGGAATTATTGACAATTAGTTGAATACAAATATAATACAATCAAAGAAGGTGAATATATGATGGAACAAATAACGCTAAAAAAAACAATATTAGATGTGATCGAACAAAGAAAATCCATCCGAAATTTTACAAATGAAAAACTACTAATCGAGGACGTAAATAATATTATTAAATCAGCTATTTATGCCCCATATGGCGGAGCGACAGGAATTGCACTAAAAGAAATAAGAAAAATATTTATCTTTACTCGGGAGACGGGAAAATTAAAAAAAGCTCAGGAATTAATTTATTCAGATATTCGCAAAAGTGCAAAAGCAATAAAGTTTCTTTCTTTTTTTATGAGGAAAATGAAGCCCTTTTCAAAAAGACTAAACACTTTATCAAAAGCAGGGATACCGGCATTAGATGAAGCCTCATGTTTTATTGTTATTGCTGAAAAAAAAGGATTTCCCTCTATCGAAAAGCAATCAATTGCTCATGCAATGCAAAATATGTGGCTTGCCGCCACATCAATGAACATTGGATTTTCTTTAATTTCGGCAACTGGGATGATGGTAAAAAACAAGGAATTTGTAAATTTATTAGGTCTTCCTTATGGCGAATATGAAATTGATGGCTGTGTTATTGGAATTCCAAAAAGCATCCAAGTAAGAAAAAGAGAAATCAATACAGATGATTTTGTAACATGGATATAACAAGAGTATTATGGTATTTGCGACTTATAATATTAAAATAGTTATAATTTCCAGCCATCATATAAAAATTTAAATATAAAAATAGTTTTTTTTGTAATAATTAAAATATGGGCAATTAATTATGCACAATAAGATTTAGGCCTTTTTCACCCTAAATCACCCTATTCCCCACTGTTACAACCATATATGGAGACTTTTTGGAGACATTTTATAGGAAACAATTAATTAATAATAGTTATCGCTTTATTTTGACTAAATAAAATCAATTAATTAAAACATACTCCATAAAAGCTTGCAATTGTTCCACTACTTTGGGGAAAGAAGGTTCTGTTGCTAAATTATTTCTTGTTATAAATGCCGTCCATTGAGTTTGTTTTATAGTATAACCTTTATTACAGGTTCTATTTTTCCTCTAACACCACAAATATCCGCATATTCAAGCAGATTGGGAATAGTCCTCCGGCCGTTGTTCCTTAGATATTCTTTGAGTGATTCAATAGCAACATCTTCGCCAAGTTTATTAATATAGCGAAAAAGGTCACAGACAGTTTTCTCTTTATTATAAATTTTAACTTGCCCACTATTTGTGGTTATAATTTCAATGCCGGATTCATAAAGCCTTTTTGTAAAATAATAAACGCGCAAAGGTGGATATTTAATTACAAATTTATCAGTATTGCTTGGAACCGCAACATATACATCCTGTGGGTTAAATGATGTAAGCTCATAATATGAAGCCGCTGATAGAAGGCACACAACAGCTTTTTTATTTGCATTACATATATCAGCAAAGCTGCTGTGTTCATCCCATTGATAATCTATTAGTTTATAAAGTCCGGGTTTAACTTTGTGTATTATCTCCGACTCAACAGCTTGCGCTATATTGCGAGTACTGATACCAGCTTTTTTTAGCTCAAACATACGTGCATAGCCGTTATTTTCTTGAAATATTCGTACTATTTTATTCATTTGCTTTATTCCGTTTCGATTTCAAGGTAAAAATAACAAATTTACCTTGAATTAGAAACAAAAAAATAATAAATCAACTGTTTTATTTGCCGCCTAAATGTAACATGTTTAGCGACTTGTTATAACAAAGGGTACTAATTAAAAATATTTAAATATTTCATAAATTGGGATTAAATAAATAATCACCATTGAGCATAATTCAATTGACCGCCCTAATTAGACTAATTGGGTTTATTATCTGCAATATCATCAGTCATAAACATTATGTTTTATAATTATTTTTGCATTTACGGTGATTAATAATTAATTTTGAGAGGAAAATATACTTTAATGTTTTTCCAGATTGGCATTTTTGCCAACATGGGATATAATCACTCATTTTCCGCAAATATGCACAGACATAAATACAAAAGACAAATAAAATGAGATAACGATGAAAAACAAATTATTATTACCGCTTCTATTTATTTTTTTCTGTTTTTTTAATTTCAACTATATAACAGCTCAAAATAATGAAACAAAAAATGAAGAAACAATTTTTGTTTTTGGCGGAGATATTAATTTAAAATTTGTTCAATATGTAACCGATTTGACTAATAAGCAAAATCCAAAAATCTGTTATCTGCCAACTGCTGCAGCTGACCATCAGGACAATATAAAATTTTGGGAAAGTATTTGCAAAAGAATAGGAATAGATACACTTATTCTAAAAGTATGGGTCAGCTCTTCCCCAACAAACAGATCTTTTGAAGAGATTTTGCTTAATGCGGACGCTATTGTAGTTGGCGGCGGAAATACTTTAAATATGCTTGGCATTTGGAAGTACCAGGGAATCGATTCCGTTCTTTATAAAGCATTAAAAAAAGGGATAATTTTAGCAGGAGGAAGTGCCGGTTCTATATGCTGGTTTCAAAATGGGATAAGCGATTCTCGTCCTGTAAACTTAAGTCTGGTTGATGGATTTGGGTATCTTCCTTACAGTAATTGTCCTCATTATTCAGAGAAAAATAGAAAACAGCTATATCACCAAATGATAACAGACAAAAAAATCTCTTCCGGATATGCATGTGACGAGCTTGCAGGTATCCTTTTCAAAAACGGAGCTGCCTTTGAGTTTGTTAGTCAAAGTGATAATCATAATTCATATTTTGTTGAAGTAAAAAATGGTACTTTACAGACAAAAAAAATGGAATCGAAAATTCTCCTTAAAAAGGATGCTCTTTTGGAAAATGATTACACAACTTTATCTGTAAAAAAGAAAATAAACGAAGTTTTGGAAGCTGATAATAATATAACTCCTTTAAATGCCTATATTGCAACAACAAAAAAATTACGCTTAAGCAAAGATAGTTTAAGCCAAAGTGAGCGGGATAAAGTTTTAAACATTTCAATAGAAAAGATATTTGTAAATGATAAATTGGCGGGAGTAGTAAATAACGCCTATAAGAATTATTACGGATTATACTATTTTTATAATTGTAATGGAACTTGGGAGCCTTTGGGTGAAGATGTTGGCGGCGAAACATTATTTGAAAGCGAAATAACATTCCGTGAAAAAGCTAAGATAATGATTGAAAGAGCACAAAAACAATTAAACTGCCGCTAACAGCTTTTATTGTTAAGGCGTACTTTAATTTAAAATGAAATAATAGGAAAAATTATGATTAAAATAATTATAAAAAAGTTTCAATTATTAGCGGTTATATTAATAATATTAAATAGTAATCTCTATTCGCAACAAAAATCGTCTTTATGTTTTACTTTTGATGACGGAAGTTCAAAAGACGTAGCGGGTTATGATTACCTTGAATGGAATAAGATGATTTTGGATAATTTAAGCAACAATAATTTACAAGCAATTTTATACGTATGCGGAAATGGACTGGATAATATTAAAGGTAAAAAAATATTAAACAACTGGGATAATGCCGGCCATTTGATTGCAAATCATACCTACAGTCATTTAAATTATAACAACCATGCTGTTAATTACAAGTTGTATAAAGCGGATATTTTAAAATGTGATTCCTTAATAAAAAATTATAAAAATTATTCAAAATTATTTCGGGCACCGTTTCTAAAAAATGGTAATACAATTGAAAAAAGAGATTCACTGATTAGTTACTTAAAACATATAAAATATAAAAACGGTTATGTAACAATAGATGCTTCGGATTGGTACTTTAATTCTGAATTAATAAAATTTATAAAAAATCACCCACACCAAAGCGTAGAAAAATATAAACTAGCTTATATATCGCATTTGCTAAACAGAGCAAAATATTATGACGATTTAGCATTTGAGCTGTTTGGAAGAAAAGTTAAACATAGTATATTATTACATCATAATCTAACTTCCGCATTATTTTTAGGTGATTTAATTACGGCTTTTAAGGAAAACGGATGGAGTTTAATAAATGCCCATGAAGCATTAACTGATGAAATCTATAACAGAGACATTAAAACAATGCCGGCCGGTGAAAGTATAATTTGGAGTGCCGCAAAAGAATCCGGGAAATATGATAACCTATTGAGATACCCTGCCGAAGATAGCATATATGAAGAAAGTAAGTTAAAAGAATTTGGGTTATTGTAAAATAAAGTCTAACTATTAAATCAATCCGATGATTGTTCCAATGCTGTCAATTTGCAGGAAGAAAAACGAAAATCCCCTAACAAATTATTGTTCAATCGTTGTAATGAAAGCACCTTGATGTGTTTATTGTACAGCAATCTAATTGGATGAATATTACAGATACATAAGTCTCTGAAAATGAGTTTCGCCTTATCGATTAATATGGCAGCGTAAATATTGGGAGCCATGAATTATTACGTAAGGTATTCCAAATCTATTCGTTTTGTTTTAGCAGCAAATTTTTCGTTTTTTCAGCAATACTTTTATTATATTCCCAATTATTGATTTTATGTTAATTTTGGAATAACTTACAAAGATAATTTATATTAATAACAAACGAGAGCTGAACAATGACTAAACTATATATATTCATTTTTCTGGTTTTATGCTCTTTGACTGTTTTTTCGCAGTCTAATACCAAAATTGATTTTAGATTAAACGAAATAATAAATAAACGAACAATCCTGACAGAATCAAATCCAAATAAAATTTTTACTTCCGAACAAAACGATGTTACTTTATACCAAGTAATAATCTACTCGGATAATAATAGTGAATTAATAAAAACAGGGCTTAATATAAACTCTACCATTCCCGGTTATGCAACGGCAAGATTAACTACTGACGAGATTTATAGAGCCGCAGATCTAAATTATGTAAAATATATCAGCCTGCCCGAAATTTTATCTTTAGATAACGATATTGCTTCTTCACTTTCGGGGGCTAATTTATTGCACTCAGGTTATGTAAATGGCACTGCCTATACCGGCCAAAGTGTTTTATTATGTATAATTGATACCGGAATAGACTGGAAACATCCCGATTTTAGAGGCGAGGATGACCAAACGTTAAGCCGAATTGTATACATATGGGATCAAACAGCAACCGATGATGTTATGACACAAACGCCGGCCGAAAGACACGCGGGTGGATTTAGCAGCCTTACATACGGTGTTGAATATTCTAAAATGCAAATTGAAGATGAGCTTGATGGAACTCCCGCCGGTTTTGTATTGGAAGCCGATATAAACGGACACGGTACACATGTAGCGGGTATTGCTGCCGGAAACGGAAAAGCCCTGACTAATTTAAAATATAAAGGAATTGCTCCACAAGCCGATATCCTTTTTGTTAAAGCAGGAGACGGCTCGTTTTCATCTTCAAATATTATTGACGCTTTAAGTTATGCCGGATTATTAGCAGACGAATTAAATAAACCGCTTGTTGTTAATATGAGTCTTGGGGGACATTCAAACGCACATGACGGAACATCGGCACAGGATATTGCAGTAAACACATTAAGCGGAAATAAAAAGGTTGTTGTTGTTTCCGCCGGTAACGATGGAAGTACCAATATACATTTTACGGGTAATGTAACCCCTTTAACTTTTTCTACAATTAACTTTACTATTGGGTCGTACACACCAAAAAGCGGACAGGGGAATGATTACGCGGGCTTTGACATTTGGTTGAATAATTCCGCTGATGTAAACGTTGAAATAACTTCGCCAAACAATTATACCGCTTTACAGAATAACAATTCAAGCGGTACTACACAAACAAACGACGGCTCTATTTATATTAATAATAACGATGACCCAAATAATAACGACAGACGTGTTTATATTACTATTGTAGATAACGATGCTGCTTATCCCCCCGCAATAGGAACATGGGCAATAAAAATTACCAACAATACAGCTAATCCCTACAGCTATCATGGCTGGCTTTTTGTTAAATCAATGAGTGTAACCGGGTTTAATGGAAATTCCACATATACCGTTGGTTCACCCGGAGTTGCATCGGACGCAATAACGGTAGGTTCGTATGCTTACAAGTGGAGTTGGATGTCAAGTAATAACAGTTTTTGGTACGGTGGTACTTCATACGGAATTGATAAAATTTCCTCATTTAGCAGCATTGGGCCCAGAAGAGACGAAGTTCAAAAGCCCGATATTACAGCTTTAGGACAATATATAATTTCAACTACATCTTCAAATTATACTCCAAGCACCGATGCTATTGTTGTAAACGGATTGTACCATAAAAATCAAGGGACAAGTATGTCAGCACCTGTTGTTACAGGCAGCGCGGCTCTATTATTTCAGCAAAATTCAAATTACACCGATGTGGAGATCAAATCATTATTAACCTCTTATGCAAATACTGATGCGGAAACAGGTATTGTTCCTAATTATACATGGGGTTACGGAAAGCTAAATATATTCAAATCGTTAATAAAAGGCGTTAATATATCGTATCCGTCATTTTTTGACCTGTTAAAATATGACACTTGGACAAACGATACTTATGTTTCTGTTGGGAACACTCAAAAAATGGCTGTAAAAATTACTCCTGCCAATTCAGGAACTTTAAGTGGAATTACATTTTGTACAGCCCAAAGCCCGATAAACTTTACGGGAAATTTATACGCCGAATTATGGTCCGATAATGCCGGACTTCCCGGTTCGAAATTAGGAAGTACGGTATTAATGGCAAGTACCGGCGTTTCACCATATTCATGGAACTACATAAATATGGAATCGGCAAATGTTAATGTTACTTCCGGTAATAATTATCACATTTTACTTTATTTTACGGAAGGAAACAACACTTATTTTAAGGCCAATAATACAGGTTCTTATTTAAGAAGTAGTTTTTTTTCAGGAGGTTCTTGGTCTCAGGTTACATACGATTGGCGAATTCAAGGAATTGTTACACCATCAAATTCCGCACTTCCAATAGAACTTGTTTTATTTACCGGTTATGCCAAAGAAAATTTAGTGGAATTAAATTGGGTAACGGCAAGCGAAATTAACAACTATGGTTTTGACATTGAAAAAGCTGTAATTAGTGATGAGATATTGGGTATGAGTTTTAAAAAGATTGGTTTTATTGAAGGGTACGGAAACAGTAATTCGACAAAAGAATATTCTTTTATTGAAAATTCGGTTGATGTTGGAAAATACTTGTACAGGTTAAAACAGATTGACAAAGATGGTTTATTTAAGTATTCCGATGCGGTTGAAATTAATGTTTCTTCTGCTCCAAAAGATTTTGCTGTTTTGCAAAATTATCCAAACCCCTTTAACCCAAGCACAACAATTAATTTTAGTTTACCGCAAAAGGAATTTGTAACATTAAAAATATTTGATGTTTTGGGCAACGAAGTTGCTAATTTAGTTAACGAGGAATTACAAGCCGGGAGTTATAATAAAGAATGGAACCCTACAGGATTAGCAAGCGGTATATATTTTTACAGATTACAAACCGGACAATTTAGCAAAACACGCAAGATGAATTATTTGAAGTAAATTAAAATTTGGTATAACGCAATTTGGATTTGTTTTTTTACCCAAAAATAATATTAATGTTGAGGACAATTATTAAATATATTACTTATATTACAACTTAATAATTAGATTTTTTTTCTATGATTAATTATGTAGTAATATTTAAGTTATTATTTTCTTAAAGGTGCGGAATGAAAAGGTGTTGTTCTATTTTTTTTTATTTACAGTTATTTTTTGTGAAGGCGGGTTTGCTCAAAACTTTTCAAATAACAGCCAAAGGGGCCTCTATTTTCCTTTAGCGTTAGGCAATAAATGGCAATATTTTGTTACAAGTTACAGCTCAAATCCCGACACTTATCGATATTCTATTTATGAATTATCTGTTACGGATACACAAACGATTAACAATTTGCTTTATTTTAAGTATGATAATAAGTGGATGCGGTATGATGAACCACAACAGAAAATATTTACATTAAATAATGCAGGCAACGAACAACTATATTGCAATTTTAATATCCCTGCTAATTCAAGTTATAATTGTTATTTTGGTGAAGTAATAGCTTTAAGCGAAGTTATTACAACCTGCGGTTTAAGTGATACGGCAAAAGGGGTAAAATTTCACAATTGGGATGTTTCAACGCCAACTTGGTATTATCATTATTTTTCTAAAAACTTTGGCTATTCAAGATTCAAAGAAAGCGGTCATGCCCCGGGAGGCAGGGACTGGGTTATTATTAAGAAATTAATAAATTTTTTTAGTGCGGATACCTCTTTAGCTTTGTCGAATTTTGATGTCGCCTCTCCTTCGATATCAGATGATATATTAAAAATTGATTCCCTTTCTAAATTAAACATAACTGTAAAAGTTGCTCATGCTTATTCACGTTTAACTGAGCCTGTTTATCCGGGATATACATTTTATAACACAGGTGTTTCATTTATTGACACAGTTTATTTTGAATATTTTTACACAAACGGAATTGATACTTTGTGGAATAATAGTTCAATTATGAGTGCAATAAATGAGATGAATTTTAAAACCGATATGGAACTGGATTTTAACCTTCTTAACCAAGGTTACAATTTATACTATAGAATAATTGCAGTAGATAAAAGCCTTAATAAGCATACTAAATATTACCCAGGTAACGGATATAAGAAAGCCGTGTTTTATACCGGGTATAACGCTTTATTTAATTATTATCCAATTAAAACCAACAATATATTTGTTTATAAATATGAGGAGATTGTTAATGGTGGCAATTCAATTAATTTAGGATACAAATATATTAATTTTTATGGTGAAACCACATTGGCCAATAATTTAACATATAATGAAGTAAACAAAAACAATACCATTGTTTTGGAAAGATTTGATAATGAAAAAAGTATAATAGTTACACCGGTATTATTGCCAAATAACGAAATTAAAGAAGAACCGGTTCAGTTTTTATGGGCAAAATCAAATAACACCTACCCATTATTTGTAAACGGAAATATGAAGACATTTACGTGTACGGGAATAGCAAATACTAATGTATTAAACTCAGGTTATTTTCCGTCTAAAACTTATACATCTCAAGATAATACAAGCGTTTGGTTTAGATTAGCTTATAAATATGGGATATTTGAAAACCAATATTTTGAGGATAATCACTTATACAAACAAACTCTTGTTGCCGCAAAAGTTAATGATGTAATTTATGGCAATTCAGAGTTGATAGTAGGCGTTGAAGAGCAAAATATTGAAGTTATTCCTGCCGAATATTCCCTAAAACAAAATTACCCCAACCCTTTTAACCCAAGTACAACAATATCGTTTAGTATTCCAAAAGCTGAATTTTTAACATTAAAAATATTTGATATTTTGGGCAACGAAGTTGCTAATTTAGTTAACGAGGAATTACAAGCCGGGAGTTATAATAAAGAATGGAATCCTGCAGGATTATCAAGCGGTATATATTTTTACAGATTACAAGCCGGACAATTTAGTCAAACACATAAGATGAATTATCACCGATTTTCATTATGAACAGAAATACTCAAATCATAGACTGGATCCAATTTTAAATAAAAGTGTGTAGTCAAACAACCAAGGGATTTTGGTTCCACCATCAAACCATTCTGTTTCATGCAGCAAA
Source organism: bacterium (assembly GCA_043805435.1). GTDB lineage: Bacteria > Bacteroidota > Ignavibacteria > Ignavibacteriales > Melioribacteraceae > JAEXOD01. The sequence goes on from JAZDHY010000090.1 coordinate 69,672, forward strand.
GAAAGATG
>JAZDHY010000091.1:0-43063 GCA_043805435.1 bacterium
CCCATTCCGAACAGAGAAGTTAAGCCCTTATACGCCGATGATACTGCATGCGCAGGTGTGTGGAAAAGTAGGTAGTCGCCAGGCTTTATTTTTAAGCTAAAGGTCTTGTATTTATATACAAGGCCTTTTTGCGTTTTAAAAATAAAAAAACAATTATACTTAATTTTGTGCGATTATTTTATAGAAATATAAGATTGACTTTTAAAAATAAATATATAATGTTTATATTTAATATATTTTAATAAAATTATTTGGTCGGCTAAATGAAAAAAATAATATTTAATTGTGTATTGTTTATTACATTGTTGAGCAAAATTACTGCTGCCAATGATAATTCGATATTTATTCTTAATTCATTTCATCCTGAATTTAGACTTACTTCGTTTGAAGTGTCAGGAATACGTACGGCTTTAACATCGCGTCAATTTAAGGGAAATGTTTATATTGAATACTTGGATACAAAAAATTTTTTGTATGAAAATATAGCTCCATTGTTTTACGAATTTATAAAACAGAAATATAGAAGTATTAAATTTGATATTGTTTTATGTACTGATAACGAAGCACTCAATTTTTGTAGTATTTACGGAAAATATCTTTTTCCTAAAGCAGTTATAGTTTTTTGTGGGGTTAGCCCAAAAAATGAACAGATAAAAAAAATTACAAATAAAATAACAGGTGTGTTTAGTAAAATTGATTATGATGGAAATATTCAATTAATTAAAAAAATATTTCCTAACACTAAAGAAATTGTTTCTTTTTTTGATGGTACTGCCTCGGGTAAAATTGCTTTTGAAGAATATAAACAAAGTATTGTTAAATATAATAATCTAGGTATTAAATTTGTAAATTATATTAATCCTTCAATTGACCATTTAATTGAGTTAATTAGTAAACTAAAAGATGGTCAAGTTGTTCTTCAAGGTGAATTCAGTAAAGATAAATATGGAGTTGTTTTTAACCAATCTGCAATTACCACATTAATTACAGAAAAGGCCGAAGTACCGGTTTTTGGATGTATAAGCGATTTATTGACAAAAGGAATTATTGGTGGTAAATTATTAAATATTATTGATCAAGGAAGAACTGCCGGAAAAATGGTTAATATTTTAGTGAATGGAAAACCACTTAACGAGATTAGAATTGTAGATTCATTAGAATGTAAATATTATTTTGATTACAGAATGCTAAATAAATTTAATGTTGATACTGATTTATTACCTCAAAATTCAATTATTGTTCATAAACCGGTTAATATTTGGACTTCAAATAAAGATTTGTTTATTAAAATTATTGTTGGCTTTGTTGTTTTGATTGGTTTAGTATTTATTCTATCGCTTAATATTATAGCAAAAAAAAGAGTTGAAAAGGAATTAAACAAGTCAAAATACCAGATTGATAAAATATTATATTCAATTGCAGATTGTGTTTGGAGCATTGATTTAGATCCTGCAGATAAAATAATAAATTCATACTTTTCTCCTGTTGTTGAAAAAATATTTGGTTATCCTGCCCAATACTTTTATAACACTCAGAAAAGACTAGAGGATTTAGTTGTTGCCGATGATAAACATATAGTTATGAAGGCATATAGAGATTTATTTAATAATATATCGGAAAATGTTAAATATGTTTTTAGAATTAAAATGAAAAATAATAAAATCAAATGGATTGAACAAAATGTTACTATGTCAAAAAATGAATTAGGGGGTTCACGTTTTGATGGAATATCAAAAGATATAACAAAATCAATTGAACAAGAAGAATTGTTTTTTAGATTTTTAAAAGCGATTGAACAAAGTCCAATATCGGTAATGATTACTAATACAAAGGGATTAATTGAATATGTAAATCCCCATTTTGAAAATACTTCCGGTTATAAATTTGAAGAGATAAAAAATAAAAACCCAAGATTTTTAAAAAATGAATATACAAAAAGTGAAGATTATAAAGATATGTGGGAAACAATTACGGCCGGAAAGGAATGGAAAGGGGAATTATTAAATAAGAAAAAAAACGGTTCTTATTATTGGGATTTAACTACAATTACTTCAATTAAAAATGATGAAGGACAAATAACCCATTATTTGGCAGTTAAAGAAGACATAACCCATATTAAAAAAGTAGAAAATGAGCTTATAAAAGCAAAAGAAAATGCAGAAAAATCGGATAAGCTTAAAGACATTTTTTTGGCCCAAATGTCGCATGAAATTCGGACACCACTTAATGCTATTGTTAACATTTCTGAAATCTTAAAAGAAGAACTACAAGACAATTTTAATGATGAAATTGCTGAATTATTTGATAGCATTAAATCTTCAGCTAATAGAATTATTCGTACAGTACATTTAATTATTAATATGAGTGAATTGCAAACAGGAACCTATGTTTATACACCTGTATATTTAGATTTTGCAGCTTTAGTAAATAAAATTTTGGATAATTATTTAGGTGAAGCTGTACAAAAAAACGTTAAAGTTTTATTTAAAAACAATTTATCAAATTCAACCATATTTTGTGATAAATATTCAACCGAACAAATAGTGGAACAATTAATTGATAATGCCATAAAATTTACAGATCATGGAGAAATAAATATATCAATTACTATTAATAAATATAGCGAGCTAAGATTTATGGTAAAAGATACAGGAATTGGAATTTCTGAAGAATATCTCCCAAGTTTGTATCAAGCATTTTCGCAAGAAGATAAAGGATATAGCAGAAAATATGACGGTACAGGTCTTGGATTGGCTTTAACAAAAAAATATTGCGAATTAAATAATGCCGATATACTATGTAACAGTACTAAGGGGATTGGAACTGAATTTATTATAGTTTTTAATAATGCAAAGGTAAATTAAAATTATTCGGTATTATTAAATAAATACTTTTTCGTTTGTTTGAATAATTTCTATTTGATTGTTTGTAACTTTGATAGAGTTAGAAATAAAATCTTCTGCTAAATTGCTTTTGATTAATAATTCCAAAGTTTGTTTTTCTGTTACTATTGTGTTTATTATTTTACAATTAAATTTTTTAATTATGTGATGTGCAATGTTTGTTAAGTTAAAATCTAAACTTACTATTAATTTTTCATATTCTATTTTTTCAATAATGTTTGAGTTTTCTAAAGTAAGAAATGCAGAATTATAATAAGTTTTTCCTAATAATCCAACTCCAAGTTTAGTTCCTCCAAAATATCGTATGCTTACAACTAATAGATTAGTTAAATTAAAATGTAAAATTGCGTTTAGTATTCTAATTCCTGCTGTGCCGTTTGGTTCACCATCATCAGAATATTTGTTAGTGTTTGGATATAGTTTATAAGCATAACAAATATGAGTTGAATCATAATATTTTTTATGAAGATGGGATAATTGTTCTTCAATTTGTTCAATTGTTAAAAGAGGATAAGCAATACCGATAAATGTAGAGCCTTTTTCTTTTAATTTGATTTCAGTGGAATTAATAATTGATTTAATACTATTTTCTGCAGTCATATACTCTAATATATTACTTAAATAATAATCGTAATATAAGAATAATGGGAATTAAAATCATAAAATTATATATATAATTTTATGTTCGGCAATTAAAAAACCGGATCCAATGAATCCGGTTTTTTAAGACAAAATAATTAAATAATTAAATCTTACTTAATCAACATCATTTTTTTAGTAACAACATTACTACCGGATTGTAATCTGTAAATATATGTTCCGGAAGAAAGAGAAGAAGCATCAAATGAATGGTTATAAGTGCCCGCACTTAAATTTTGACCATTAATTAAAACAGCAACTTCTTGACCAAGAATATTATAAATCCTCAAATCAACTGTTGATGCTTGAGGCAATCCAAAACGAATTGAAGTAGAAGGGTTGAATGGGTTAGGATAGTTTTGTTCAACATAAAATTGACTTGGAACTACACTAAGTTCATTATTGTCTTCAACACCAACAACTATTTCTGTCCAGCCTAAAGTTTTAGCTTTTATAAAAGCATTTCCGGCACTCTGTTTAACATTAATAAGTTCATCACCGGCAACAATTGCAAAAGTAACCCACATTGTATCGTTAACGGCTATATCACCAATCTTAGAACCTATCCAACATCTGTAATCACCCGGGGCAGTTGGGGCAACAGCTTCAAGAGTTGAAATAAATCCAAACGATTCAGCTCTAATAGTAGCAAGTGCACCGTCAACATATCCTTTGTAACCGCTTACACCATTTAAAGCAACCATACCATAATAATAAGGTGAAGTACCGTCATATTGATAAATCATATGTTTTTCGGCATCATAACCAACTTTATTTGTAGCATAATTATTAACGTCAATATCCCAATCGATAAAAATACCCGAATAGAAATTATTTAATGCAGCTGCAGATTTATTAATAAATCCGTAACGAATATATAAAATACCTTCGTCAGTATTTGAAAATGATTGTTGAATAACGTTAACATTGTAAGGAGTAACAGCAGCTTCGTCAGTTATAACAGCATTTGTAATTTGATTAAAGCTTGCATTGCTAGTAAAACCACCGGCAAAGTTAGAGCTTAAGTTTGTCATGTCACTAACTCTAAAACTACCAATAATTCCGTTTACAGATGCTCTTTCTTGTGTACCATACATTAAGCCACCAAGGTATAAACCGTTTTGACCTTTCCATGAAATACCGGGGCCGGCAGCTTTATAATCGGCACCAATAGCACCAAAATTAAAAATACTTGCTTCCATATTACCACTAACGTGTGTTAAAAACATTGTATCTTCAACTGTTACAATATTATTAGTAAAAGTAACTGTAAAAGTATCAACACTTGAAACTAAAGTAGCTTCGGAGCCTTTTGTTTTAACCGTCCATCTAAAAGTAATGTCGGGATTTGCACCCATTAACTGTAAAACTTTAGCAGAAGTTAAATTATACATTGTATCCGTTAAAGCGGTTGAAGTAACTAAATTTGGTAAAGCCACAAATTGATAAATTAAATTATCATTGTTAAAATCAAGAGCTTTATGCCATTTCATTAAAAATGAATCCGTATTGTTTACAACAGGTATTGTTGCATTATTGGCAGGTTCAATTAATGAAAAATAAGGACTTGGTGGAGCAGGAGCATTAGGAGTAATGTCTGCATAATAATTAGGAGTAATTTGATACCCGTCATTATATACAGTTGAACCGGATGAATATTGAGAAGCTATACCCTTTACATTAATTGGAAAAACAGGAGCTGTGTTTTCATCCAAATCTGTATCTTTATCAACAAACATAGTTAATTTATTCATTCCGTCCCAAACTGTAATGCTTGCATTTGCCCCAGCCGGCCAAGCAGCCGAAGTAGGAGCTAAGCCAACACCCTTTAATTGAATATATCTTCCTTCATAAAGTTCGCCATTGGTTAAATATTGTTTAATAGTAACATCAACAGGAGTAACAGGATTGCCTGTGTCTAATAATATAATATCGGCTGCAAGGTCATTAATTACAAGTTCTGTTAATCCTCTGTATTGAGCAACAGTACCGGTAACCAATAATCGGTCTCCTATATTATAAACAGGACCACCACCCGACACACCGCCTTTGAAAATATCAATACCGGCGTCATTATCTTGAATATAATAACTAAAAGCATTAGCAGAAGCAGTAAAATTAATTGAACTGACAGTGCCTATTACAGTAAATGTTTGTCCCAAATTATCAGGCTGAAAATCTCCGTTTGCGTCAACTTTAACAGTAACAATAGGAGTAGCATTAGCAATAGGAACATGATTTAAAATAATTAATGGGGTAGGAGTACCATAAGAACTGGAATACAAAACTTCATCATTATCATCACCATTCATATTACCAACACTTATAATTCCCCATCTGTTAGCCGGCAGAGGGTAACCGCTGTCAATCATATCTGTAACCCAATTTGTCGGGTCAGTAATAGAACCACCCTGATATTCTGCACGATAAATACCTGCATCAGGCACACCATCACGTGTTCCAAATACAAAATCCAAATTACCATCACCATCTACATCACCGTAATCCGAGCTGTAAATTCTACCGCCTGTAGCTAAGTCGGCAACGGGATAAGCTTTTAAAGTATCGGCTTCTTTTTGTAAAACATAAACATGATTATCTGTTGAAGCTAAAAAACTTCCAAAAATAATTTCTTTAGAACCATTGTTGTCAATATCCACAACATTTGCAGAAAGCCAAGATCCACCTGGAGCAGCGTTGATTTGTTTTGGCATATCAGTCCAAACGCCTGCAACTCTTTTAATTGTGGAAATTGTGCCGTTCTGTGAAAATAAATAAATTACGTTGTCTAAAATTGCTATATCGTAAATTGTTGAAGCGTCAATATTAGTCATTCCTAATCCGGAAGCTTCCATTGTCCAAACCTCACTTCCATCTCCATTATCAGGTATGGTACTTACAGATACAATACCAAAACGTTCACCGGCAACACGGCTGCAAAAAGTTATTTCTTGTTGTCCATCATCGTCAATATCTTGTAAAAACCAACGAATAGGTCTTAAGTTATACATAGTCGCAACACCCATATTCCATTGAGCATTAGGCTTAAAAGTACCGTCACCATTATCAACACCCATAACGTCACTTCCGTCTCCTTTCGATTCAAAAACAACAATACGTGAAGGATTTTCGTTAGTACCGGAAACCGTAAAATTTACAGGTCCCCAGATAATCTCTTTCTTCCCATCGTTATCCCAATCGCCGTAAGTTAAAGCCGGCCATGTGTTTTGTTTTTCTACACCAACAAGAATCGTACTCCAAACAGAATCCCATGATGTTCCATTAAACTCGTATTTGTAAATTCTTGGAATAACTTCACTAGGAGTGTCATTAATGTTGTTATTCACAGCATAAATTTCCAACTTGCCGTCGCCATCAAAGTCAACTCCGGTTACTACATTTCCAAATCCACCGGTTTCAGCAACAGGCGGCTGGATTACTGCACTACGAACAAACAAATCTTGGGCAAGATAAGTTGTTGAAAACATAATTAAAAAAAGGAATGAAAACATAAGTCTGATAGACTTCATTGTACCTCCGGAATATAATTAATATGATAATTAGTTAATAAATTCAAATTGTAAAAAAAATTTATTACAAAACATAAACATATATATGTATAATAAATAAAAGATTATAATTTATCAACATTAAAAATTGTATATTTTAATAAATATGTCCAAAATCACATATAAAACAGCTCTGTCAAAGTAAGTTTAATTAAAATATTCACTATAAATTTCAATAAATAAGGGAATAAATATCATTATAATAAAACGTAAAAAAAATATTCCATGCATAATTATTTGGAGTCATGTGATAAGAAATGGGGAAAACTAATACAGTTGCCAAAATATTTTGAGAATTTTAAAAAAAGCCGGAAGAAAATTCCGGTCCTAATTTTGTGGAGCTAAGTCCCGAGAATCGGGAAACCGCAATGCTTGTAAATAAATACAACAGATTAAAATGAAAAAGCCGGAAGAAAATTCCGGCCTTAATTTTGTGGAGCTAAGTCCCGAGAATCGGGAACCCGCTATTCTTGTAAATAAATATACAAATTAAAATGAAAAAGCCGGAAGAAAATTCCGGCCTTAATTTTGTGGAGCTAAGTCCCAAGAATCGGGAAACCGCAATGCTTGTAAATAAATACAACAGATTAAAATGAAAAAGCCGGAAGAAAATTCCGGCCTTAATTTTGTGGAGCTAAGCGGGATCGAACCGCTGACCTCTTGAATGCCATTCAAGCGCTCTCCCAGCTGAGCTATAGCCCCAAATATATAAAATAACATTACAAATATAATAATTTATTTTTATAAAAACTGAAGTAAAATATAAAAATTTAAATTTTTTAAGTAAATTTTTTTATCAGTTTAGAAATTTCACCAAGAGTTATTTTGAGAGTTTTAATTTCATTTTCAAGAGTTAATATCTGGTACGATTCACTAATTTTTGAACCGGATAATAACCAATTAATATCACAACCTATTTCAAGTAATTTACTAAGAATTTTACACCCGGGTTCCCTTTTTCCACTTGTATATTGATGTAATTGTTGCGGACTTATATTCAAAGCAGATGCTAATTCCTTTAAGGTGGAAAACTTTTGTTTAGCAAAATATTTAATCCGCTCTCCAAGAATCTTTTGAAATTCCGAATCAACAAATAAACCATTTTCCTCAACGTCTTGATCTTTGAATAAATTTAAATCGGATTGGTATTCTTCAATAATCGAATCAATTTGGTCTTTTAATACATCGGTTATTTTATTAGGATCTGCCAACAAAAAATTTAATGAAGTATAATTTGCTCCCAATTTTTCAGCAAGAGTTTTAATGCTTATTCCGCTTGCTTCAATTATGTTTAAAATATCTTTGTTTTTGTTCATCTTTTACTCAAAAAAAAAGCCGGATTCAATTGAATCCGGCTAAAATTAAATATTAATTATTTAATTAACATCATTTTCTTAGTAACAACATTACTACCGGATTGTAATCTGTAAATATAAGTTCCGGAAGAAAGAGAAGAAGCATCAAACGAATGGTTATAAGTGCCTGCACTTAAATTTTGACCATTAATTAAAACAGCAACTTCCTGACCAAGAATATTATAAATTCTTAAATCAACTGTTGAAGCTTGAGGCAATCCAAAACGGATTGAAGTAGAAGGGTTGAATGGGTTAGGATAGTTTTGTTCAACATAAAATTGACTTGGAACTACACTAAGTTCTTCATCTTCAACACCAACAACTATATCTGTCCAACCTAAAGATTTGGCTTTAATAAAAGCATTTCCAGCTCTTTGTGTAACATCAATAAGTTGATCGCCTGCAACAATTGCAAAAGTAACCCACATAGTATCGTTAACAGTAATGTTACCAACTTTAGAACCAATCCAGCATCTGTAATCACCGGTAATGGTTGGTTGAACGGCATCAATAGTAGTAATATAACCGTATCCGTCAGTTCTAATTGTAGCAGCAGCACCACTAATTTTTGCTTTATAACCTGTAGCACCATTTAAAGCTACTAAACCATAATAATAAGGTTTAGTTGGAGAATATTGATAGATCAAGTGTCTTTCGGCATCATATCCTGCTTTGTTTGTTGCATAAGCGACTGCATCAATATCCCAATCTGCAAAAACACCTGCATAAAAATCATTAATTGCAGCAGCTGTTTTATTAATAAAACCATATCTTAAATACACTGTGTTTTCATCAGTATTGCTTAATGTTTGCTGTATTAAATCCATTCCATAAGGAGTAGGAGCAGCACCATCATTGATAATTGCAGTAGTTATTTGATTAAAATTGGCGTTGCTTGTAAATCCTGCAGCAAAATTTGAAGAAACATTTTGGAGGTCGCTAATTGAAAAACTACCAACACTTCCATTAACTGAAGCAGCAGCAGCAGAACCAAATACAACACCACCGCAGTAAATGCCGTTTTGACCTTTATAAGAAACACCTGCACCAACCGGATTTCCGTCAGCGTCGAGATAAGAACCAAAATCACCCATATTAAAAATTTCAGCTTGTAAATCGCCGGTAACATGAGTTAAAGACATTGTATCTTCAACAGTTGAAGTATTATTAGTAAAAGTAACTGTAAAAGTATCAACGCTTGTTACAAATGTTGATTCAGCACCTTTTGATTTAATTGTCCATCTGAATGTAATTTGAGGATTAACACCCATTAATTGTAATACTTTTGCAGCGGTTAAATTGTAAGTAGTATCTGCTAAAGCACCGGTTGCAAATTGATTTGGTAAAACAATAAATTGATAAACAACATTATCGTTGTTGAAATCAATTGCTTTATGCCATTTCATTAAAAATGTTTCTGTATTGTTTACAACAGGAACTGTTGCATTGTTTGCAGGTTCAATTAATGAAAAATAAGGACTTGGAGGAGTAGCTACATTTGCAGTAATATCAGCATAAAAATTAGGAATAATTTGATAACCGTCATTATAAACTGTAGAACTACTTGTATATTGCGAAGCAATACCCTTAAAAGTTATAGGGAAAGTTGGAGCAGGATTATTATCTAAATCAGAATCTTTATCAACAAAAAGAACTGTTTTATTTAATCCGTCCCATACGGTAATACTTGTATTTGAGCCTGATGGCCATGCAGCCGAACCGGGAGCTAAACCAACACCTTTAATTTGAACAACTTTGCCTTCATATTGTTCGGCATTAGCTAAATATTGAGGTATAGTTAAAACAATAGGAGTTATAGTATTACCTGCATCTAACAAAGCAATATCAACATCTAAATTAGCAACAACTAATTCAGTCAAACCTCTAAAAAACGCAACTGTTCCGGTAACCATAATTCTGTCACCAATATTAAAAACAGGCCCGCCGCCGGCTACACCTGATTTGTATATGTTAATACCGGCTTCATTATCTTGAATAAAATAACTAAAACTAGTAGTTCCGCCAAAATTTATTGAGCTTACTACACCAATAACGGTTACAACTTGACCAAGTTTATCAGGTTGGAAGTCTGTATTTGCATCAACTTTAGCTTCTGCAATTGTCATAGGAGGAGTAACAATACCGGAACCGGTAACTGCTATGTCATTTAATCCTGCAATTGTATAAGTAAGGTTAGAAGTAGGAGCTTCAATAACATAAATTTGCTCGCTTGTATTATCAAAATACATTAAATTGCCGCCAAAATCTACAGCAACTTCGGTTTGTGAAGAACTGATGTTATTGTCAGGATCGGTAAAAATAAAAGATTTTACAGGTGTTGATGATAAATTAGAAATTTCATAAAGACCGGCTAAATCAGTACCAGTACCGGCTTTATCTACAGTTAAATAAAGAATATCATCTGCTGCAGAGTTTGTTAAATGTCTATTAATGTCTAAAGTAACAGCATCTCCATCAACAAAATGAACTCCCCATAATGTGTCAGCAAAAGTCTTTAAGGTCATTCCGCTTGTATAATCAAATTTAAATACACCGTCTTGAATATTGGCTAAAGCGGAACGAACAACAACATAAAGTCCATTAGCGTCATCTTTTTGAAGACTCCAGAATGTCATTCCGGTTTCTGCATTTAAAATTTTTGTATAAGGCCCGTTAAAAACGTCTGAATTTCCAACTTCTGCATAAAAAATTTCTTTAGTTGTAGCAACAAACATTTTTTTTGCTGCACCTTCGCCAACAAAAATAACATCTTTTACAGTTCCTGTTGTTGGAATTGTATCAGTTGTATAAAATGATACATTCAAAACTTCGGGATTAAGTTTTAATATCTTTTTTTCGCCATAAGATACTATATAAAGTTGACCTTCAGCATCAAAAGTAGGAGCATATCTTCTATTAGTTGTGCCCGGAATAGCTTCACCGGTAGTAGCAACCAATGTTGAACTTGCAGAATCACCTGCAAAAAAACCATTCATTGCAACTCTGCTTAAACCACCTTTAGCCCAAAATCCTGAGCCAGCACCATTAACAGAATAAGTATAACCAAAGTTTTTTGAAGTTGGATCTTTAACAACTGTAACGCCGCGTGTGGATAATCCGGCAGCAGCAGCATCGCCAGCATCAAAAACTTTTGCGTAAGTTGTAGCCGGTGTTTTGATAGTTGTTGTAACTTCAAATGTATAAGTACCGGTTGGAGCCGCAACAGAACCATCTGTACTACCGTCCCATACAATGGAGTTATCTACGCCATTTAAAGTATCGGCTGTAATGGTTTTTACAAGGGTTGCACCGTTGTAAATTTTTACGGTTGCATCAAAATTACTTGTTGATGGCGGGGTGAAAAAACGAATTGCAGCGGCAGTACCATCTGCAAATGACCCGTCAAAAGGATTTTCGTTTGTGGGCTGTGTTACTCTTATATTAAAAGGGTAAATATCAGCTTTAATAACGCTATTAAAGGACAAAAGAATAACAGCAAAAAGTAAAAATGCTGAAAGTTTTTTTGTGGTTAATGAAAAAGTGGAATTAATAAGTCTGTTAGACTTCATTATACCTCCGGAAGTGATTGATATGATAATTAGTTAATAAATTCAAAACTTAATAAATATGTAACGTAAAAAAAACATAGTTTCATGTATAATAAAAAAATGAGCAGTCTATTTCAACTGCCCATTAATAAATTATTTAAGTAAAGTCATCTTTTTGGTTAATGTAGTATTGCCGTTAGTAAGTTTATAGATATAAGTTCCAGAGGCTAGTTTAGAGGCATTGAAGGTATATTTATATGTACCATTTGAAAGTTCGGTTCCATTAATAAGGCTTGTAACCAATTCACCTGTAACAGAATAAATTTCTAATGTAACAGGTGCTTTTTGACTAATTGTAAATTCAATTGTTGTGCTTGGGTTAAAAGGATTTGGATAATTTTGAGAAAGAGAAAAATCAGTTGGATTAGAATTTTCAACTTTTTCGACTGATACAATAGTAAGCGGAATTATAGGGAAAACACCATCATATTGCCATTTTTCAACTGTCCATCCCCAATAAGATTGACTATATAAATTTAAATCGGAATCAAAATGCATGTTATATGTAGAAGCATAAGCACTTGCATTACCGGGAGAAGTTCCGCCTGCACGATTTTGATAGGAAGAATCGCATGTAATATAATTCCACAAAGCTACATCAATCATACCAATTTTTTCGCCGGTGTTTGGATTTAAAGCATACATTCTGCTATATTCATAAGCAGAACTCATCTTAAAATCGGCCGCGCTTGCAACAAACAAAATATTTTTTTCGGGTAAAAATTCTAAACCCCAAGGTCCGCCAATAACAGTATCTCCGGCGGTTGCGTAATGAACATCATCAATAACTGCACTAAAAGAAGGATTAAGAGTGTATCCATCAGTTGGTGTTCCGGTAAAACAATAGATTTTTTTTGTTGTATAATTTGTTGCATATATTGCTTGACTTGAAGGATCTACAGCAACTCCTCTTATTGAACCTGCTTCCGGCATTGTAATTGTATAAATAGGAGGAACAGTAGTACCTGCTGCCCAACCCGGTTCATCATCAATACCATTATAAATTAAAATTGAACCAACCGTTGTTCCGTCACCCGAACGTGTAACATATACTCTGCCGGCATTATCAACATCAATGCCCCAAATATATTCGCTTCCGGTTTCCATTCTTGCACCGTACGAATCAACGGTATCAGTCTCAGCCAAATATTGAAAAACTAAAATATTATGAGCGTCATCATTGTTTGCAACATAAATTAAATTTCCTCTTGTTGCAAGTGCGTTTGGATCTGTTAATAAAACCTGATCAAAATAATTAACCCACGGCATTTGGAAATTTGCGCCGGCACTACCGTAAGGGAAAGCACCCATTCTTCCAAGTGCAGAATCTGCATCTTTGTAACCAACTAAATAATAAGAAGACTTTGAAGCCCTACTAATTAATGCTACAAAGTTATTATTGCCTACTACTCCAACGTCAATTGTTGGATATCCGGTTCCATTAGTCTCGTCATCATAAGTAGCATATAGGCATTTCCATGTTCCATCTAACACTTGTGATTTAATGGGCGAGAACGTAGAAAACAAGAAAAAAACAACCATACTTAACACGTAATATTTCTTCATCTTTCCTCCAAAATTTTTAAGGTATTGTCATATTAAAATAGTTAATATTCTATTATAAAGTCAAGGAAACTTTGTTTTTTTTTTTAGTAAATACGGAATTAATTAACAGAAATTTAATTTACATTAAGAAAAATTATGCATATTTTAACAAATGAAAAATATTTTCGATTTCAAGACCAACAAATATATATTAAAGATAGCACTTCCTGCAATAGCCGGTCTTTCCACTCAGATGATTGTTTCGCTTGTTGATACTGCAATGGTTGGCAGATTAGGTGATGCAAAACATGCGCTTGCGGCTATGGGTTTAGGGGTACTTGCCACTTGGGCAATTGTTAGTTTTTTTAGCAGCTTGGCAACAGGAACACATGTTTTAATTGCCAGAAGTTATGGTGCAAAAGATTATAAAAAATGTGGTGTTGTTTTAAATACATCCTTAATATTTTCTTTTTTTGTAGGTGTTGTTGTATCCTCACTATTTGTTGGATTTTCGTATTATATTGCAAATTTTTTTGCTGCTGATCCTAAAGTTGGAGAATTGGCAGGCAATTATTTACATTATAGGTTTATGGGAATTCCATTTTTTTTACTAACTGTTTCGTACAGGGGCTTTTTTTTTGGAATTGGAAATACAAAAATATTTATGTATTCGGGTATTATAGCCAATCTATTAAATATCGGTTTTAATTATGCATTTATATACGGCAATTTTGGGGCACCCGAAATGGGTTTGGCCGGGGCCGGTTTGGGTTCTACACTGGCTACAATATGCGATGCGATTTTTTATTTTTCAGTTTCAAATTTTTCTGGGTATAAAGACAAATTTACATATTTTAAGAATTTTTATTTAGATAAGTCTATTGTAAAAGAAATTCTAAAAATTTCCTTGCCCGTTTCCTTTCAAAATGTATTTATTTTAATAGGATTTTTAAGTTTTATTGCAATAACAGGATTAATAGGTACTGCTGAACAAGCTGCCAGCCAATTGGTTGTTTCATCCCTGTTTATTTCAATTATGCCTTGTTTTGGATTTGGAATTGCAACACAAACATTAGTTGGAAACGCTTTAGGTAGTGGCAAAATTATTCTTGCTAAACACTACGGTTTTCAAACAAGTAAAATTGCAACCGTTTATACTGTTTTTGTTGGAATAATATTTATTCTTTTCCCTAGATTTATTTTATACTTAATTACCTCTCAAACAGAAATTGTTGAAATTGCCGTACCTGCGTTGCAAATTGTAGGATTTGGTCAAGTTTTTTATGCTGTTGGTGTTGTGCTTGCAAATGGATTGCAATCAGGAGGAAATTCGTTGTTTGTTATGGTTACCGAGGTTATTTTAAATTGTTTTGTGTTTGTTCCGGCTGCATATTTTTTTGGTGTTTATATGGGTTATGGATTAATTGGTGCCTGGGCAACATTACCTTTATATGTTATCATATTTTCGACAGTAATATTTATTAAATTTAAATACGGCAGATGGAAAAGATATTAATTATTCTTTTTTTGATTTTAATACTTTTGAAGCAAAACCAATAATAGATAAATAACAAATTCCCGCCAATAAAAAGGGGAACCGAAAGTCTGTTAAACCTGCAATAAAACCGCCACCCATTAAGCCTATCGAATTCCCAAGTATCTGAAAACTTGAAGCTATACTTAACACTCCTCCTTTTTTAGATTGTGGTACATTTTCGCTCATTGCCGCAAACAATATAGGAGCCAAACCACCCAAACCAAAACCTAAAAATGCACGTATGATAAACAACAGCCACATATTATAAACAAAAAAATGGGATATATACATAATGCCGGATATTAATGCCGAATAGATTATAACTTTTTTGTAACCTATAAGCAAAGTTTTTTTACCCCACCAGGGAGGAGAAATTGAATTTGTTACGCCTATTGTAGCATAAACACAACCGGTAATTGTTGCAAAATATAAGACATTAATATTAAAAGTTTCAAAATATAAAGCAAAGATGGGACGAGGAATTGACATTCCAAGTGCCGCAAAAAAAATCATGATAGAAATGTATAGCATAGATTTATTTGAAAATACATATTTCCAATTATCAATTGAAGAATCTCTTTTGGCGTTTTTATCCACCACGTTATATTCTGTAACATAGATACTAAAAAAAACAGCCGTTAAAAATAAGGTTCCCGACACAATAAAAAAAACAGCCCTAAAACCAAAACTATCAGCTAAAAAACCTCCAATTAAAGGACCAAAAATAGTTCCGCTTGCCGTGGCCGTTTGAAGAACTCCAAGCGCATAAGCTGTTTTTTCCTTTGGTGTGTTAGAAGCTACAAGAGCTAACGCAGCAGGAACAAATCCGCTTAAGGCTCCTTGTAAAACACGACTTAAAAATAATTGATATACATCTTGACTTAAACCCACAAGAATTTGAGCCACGGCAAGCCCAACAATTGCACGCAGCGTAATTATTTTTCTCCCGTATTTATCGCCCAAATTGCCCCATAAAGGTGTAATAAAAAAGGAAATTAAAAAAGGACCGGCAAAAACCAAACCGCTCCATGTTGATATTTGATGAGATTCTACAACGCCCAAATCGCGTATAAATAGCGGTAAAAAAGGTGTTACGGCACTCATTGCTACCATGCCAAAAAATTGGCTAATCCAAATAAAAATTAAATTTTTCTTCCAGTAATCAAGATTCTTAACACTTAATATCATTACCTAATTCATCAAATATTGCATAAAATCATAAAATCTGTATGTTAACTTATATAAATTTTATATAAAGAGCATTTTATTTTTATTATTATTATCAGGTGTTATTATTTGCATCTATTGAATTGAAAATTTAATTGCAATAAATTTTTAATATAAATAAAAATTAAATATGAAGTTTTTGTATCATCCAAACAATAAAAACGAACAAACGATTTATTAATATTTCCTAAAAGCTATTTTTTTTTGAATTGCTGACAACCTTTTTAAATCTAAAACTGTATAGTAGGTTAGGAAGTAGTTTTTTATAATTAATCACAATAAAATTATGTTAAATTTATTATTCAATTTTCTTAAAATAGAAACCCAATACAAAATATTTTTATGCTAAATTCTACTGATGAACAATTAATTGAACTTATTAACGATAGAAATACTAAGGCACTAAAAGTATTATACGATAGGTACAATGTGGGGATATTTAATTTTATTTTAAGATATACTAATAATAGAGAATTGGCAGAAGATGTATTGCAAGAAACATTTACAAGAGTTTGGTTTGCCTCTCATACTTTTATGCCTTCAAGGGGAGCTTTAAAAGCTTGGTTGTTTACAATAAGCTTAAATATTACCCGAAATGAAATGAGTAAAAAACAATATTCGTATACTTATGTTGATGTTGAAGAAGTATATAACGAAAATATTGAAGAAGAAGAATTTGTGGACCCAAATTATTTATTGGAAGAGACTGAAACAAAAGAAAGAATATATAAAGCTATTGAAAGATTAAATCCATATTTGCGCGAGGTATTATTGCTTAAGCATTTTAATGGGTTAAAATTCCGGGAAATAGCTGAAATGACCAATACGCCTGAAGGGACACTAAAAGCCCGATTTCATAATGCAATTAGCAAACTTAAAGAAATATTAGTTAAAGCGGAGTGTTAAAATGTATTGTAATAACAAAAATCACTTGTTAGATTTAATATATAACGAAGGGAATGAAGTTTATCTTAAAGATATACGCCGGCATGTAGATTCATGTAAAATATGTACTAAAAATATTTTGGAGTTAAAAGCAACATTAAATATATTAGATTTATTACCCTGGGAAAAACCATCCGCAAATTTATTTGAGAATGTCTTAAAGGAAGTTAATAATATAGTTCCAAGTGTTGAGATTAACAGAAGTAGTAATTCGGTAATTCCAATTATTCAAATATTGTTTGGGCTGGTATTTGTATTTACAATCATTTATTTAATTAGTGTAAAACTTAGCCTCTCGCCATTGTGGGACGTAATAAAAAATAATTGGTTTGCTCAATCTTTTGGCAGCACAGGAATTGCCGTTGTAGCTGTATTATTGATTGGGTCATTTTTTGCACTGTCTATTTCGCCTATATTATATTTAAGTTCGCAACAAAATAAAAAATTTAACTAGTATGTTTTGGTGAGAAAGATGAACCGAAGAAAAAATATTTTAAAATTTTTATTAACCGGAATTATTATAATTGTTTCATTATTAGCTCTTTTATTACAACTTACCGACAAGAATTTTAATTTGAATAATCAAACAGAAAACTTAAAAAATTATTATGAGCAAATTGCATCTAATAACAAAAGCACACTGCGGCTAGTTCTAAAAAGTATAAACAATATTCCAACCGGCAATAAAATTATTAATAGTTTGCTTTCGTCCTATTTTAATGATAATCTGCACAATTTTATATTGCAAAAAATAACAAAACAAAAATTTAATAAATCTTTTTTGGAGAAAAAATGCATAGAAAAAAACTTATAACCAAACTTGCAATTCCAACAGGAATAATTGCACTAATTTCGCTTGTAGTTATTTTATTACAATATCCTTACAGAAATATGGAGTTTAATAATCACAAAAAAAAATTTGATACTTATTATAAACAATTTTCATCCGGTAATAAGGATTATTTGCAAAATATTGCAAAAAGCATAAACTCAGTTCCGGTTAGTAATAAAGTAATAAACAGTCTGCAATCGGCATATTTTGTTGATCATCAAAAATACGATGCACCAAAGAAATATTTATGGATGTCTTCATTAAATGATGAGTTTCTTTTTGGAGTACCAAAAGATGATTTTGCAAGTCTAAATACTGCATATACTAAATATCAGGATGTTATTAAATCGGACGACTCGTATAAAAGCAGAAACGATTTTTTTACCAAATTAATTGAAAAATATAGAGAGGTTGATTTTTCGCAATTTGTTAGAGGTGAACGTGTAGATAGATACTATTATAATGGAAACTGGAGATTTTTTAACAACGAAGCTGATTGGGATTTTATGCAGCCGACAGCTACAACGTTTAGTACCCCTGTTTATGATGAAAAAGGAAATATGATTGGGGAGCTGTTTATGAAAGTTGATGATGGAGTTAACGAAAAGTATTATTATAGTAAAAGGAGACTTGAAGATTCGGATTTGTTTTCAGTCTTAAATGTTGTTTTTGGTTTGTTTTTAGGGTTTTCTACGGCGTTTTTATGGTTTTTATTGCCAACTTGGGTATACACGGATGCACAAGAACGGGATATGCGTAACCCGGGAGTTTGGGCATTTTTATCTCTCATTTCATTATTTTTTGGATTGACAATTTATTTAATTACCAGACCAAATACATATAGATCTTTACATTGCCCAACATGCCAAGGGGAATTAAATGGTACAAGGGCGTATTGCCCGCACTGTGGTACGGATTTATCTGCTAACTTTTGTCAGCAGTGTCAATATCCAATTAAACCCGAATGGCAGTTTTGCCCTAATTGCAGAGCGGAAACAAAAACAAAAATGTTATTAAAAACTGAAGAACGCAAGCATTCAGAAATGATTTAAAGTAATTAATTAAAAGAAAAAAAAAGGTACCGCATAAGCAGTACCTTTTTGGGCTATATAAATATTAAAATGAGCCTTAATGTTTTAAATGAAGAGAAATTACGAAAATTTGTCAATGAGGAGACCCGAAGTATTTTCACCACTTTTAATTAAAGTTTTAAGCAATGTATTAAGGTCATCTTCAGTTGCCTGGCCGGAATCCTTTAATGACAAAAAATCGGTTACTAATTGTGTGGTTTTGCTATTTGAAGTTGAACTGCTTGGAGGAGGTCCTGATGGAGGAGGTCCTGATGGTGGTTCCGGTCTTTCAAAACCGGCGGTGTCCATAATTTCGCCAAATTCTTTACTGGGGGTTATGCCGGCTTCTTTAATTTCATCCATCATACTCATTAAACTATCTTCGGTCATGTTTTCGGGATCGTATTTGTCCAAAATACTTTGTAAAGTGGTTTTTTGATCATCCGTAAGTTTAGTTTCGGTTTTTGTAACCGATTGTGACTGATACTGATAATTGTTGCTGCTAATTGAACTAATCATTTTGTGCTCCTTTAAAATAATTAAAAAAATTTGAATTCATTTATATCATCGTACACTTCAAATAAATATTATATGGTAATTAATGTACGTTATATGGTATAAAACAACCTATGTTTTGTTTCTTCTAAATTCTGCTGGGGTAATATTGGTTATTTTTTTAAAAAATTTGTTAAAATTAGTAGGTTCTTTAAATCCTAATTTATCACCTATTTCTTTTATAGTGTAATTTGTATAAAATAATAGTCTTTTAATTTCTAAAATGGTTCTTTCTTCAATAGCTCTTTTTGCAGTAATTCCCCAAAATTTTTTGGAAAGCGAATTCACTTTTTTGGGTGTTACAAATAATATTTGTGCATAATAATTAACTGCTCTTTCCAAATGGAATTGTTCATCAATATAATTTTTTAATTTGTTAAACAATAAATAATCATTGCCGGATAAAATTTTTTGATCTATTTTTTCTTTTTTTGTTCTTTCTGCGTGCAGCAATAAAGACTTAAATAAAATCGATAACATTTCGTCATTGTCAAATTTAGGGTGTTTGATCGTTTCAAATTTGATTTGTTCTATTAAACTTAAAATTGTCTCAAATTCACTATCAGTTAGTTCTGTAACCGGACAGCAGTTGAAATTATTAAATAAATTTAAGTCCTGTATCCATTTAAATCCGGTAAACGAATAATTAATGTAATTATCATTAAATAATATACAATAACCTGTAGTATTGTACGAAACATCTATTTTCTGTACTTGTCCGGCAAGTACAGAAAACATGTTTTTTTCGGCATAATAAAAAGTATTAAAATCAATTTGATGTTTTACTTCTCCATTAGTTATTACAAATAATAAATTACAATCCATTGTAAAATTTTCTGATGATTTTATTCCTATATTGTCAATTATTTGCTGTAAGTCTAAAACCGCAAAATTTACCGGCAAATTAGTAAAATCATTAATACTTAAACCTGGGATTCCATTCGGGTTTTTACTCTGTTTTTTGTGGATACTCAACAAATCTTTAATCCCGTTTAATTGTTAAATTTTTTTTTTTTTGTAAAAGAACAAATAGTTTTTGCGTTTATTCTGTTGTTAGACAAAAGAGATTACGGGAAGGTTTAAAATATAATTTCCCACAGAAATTATAAATTTATAATTTCGTAAAAACGAATGGTGTTGTTGGTATCCTAAACGTTTATAAATATTTGAATAGAAGAATAATTAAGGACTATGAAAAACATAACAATTACAAGGTAATCTGTGCTCCAAAAACAATAGTTCGTCTTCCAAAATAACTGCCAATTTCCTTTTTTGATGAATAATCGAATGAATAAGAATAATCGAAAATATTTTTAATGTTTAGAATATTTAAAGCTTCAACATAAAAAACAGAAAATTTATCTTGAAACAAAGTAGTTAAATATGTAAGTCTTAAATCAAGGCGTTGATAATTTGGATAACGGGCTGAATTATCTTCGGCATATACTGGTTCATAAATGTTTATTTGTTCGTTAAATTTTCCACTTAAAGCGGGTGTATAGGGTTTGCCCGTTGCAAATTTGTAATTTAAGCCAACCTGAAAACTGTTTGTTATATTAAATTTTGCTACAATTGTAAAATTATGGGTTATATCATAACTACTGGCTGATAAGTTTTCGTAATCCATCCATTTTCGCTTTGAATCAATCAGCCCATACGAAATCCAGCCGTCAATGTAACCAAATAAACTGCCCTTTAGTATTACATCAATTCCTTTGGCATAACCAAAACCTTTATTTGAATAATTGGTTAATGTGTCTTCCAAAGGTAAACCTGAGTATTTTTTATAAAAAGCTTCAATTCTTATATTATCATTATTGCTTAATTTATAATTAAATGAGGCAATATAATGAATCGCTTTCATAGCTTTTAAATTTGGGTTGCCGTCGCTATTTGAAAATAATCTTGGATCTGGGTGTTGATGAAAAATGCCCCAGCCAAAACTAACAGTTGTTATTTCGTTAATTTTATATCCCAAGTTAAATCTTGGATCAATCCAATTAAGATTTAATTTTGAAATGTAATCAGTTCTTACTCCGGCTATTATAAATAATGATTTTATCCCAAATAATGAAGAAAATTCACCTTCTCCATAAGCTCCATACTTGATATTATCAAATGAAGCATTAATAATTTCCGATCTTGCATTTTCCCGTAAATCGTAATCTTCAGAAGGAATAGTACCTAAAAATTGTGATTTTCTTTTTTCCATTTCAAATCCAAAAAGGAATTTATAGTCTTGGAATGCAGTCCATTCGGCATCTGACCTAAATTTTAAAGTATGATCTTTTTTATCCAAGTTCAAAACCCCTAGTTTCCAATTACTATAAAACTTAGAATAAGAAAAACTTGATTTTAAAAAGAGAGTTGTAGATAAAAGCTCCGATACTTGTGTATTAACCAATAGGTTATCCGATTCCCCGGTAAATTCGTCATTATATCCAGGTTGCTGAACTACTACGCCTTGTTTATCTTGAGCATAAGAAGCAAAAGTTTTTATACGACCTGTCTGCGAAAATTTATAACATATTGTTGTATTAAAATCTTGAGATGTAGGTGCTAATGTAAAATCTCTTTTATTTCCATTTAACCAAAAAATTGGATCAACATAGCTTTTTTTTGCACTTAATCTTATGCCTAACACATCATCAATTAAAGGCTTTTCAATCTTAAAATCTAAACTTCCTAAAGAAACACCTAAACTAAGAGAATAAACGTTAGGCTCATTTTTTGTTTCAAGATCTAAAACGCCTGAAAGAGCATTGCCGTATTTTGCGGAAAATCCTCCGCTTGAAAAATACATGCCTTTAATACTAGACGTGTTAATATTAGAAAATAAACCACCATATGAAGATTCAAAAGTATATGGATGATTTAATGATGCTTGATCTAAAAGAGTGGTGGTCTCAATTGGATCACCACCCCTAATGTATAATTCTGCACTTTCGGATACTTGGGTTAATCCCGGCATGGTTTTAAGGGCTTGAAAAATATCGGCTGCTCCTCCCGGAGTTGTTACTATATCCATGTTGGTCATAACAACTCCTTTGCCTTTTTCGGAACCAAATGAGCTGGCGGTAATAATAACTTCTTTTGTTGAAACAATATTGCATGTCAAAACTATTTTTAAGGTATCTCCGTTGTACGATTTTAGATCGATAAATGTTGAATACTTATCATAGCCAATCATACTTGCAACAAGTTCAATTTTAGAACTTTGTTTAGTGGAGAAACTAAAATAGCCGTTAATATCAGTCATTGAACCGTCTACACTATTTAAAATGTACACATTAACAAATTCAAGCGGAAGATTGTTTTTATCTTTAACATATCCCACAAGTTTATTACTTTTATTTTGAGCATATACAAAACTAAAAGTAATTAAAAGAAATAAAGTAAGATTAAGAATAGTAGTTTTCATTTTTATATAATTAATTGTTGGTATAAGTTGATTTTTGAATACTCGGTAACAATTTGTATTTTATCCAGCTATAGTTTGGTTCAATAGTTAGTGCTTCGTTATATACTGTAATAGCAGATGTTGTATCTTTTAAAGCAGTTAATCCAATTCCTAACCAAGCATAGGCATCCATTTTGCCCCATCTGTAGGAATTGTCATTCCCGTTTTTAAAAGATTCAACACTTTTCTTAAAAAAATCAACTGCTGCTTTTTTATCTCCTCCAAAAAATTCCGGTGTATATAATTTGGGAATTCCTGCCTGCAATAAAACGCGGGGATTATTAGGAGTAATTTGTAATGCCATTGCTAATAATTTTTGACTTTCTGCACCAAGAGACTGGGCAAGGCTCCAATCAGAGGATATTTTAATTCCATAACAAGTGGCCAATAATGCCATTGCTTCAGAATTTGATTCATCATTTTTTATTATTTCTTTTAATAAACTTATTGATTCATCCAAATATTGAATATAAACGGTTTCTCCTTTTTTTGAAGAATAAATAGAACAGATTTTGTAATTGCAATATGCTTTGTAATATTTTAATATGTTGTTCTCCGGTTCAATTGATAAACCTCTTTCAAACAAACTGCGGGCTTTTAAGTATTGAGATAATTCCACATTATTATCTGCTTGTATTAAAGTGTTAATACCTTCATTAAGTATTTCATTTGAGCTTTGCGGTAGTATTAAACTTGCAGCACCCAATAGTATAAATATTGTCATTATTATTACTTTTTTCATTTTTTAAATCTCCTATAAATTATTATAATATGTTAATATAAAGTACTTTGAAAAACAAAGTAAATAGACAAAAAATTTTATTTTTTTATTAATTTTTCCAAACGTTCAACATATAACTCAAAAGCTTTTTTTCCTTTTAAAGTTAATAAATATCTAGAAACAGGTTTCCTGTTTTCAAAACTTTTGCCAACTGCCACATAACCAACTTCTTCAAGTTTTTTAAGATGAGTACTTAAGTTGCCGTCGGTTGCATTTACTTTTTCTTTAAGAAAAGTAAATTCGGCTTCATCTACGGTAATTAAAACAGCTATAATTGCCAAACGAATTCTTGAATGAATTATTTCATCAAGCTGCTGGTAGTCAAATTCATTCATTATTTAACTTCCGGATATTTCTTTTATATTGATTACGTAAATATAATCCCGGAATAATTTGCAAACAAATCACCATACCGGACATTATTAACAAAGAATAAAGATATGGGAAGATAAACATATAAATTGAACCTATCCACCATCCATAAGCAAGTGTAGATACCCATTTTTTACCGTACAAATAACCGGTAACATAAAACGCCAGACCCAAAATGGCAGAAATTAAGGGATTAATGTAAATGCCGTGTATTGCACCTGCTAAACTAGGAACAAAACCGAGTATCATTGCTGAAAATCCTACTGCCCTCCATAAGGCACCCATAATCTTACCGGCAAATGTGTGTGTTCTGGACTTTCCGTATTTCTTATAATTAATTAAAATAGTGTAAACCCAGCCAAAACCAATTAAGATAGGCCAAACCCAAACAAAATGTTCAATAAAAATATGATAGGAGTACACTAGGTACGTTATTATTTGACCAATTGTAACAATAATACCCCAAAAAATAAAACTGTGTCCGTCTTCAAACATAATACGTTGACTGTCAGTCATAATTTTTTTAATAAACAAAAGTTCATCCATCGGTTCAATATTGTTCATTTTATTACTCCTAAATAAAGTACTTTGAATTACAAAGTAAAATTAACAAATTAAATTTTGTTTGTCAAGTACTTTTTTTATTTATTTTTTTTGAAGCCTACTTTATTGCCAAAGATCAATTTCTAAAAGGGAAAGGAACTCAATTATAATAATTAAAAAAATAGATTTAATAAAATTTTTATGCAAAAATAATGCATAAAGTTGCATTTTAAAAAATAATATATATATTAGTATATAATAAAAACAAAAATTACTAAAAAAATGACATTTAATTCGACACATATTCTTCACCATCATCATTTTACATTGGAGACGAAGTAAACGCCGGATTACTATAAATAAGTTTATAAAAATAATAATATATAAAAAACCCCGGCTTAAGTCGGGGTTTTTTAGTTTAAAGGAGAAAAAATGCCAAACGGAAATTTGAAACTTGCATTACAAAAAAAAGGAAGACTTACAGAAAAATCGCTGCAATTATTAAGAAATTGCGGATTAGACATTGAAGATTATAATGATAGACTAATTATATCGGCAAAAAATATTGAACTGGATCTATTATTTTTGAGAGATGATGATATACCGGAATATGTTAGCAATGGAGTTGCTGATATAGGAATTGTAGGCGAAGATGTAATTTATGAAAAAAATACGGATATTGAAGTAATAAGAAAACTTGGGTTTGGTAAATGCAGGCTGTCAATAGCAGTACCGGATGGTATTGAATTAAATTCGGTGCAAGATTTGCAAAATAAAAAAATTGCCACTTCTTATCCAAATTTATTAAAAAGTTATTTAAAAGCTAACAATGTAGAAGCAAAAATTGTTGAAATCAGCGGTTCGGTTGAAATAACTCCAATCCTTGGTGTGGCCGATATGATTTGCGATATTGTATCAACCGGTAACACGTTAAAATTGCATAAATTAAAAAAATCGTTTGATGTTTTTAGTTCGGAAACAGTTTTGGTTGCCAATAAAGATGTTTATAATGATCCTAAAAAAAAGGAATTATTGGAAGACATATTAAACAGAATTGATTCCGCCTTAATTGCAAGGTCGTCAAAATATTTAATGATGAATGCACCTAAAGAAGCAGTTGAAAAAATTAAAAATATTATTCCTTCCTTAAAAAGTCCGACTATATTACCGTTAGCCGAAGAGTCGATGGTTGCAATACACGCGGTTATTCCGGCAAATCAGTTTTGGACAATTTATAAAGAGTTAAAAAGTGTTGGTGCATCGGGAATATTATTATTACCAATTGAGAATATGATACCATGATAGTATATAATAACAACAAAATAAATGATAAAAAGCGGGAGAATATATTTACCCGAAAAAAAATTACCGGTGAAGAACTGAGTTCCATTGTTTTGCCAATATTAAATGAAGTAAAAAAAAGAGGTGATAAGGCAGTTATAAAATATGCTAAAAAGTTTGATAATTTTAATTCAAATAAAATATTAATATCAAATGAAGAATTAAATAGTTCTGCTGCAAAAATTGATACTGAATTAAAAACTGCAATTGATAAAGCCTATACACAAATACTTAAATTTCATAAACTGCAAAAACCTAAAGCATATAAAATAGAAACAGTACCAGGTGTAAATTGCAGCAGGAAATTTTTACCAATTGAAAATGTGGGTTTGTATATTCCCGGCGGTAATGCAGTATTAATTTCTACAATGCTGATGTTGGGAATACCGGCCTTAATTGCCGGATGTAAAAGAAAAGTTGTGTGTTCTGTAGTAAAAGAAAAAGAAGTTAGTGCGGGTTTAGCTTATGCAGCTCTAAAATGTGGTGTTGACGAGTTTTATGCTATTGGTGGAGCGCAAAGTATTGCTATGATGGCCTATGGAACGGAAACCGTAAATAAAGTAGATAAAATATTTGGACCGGGTAACCAATATGTTACCGCTGCAAAAAATTTAGTTAGCATTGACTATGACGGCTGTTTGATAGATATGCCGGCAGGACCCAGTGAAGTTTTGATTATTGCAGATGAATATGCAGAGCCAAAATTTATAGCATCCGATTTATTATCACAGGCCGAACATGGTAACGATTCACAGGGAATTTTGTTAACAAATTCGGAAATACTGGCAGAAAAAGTAAATATCGAAATAAACAACCAAATAAAAAATTTACCACGAATGAATTTTGCAATTAATAGTATGAAAAATTCGTTTTTATTAATAGTTAATTCGTTAGAGGAAGCTATAAATTTAAGTAATAATTATGCGCCGGAACACCTAATAATAAACACTAAAAATTGCGTAAAATTAAGTAATCAAGTTACTAATGCCGGTTCGGTATTTTTAGGTGCCTATTCACCGGAAAGTGCGGGAGATTACGCATCGGGGACAAATCATTCGTTACCGACTTACGGTTATGCTAAAGCAACCGGTGGGGTAAGTGTAGAATCATTTATGAAACCGATAACATTTCAAATGTTAACAAAACAGGGACTAAAAAATATTAGCAAATCGGTTATTAAATTGGCTGAAACCGAACAACTTGAAGCACATGCAAATGCAATAAAAATTAGGTTATAAATATGAATATAGAAAAATTTGTAAGACCAAATATTCTTAAAGTTAAGCCATATACGTCAGCCCGAAGTGCCTATATGGAAGGTGTTTTGATGGATGCTAATGAAAATCCACTTGGGAGTATTGTGGATTTTGATGGCGAGGAATTAAATAGATACCCTGATCCAAATCAAACAGAGCTGCGTAATACGTTATCAAAATTTATTAATATACCAATGCAAAATTTGTTTTTTGGTGTTGGGTCGGACGAAATAATAGATTTGTTAATTAAAATATTTTGCACACCGGCAGTAGATAGTGCTATAATTTGCGAACCGACTTATGGAATGTACAAAGTAAGCTGCCAAATTAATGATGTTAATATAATTGAATTGGAATTGGATAAAAACTTTGATATTGATGTTGACTTAATAAATGCTAATATTACTGAAAAAACAAAACTATTGTTTTTATGTTCTCCAAATAACCCAACAGGTAATTTGTTAAATAAAGAAAAAATAATTTCAATTGCCAAAAAACAGAATATTATTATTGTAATTGATGAGGCATATATTGATTTTGCTAATGATGAAGGGTTTTCAAAATTTGTTGAAACTTATCCAAACATAATTGTATTAAGAACATTTTCAAAAGCTTGGGGATTGGCCGGTGTTAGATGCGGTTATTGTGTTGCTTCTTCATTTATTATAGATTTATTAATGAAAATTAAAGCACCTTATAGTATTAATAAATTAACAGCATGGGTAATATTAAAAGCCTTAAATGAAAACCAAAAATATTATGAATTTATTAAAGAATTGGTAAACGAAAGAGAATATTTAATTAAAGAATTGAAAAACACCAATAATGTGTTAAATATATTATCTTCTCAAGCTAATTATATTTTATTTAAAGTAACCGACAGCAATAAAGTATTTGATAATCTAATTAATAAAAATATAATTATTAGAGATAGAAGTAATCAAATAAATTTAGAGGGGTATTTAAGAGTATCGGTTGGAACCAAAGAGCAAAACAGAACATTTATAAAAACTTTAAGGGGCATAATATGATAGATATATTTATAAACAGTAATTTGTTAAATTATAGTTCAATAGAATCGTATGGATTGATAGAAGGGCTTAAAGAATTATCTTCTAAAGATTTTATTATTTATACAGAAGTTAAAGACATTTTTCCAAATATGATTTCTATTTTTGAAACTGAAAAAATTGCAATTCAAAATGCTGATACTAATATGATTGAACTGAATATTGAATTTACACCTAATAAAGGAATAGTGTATAATAATAATTATTATTCCAACTTTAATGAAGTTGCAAAATTCATTACTAAGAAAAATAGAACAACAGAAGTAATAAGAAACACAAAAGAAACCAAAATTTCGGTTAAAATAGATTTAGACGGTGAAGGGCAGGCTAATATTAAAACCGGAATAGGATTTTTTGATCATATGCTTGAGCAAATTGGACGTCATGCAAATTTTGATATGGAAATAAATGTTGACGGTGACTTAAATGTAGATGAACATCATACAGTTGAGGACTGCGGACTTGCTTTAGGGGAAGCAATAAAAAAAGCTTTAGGAAATAAAGCCGGAATAAAACGTTATGGCTATTTTTTGCCCATGGATGATTCAATTGCAAAATGCGCTGTTGATTTTGGTGGTCGTAGTTATTTAAATTTTAAGTGTAAATTTAACAGAGAAAAAGTAGGTGATTTCCCTACTGAACTTACAGAAGAATTTTTTAAATCAATTGCAGCCGGAATGAGTTCAACAATATATCTTCGCGCAAAAGGGAAAAATGACCATCATAAAATTGAATGTATGTTTAAGGCTTTTGCAAAATCGTTAAACGAAGCTGCAAGAATAGACGATAGAGTTAAAAATAAACTTCCTTCAACAAAAGGTGTTTTATGACAGCAATAATAGATTATGGGGTTGGAAATATTCAATCAATAATTAATGCATTAAATGATTTTAATGCAGAATATGTTGTTACAAATAAAATTTCCGAAATAGATAAATGTTCAAAAATTATTTTACCCGGTGTTGGTGAAGCATATTATGCAATGCAAAAACTTAAAGAATATAATTTAATTGATTATATTAAAAAAACAGAAAAACCATTATTAGGTATTTGTTTGGGTATGCAATTGTTAACCGATAAATCGGAAGAACGAGATACAAAATGTTTGGGGATAATTCCGGCACAAACAAAATTATTTAATAAAAGTGAAATGATTGTTCCCCACATGGGATGGAATAATATTAAATTGAGTGAAAAAGAATTATTGTTTTCGGAAATACCAAATGGAACAAGTTATTATTTTGCAAATTCGTATTATGTGGAAAATAACAAATATTCAATTGCAGAATGTGAATACAATATAAAGTTTTGTGTTTCGGTAAAAAAAGAAAACTTTTACGGAATACAATTTCATCCTGAAAAATCGGGTAATTATGGAATTAAATTATTGGAGAATTTTATAAAGTTATGTTAATAATACCGGCAATTGATATAATAGATGGTGAAGTATCACGCCTTACTAAAGGTGATTTTAAATCGGTAATTAAATATTCAGGCTCAGTTTTGGATTATGCTAAGCTATATGAAAGTATTGGGATAGAATGGCTGCATGTTGTTGACCTAAAAGCATCTGTAACAGGTAATATTACTTGTTTTGATATTATAAAAGAGATAAAAGAAAATACAAATCTGAAAATTGAATTCGGCGGGGGAATTAAAAGTATAACAAATGCTGAAAAATTAATTGATATTGGAGTTGACAGATTAATTATCGGCTCCATATCAATTACTAATAAAACTGAATTTGAGAAAATTGCAAATTATTATGACAGCAGTAAAATTGTAGTTGCAGTAGATACATTGGATGAAAAAATATCGGTAAAAGGCTGGACTGAATTAAGCAGTGTTAATATATTTAATCATATCGAATATTGCCAAAGTTTAGGGATAAAATATTATTTGTGTACTGATATTTCAAAGGATGGAATGTTAGGAGGCGTAAATATATCGCTATATAAAAAAATACAAAAACAGTTTCCCGATATATATTTAATTGCCTCGGGGGGTGTGAGTAATATTAATGATATAAAATTGATTAATAAAGCAAATATGTATGCCGTTGTTGTTGGCAAGGCTATTTATGAAAATAAAATTAGTTTAGAGGAGTTAAAGAGTTTTGTTAAATAAAAGAATTATTCCATGTTTAGATGTAAAAGACGGAAAAGTGGTAAAGGGCATCAATTTTATAAATTTGCAAGATGCCGGACCGGCAATTGAACTTGCTGCAAAATATTACAGCGATGGTGCTGACGAATTAGTTTTTTTGGATATAACAGCTACAGAAGAGAGACGAAAAACTTTAATAAATTTAGTTAAATCAGTTGCTAAAGCAATCCGAATTCCTTTTACTGTTGGAGGTGGTATATCGGAACTATCCGATATTGAAAACTTGTTAATGGCAGGAGCAGATAAAATTTCAATGAATTCGTCAATTGTTAAAAGCCCAATTTTAATTAGTGAAGCAGCAAAAAGATTCGGTAGTCAGGCTGTTGTTGCTGCTATTGATGTAAAATACATAAACGGAAAACATAAGATATTTATTAAAGGCGGCAAACAAGAAACCGATTTAGAAGCAATTGAATGGTGCAAAAAAGTTGTTGATTTGGGTGCGGGAGAAATACTTTTAACTTCAATGGATAAAGACGGCACAAAAAGTGGTTACGATTTGGAGTTGTTAAGCTTATTAACAAATATCGTTTCCGTACCTGTTATTGCTTCGGGGGGTGCCGGTACGATGGATCATTTTTATGAGGCCTTTATTAAAACAAAAGTAACAGCATGTTTAGCCGCAAGTTTATTTCATTATAACCAAATAAAAATTAATGATTTAAAACAATATTTAAATAAAAAAGGAATAAATGTGAGATTATGATTGATATAGATATATTGGATTTTGATAAGTTGGATGGATTAATTCCGGCAATAATTGTTGATAATAATACCAACCAAATATTAATGCTGGGGTTTATGAATAAAGAAGCTTTAAGCATTTCACTTGAAACAAAAAAAGTTACTTTTTATAGCCGTACAAGACAATCACTTTGGGTAAAAGGTGAAACTTCCGGCAATTATTTAAATATGATAAATGTTGTTTCGGATTGTGATAACGATACTTTAATTGTTTATGTTAATCCGGTTGGCGTTACCTGCCATACAGGAGAATATTCCTGCTTTAATTTACCTAAATCGAATTTGTATTTTTTAGAAAAGCTATTCGACTTAATTAAGGAAAGAAAACTGTTGTTGCCTGAAAATTCATATACAACTAAATTGTTTAAACAAGGTGAAAACAGAATTATTCAAAAAGTTGGCGAAGAAGCAATTGAAACAGTAATTGCCGCCAAAAACAATGATAAAGAAGAAATAATTAACGAAGTTTCCGATTTATTTTTTCATCTGTTTGTAATGCTTGCCGATAAAGGAATTGAACTAAACGATATAACCGAAAATTTATTAAAAAGACATAAATAATTTTATTCTATTTTGTATTCAAGCGTATTATTGTTAATTGCAATGGCAATTAGCTTAATTTGTTTGTTTTTGGCCAAATACAACATATAATACTCTTTTTCTTTAATTTGGTTTATGGCTGCCGAAAGTAGTTTATTAATGCTGTTTGTTGTTCTTAAATATTTAATTTCTATAATATAAATTATATCATCGTATTCAATAACTCCGTCAATTCTTCCTTTTGAAGTGATTTTTTCAACTTCAATATCTGCACCCATTAACAACATAATAATATAAAATATGGAATGGTAATAAGCTTCGTTATCCTTTTTTAACATATATGGAATGCTTGCAAATAAACTTTTGAGCGTAATAAAAAAATCATCATACTTTTTATTGCTTAAGTAATTATTGATTTTTATAATACTCAAGTTTATTTTATCGGCATCTTTTGGCAGATAAACTGTTGCAATATATGTTAAATAAGAATCCATTACTTCTTTATTTGGATAGTGTAATTTATACAAATTAGTATTAATACTTTTAATAGTTAAATATCCTGTTTGAAAAAGTAATAGTCTATAATCAATATTTTCAGTATCAAAATCTTCAAAGAAATATTCAGTTACTTCATCTTCAATTATTTCATTTACAGAAATTTTATCCTGAATAAATTTATCAACTAAAAAAGTTGGTGTACCTGTGGTAAACCAAAAATTACTAAACTTTTGTAATTGAAAAAAATTAAGAATTGAATAAGGATTATATACTCTTTTTATTCCATCCCAGCTATATCCATTATACCACAATTTTATAATGGTTTTTAATTCTTCAATAGATAAATTTAGTTTATCTGAAGTTAATTCATATCTATTGTTAAAATAATAATCTAATTCTTCGGGGGTACATCCGCAAATTGTTGAAAACTCTTGGTCAAAAGTAATATCTCTTAAATTGTTTAAGCCGGAGAACAACGAAACTTTTGAAAATTTTGAAACACCGGTTAAAAATACAAATTTTATATATTGGTCACTATCTTTAATTACGCTATAAAACTCTTTTAAAAAATCTTTATTCAAATTAGCGTAATCTGGTTTTGTAATATTATCAAGTATAGGTTTATCGTATTCATCTATTAAAATAACAACTTTATTAATTTTAGATAATTCATGAATTAAAAATTTAAATGCAAGTGCCGGATGTGAAAAATTATCAATTATTATGTTATATTTATCAGCCTGTTCCTTAAGCATAAAAAAAGTACTTTCAAAAATTGTTGCAATATTATTTGTACCTTTAATATCCGACATAGATAAATGAATTACAGGATACTTTAACCATTCAATTTTATCATAAATAAATAAACCTTTAAAAAGTTCTTTGTTACCGCTAAAAATTTCTTTTAATGTACTAAGCAATAACGATTTGCCGAACCTGCGAGGACGTGAGAGAAAAAAATAATTATTGTTTTTTATTAATTCAAAAATAATCTTTGTTTTATCAATATATAAAAGATTATCATTAATTATTTTTTCAAAAGTCTGAATTCCGATTGGTAAATTTTTCATTATAGTGTTTTGTTTATCATATTCTAATATACACAAAAGAATAAAAAAATTAAAGAAGTTTAGAAGGTTCTTTAATTATCTGCCATTCTTTATTTGTTGTTTTATACCTTCTTCTCCCAAAATTTATACTTGGTTAAAAAGTTAAAAACAATATTTATTTCAAAAACGTTTATATTACAAAAATTAAACGTTAAAATAAATATTATATTTCCTTTAGGTTTTCAAACCCAACAGCTGTCATACTTGGAATAAACTCAGTAATTTGGTAATCAGCTAAACCAGCTATATAATATGGATCCTTAAACATTATTGATTCCAGTTCCTCTTTTATTTTAAGTTTAGATAAAATAATTACCCCGGTTAATGGTGTTTTTGGTCCGGCAGCAATAAAATTATTATTTTCGTGCTGAACTTTAACATATTCCAAATGAGCACTTAAGTGCTTTTCTACTTCAGTTATAGGGCTGGTAAAAGTAATTGATACAATAAACATTTATACTCCATATTAATGATAATGCTTTTATTCTATTAGGTTACGTTTATAAAAAACTTATTTTAAGCACAAAAAAGTAATTTAAATGACAATTATAAAAATAATCAAGAAGTCAAATAAATGACAATTAGTTAAATATTATTTTCCTATTAAGTTTTCAAATTCAGCCCCTGTCATAGTAGGAGTAAATTCCGTAACCTCATAACTAGCTATATATTCTTTATGGAATGGATCTTGAATTAAAATTTCTTCAAGATCTGTTTTAGATTTGACACTAGCTAAAATTATTCCACCCGTAACAGGAACTTTTCTGCCTGATGTAATAAAATTACCTTTTTCATACTGAATTTTAAGAAAATCCCTATGAGCTTTTAAGTTTTTTTCTACGTCTTCAGGTGGACGGATGTAAGTTAATGATACTATAAACATTTTATCTCCTCGTATTGTTACGAATTTATTAGTCGTTTCCCGTTATAATATACAAATAATAATTTAAAATGCTTAAAAACACCAATTATATAAACATTTATTTTTCTTTAATGGCTTTATACCGTCTACCCCAAAATTTGTACTTTGTTAATGAGGTATATACAACAATTCTTTCAAAAAATTTGAAACGTAATAAATAATGCATTATTTTATAAATAATTCCAAAAAATCCAAGAAATAAAACTGTCTCAAAAAGAAATTTTCCAAATTCATTATTAAGTTCAAAAAAATAAAATGTAAAATATTTATAAAATGGAGTGAGTATTAAAGGGGTAAAAATCAAAACTGCTAAAATCGTAAACCCGTGCGATGTTTCAATTGCTTTATGCGGGCAATTACTCATACATTTCATACAACTTTCGCAGTTAAAAGTCCAATAAGGTCTTTTATCAACAATTTTTATTGCTTTAACAGGGCAGTTTTTTATACATAATCCGCAATTATTGCAATCACCGGAGGCATAATAGGTTTTACTTAAAAAAAATCGGCCGATGAAATAATATAAAACCGAAATTGGAGAAACAAGCAAATCTTGAATAATCTCTTTTAAGCAAGAAAATACGGTTTTTCCGGATAATATTGTTTTAGCAAATATTTCTACTTTTTCTTTATTCTTTTTGTGCAAATATTTTACAGTTCTTTCGTTAAGTCCGGGGTGAACAGAAATCCAGTTTGAGGGTAAATCAACAGGAAACATTCCCTTAAGCTTATATCCTTTTATTTTAAGAACTATTGCCGCCAAATAAAATGTTATACCCGATAATCCGGGTGTAATAAAATTTCCAATAAGCATTCCGGCACGGGTATTCATTAACACAATATTATTGCTGCCTTTGGGAAAGTGAAAAATAAAATTGGTCATTATTGGGGGATAGTTGAATCCGTGAACCGGAGAAATAAATATAATAAGTGATTTTAGTATAGGGGAATTTAAATTTCTTCTCTCTGTTTGGGAAATATTTAATATTTCACAGGGAATCTTAAATTCTGCTGCAATATTTGAAATCCACAATGCAACATTTTGAGAATTTCCTGTTCCCGAAAAATAATATATTATTATTTTGTTGTATTTTTCCATAATAAAAATTAATAAAGTGAAAAAACAATAGTACAAATTACATAATTTTTGCAAAAAAACGATAATGGATTTTTAGAGTTAATGAATTAACACTTCTTTGATGGCGGGGAGGCAAAAAGAATGGGAAAGTTGTTCCATAATGAGACACTACGGTTGTGGTTGTCAAAATAATACAAAAAGTATGCAAAAAAGAGCTCAAATATTAACAAAACCGCATATAATGGTTTGGCACTAAACTTGCAACATAATTAAAAGTTAATAAAAAAAATATTTAGGTTAATTATGAATTTGATTCCAATTGTTTACTCTAGTTTATTGATTTGTGTGGGGTTGCTTGCTGTTGTTTTAATTGTTTCATTTATTGCAAGTAAGCTTAAAAAAGAAGATCAAGGGAAAGTAAAAATTAATCATCATCACCCAAAAGAAATTAAACCTTTGTATGCGTACGCTAATCAAACTCAAATTGCATCAAAAAATATAGGGGAAATAAAACGCCCGATTGTTACAAATCAATCAGCTATTAAAAAAACAGCAAAATATCGTGTGATAAGTAGTTCCGAAGAAAAAGGAACAAATTATTCACCAAAAAGCTATGAAAAAAATAATTATTATTATACAACAAATGAAAAAAGACATTCAACGGCTAATAGTAATTCGCAAGGAAGATATAAGAGAATAAGTACTACTTATGAAAACTCAGTTGATTATGGATTTAATAGAAATAGTTTATCAATTTCGAATTTAAGCAATTTTTCGGATAATCAATTGTTAAATTTTTATTCGGATAAATTTTAGTCCTTTATTTGTGTGCAATATTTTCTTTATTACTCGTTTTTTTCCCAATTCCTTTAAATTAATCCAAAGAATGTTTTAATCGTATTTAATTGTATTGTAACTTATTGTACAATAAATTAAATTTAAAGTTTAGTAATTATTATTTGTTGGGAGATTTATATGAGTAGATTTTATGTAAACTTGTTTGTTATGATGATTTTTAGTTATTATTTGTTAAATGCACAAAACAGTACTAGTATCCATGAACAGGAAAAACTTTTATATGGTTTAAATGATACAAAACCTTTAGATTCCGAAATTTCCGGTACCCAAATAATTCCACTTAAAGAAAATCCATCCAAAGCGTTAAATGGGGCAATCTTTGGTTATTTACCTGATTGGGAATACTTAAATGGAGCGCAAAATTATTTTAAATACGACTTATTAACCCATATAGCTTGTTTTGATTTTGCTGCTTCAACCACCGGTTCAATTAGTAATCCGTCAAGCTGGCCATGGACAGGTTTAATAAACACCGCCCATAATAAAGGTGTTAAAATTATTATGTGTATTACAAATTTTTCAGGTGATGAAATTCATACTATTATAACAAATAGTACGGTTAAAGCTGCTTTTTTTACTAATGTTGTGGCTAAAATTCAAACTTATAATATGGATGGTGTTAATATTGATTTTGAAAGTTTGAATAGTGCAGATAGAGGTACGGTAATTAATACTTTTATGACAGAATTAACCAGTTACGTTAAAACAAATCTAAGCACCGAAAAGGAAGTTTCTTTTGCCGGTCCGGCAGTAAATTGGTCCGGATGGAACTTGGCAGGATTAGCAAATAGTTGTGATTACATCTTTATTATGGGCTATGATTTTTTTGGAAGCTGGAGTTCTACCAGCGGGCCTTCAGCACCTTTAACAGGCGGGAATTACAACATTACAAATACAGTTCTTTCACAATATGCGGCTGTTGTAAATACTAATCCGCAAAAACTTATTTTAGGCTGCCCTTATTTTGGAGCACATTTTGTTACCGAAACAGAAGTCCCGGGATCAACAGTAATATCGTATTCAAGCTCACCTCGTTTCTCTTCTACTTTTCCGGCATCTTCTACTTATGGTTATATATGGAATACAACGTATAAAGTTCCATGGTATAAATATCCCGAATCAACTAATTGGCATCAGGTGTGGTTTGATGATGATTCAAGTTTGGGATTAAAATACGACTTGGCTATTTCAAAAAATTTAAAAGGAATTGGCATGTGGGCTTTGGGTTACGATACGGGAAGGCAAGAATTGTGGAATTTAATTAGTGAAAAATATGGTAACAGCATTGCTATAACTCCGGCTGCGCCAAATTGGACTTTAATAAAAAATTTAACCGAAACATCAATTAAAATTAAATGTGAAATGCCAAACTATGCTTCCGGAATACGAGTGTTTTTTGGTACTGACAGAATTAATTATAACGATTCTCTTAATTTTATGAGTGGTGACTTTGAAATAACCGGCTTGACTACAAATCAAACTTATTATATAAAACTAAAAGCTTTTAATTCAACAGGTATTTCTGTATTTACAGAAGTTTTTGCAGCTTGCCCTAAAACAAATTTGGCTGCTATATTAATTGTTAATGGGTTTGATAGAATAATACAAAACGATAATACAAGAGATTATATTAAAATTTATGCCGATGCAATAGAAGGATCTGATTTATCGTATAATTATGATTGCGCAAACAATGAAGCAGTTTATTTGAATGAAATAAACTTAAATGATTATTTAGCAGTTGTTTGGATATTGGGAGAAGAAAGTACATCCGACGAAACCTTTAATAGTATGGAACAGGATAAGTTAAAAGAATATTTAAATAACGGAAAAAATTTATTGGTTAGCGGAGCAGAAATAGGCTGGGATATAGGCCGCACCGGTACTTCGTCAACCACTGATTTGGACTTTTATAATAATTATTTAAGAGCAACTTATGTTGCTGATGCACCTATGGGTAGTTCTTCCACATATTACAATATTACTCCCGAAGCAGATAATTTTTTAAGCAAATTGGGTTCATTTAATTATGACGACGGGACTTTTGGTTCGTATAATACGGAATGGCCGGATGCAATTAAACCGAATAATTCCCGACTTTTATATTCTTATACTGGTGTTGAGGCCTCAACTTATGGAGGTGCAGGTGTTTATCTTGAAACACCATATAGATTAATACATTTGTCTTTTCCATTGGAAACTGTGTATCCAAAAAATGTTCGTGATTCTTTAATAGTGGAAATGTTAACTTGGTTAATTGTGCATTCCGGTGTCAATGAAAATAATGCGATTCCAAACAAATTTGAATTATCTCAAAATTATCCTAACCCATTTAATCCTAGTACTACTATTAATTATCAGTTATCACAGAATTCTTCGGTAACATTAAAAATCTATGATGTTTTAGGAAAAGAAATTGCAGTTTTGGTTGATAAAAATCAAAATGCCGGAAAATATTCAATAAGTTTTGATGGCTCAAAGTTATCAAGCGGGTTGTATATTGCAAAAATTGATGCAGGTAATTTTACAAAAGCAATTAAAATGAGTTTAATTAAGTAGATATTAATTAAAGATTATATTATTAGAATTATTATTTTTTTTGTAAATTTAAACGATTATCTGATAGCTTGTAGCAAATTAATCTGTTTATTTTAAATATATGATTTTAAAAAGGTTATTTTATGAATTTATTTAAGGTTTTGACTCTATTTGTTTTGGTAATTATCAGTTTCCAAAACTGCTCTTTGAGTGGTGAGGGTGATAAAAATACGCCGGTTGACACAGTAGGAAAACCTAATACACCAACTCCTGCTCATAACGCAACAGATCAGGCAAACGGACTGATTTTAAGCTGGAAATGTGATTCATATGTAAAATTTGATGTATATTTAAGTAAAAACAATCCTCCTACCGAATTGTATATACAAAATTTAACTACCCCTAATGTTACAGTTGTAGGGCTTGATTATGAGACCCGATATTATTGGAAAGTTGTGAGTTATCTTGCCGATGGTACAAAACAAGAAAGTGATATTTGGAGTTTTGTAACTAAATACAAAGATGTTTCCAGTGGATATATGTTAATTAAAAAACAAATTCAAACCGAATTACCATGTTATATAAAAATCATGTTTCAAGTGCTGGATTTAGCGGGTGGCGGTGTCGATAATCTTTATACCGGCGATTTCCAATTATATGAAAATGATCTTCCTATTTCCCAAAGCGAATCTTCAATGATAATTAGGAAAAGAGAAGAGACGCCTTATAAATTAAAAACAGTATTAATGTTGGATAACAGCAGAAGTCTTCAGAATAACCTTGGCGATATAAAAGCCGCCGCATTAAGTTTAGTAAGCAGCAAAATAGACCAGCAGGAATTTGCAATTTATAAATTTTCCGAATCAGCCGAGTTGGTTCAAGATTTTACTAATGACTTAGGAAAACTGATAAGTGCAATAAATTCAATTGAACTTGGTTATTTAACTACTAATTTATATGGCGCAGTAGTTATTGGTGCAGGTAGATGGCAAGACTATTTTACAACTACCGAGATTGTTCAGGGTGCAATGATTGTTTTTACCGACGGTTCAGATACTCAAGGTTCGCATACATTAAGTGAAGCTCTTTCTGCTATTGCGGGTAAAAGAGTATATACAGTGGGATTAGGGACCGAAATTGATCCCGTTGTTTTACAAAAAATTGGAAATGCGGGATTTTATTCTACTAGTAATGTTTACGAACTATCAACAAAGTTTTTGGAAATTCAGCTGAGTTTACAAAAATATGCCAACAGCTTTTATTTATTGGAATATATGAGTCCTAAAAGAGGTAATTTTGTTCATTCACTAAGACTAACAATAAAAGATAATCCATATACAGGGTCAAATTATTACATCTATGGTTCTTTTAATAGTACCGGTTTTTATTCTGTTTTACCCGGTTTATATGTTAATGCTTCATCAACATTTCCATCGGGTGTAGATACTGTTAAGATTATTAAAAATGAAAGTAGTGTTTGTAAAGCTGTTACTTATTTAAATACAAATATTCCAAATTATACATGGACAGCAGCAAATACATCAATTATAGATTTAGTGGTAGATTCTACTGATAATTCGATTTGTACAATTACAGCAAAAGGAACTGCTGGTTCAAAAACAACGGTAACGGTTGATGATTTGGCTAACCAATTAATAAAACAATTTTTAGTAATAATAGAATAATATTATATTATGGGAATGAATACGGAAGATGTAAAGTATATTGCTGCTTTGGCAAGATTAAAATTTTCGGATGATGAACTGATTAATTTTACTCATAAATTTAACGAAATATTAAATTATGTTGAAAAATTAAATGAGCTGGATACTGAAAATGTTGAACCATTGGAATATCCAATTGATAATGTTAATTTTTTTAGAGAAGATATAAATAAACAAAGTATTAATACAGAAGAAGCTCTTAAAAATGCACCCGATACAGATGGTATATATTTTAAAGTTCCTAAAGTAATTAAACAATAAGGGTGTAATGTGATATTAGGTGTTATTCCGGCTCGATTTGGTTCTTCGCGTTTATTAGGCAAACCACTTGCCAATATTGGTGGACAGCCGATGATACGTCATACATATGAAAGTGCAAAAACCTCAAAAATGATTGATAAAATTATTATTGCCGTTGATGATGAAAAAGTTTTTCAAGTTGTTTCACATTTTTGTGCAGATGTTGTAATGACTCCAAAAGATATAAAAACAGGTTCCGATAGGATAGCTTTTGTAGTTAAAGATATTAAAAATGCTGATATTATAGTCAATATTCAGGGTGATGAACCGTTTATTCAAGGCCGGATGATTGATGAAGCTATTGAACCATTGTTGTTTGATTTAAGCGTTGATGTTTCGACTTTGGCAAAAAAAATTAAAACTGTTGAAGAATTAAAAGCTCCCTCAATACCTAAAGTTGTTTTTGATTATAATAATTTTGCCATGTATTTTTCGCGGTCACCCATTCCTTATGTAAGAGATGCCAAAAACTACATGGAAAGATTGATACTTGGAAATATTTATAAACATATTGGGCTTTATGTTTATAGATATGATGCATTAATAAATTTTACAAAATTACAGCCTACAGATTTAGAAATGACAGAAAGATTGGAACAGTTACGTATGCTGGAAAATGGCATGAGGATTAAAATAGTTGAAACCAATTATGAAAGTATTTCGGTTGATACTCCGGGCGATTTAGAACACGCAAGACGATATTATGATGCTTTTATGACAAATAAAAATGAAGGAAATGATTAGATGAACACACCACACAAATTAGACATTGGATTTCTTAATACTCCTATAAAAAAATATAGTTACAAAGGTAAAGATTTTTATATTAAACATGATGAAATGACCGGTAATTTATTGACTGGTAATAAAGTAAGAAAATTAGATTATTTATTATATAATGCTAAACAAAATAATGTGGAAATGGTTTTAACGTGCGGGGGTGTTCAATCAAATCATGCACGTGCTACTGTTGTTGCTGCTTCTATGCTGGGTATTAAATCTAAATTATACTTGTTTGGCGAAGAGCCGGAAGTTATTGACGGAAATTTATTTATTGATAAAATATTTAATGCAGAAATTAATTATGTTACCGAAGAAGAGTATAATAATATTGATAAAATATTAGAATCAAAAAAGTGCGATTTAAAAAAAGCCGGTTTTAATGCCTTAATAATTCCTGAAGGCGGGTCGAGTACCCTTGGTATTTGGGGATATGTTAATTTTGTAAGTGAAATAAAAGAATTTGTAATTAAAAATAATATTACCGGAATAATTACTGCTGCCGGAAGTGGTGGTACTACTGCCGGTATTTTACTTGGTTGCGCAATTAATGATCTTCCTCTAAAAGTATATTCTGTTAATGTTTTATACAACAAAGAAATTATTAACGAAAAAGTAATTAAATTAACGGAAGAATGCAGAAATGAATTTAATATTGAAAAAGAAATTGATTTTAATAATTTTGAAATTTTAGATGGTTTTTCTGAAGAAGGGTATTCTAATATTACTGCTGAAAAAATTGATGTAATAAATGATTTTGCAAAACAAAGCGGCATTTTGTTTGATCCTGCTTATACAGGCAAAGCTTTTTATGCATTTGTAAAAAACTTTGTTGAAAAAAATAGTGATGAAAATATTTTGTTTTTACATAGCGGCGGACTATTTGGGATCTTTTCTAAAAGAGATGATTATCTAAAGTTAAAATAACGCACTTAGGCGTTTCTATGAACATATCTCCAGCTATGCGGGATTGATAAGTGCAAATGCAATATTTATCTAATTTCTTAGGTTTTATTCACACATTAAAATATTATATTTATAATTTTTTACAAATAGATGTAGCGTCCTGAAATAGGTTGACTCGAAAAAGATAAAAAAGTCAACCAAAACAAGGACAAAAAATGGAAAAAGCAAGAAAAAAAGCAATATTGGAGGAAAATGAAAAGCAATATTATCCAAATGCATTTAAGAGAAAAAT
>JAZDHY010000092.1:0-78658 GCA_043805435.1 bacterium
CCCAGTATAAATATTTGTTGTATTTACAAAACTAATATATAGCAAAGCAATTACGCTTTATATTCCCCCTCTATTTCCAAGAGAGGGGGTCAGGGGGTGAGTTCCCATATGCAATATTTTGACTTTTGAGACAGCCTCGACATAATTTTTTATTTCCAAATAGACGTAATTTGATATTTATCCACAATTTTCACATAGTCTGTTTTTGGTGTAATGAAGAATAAACGATTTATATGGCCTTTAGCTTTGATTTGAAAAATTTCATTAATAAATTATTTGCCCAAAATATTTTTATTTCATGTATATAATAAATGCAATTAAATTATCTATAACCTTATATAAATAAATAGATTACAGAAAATAATAATATCCAATGCTAATTTCGGAATAAAAAAATATTGTTATTTATAAATAGTTAAAATTTAAAAATTAAAAAGGCTGCCCTTTTGAGACAGCCTTAAGCAAACTTGAAAATTAATTATTAAAAATTAATTTTTTGATTTTTATATTTTGCATAATCAAGTACAAAAGCACTTGCCACAAATACCGAAGAATACGTACCAAAGGTAATACCAAAAAACAAACAGAATGCAAAACCTCTTAATACTTCACCTCCAAATATTAACAATACAATAACTGTAATA
Organism: bacterium; assembly: GCA_043805435.1. GTDB lineage: Bacteria > Bacteroidota > Ignavibacteria > Ignavibacteriales > Melioribacteraceae > JAEXOD01. Next base: position 645 of record JAZDHY010000092.1, read on the forward strand.
ATTGTTGTAAAGCTGGTCATAACTGTTCTACGTAATGTTTTGTTAATAGCATCATTCATGTTATGTTCAAGTTCAGCAGTTTTATGAATTTTAAGATTCTCTCTAATTCTATCAAAAACAATTACAGTATCGTTAATTGAATAACCAACTAAAGTTAAAAAAGCCGCCACAACGCTAATTGAAATCTCCAAATTTAACATAGGTATAAAACCATATAGGAGGGAAAAGAATCCAAGTGTAATAAAAACGTCATGAAATAATGCAACAACTGCACCAACAGCAAAAGTAAACTTAAAACGGAATCCTAAATATATCATAATAACTAATAAAGAAAGGCCAACAGCAATTAAAGCATCACGTTTTAATTCGTTACCAATTTTAGGACCTACGTTAGTTTCTTTTACAACAGTAAAATTATTATCTTTAATTTTTTTAGAGAAGTTCTCTTTAATCCACTCGGAAATACCAACTCTAACAGAAACCTGAGTATTTTCAATATCCTCAGATACCTTAGAGGCTTGATAACCTTCCTCGTTTAATTTATCGGTAACAAAAGAAGCAGTCTTAGCAGAATCAAAATCAAAAATAATTGAATTTGATGTTGTTTCAACAACGCTTTTAATTTTTCCAACATTATAATTGTTAATCGCAGATTCAATATTGTTCTGAACTTTAGAGAATACAGATTTAGGTATCTCTTGAATTTCAGTTCTCACTAAAACACCGGATTCACTGCCAAAAGTTTTAACTTCAACATTACCCAGTCCGATAGTGTTTAAATCGTTACGGATTTCACCAATATTAATTTGTTTTTCAAATTGAACGGCAACTTCAGTTCCACCTTTAAAGTCTATACCAAATTGTAATCCTCTTACAAGAAGGCTTATTATACTTAAGGCAAATAAAGATGCAGAAACAATATAAAACATCTTTCTTTTACCTAAAAAGTCGATCTGTTTTTCAAAAATACTCATTTATCAATATCTCCCTGATAAACATTAATCTAATTTTAATTTAATTCCTTTAACAGACATATACTCTAAAATAACACGTGTAATAACAAGCGCACTAAATAAAGTCGATCCAATACCAATCATAAGAGTAAGTGCAAATCCCTGAACAGGACCGCTGCCAAATTGATAAAGAATAATACCTGTAAAGAAAGTTGTAATGTTCGAATCGAAGATAGCAGAAAATGAATTAGAGAACCCACTATCTATCGCAGCTTTAGTTGTTTTACCATTTCTTAACTCTTCACGTATACGTTCATAGATAATTACGTTGGCATCAACAGCCATACCCATAGTAAGAACGATACCGGCAATACCGGGTAAAGTTAATGTTGCCTGGAAAGCTGCTAAAATACCCATTGTAAATAAAATAGTAAATATTAAAGCAAAATCTGCAACCATACCTACTTTTTTATAATACCAAAACATAAATACTGCAACAAAGAAAAATCCTAATAATGCAGAATTAAAACCCTGGGCAATTGAATCTTGACCTAAAGATGGTCCAACAGTCCTTTCTTCAATCACGTCAATAGGAGCTGGTAAAGCACCGGCTTTAAGTACAATTTCTAACAATTTTGCTTCTTCCAAATTTTCCATACCGGAAATTTGCGAACTACCGGAAGGAATTTTTGATTGAATTTCCGGAGCCGTATAAATAACGCCGTCAAGCATAATTGCACATCTTTTACCAATATTGCTGCCGGTAATACGCGCCCATTCTCTTGCACCATCAGAATTCATCTGCATATTAACAATTGCCGCAGTAGTTGATTGATCAATATTAGCTTGAGCATCAACAACTTTATCTCCTGTTAATTCAGGTTCTTTATTTACAAAATAAACTTTGTAAAAATTCTCACCTTCCTGAACAATCTCCGGTTTTGCACTTAATACAAATTCCGAGTTATCAGGAATAACCTTTTGAACGTCCGGCCTATTTAATATTTGGTCTAATTTAGCTCTGTCATTTTCTTTAACAAAACTTTCCAAAAATTTACCTTGAGTGTTTACCATAACTAAAGAAAAGAAAGGATGTTTTTTTGCAAATTCTTCTTTTGAAAGATTTTGTTCGTTGGTAGTGTCGTTAGCGGCAACTTTAACAGAATCCGAATTTTTTGTAGAATCTGCTTTAGTTGAATCTAAATTAACTTTACCTGACAATAATTCATCAATTCTTTGCATAATAGGAATAGTAACGTCACCTTCTTTAACTAAACGGAATTCAAGCAAAGCGCGTCCTTGTATTAAACGTTTTGCTTCTTCTTCCTTAGAAACGCCCGGTAATTCAATAATAATTCTACGTGACCCCTGCTTTTGAATACTTGGTTCAGAAACACCATACTGATCAACTCTATTACGAATAATTTCCATTGCACGCGAAACAGCATCTGTTTCTTGTGTTTGTAAATCGGTAATTATTTTAGCATCATCTTGACGGATTGTTCCAAAATACCGACTCAATCTACGTCCGTTTGCCTGTAATTTAGATGCAAGCACCGTAACAATATTTTCATCAGTTATTTTAACCTGTAATTCAGCTTCTTTCATAGCTTTATTAAACAAAGCATCAGGGTCTTTAGCTAATTTTTCAAGTAATTTTGCAGTATTTACTTCCATTACCAAATACATACCGCCTTGCAAATCCAAACCAAGTTTAACACGTTTATCGCGTGCACTTTTAATAGACGGATCGGCATTGATAAGGCTGTCTGTTTCCATCGAAATAAATTTCTTCAAATCAACAGAAGAAATAGTTGGGTTGCTGCTTTTAATCTGTTTTGTAATTTTACCTATTTTAGTTTTAATCTCTTTATTATTCAAGTAATCTTGAAAAGTTGGATAAAGGAGATAAATACATAAAGCAGCAAATAAGGCTATTACAATAATTCTAAATCTTAACTCTTTCATAGTTGCATTACGATTTAGTGAAAAAAATTCATATTTAAGCTATACATAAATATATACCCAAAGCCATATAAATCAAACTTTAGAATATATATTTCAAAAAACAAAACCGGTAAAATAATATTTACCGGACTAACTAATAATTATGCGTCTTCTCTAACAATCCATGTTTTTACAACAGCAATTACACTGTGATGTAATTTAACATTAATTTCATAAATTCCAAGTGCTTTAATAGGTTCAACAATTTCAACTTTACGTTTGTCAATATCAAAACCTTTTTCTTTAATAGCATCAGAAATCATTTGGTTAGTAACAGAACCAAAAAGTTTTTCTTCTTCACCAACTTTAACACGTATGGTAATAGGAGTTTTTTCTAATTCTGCTTTTAAGGAATTTGCAGCTGCTAGTTCCTTAGATTCTTTCATGGATGATTGTTTTTTTTCTTCTTTAAGGGCTTTAATGTTACCTGCACTGGCAATATAAGCAATTTGCCTAGGAATTAAATAATTCAATGCATAACCTTCTTTAACATCAACAACAGTACCTGCTTCCCCTAAATTTTCGAAGTGTTTTCTTAAAATTACTTTCATATCAAATCTCTCCTAAAATTATTTAATGGCTTCGGAAATGTACGGCATAATGGCAACTTGTCTTGCTCTTTTAATTGCAATTACTAACTCGCGATGTTGTTTTGCGCTAAGGCCTGTAATTCTCCTAGGGATTATTTTACCCTGATCGGTAACAAATTTAATCAACTTTTTAAAGTCTTTGTAATCGATATATTCTTCTATTACTCTTCTTGCTCTTCTACTTTTCATTTAATTAACTCCAATTAATATTAATCTTTCATTAGATGAGATTCTTCATCTGTAAGGAACTTATCAAAGGTATTATCCTCAAAACTCGATTCGTCGAGATCGGGATCCTGACTTACACTTATTTCATCTAAACTTTCACCATAACCTAACTTGCTATATTTATTCAAAAACTGAATACGTTTAGCTTTAATTTCAACAATGGTTCTATTTCTTCCATCATCGGTTTTAAATGTTCTGCTTTGAAGTTCACCATCTATTAAAACAGCACTTCCTTTTTGAAGCCTGTCTTTACAGCTATCGGCTAATTTATTCCAAGCAACAACACCTACATAACAAACATCTTCCTGCCACTGATTTGTACTATCTTTATATCGTCTATTTACAGCAATATGAAAATTTACAACAGGGGTACTATTAGAAGTTTGACGAAAGACCGGATCTTTGGTAAGATTGCCGGCAACAATAACACTATTAAGTTCAGGCATTTTTAATTCAGCCATTACCTTTCCTCCATAATATCTGATAAATTGTTATTGTTTACTTTCGTTATTTACAGATTCTTTAGCTTCTAAAACTTTTTCAGCTTCGGCAGCAGATGCTTCAGCAGCAGCTACTTTTTGCTTTTGAGTTTCAAAAAAGTCTAATGCTTCTTTAGTTAATTCTACAGTAAGAAACCTGATGATGTTTTCATCTAAACGATAAGTTCTTTCAATTCTAACAACAGAATCTGTGGGTGCAGTAAAACGAATTATTGAATAATAACCACTTTTTGCTTTTTTAATTGGATATGCTAACCTCTTCCTTCCCCAATTATCAACATCTTGAATTTCTCCGCCGTAAGATTTAATACTTTCTAATATCTTACGCAAAGATGTTTCAATTTGTTCATCTTCGAGTGCAGCATTTAATATAAGTACACTCTCGTAACTATTTAGTTTCACAATTTCCTCCCTGTGGGCTAATGGCACTCATATTATTAATGAGTGCAGGGTTAATTAATATATGTTTTTAAAATTATAGACTTACAATATATAAATAAATTATAACAGGTGCAATAAATAAACCATTATCTTGTTTAACTTTTAGGCTTATTTAGCAAATATTTAAGTGTTTTTTTGTAAAAAGCAGAACTAAAACCAAAGAAGTAATAGACAAACGGAATTTTAAAATAATCTAATCCATATATAATAAGTTACAGCTCGTTTTTTAATTTGTTTTTATTCCGGCTAAAACTGTTTAACATTAAATCTAATCCACCAATAATAAACTGATTCAACAAAAGAACAGACAAGTCCAGACTTTTTTCAATCAGTTCATAATCTTTTGAACCGATTTCGCTTAATACATAGTCGGCCATATTTCCTTTTTCAAATTGACTGCCAATTCCTAAGCGTAAACGAGGAAATTCATTTGAATTGAGATGATAAATTAAAGAATACAAACCGTTATGTCCTCCATCACCACCATTTTTTTTAATTTTTACCAATCCTTTATCAATATTCAAATCGTCACAAATTACTAAAAAATCTTTTAATTCAATTTCAAAGTTTTTTAAAATTTGTAAAGCAGCCAAACCACTATTATTAACATAAGTAGTTGGCTTAACAATAATGAAATCACTGTTATTTAATGTACCCTTTGAATAAATATAATTATACTTAGACGTAGTGTATTTTAAATTAAGCGAATGTGCAAGCTTATCTAAAATAATAAACCCGGCATTATGCCAAGTATGCTGGTACTTGATGCCGGGATTTCCAATTCCAAATAAAACTCGCAAACTTTTTTATTATTCCTCGTTTTCGGATTTGCCTTTTCCAATTACTTCAGTTTCACTAACTTCGTCAGTGGATTCTGATTCGGCACGAGGTGCTAATACCGATACTATAATTACATCTTCGCCGTTCAATATTGCGACATTTTCAAGGTTAACATCGGCAACATGTATAGATTGGCCTAAATGTAAATTAGTTATATCAATTTCAATATGTTGCGGAACAAATTTTGGTAAACATTCAATTTCCAATTTATGCAACGACTCTTGCAATGTTCCACCATCTTTAACACCAACTGCAGAGCCTATAAATAAAATAGGAACTTCAATTTTCATAACTTCATCTGCACTTACACCCATTAAATCGAAATGTATGATTCTATCCGTTACAGGATGAAATTGTACTTCTTTTACCATACAGCGAACTGCAGGGTCAGAATCAATAGTTAAATTAACTAAATGTGATTCAGCAGTGAATACTAATGGCTTAAAACTGTTTTCTTTTACAGAAATTGAAATAGGTTCTTTCCCTTTTATATAATAATTACCGGGAATTAAACTATTTCTTCTCATCTCATTTACAGCACCTTTAGTACTTATTGATCTTCTCGTTGCAGTTAAATTATAATCTGCCATTGTATCTCCAAATAATTTTCTTAATTCTTGCTAACAATACTTAAAACTTTATAACTTACAAAACTAATGAATAAATTTCAAATTTGAAAGTGTTTAATAAAAAAAATATTTTTGTTTTATTTCTTTTATCTAATATTGCGAATTGAAGGACAAAAAATATACCTTTATTTTGTTATAATTACAACTTCTCTTTTTATTCCAAGTTTTTTCATTTTACTGCCAAGAGTTTTGCCGTTTATTCCTAATAACTGTGAGGCACTTTTTTCTCCTGTAATTTTCCCGTTTGTTAAATTAAGTGCTTCAATTATGTGTTCTTTTTAATTGTTTATTTAATTGGTTAAGTTGCAAACAATTATTTTTTGCTTGCTGATTTATCATAAAGCTAATTAAAACAATACATATAATTTTGTTTAATTTAGAATAATTGAGAAGAGCCACAAATGAAATAAAATGCAGCAAATATTTATTCCCCAAATGATTATTTGGATATTAAAACAAATCATTAATAACTATTTCTATCCTTAAATCCTTTATTATAATTATTTCATTTTCATAGGTCTCAAATGTCAATTATTTGTTAAAGATTAAAGGGAAAATGGTTCTTCAGTATTTTTAATGGAAAATAAAATAAATAGTCTATTTCGTTTTATTAAACCCAAATTAGCAATTTGGTATATTTGTAAACTAACTACACCCAAAACAACCCAACAACTAAATAATAGTTTAATAAGTTTTTAAAAAAATAACAGAATGTTGATTTGAGAATTTTGAAAAGATCTTAAATATATAGAATCAATTGTAATCAGTCAATTCAGTATCATCTATATTCTTTTTTTATTTCTTTTATTCAAGCTAAAGCACACTCTGCAATTAAGGTTCATTACAATATTAAAATATTTCCCTTGGCTCTAGAACCAGTAATATCTAATTCAATGCGTCTATAAAACTATAATTCTTATTAGTCAATTTTTATATTTCTGAACTTCTAAATATTTCCGTTTTTCTTTTTTGCTAATTTTACTGAAGAACAAAAAAACGGGTACAAAGCAAAAATATTCACTAAAGCTGCGTACCCCTAATTTTTTATAAATATTTAGCCTTTATCGTTTTCAAATAAAGAACTGATGGATTCATGCTTATACGAACGAACAATAGCTTCCGCAAATAAACTTGCAACACTGCGTACTTCCAGTTTAGGATGACTTGTACCTTCGGGAAGTGCTACGGTATCGGTAACATAAAGTTTTTTAATTGGTGCAGCCATAATTTTTTCAATTGCTCCACCGGAAAATACAGGATGTGTTACTGCACCGTAAATATCTAAAGCACCACGTTCTTTAATTGCATTAATAGTAGCAATAAAAGTACCACCTGTATCAATCATATCATCAACAAGTAAAACATTTTTATCTTTTACATCTCCAATAACATTCATAACTTCGGCAAAATTTGCTTCAGGTCTTCTTTTATCAATAACAACTAAACTGCCGTTTAATCTTTTTGAATATGCTCGTGCAATTTTAATACCGCCAAAATCGGGTGCGGCAATTGCCAAATCAGGAATTTTATCTTTAAATATTCCTGTAAATATTGGAGAAGCAAAAATATGATCAAAAGGAATATCAAAAAAACCTTGAATTTGAGCAGCATGCAAATCCATAGTTATTACTCTGTCGGCTCCGGCTACAGTAATAAGATTTGCTAAAAGTTTTGCAGTAATGGAAACTCGGGGCTGGTCTTTCCTATCTTGACGGGCATAACCAAAATAAGGTATTACAGCAGTAACACGTTTTGCCGAAGCACGTTTTGCAGCATCAATCATAATAAGTAATTCCATAATATGATCTGCAGGAGGATGTGTGGATTGAATAATAAAAACATCTCTGCCTCTAATATTCTCTAAATATTTGACCCATATTTCACCGTCCGAAAAACGTTTGGATATTATTTCGCCCGGCTCGATGCCTAAATATTTAACAATACGATCTGTTAAAACTGAACTTGTTATTCCTGAAAATATTCTTGGTGGATTTTCCATTGGTATTATATTTTATAATTAGAAAGTAAAATATAAATATTTCTAATTTTGAAGTCAATTCAATCCCCATCACTTAAAAATATATTTTACAATTTAAAAAATATAATTGTTTATAAATAGATATATTTGTCCATTTTAAGCCAATATTAACAAAATATTAATATTAGTTTAAATTTTTACTATAATAGTTAGTAATTATAATTAATAACAAGACATTATGTGTTATATATCACAAATAGTAATTATTTTTAGATATGGATCAATTTTTCACTTGACAAGTGCACATTTGCGCACTATATTTGTAGTAAACAAAATAACACTATTTTATTTATGAAAAATATAACAGATAGACAACAAGAAATTTTAGACTTTATACAAGAGTTTATTAATATTAACTCTTATCCGCCAACTTACCGCGAAATTGGTAAAAGATTTAATATTGCTTCTACCTACGGGGTAAAAAGGCATTTAGATGCTTTACAAAAAAAAGGATTTCTTGAAACAGGTAAAAACACAAGCCGTACAATTTCTGTTGTTCAATCAAATGAAACCAATTACAGCAATACTATTGAAATTCCAATTGTAGGAAGAGTAGCAGCCGGTTATCCTGTATTATCGGAAGAAAACATTGACGGTAGTCTTATGTTAGATTCTTCGATGGTTAAAACCGATAAAATATGTTTTGCATTACGTGTAAAAGGTGAAAGTATGATACGTGCCGGAATTATGGAAGGTGATTATGTAATAGTTGCCCAACAGAACACGGCAAATAACGGAGAAATTGTTGTTGCAGCAGTAAATGACGAGGCAACTTTAAAAAGATTTAACAAAACAGCCGCCGGAATTCAATTAATTCCCGAAAATGAAAATTTTTCGCCTATTGCTATAAACTTTTCTGATAATTTCTCGATAATAGGAAAAGTGATTGGAGTTTTTAGGTGGTACAAATAATAGTGAGGTATATAATGAGAACAGAAGATATATTAAAAGCCGCTATAAATAACAGAAATAAGATTGAGTTTGATTACAATCTAAGCAATTATTCAGTGGAACCGTACTATATTGCAAAAAATCGTTTTGGCAAAACTGTTATTTTTGGGCGTGTAAATAACTCGCACCGTATTCAATCGTTTGAATCCGAATTAATTAGAAATATCAGATTAATAGATTACGAACATTTTTCACCACTTATTCCTATTCTCCCGCAGTTTAATTAGTATAAATTACGAGGTGAACCATGGCACGCAAATATTCTACACGAGAAAGAGTTGACGAGCTGATAAATCACTTTTGGCGTAATGGATATTTAACTTTAAGCAGAAAGTATGGCAAATATTTGCCGGAACCAAAACCGATTGGCGAATATTCTGTTGATGCTGTTGGAAAATATAAAAAGAAATATGTAATTGGTCTTATTCTTAGCGAAGAAGATTTTGAAGATAATAGAATTGTTTCCAAATTAAATTATTTGGCAACACGCCAAAACACACGTTACGATATTAAAGTTACACTTTATATCGGTGTACCACAAGATAGAGTTTACGAAGCTTCTTTGTTAATTGAAAAAACAAACTCTGAAGCTAAAAAAAATATAAAGATAGTCCCCCTCCCCGATTCTGATAGATAAATAAAAAGCCGCCTTTTAGGCGGTTTTTTATTTATAGCAAACTTTAGTCTTTTTTAGCTTTACAATATATTATTCAAATCTAACTAAAACTAATAATCTAATTCAGTATTCCATTCCGGACATTTATTTTCATCTATTATTTGGTGAACTATTTCCAATAAATCATTTGGGATACTACCCGATTTCTTCGATTCGGAAAGAAGCATTTTTTTAGCAGTTTGTTTAACTAATTTTTTAAGATTTGGATGCGAAAATGCAATTTTAATATTATCTCCATAATGAATATCATTGTTAATCTGTTTTATTGGTTTTACAATTTCCGTTTCCCAATGTATTAATATTGCTTCGCATAATTTAAATACTTTTTGAGGATATAAACGATGAGAATATAAAACATTGTTAATAAGTGAAGCATTACTGTGTTTATAGTTGTTAATTATATTATTACATTCCGAGTGCCAAAGTTGTATCCCATGTAATGGAATTTTTAATATTTGACTGAAATGAAAATATTGTTTTCCACCTTTATTTTTTGAATTTATTATTAAGGTTACTATATCTATAATAAATTTAGGATATGTTGTAGCATCTGTAAAGCAAAAAAAAGACTGAAAGACAATTCTCCAATCAATAAATTCCCAATTATTCAAAATGTAAGTTGCTTTATTAACATCTTTGGAAATCTTAATTGCTTGAGATACAATATCTCTATTCAATTTAAAGAAATCCTGCTGCGAAAGAATAAGTATAGCAACTTTCTGTTTTTCAATATCATTACTCGAAATCCTTAGAGCCATTGTGACCAATTGGTTAGACAATTCAAACAAATCCGGTTTTGAAAGAATAATTGTTGACGCTACCTGCCTTTGATTTTCATTTTTCGAAATTTTCATTGCAACCGATACTAAATCAGGAGGTAATTTAAATATATCCGGTTGTGATAGTATAGTGCTTGCTGCTGCTTGCCTTTCATTTTCATTTTTCGAAATATTCATTGCAATCGATACAATATCAGGAGATAATTTAAGTATATCCGGTTGTGAAAGTATAATACTGGAGGCAACTTGTCGTTTCTTTTCATCTTTTGATATTTTCAGAGCTTTTGATACAAAATCGTGGGTCGATTTGAAAAAATCCGGTTTGGATAGAATAAATGATGCTGCTTTTTGTCGTTCATCTTCATGTTTTGAAATATTCATAGCAGTTGATACAATTGCTGAAGTCAATTTAAATAAATTCGGCTGGGATAGAATAATTGTTGCTGCTGCTTGTCTTTTATTTTCATTCTTAAAGATCTTCATAGCTGTTGATACTATATCCTGAGGCAATTTGAAGAAATCCGGACGAGCTAGAATAAAAGATACGGCTCTTTGCTGTTCCTCTTCGCTTTTTGAAAGCTTGATTGCCGTTACTACTATTCCTTGCGATAATTTTAGGAAATCTGGTTGCGATAGTATATAAGTCACAGCTTTTCTCCCTTCAGGCAGAAATTGTATCTGATTTAAGCATAGACAAATTACATCTTTCGAATATTCATTTTCTAAGAAATTATCTAAAATAGCAATTGCATAAGTGTTTTTTTCCTCCTCATCAATTTCGATTAAACCATTAAAAAGATATTTTAAATAGCTGCCTCTATTACCCTTTTTGAATAATATTTTTATATAGTTCAATCTTTCTTGATTAGAAATATTTTCCTTATCTACTGTACGAAATGTATATTCCAAATAGCTTGATGCTGAAAAATTTTCGCCTTCATTAATAAACATTGGTAGCATTTTAAGTTTGATACTGTCATCAAATTTGTACCAGCCATTTATTTTTAACTTACTCAAACCTTCATCTGCCAAAATATCGTGATTAAAAGCAACAAGCAGTAATTGTCCGGCAGACTTAATTGCACCGGTTGTCTGATTCATATAGATATCTAATATAGGTTTTATCTCCTTTGAAGCAAAAGCAAATTTACTCGATTCTCCTCTCTCCTCAAACAAATCACATAGTTTAATAAAAATATCAAAACTAATTAACAGTCTGCTTTCAGAATATACAGAGCCATAATAATAAAGCATTTTTGCCAAACCCAAATATTGTTTTGCAATTGCTTTTAAATCACTTTCTACAATTGTTAAAAAATGGCCGGTAAGTCCTTCGTATTGAATTGCATATTCATCGTCAATTTTGTTTTTAGATTGATATGTTCTTGCAATAACCCAAAGTATTAAATATAACGAACTTTTATAGTCCGATTCCTCGGTCAATAACAAATCTGCGGTTGCCTTCCAGCGTGATATTTTTTCAAGAATTTTAGTAATTGTCTTTTTGTTTTCGCTTGCAAGTAATTCAATAATATTTTCATCAGGATTATAAATATGTTCGGTTGAAATTGAATTATCAATAGTGCGATCCCCTATTATAACTCGCACATTTGGGTAGTTACATATACTATCTATAATATTCTTTGCGTTTTCAGGGTTTATCTTTTCTTTATCAGGGTTCATTTTATACCAGTCTTCAATAAAAATCAAGAACATAATTTCAGTAAAATCATTCAGTTGGTTTATTCCTTTTTCGTAGAATTTTGATATTTCTTTAACATTTAACCATAACACACAGATATTCTCTTCACTGCAAACAACTGCCAATCGCCTCATTAAAGTAGATTTTCCACTTCCGCCACGTCCATGTATAAGGGCAATTATTTTTGGCTCCCTATATTCATCAGCAAATGCTTTATCTATTTCCTTTTTTATTTTAATATAAGCATCTCTTTCAATATCCAATTTATTTAAAATACCGTACCACTGACACGTTTCATTTTTTTTTGCTAAATAAAAATCAGATTCCTTATATTTTTTCTTTTTACCAATAGACAAAGTATCACTAAGAAAACTTTTGCTGATAACTGTAGCACCTTCAATTTGGATAGAATCGAACAAACTTTCTTTGCTTCGAAATTTATTATGAGTATTTTTTACAATACGTTTAGAAAAACCGGTCAGCTTTTTAGAATAATAGTATATTATTGGAGTAGCAATTACTGTAATTATGCCAGTCACAATTCCTAAGGTTAAAGGATTTTCGTTTATGGCTTTCACAATATTATGAAATATTTCTGTCATCCCCAAGCTCAATTATTTGTTGATAAAACTATTCAAACAATTGGACATAAATTATTTGTTGATATAGGCTTAGTTTATTTGCTTGTGGCAGAATTCCATTTCTATAAATATCAGCAGAATAATTATATTATTTTCACACTATTCTTCCAACTGCAATTATTTATATTGATTTTTTTTGATAAAAAGAAAATAATATATTTTCAGCTAAATTAATACTTATTTTTGTTAAAATTGTTTATTATTTATATTTTTTAAAATTTAACATTGGCTTTTACAAGTATATATAAATTATTTGACCTGAATTATGCAATAGAAGAAACAATTGGCGTTGTTATTTTATGATGCAGAGAGGCAAGTAGAGAGAAACATGGTTTGGGTAGTTAATTTATAAATGACGCTTCACTAACCTTTAGGTTGGGATTATTTAGATTAAAGCTTAGAATAATGTTAATACTCAAATTTCCACAAGTTGTTTTGTTTTTAAATAATTATTCCCTTTAAAGGTCCTAAGATAATTGAGGAATGGTAAGATTTTCCTTAATTAATATTTTATTGATTACAGTATTAAACTTGGGTTAAAACCCAAGGTCGGTTTTATTCCACCACCGGCATAAATGCCGGTGTTATTTAAAATCTAACAACTTATTGTAATAGTGTACATTATCAAAATATTATTTTATTAAAGCATTGCAGAAGTGAGCCACATTTTTAAACTAGCCTTACAAAAAAAGCCGCAAATATTTAACAACTTACGGCTTATTAATCTTTTCTTTTAATTCAAAATTAAGAATTAAAAATTCAAAATTATTTTCTCTCTTTTTTCTTTTCAAAAAAACTATCTGCAATACCCTTGTTTATTTTATAGTTTGAATAATAAAGGTAAACATCACCCGATATTCCATCTTTACTTTTTGATTTCTTTGCCGCATCGTCAGGGTCATCCATTTTGCCGGGCATATGACCGGACATATTCATACCAGCCATATTAAAATTAAATTTTACTTGTTTTGGCAATGGGTATTTAATACCGTCATCATATTTAAGGTCAATTTTAATAGCTCCGCCGCGCTTTGTGTTGGTTTCAATTTTATTAAGCACATATTTTTCCGCATCTACATACAAAGTAGTTAATATAACCTCTGACGAATCGCTATTTGGCAAAATTTTAATAATGTGTACTTTTTTACCATCCAAATCGTCAAGTTTAACATAAACGGATGTAAAATCATCTGTTAAAAATTTTGCGGGATTATAATTTAATCCTTCCTTAGGCAGCATAGCAAAACCTTCGGAATCGAACTTAAATTTATCGGGTTGTTTAAAATATACTTTGGCTTTTGATTCGGGCATTTTTAAAAAACTAACATCCAGTTTTATTTTTAAATCAACTTGATAATCTTTTACAACATTAAATCTTTCTTTAACTTTATCTAATATTTTTTGCGGATTTGTTTCTTGTGCAAAAAGACCGCCTGCAATAAAAAACAATATTAAAATTACTTTTTTCATAATTTATCCTATGATAATATATCTTTTTTAATAAAAATGTAGCTTGTAACACCGTATAAAACAGCAATATGAGCAATTAAAACTGAAGCTGATTTAGTAACTTCCCAATAATCAACAGGATCATCAAAAAATAATTTCCAATCATTTAAATAATTAGTAAATAAATATGGATGAATTAATTTAATAAAATCAAAATTTAATGCGGAAAGTATAATAAAAATTATAATAACTGCCATTGTAGAAATAATTGGTCCAATTGCATTTGCAACAAGTGACGAAAAAAATATTGAAATTGATATTACAGTACTCATGCTTAATATAGCAAATAAATAAGCACAAATAAATCGCCATAAAACATCACTTGCCGCATAAATAAAAACTTTATCTCTTAATATTATCAGTTCGCCTGTTCCAAATATTAAACAGCTTACACCCAAACTTATTATAAAAATAAAAATCATAAATAAAGTTGTGTAAACAAAACCCGAAAGAAATTTTGCTGTTACTATTTTTAATCTACTAACCGGACGAGTTAACAACATTCTGTAAGTACCTTGGGTAGCTTCACCTGCCAACAGGTCGCCGCCTACTAAAACAATTAAAAAAGGGATATGAATATATAAAGTTTGCAATAAAATATTTGCAATAAAATAACCATTCACTAAATTACCTAATATAACAAACGAATCCGAAAAACTTCTTGTAGCCATATCAACCGAATGTCTTCCTTCAAAATACATTGCAGTTTGAACAATTCCGGTTAAAAAAACAATAACAATAAAACCTATATAAGTACGCCATTTGCTAAATATTTTAACTAACTCAGTATTTATTAATGCTAACATTATTTACCCTCCGTAATTTTCAAGAAGTATTCTTCCAAGGATCTGCTTTGAACAATTGAAGAAACGTTAATTCCGTTTTCTACAAACAACTTATTTAGAACAGGGATTATTTCTTTTTCGGTTTCTAAAATTAAACTATTATTGCGTTTTTCTTTTAATATTACCGAACCGTTAAAAGAATTTAATAATTGAATTGCTTTTTCCATATCATCAACTTCAAATTCGGTACTTAACGAGTCTTTACTCAACAAATCCTGAACTTTACCTTCTATTTGGGTAGTTCCTTTATTAATAATAATCATTCTGTTTGCAATAATTTCAACTTCTTTTAAAATATGCGAAGATAATAATATTGTTTTATGCTGCTCTTTACTTAACATTAAAATTAAATCTCTTATCTCTTTAATTCCTTGAGGATCCAACCCTGTTGTAGGTTCATCAAGTATAATTAATTTAGGATTATGTATTAATGCCTGCGCAATACCAAGCCGTTGTTTCATTCCGTGCGAATATGTTTTAACTTTGCTTTTGTATCGCTTTTCCAATCCAACAAGTTCAAGCATTTCCATAATACGTTTTTTAGAAGTATCGGCACCGCTTAATTTACCAAATATTTCCAAATTTTTATACGCAGACAGATATAAATAAAAATCCGGTTTTTCCACAATTGCGCCAATATTTCTTAAAATATCTTCACGATTTGGGTTTAGCGGTTTATCAAATATTTTTATTGTTCCTGCAGTAGGTTTAATTAAAGTTAAAAGCATTCTTATTGTAGTGCTTTTACCTGCTCCGTTAGGGCCTAAAAAACCAAACACATCACCTTCATATACATTTAAGTCCAAATTGTTGACTGCCATAATATCTTTAAATTTTTTTGTCAGTCCCCTTATTTCAATAATTGGAGTATTTTCCAAATAGAACCTCGTTTTTTTAGTTTTTAGACGTATATAGGAATTAATAGTTCAAATTTAAAGATTTTATTTTAAACCCCATAAATATATTTTTAATTATGTTTTATTACTAAAGTCAAAATATAACATTTTGATAATATTTTTATTATTGCAAATAATTGTCAAAAAATTTTAAATTATTTTAACGTTTATTAAAAAGATATACGTATAATATCAAAATAAAATGTTACTGAAATATAGGAATAAATAAGTCGTTAAGTCAAATACCAATGTTTTTTTATTACAATAACGAGCCGTTAGGCTCGTTATTGATTAGTCTCTCTCCCCTGAGGGCATCAAATATTTCTCGTAATCATTATATAAACTCTTTATCTTAAGTTTTATTGTTATTATAAGCTTATAAGGATTATTATTTCTTAATATCTCATTATGAATGTTTAATTGTTCTTGTTTCAATTTAAGCTTTTCTGTTAATCGCTGATATGGTGTTTTAGCTGTTGACATGATTTTATAAATCTTTCCGTTCCTAATTAACTTTTCTTTTAACTGTTCAGATGGTATAAAATAGTTATTTATAAACTCTGTCTCATTATCTGAATCGAACCCTAATATTGAGAACGGCAGCCTTTCTTCAATGCTCATAATTGTTGTATGAACATTCCGTTGTCCTTTCTCCCAAACGGCCATTGTTTCTACCCAACCTGTTGCTATATCAGTAATTACAACTGAATGCACAAAACTTCCTGAACAACTTGTTCCACCATGAGCTACTGTATCTGCTTCTACAAACCCGGGTTTTTCATCGTCCCATTTGTTTGAATGGATTGGTATTTGTTTTTTTAATAAGGAGCCGGGTTTGGTTGTACACATTCTGTTTGGGGCGTATTTATTTCGATATTCGCTTAATATTCTTTCTATGCTTGATGACGATATGATTAGCAATAACTCTTTTATGTTTTCAGGTATTGCATTGGTGGAATATGGCAGCCAGACTTTTATTGCTTCTTTTAATCTTCTTGAGCAGATAAATTGTGTCTGTTTCCATAAATCAAGTATGAAGTCCTTGATTGCCGGATTATTATATTTACTTTTTCGCCCTCGTTTCTTTACATGGTTTGAAGTTTTAGTTTCCTTATAATTTAATTTCCTGATAACATGTTTTCGACTATGATTTGTCAACTCGACCAATATTGTGACTATTCGTGTTTTTTCAGATTTAATTTGTAATCTGTAATTTTTTTTGATATTTTTTGTATATTTCTTTATTGGTTTATTGCGTCATGCGGCCTCCAGCCGATTATTTAATGGTTTTTTTTGGTAACATTAATTTATGACGCAACGACCGTTTCTTCAATTCACTTTTTTTTCTCTCGGTATCATTTTTTATGACTTAAGCCGCTCAAGTCACCAAAATTCTATTCTTCATAATTTATCTTGTAATTTGAATTCCGATTTAATATCTTGCATAATCGAATTGAGCAATCACAGACAATTTTTTAACTTGGAGGACAAATGAAGTATTTTACTTCACTTATAGGTATTCTATTATTTTTTAGTAATTTAATTGCACAAACAGGAACATGGACACAATTAACAGCACCAAACGACAAAGATTATTATGGAGCTAAATTTATTACTCCAAATACAGGATATTTTGTTGGAGTTGGCGGTAATGTATACTCTACAAAAGATGGCGGTACTACATGGTTAACTGCTTATTTAGGTGCAAATTATCTTCTTAGCGACATTGACAAAGCTTCAAATGGAACATTATTAGTTTGCGGCGGCAGTGGATCTATTCACAAATCTACAGATGACGGTGTCAGCTGGATAAAAAAAACATCTACAGTTAATACACAGTTAGTTGACATTTTATATGTGAATGATAATTTAACATTTGCTGTTGGATATAATGGTACAATAATAAAATCAAATGATGATGGCGAAACTTGGATAACAATTCCTATCAGTACTACCGGAGATTTACAGTCTATTTGTTTTACTGATGAATTTACAGGTTTTATTTGCGATTTTAGCGGCCATATTTATAAAACTACTAACGGCGGTAATAATTGGGTTGAAAAAGTATCCAATACTACAGAACAACTTTATAATATTAGTTTTTATAACAAAAATTTAGGATTTGCCGTCGGCGGAAAAGGTACTTTTTTAAAAACTACTGATGCCGGAGAAAACTGGTTTGGAATGCCCTCTCCAACAGGTTCTGCAATCTCTGCTGTTTACTATATTGTTTTTTTGAGTGAAACTCATGGATGGGTAAGTGCCGGTTTATCAATTTATGAAACTTTTGACGGCGGTCAAACATTTACAGAAAGAATACGTTGCAGTAGATCACAAAATACATTACTCTTTTTTGATGAAAATTTTGGTTATACCTTTGGGTATGGCGGAACAATATATAAATTTACCGGAAACGGAGTTACTGACGGTTGGGTTACAATACAAAGTCCAATTAATGTAAATTTTAGAGCTGTTGATTTCCCTTCTTTTAATATTGGTTATGCAGCCGGTGATAATGCAACAATTATTAAAACATCTGATGCAGGTTTAACATGGAATACTTTAACAACCGGCGGTGCTTCACTATTATATGGTATTGATTTTACTAATGATACTATTGGTTATGCATGCGGTTATTTGGGTTTAATTGTTAAAACCACAAATGGCGGAACAAATTGGTTTACCTCTTTTAACGGATCTACTCAAGGATTTATGGATATACAATTTGTTGATGAAAATATTGGTTTAGCAGTTGCTAATGAAGGCCTTATTTTAAGAACAACTGATGCAGGTGCTTCATGGAATACAATTCCATCAGGAACTACCGCATATTTAAAAGATATCTCCCTTTTTAATAATTCAGTCTTATATATTGCCGGTGAACAAGGTAAAATACTTAAATCAACTGATTTAGGATTAACCTGGACTTCGTTAAATTCACCTTGGGATGCTTACGAAACGGTATGTTTTACGGACGATACAACAGGTTTTGCAGGCGGCAGTTATGGTTATATTCGTAAAACAACCGGTGCCGGTGATTCGTTATGGTCAATTACAGCCTCAGCGGGTTCTTCATCATGGATTAATTCGATTTATTTTGTAAATAGTTTAACCGGATATGCTGCTTGCGGTGCTGTTATTATGAAAACTACCGATGGCGGAACCAACTGGGAAATAATAAAGGATGGTCTATCTAAAATTCCTTTTGATCTTACTTTTACAGATGAATTGACCGGATTTGCTGTTGGTTCAGATGGTTTGATTTTAAAAACATACATGGGTGGAATTACTCCTGTTGAAGAAGAAATTTACACTTCCGGTAATGTTTCTACTTTTGAATTAGCGCAAAACTACCCTAACCCGTTTAACCCGACTACTATAATAAAATATTCTATTAACGATAAATCTAATGTTAGTATAAAAGTTTATGATATTTTAGGTAAAGAAGTGGCAAATTTAATGAATGAAGAAAAACCAGCAGGAACTTATCAAGTTCAGTTTAATGCAGGCGGATTAGCTTCAGGAATTTATTTTTACAGCATTAAAGCAGGTAATTTTACAAATTGCAAAAAAATGATACTTGTAAAATAATTGTGAGTTGTAAATTGTGAATTGTGAATTGTAAATTAAAACCGTTGTTAAATAAAAATTAACAGCGGTTTTTTGTTTTCAAATACACCAAGTACTATTGAGATTACAAATGTTCTACTTTATGAAGCCAACTTGTTTTTTAAATTTGTCGTTATTATCTATACATTTATCCGCTTTTAGAACTTCGTTTGAAGTTCCATATATGTAATAAATGCTACCCAAACATAAGTGCAATGCGTGTTATATTTGCTTGTGGCACATCACTGATGTGCCAATTTTTGAGTGGAAGTTTCAGATTACAAACGTTCGACTTCTATGAAGTCGATTCGGCTTTTTTTCAAAATATTATTATTTAATATAATATACTTTTATAATTATCCGCTTTTAGAACTTCGGTTGAAGTTCCACGTTTGTAATAAATAATACCCGTACAATTTCCACATCGTAATATTTTATATCCAACAAAATTCCACATTACAAATTTCAACATCATTGTTATAAAACGAATGAGCTGTTTTTTTATACTCTTTATTTTCATCAAACTTAGTTATAAGCTTTACATCATCTCCAAAATAAAGTTCTCGTTTATAATTTACATTTATTTCTTTAATTAAGTATTTATTAATCCACTCTAAAGGTAAGGGATCTAATGCCCACACAACATAACAAACATTATTAACGTGATTATTTGTATCAATATCATTGTTTGTGATTTTTATTTTATCGTATATTTCTCCTTCATGAACAGCTTGTATTGTGTTAAGTTTATCAAAATATTTATAAGATTCTTTATCTATTCCAAACTTCAAATATATATCGTCCGGAATTTGACATGGTTTTCTTGTTTGTGTGTCAGCAAAAATCCAAACCGAGTTTGCCTCTGCTAATAAATTTCCCTTTTTGTCTTTTACCCAATATTTTCTATTTGCCAAAAATCTCTTAAATGTTGTCGGTTCAGTAATAATTTTAATTGTCTGCTTAAATTCCGGCATTAAATAAACTTTTATGCACCAATTAAGAAGCATAAATCCTCTATTCATTTTTTCATAATCATCAAGCGAAAGTCCGGCTTCCGTGCTGTTAAGTATTGCAATATCTTGAAGATAACTAATTAAAACAGAAGGCTTTAACCTTTTATTTTGGTCAATTTCGTAATAATGGATCAAGTATTCTTGTATGTATTTCATTTTAACAAATTAATAATTGTGGATAACTAAATTTAGGACATATATAATTTAAATTCAATTAATATTAAATTACTAATAAAAGGTTTAAATATTAGGTTTTTTTAAAAATATCATATTTATTAAAGAATTATTCTTTATAATTTCAAAATATTGTAATGGTCAAATAAAAAACACAAAATCCAATTATTTCAATTTTCCATCATAAATTTTTCATACTTATTTTTGGATTAATACTATTTACAAAAAAAATAGCAAATCAGTTTTTTTTACTTGACATTTAAACAAGTTTTTATCATTTTGAACGTATCAAATATTTCAAACGTTAAAAACAATGACCACAGACAACAAAATAGAAAAAGAAATAATAAAAAACTTTGGATACGCTTACAGAGCCTTTGGACTAAACAAATTAATGGGTTCAGTTGTTGCGCTTCTTTTATGTTCAAAAGAACCTTTATCGTTAGATGATATTGCAAAAACATTAGCACGCAGCAAAGGACCAATAAGCCAAATTACAAGACGTTTACGCGATAAAAACTTAATCCGCCGTGTTTGGCACCCAACCAGCAGAAAAGACTTTTACGAAATACAACCCGAAGTTTTTGAAAATGCATTTAGAAATAATTTTGAGTTAATTAAATCTAATACGCGGCTTGCTAAACAATTATTAAATGTTGTGGATAACGTAACCGAAACTCACGATTTTTTGAAAGACCGTTTATCCGAGATGCAGCTGTTTTACGAAATAATGGAAAAACATTATCAAAACTTTTTAGACGAATGGATGATTGAAAGAACAAAACTTTTAAATAATAAAGAATAATTTAAGTATTATTTTGCATTTAACGTTTGGAATTTTTCAAACGTTGCAAATATAGGAGCTAATAGAATGAAAAGATTAGAAAAAAAAGCAGCTGTTATTACAGGCGGAGCCAGTGGAATTGGTAAAGCTGCCGTATTAAAATTTTTAAGCGAAGGTGCTGATATTGCCGTTTGGGATATGGATGAAGCAAAAGGAAAAGAACTGGAAGTTTTTGCGGCTGAAAACAAATACAAACTAAAATTTTACAAAGTAAATGTTGCAAATTTTGACGAAGTGAATGAAAAAGCAAAAATGGTTATTGCCGATTTTGGTCAAATTGATATTTTAGTTAATAACGCGGGAATCACACGCGATGCAAGCCTAAAAAAAATGACTCCGCAACAATGGCAGCAAGTAATAGATGTTAATTTAACCGGAGTTTTTAACTGTACTAAAATATTTGCAGAATATATGCTTGAACAAAAAAGCGGTAAAATAATAAATACATCCTCAGTTGTTGGAATATATGGTAATTTTGGACAAACAAATTATGTTGCTACAAAAGCAGGTGTTATAGGTATGACAAAAGTTTGGGCACGCGAACTTGGCAAAAAAGGAATTAATGTAAATGCCGTTGCCCCCGGTTTTATTGAAACCGATATGGTAAAATTAATGCCTGAAAATGTTTTAGTCGGAATGAGAGATAAAACTCCGCTTGGCAGATTAGGACAGCCCGAAGACATTGCAAACGCATATTTGTTTTTGGCAAGTGAAGAAGCTAGTTATATTAATGGTACAGTTTTAAGTGTAGATGGCGGGTTAATAAGTTAATGATAAGAAATGCGTATATTAAATCGGTTGGAGCCTTTGCTCCCGAAAAAATTGTAACTAACCAATTTTTTAATGATATCTTAAAAGAAGATGTTGATACTTGGTTAGTACAAAATTTAACTATAAAAGAAAGAAGATGGTGTGCAGAAAACGAATCGACTGCCGATTTGTGTGTTAATGCTGCAAATATTACACTTGAAAGAGCCAATCTTAAACCTGAAGATTTAGATTTAATTATCATTTCTACAGATACTCCCGAGTTTATATCCCCTTCTACCGCTTCGGTTGTTCAATATAGGCTGGGGGCAAAAAATGCAGGAACGTTTGACCTTAATTCCGCTTGTGCAGGGTTTGTTACGGCTTTAGACGTGGCATGCAAATATATTAAATCGGATGACAGATATAATAATATATTAGTTATTGGTGCTTATGCCATGAGCAAATATTTAGATTTATATGATAAAAAAACCGTAACTTTATTTGCTGACGGTGCCGGTGCAGTAGTTGTTTCGGCAACAGAAGAAAATAAAGGATTTTTAGCAAGTGAATTATATACCGAAGGAATTTATAACAGCTGGATGGGTATATATGCCGGAGGCACAAAAACGCCAATTACTAAAGATGTTATAGATAATAAAGATCATCTATTAAAATTTGTACGTAAATTCCCTAAAGAGATTAATCCTATTACTTGGACAAGAATGGTAAATAATCTTTCAGACCGTACAAATATTCCGGTTAAAGATTTTAATCATTATTTTATGACACAAATAAATATTAACGGCATTTGGGAAACATTAGATAATTTAGAAGTAGCACACCAAAAAGCCCATACTATTATGGATAGATTTGGCTACACCGGTTCGGCATGTATTCCGATGGCTTTAAATGACGCCTACGAAAAAGGCAAATTAAATAACGGCGATAAGCTTATTTTTATCGGCTCGGGCGGCGGTTTAGCTTTTGCTTCAGCTGCTTTTATTTGGTAAACAGGAGTATTAAATGACCGGATTAGCTTCATCGGATTTGATAATTGCAAGCTGGGTTTTAATAATATTATATGCTGCATTAATTTTATTTTTTGTTGTAAGAGGTGCGTTAAAAACCAAAAACATATCCGATTATGCACTTGGCAGTATCTCTTTTTCACCCATTGGTGTTGGTTTGGCACTTGCCGCATCAATGACAAGTGCAGCTACATTTATTATCAATCCCGGATTTATTGCTTTTTATGGAATAAGCGGCGTTATTTCATTTGCTTTTGTTTTACCAATTGCTTCCCTTGTTTCGCTTATTGTACTTACTAAAGGATTCAGGAAACATGGTCAAAGCGTTAAAGCTTTAACATTAGCTCAATGGATGGGAACCAGATATAAAAGTAAAACATATTCTTTCTTTTTTGGAATACTTTCTTTACTGTTAATTACGTTTATTGTGCTTATTTGTGTAGGAATTACAAAAGTACTTGCTAAATCGTTAGATGTAAAAGAGCTTTATGTTTTAATTGGAATTGTAGTATTTATATTTGGATATATGATGTTTGGCGGTGCAAACTCGATGGTTTACACTAATACAATCCAAGCATCCATTATGATAGTAGTTGCGGTCATTTTATTAACATCAGGTTACGATCATTTTAGCAAAGGGATAACCGGATTTTTTGATAAATTATTTGCTGTTGATCCTAATCTTACAAAACTATATAACACAAAAAGTTTTTTATTCCGCGATTTTTATGAAATTTTTATTTCTCAAATTGTAATTGGGGTTGCAATAGTATGCCAGCCTCATATAATAACTAAATCGTTATTATTAAAAACAGATAAAGATGTTAATCGTTATTTAGTGGTTGGTGTTATTGTACAGATGTTGTTTTTTCTTGTAGTTATTGCAGGTCTGTTTGCAAGACTTACTTTTCCTAATTTGGAAATAAACGGCATCCCTTTAAAACTTGACGGCGTTATTTCGGCTTATGTAGTTTCCAAATTTCCCGTTTATATTGGGTTAATTGTAATTTTGGGGTTAATTTCGGCCGGTATTTCTACTTTGGAAGGGTTAATTCAATCAATTTCAACAACTATAACTTCAGACATAATTTTACCTATTGCAAAGCGTATTAAACCAAAAATCGAAATGGAGAATAAAACAAAAATAACAATTAACAGACTTGTTATTGGTTTATTAGCTATTGTAACAATTATTATATCATACGATCAATTAATTAATCCTAAATTAAGTGTTGGAATTTTTGCTCAAAACGGAGTATATGCATATTTTTCAGCAGCATTTGTACCAATAATTTTTGGAATGTTTTTTAAGGATATGCCCAAAGTTGCTGTTGTTTTGGGTTCATTTATTGCAGTTGTTGTTCATTTTGTAATGTATTTCGGTAAAATACAAATCCCCTTTTCAGTTGCAACAGGCGAAAATCCGGGTGTTGCCGCTTCAGCTGCAATTATTGTATCGGTTTTATTATCACTTGTATTGTATTATGTATTCAGGAGAAAATTGAATGATTAATCAAGAAATTGACTGGCTAAAAAAATGGGCTTTATATTTACCCAAAAAAATGTTTTTGCGCGATCATTTTACAGATGTAAGCTGGGATTATTATACGTTTAATCAAAAAGCTGTTTGTTTGGCAAAATTATTAAAAGGCAGTTTTAATCTTGTTAAAGGTGATAGAATAGCTGTTTATTCAAAAAATTGTGCCGAATATGTTTTATTATTTACGGCATGCGTAAAAGCGGGATTTATTCTTGTACCGCTTAATTTTAGATTAACGCCAAGAGAACTTGATTTATTAATTAATGATGCCAAACCCAATTTATTCCTTTATGAAGATGAATATTCTAATGAAATTAATGATTTGCTTTCATTACACAATGTAAGAGAAATTAAATCCTTAAATATTATATCTGATGTTTTATATAATACTACCGCAAAACAAATTGAAATTATGGATGTAGAGCACGATATTGAAGATCCTGTACTTATATTATATACTGCGGGAACAACGGGACTATCAAAAGGTGTATTAATTAACAACAGAATGTTATTTTGGAACGCAATAAATACCGGCTTAAGACTGAATTTAACATCCAATGACCATTCGCAAAATTTCACTCCGTTTTTTCATACAGGAGGCTGGAATGTTTTATTTACCCCGTTTTTATTCCATGGCGGTTCGCTTACCATTCTTCAAAAATTTGATGCAGATTTAATTCTACAATTAATGGAAACCGAAAATACAACAATTTTGTGGGGTGTTCCAACTATGCTTCAAATGATGAGCGACAGCCCTTTATTTGAAAAAGTAAATCTTTCAAGTGTAAGATTTGCGGTTGTTGGAGGTGCACCAATGCCAATTCCTATAATAAATATTTGGCATAATAAAGGTGTTTTTATTCGTCAGGGTTATGGATTAACGGAAGTTGGTCCAAACTGTTATTCCCTTCATCAAGACGATGCAATTAGAAAAAAAGGTTCAATAGGATTTCCCAATTTCTTTTTAGATGTTAAGTTAATAAGTGAAGAAGGAATTGAATGCGAAAATAACCAAATTGGCGAATTATGGATAAAATCTCCTGTTGTTACTCAGGGTTATTGGCAAAATGAAGAAGAGACAAAAAAAAGTATTACAAACGGCTGGTTTCATACAGGCGACATGATGTTGCGCGATGATGAAGGATATTATTTTGTTATTGACCGTAAAAAAAACATGTATATAAGCGGAGGTGAAAACGTTTATCCAGCAGAAGTTGAAGCTTTTTTAGTGTCCAATCCTGCTGTTAAGGAAGTTGCTGTAATTGGTGTTTCGGACACTAAATGGGGTGAAGTTGGAAAAGCTTTTATAGTAAAAAATACTAATTCCCAACTATTAGAAAATGATATTTATAGATATTGTTTAGGTAAACTTGCAAAATATAAAATTCCAAGATATGTTGAGTTTTTAGATGAACTACCTAAAAACGAAGCCGGAAAAATAGATAGAAAAAAATTAAAAGAACTACAACACAATCATATTCAATAATCAAGAAAAAAGAGGAAAACCATGAAAAAAAGTATTTTATTATTTGTAGTATTTGCATTATCTTTATCCATTTTTGGATGTAAAGACGATGATAACTCTACCGAAAATGTTACTCCTAAAGATCCAATTGTTGGTACTTGGGTTTCGGAAGGAAATAATGTAGCTCCTTTATTGGTCTATTTTTTTAAAGCTAAAAAAATTACTGCTACTTTTAACGAAAATTTCAGCTATACCGTTGTTCAAATTGATTCAAGTAATGGATCTACTACATTTACAGGTACTTACACATTAACAAAAGGAACAACAGGTACAATTTACCAGATAGTTGTAAACCAACAAACTCCAAGTGTATTAATTGCCGAAGGTATTTATCAAATTGATACTGCCGCAGAACCTGATGGAATGAAATACGAAGTTATTCAAACAACTCCGGCTATTGGAGCAACACCTCCAACGGTTACTGCAGGTTTTGGCAGCTCAAGCGGCGGCGCATTAGGAACATCCAATATTCAAAAATATGTTAGAGTTCAATAATTATTAAGTTACATTGGGCGGCTTTTGCCGCCCTTTTATATTTTTAATCACTAAATTAAAATTCTACCATGAAAAAAATAAATACTTTTTTGTTTGCAATAATTTTTGTTTCCAACATTGCTCTTTTTTCGCAAGAGCAAACTTGGAGTTACGACGAGAACAAAGTTCCCTCAAAACCGGTTACTGAATTTCAATTTATGGCATACTTTACTACACAAGGAGTATCAAATAATATTTATGCCGAAAATGATTTATTAAAAGGACAAACAGTAGGCAGATTATTTGGCACAAACTCTACAAATACAGGACAAAGTGCTTTTTATTTTGAACAGCGTTTAATTCCTTTTATTATTTACCAGCCTAAACTTTTAGACGGAAAAGCTATCCTTAGAATGTCTTTTGAAATTGATTGGACTTGGGGTGATGCTTCGTATGGTGCAGGCGGTAATTTTGGGTCTGCTTTTTCTGCCGATCAAGTAAACATCCAAACCCAAAATATTGAATTGGAGTTAATTCCTTTTAAAAATTTTGCAATTAATCTAGGTCTTCAAAGACTTTACGATACACCTTACAATCCTTACAGAACTTTTGCAAGTACAATGCTTAACACAGGTTACAGATTAGCCTATTGGGGAAGTGATGCTGTTGGTATTTCCGCCCGTTACGACATGGATTATGATAGAATCAAAGCCGGTTATTATCAATTGTACGAAAATAACACAAATCAAAACGATGATGTTGCATTGTGGGAATTAATGTACGAGCATGATATTACTCCCGCATGGCGACAAGGTGTAAGCTTAAATTATGTTTACGACCGGGGCAGTGGTGAAGGCGGTGTTTCCGTATTAGGACAAGGCCTAAATAGTTCGCTTAACGCTTATAATGGCGTTTACCGGTTCCCTCTTGGTTCAAGTACTTATAAAGCCGATATTTTTTGGCTCGGTACATTTGGCAGTTACAATCCTGAATTTACTTTAGGACGCTGGTCAATAAATGGATTTTTTAATGCTAATTTTGGAAAAGTTGATACGGCAATTGCCGGCGGTTACCAAAAAGCATGCGATATTTTTGGCTATGCTGCTAATTTCCGTGCAGGATACAAATATGGCCAAACCGTTGACGATAATGTGATGATTGATTTATTATATGCCAGCGGAGATAGCGACGGATTTAAAAATGGTTCGTACGATGGCGTTTTAACAGGAAATATGTGGGGATCGCCCGGTGCAATTTACGTAACCAGCGGAGCATATTTATTATATCCACATGGCAACGTTGTAAATCGCTATTACGCCGCTATAAGCGACTTATCCAATCTGGGGTTAGGCCAATTTGGAGGAACAGTTAACTTAACTAAATCTTTCATTCCAAATAAACTAAAAGCTAAAATTGGTGCGGCTTATGCTGTAAGTATGGTTAAACCTTTTGGCGGTAAAAATGATATTGGTACAGAGTTAAACGCAATGGTAAGCTATCAGCCGGCTGTTTATATGAATATTGAATTACATGGAGCATATTTAATGCTCGGTGATTTTTATAAAAGTCCGGCCGTTAATGCTAATTCATCAACAAAACCATCTAACCCATACACGTTGTTTTGTGTATTTAAATGGTTATTATTCTAACTGTTTAACTTAAATTATATAAGAGAGATTTATTATGTACAAATATAAATATTTAATTTTACTTTTAGCAATTATAGTATTAAATGGTTGTTCACCTTATAGGAATGTTATAAAAATGGAATTTGATGATGTTGAGTATCCATATACTGTAAAAAAAGCGGAGCTGACAAATGGTATTAAATTAGCATATATTGACGAAGGAAAAGGTGATAATACCATTATTTTTATTCATGGATTAGGCAGTTATCTTAAAGCATGGAATAAAAACTTACCTTCCCTTTCCGAAAAATACCGCTGTATTGCAATTGATTTACCCGGTTATGGTAAATCGAGCAAAGAAATTCACCCGGGCTCTATGGATTTTTATGCCGCTGTTTTAGCTGATTTTATTAAAAAATTAGACTTAAAGAATGTTACTCTTGCAGGACACTCGATGGGTGGTCAAATTTCAATGGTGTTTTCGTTAAAATACCCTCAATTGGTTACTAATTTAGTACTTGTTGACCCTGCGGGATTTGAAGAATTTACAGAAGGACAAAAGCAGTGGTTCCGTGATGTTATGACTGTTCCAATGGTAAAAAACACTCCGGTACAAAGCATTCGTGCTAATTTAATTATGAATTTTTACGATATGCCCGAAGATGCCGAATTTATGGTAACAGACAGAATTGCTTTTAGAGATGCTAAAGACTTTGATAAATATTGTTATGCTGTTACCCGCAGCGTAAACGGAATGGTTGATCAGCCGGTTATTAATCTGCTGGATAGAATTACAAAACCGACATTAATAATTTTTGGAGAAAATGATAACCTTATTCCAAATCCTTATTTAACCGGCGGTACAACAGAATCTATTGCAAAAATTGGTCATGAAAAAATAACCGGAAGCAAGTTAATAATGATCCCAAACTGTGGTCATTTTGCTCAATTCGAAAAATATCAAGAAGTTAATAATGCTATTACTGATTTTTTAAAATAATTATTATTTGTGGTAACTTAAGGGAGTGTATTTATTAATATGCTCCCTTTTTTATTTTAAATATTAAACACTTATAAACATAAGCAAGAGTAACAATTTTTATTTTTGGCAGTAATGCCTAATTGCAGCGCGCGTGAGATTTAAAGATTGTGTTAAAATTAAAAAACAGCAATAATTTGATAAAACATGTGGTGAGGTTGTCCGGTGTTTGTTGTTACAGACATGGAATTTCTTTAAAATTCTACAGTACTTTAAAGGTAGAACAATCAAATATTAAGAACTGTGGAACAGTTCAATGGCTGTAACAAAACAAAAAAGCACAAATACGTACTCTGGAAGAGTACAATGTAAATTACATCCTCCAAAATAGTTATAAAATGGTAATAAAAGCCCGTAAACACCCTAAATTATTATAAAACTAAATTTTATCTGCAAAATAATTGCCATAATTTATTGTTGTTATTTATTATTTAGTTATTTTTGTAATAAAGTATAATTGCGGTTTTAGGCAAATATTTTTGTGCTATTAAATCAAAATGCTTTCCTAAACCCCACAATAAAAATATAAAAAGTTTTACAAACCTATTAACATTGGTATGGTATGGAAATTATAAACTACAATAACAATTTAAGCACAAATTAAAAAAATAATTATTTGTTTTATGTATTTAATACCTAAAATTATCGTTTTCCCGACGTCGGGAAGACGATAAGATAATAATAAAATATTTATAATTAGAGTGATACATGGAAATTATAAACTACAATAACAATTTAAGCACAAGTAAAAGATTAATTATTTGTTTTATGTATTTAATCTAAAATTTAATGCTGAAATTATCATTTTCCCGACGTCGGGAAGAAGATAGGAATGCAAAAAAAACAACAAAAAAGATGTATTATAATATAAAGCGGGGCAATAGTAATTATTAAATTCGTAAAAATTTCACTATTATTCTACTACACTAAATGAATAATCTGCTATAAATTTAAATCAAAGTATCCATATTCTATGTTTTTCGAAAATATTTATTGAGTATAATAAATATTTAGTTTATTTTAATAGATGTTTTCCTGTTGATATGGAAAAAACAAAAAATTAAGGATAAGAGGAATAAAAATTGAGTTTACTAATATAAAAATTGGTTAAATTAAATTTACAGACCCCAAAAATCATAATAACATACAACTTTAATAATTAGCTAATTTAGATATTTTATGTCATCAAAGTTTTTTACTAACAGAAGCGAAAGAAATTTATTTGATAAGTTTAAGGGTATACTTGAAAACATGAAAGACTTATATGCCTTTCATGCTGTTGTTGGTTATTTCCGTTCATCCGGTTATTTTGCATTACAACCTTACCTAAAAGATATTAAAGATATAAAAATTTTGGTTGGAATTAATGTCGATCAAATGTTTGCGGAAGCACAAAGGAAAGGTTTAATATACTTTGGTGACGAAAATAAAACAAAAAATGAGTTCTTAAATTGGTTTATTAATGATATAAAAGAAGCCAAATATACACTGGAAGTTGAAAATGGTGTTTTGCAATTTGTACAGGATTTAATGGACGGGCGAATTCAAGTACGTGCACATAATTCACAAAATATACATGCAAAGTTTTATTTGTTTTTACCGGAAAACCATTCCGAACATACTGACGGCTGGGTAATAATGGGATCGTCAAATTTGACAGAAGCCGGACTTGGAATTAAAAAAACACCAAATTATGAATTAAATATTGCATTAAAAGATTTTGATGATGTTTCTTTTACTGTTGATGAGTTTAAAAAACTTTGGGACCACTCAACTCCAATACTGCCTGCTGATATACAGCAATTTAAAGAAAAAACGCATATTGGACAGGTTTTTACCCCTTATGAACTTTATTTAAAGTTTTTAATAGAATATTTTGGTAAAAACATAGATTACGACCCGGATACAGTAGGTGATTTACCTAAAACTTATAAAAAATTAAGTTATCAAATTGATGCGGTAAATCAAGGGTTTCAAATGTTGATGGAACACAATGGTTTTTTCCTTGCTGATGTTGTAGGGCTTGGAAAAACTGTTGTTGCTGCAATGATTGCAAAAAGGTTTATAATTGCTAATGGTTCGTTAAATACTAAAATATTAGTTGTTTTTCCACCCGCTGTTGAAAAAAACTGGAAAACTACATTTAGACTTTTTGGAATTGACAGACATACAAAATTTATTACAAACGGAAGTTTGGATAAAATAATTGATAATAGGGATTTAAATTATTGGGCTAAAGAAGACTATGATTTGATTTTAGTTGATGAAGCGCACCGTTATAGAAACCATACTTCTGAAATGTTTGGTTTTTTACAGCGTATTTGTAAGTCACCAAGGGTTAATAATGGTTTAATTGCAGGGGATAAAAAGAAGGTTATTTTAATTTCGGCTACACCTTTAAATAATAGACCCCAAGATTTGTATTACCAATTGTTACTTTTTCAAGATTCAAGAAAAAGTACATTAAATATTACAAATTTGCAAAACTTTTTCGGTCCTTTAATACGTGAATATAAAGAAATTATTAGAAACAGCGAACCGAATTTACAAAGCATACGAGATATTTATATTAAGATTAGAGAAGAATTAATATCACAAATTACAGTACGAAGAACACGACGAGATTTAAATAATTATCCCAAATATATTGAAGACTTGAAAGCGCAAGGAATAGTTTTTCCTGAAATTGCTGCGCCTAAACCGAAGTATTATCAATTAGATGCCAAATTAAGCAAATTGTTTTATCATACAATATTTTATTTAACCGATTCCGATAAAATTAATTATTACCGTTATCAGGCAATTGCTTATTTAAAACCTGAATTTAGGGAACAGTATTATGAACAGGCCGAATTAGTATCTAATTCATTAGCCGGTATTATGAAAACCTTAATGGTAAAAAGACTTGAAAGCAGTTTTAATGCTTTTAAAATATCATTGCAAAATTTAGCTGATTCAACTCAAATAATGATTGATATGTTTGAACGGGGAAAAGTTTTAATTGCACCCAATTTACATATTAAAGGTTTGTTGGATAAAGGCGTAACCATTGAAGATATTGAAGATAAGATCCTTGAATTAAGTATTGAGAACCCTAAAAATAATATTTTTACAACACAGGATTTTGAGGATGATTTTTTACCCGGTTTAAAAAAAGATCATTTGCTTTTAACCGATTTAATAAAAGATTGGGGAGTTGTTAAACATGACCCAAAACTTGAAACTTTTATTAATAGTATTGAAAATGAATTTTTAAATAAAACTATTAACCCTACCGGCAAATTGGTAATATTTACAGAAAGTAAAGATACCGCATTATATTTGCAAGAAAATGTTGAAAAAATATTAAAAACTAAGGTTTTAAATATCTCTTCTTCAAACAGAAACAAACTTTTTGATGTTATTTTGGAAAATTTTGACGCTAATTTTAACGGTGAAGGCAAGGACGATTATAAAATATTAATTACTACTGATGTACTTGCCGAAGGTGTAAACCTGCATAGAGCAAATGTAATAATTAATTACGATACTCCTTGGAACGCTACACGTTTAATGCAGAGGATTGGACGTGTTAATAGAATTGGCAGTGTTGCAGGAGTAATTTATAGTTATAATTTTTATCCTTCTGCTCAAGGTGATGAAGAAATTAACTTATATAATAATGCGCTTATTAAATTACAAGGGTTCCATACTGCTTTTGGCGAAGATGCACAAATATTTACGCATGAAGAATTAATTGAGCAGTTTGAATTGTTTAAAGAGGGATTAAAAGACGAAGAAGATAAACGCCTTATTTATCTTCAATTTATACGCGAATTTAAGGATAACAACCCAAAAGAATTTAAACGTATTAAACAATTTCCGCTTAAGGCACGTACTATGCGGAAAACAAGTATTGCAAATAAAAAAGATTTGCAAAAATCGAGTATTGTGTTTTTAAAATCTGCCTATAAAACAGAGTTTTATAAAGTTGATGAAATTAATTCCGTTACACCACTTACTTTTGTGGAAGCGGCCGAAAGTTTTGAAGCAAAATTAAATGAACAAGGTTTTAAATTAGAAGAAATACATTATAAACAAATAAATGCAGCCTTAAATAAATTTGAAGAAGACTTTTTAATTTCCGGTACTGAAACAGTTACTTCGTTGGATAAGTCAGATGTCATTTCCCCACAGTCTAATAAGTTTTTAAGATCCCATAAAGATAAAACAAAAAATGATGGAGTCAAAACTGCATGTGGTAAGTTAATTGTTTTAGTTGATAAAGGAACAATTACCGCTTTACCTAATGAACTAAAAAAAATAAAACAAAAATTGGATAAAAAAGAATTTACTGATGGACAAGTTGATAACTTAATTTTGGGGCTTGAACAAAAGTATATTTCTAAAATAGAAATTGAAAATGAGGAAAACCAACAAGTTGGTTTTTTTGCCGATATTACACCCGTAATAATTTTATCAGAAACTTATATTGAATGATGAACAAACAAGAATTACAAAAAGAAATATTTGAAAAAGCTTACCAGCACGAAAATTGGTTAGAAGTATTAAGAGAATTTTTTGGTGTACAAAATATTTTTCAATTGCCTAAACCAATAAAAATAAATGAAAATGAATTCACAACAGATGCTTTTGAATTAGGGAGTTTAATTACTAAAGATGAAAGATTGGTTGGAGTTTATAAAGTTGTTTTAAATAGTAATGTTGTTATTGAAAAAAATCGCGTTGGTTTACGTAGTCTTTTAAGAAACATATATAAATATGATGTTGATGCTGCTTTAATTGTATTTTTACAAGATAATAAATGGCGTTTTAGTTTTGTGAGCGAAATTAGGTTGGAGGACGGAAAAAAAGAAACAGAACCTAAAAGATATACCTATTTATTTGGAGATGGTGAAATTTGCCGGACAGCTGCGGATAGATTTTTTAAGCTAAAAGGAAACCCGGTTTATTTAATTGATTTATTTGATGCTTTTTCAGTTGAAAAGCTTAATAAAGAATTTTTTGATAAATATAAAGCTTCTTTTGAAAAATTTTGTAGTTATTTAGTAAGTCAACAAAATTACGTTGAAATATTTACAAAAAAAAAGCACACTCAAAAATTGGAAGGATAAAGAAGCAAAACCAATCCGTGATTTTGTAAAAAAATTGATGGGGAGATTAGTCTTTTTGCAGTTTTTACAAAAAAAAGAATGGATGGGTGTACCTGCAAATACAAAGGGTTGGACAGGTGGTGATAAAGGATTTCTTAAATCATTTTTTGTGGGATTTGAGGATAAAATACATTTTAATAGTCTAGGACTAAAAATTCTTTTCTTCGATACATTAAATAAAAAAAGAGAAAATGATATTGCGCCTAGCATTTTGGACAAAAATATTAAAATTCCGTATTTAAATGGGGGATTATTTGATAAGGATCCTAATTATGAGTATGAAGTTGATTTTACTCCTACATTATTCCTAGATCTATTAGACTTTTTTGAACAATATAATTTTACTATTGATGAAAATGACCCTTACGATTCCGAAGTTGGAATTGACCCTGAAATGTTGGGACATATTTTTGAAAACTTACTTGAAGAAAACCGCGAAAAAGGTGCATTTTATACACCTAAAGAAATAGTTAAGTATATGTGTCAGGAAAGTTTGATAGAGTATTTATTTACTAATTTACCTGATGAGAAACGGGAAGATATAATAAATTTAGTTCGATTGCATAAAATAAGTGATAGTTTTTATGTATTTGATAACGCAAAAAAAATAAATAAATTACTTAAGGATGTTAAAATTTGTGACCCTGCAATTGGATCAGGCGCATTTCCTATGGGCATGTTAAAGGAAATTTTTGGTTGCAGGAAAATTTTATATGGCTTTTTGAATGATAACCATTCATTTGATCCTGCCCTTGTGAAAAAAGAGATTATTCAAAAAAATATTTATGGTGTTGATATTGAAATAGGCGCTGTTGAAATTGCGCGATTAAGATTTTGGCTTTCGTTGGTTGTTGATGAAATTGAACCACAGCCTTTACCAAACCTTGATTATAAAATTATGCAGGGTAACAGTTTATTAGAACGTTTTGGCGATATTGATTTAAAAGACCTAATTAATGTTGAAGATGATATTATTATTAAAGATGTTGAACATGATGTTTTGAGCCCTGAGTTTGAACCTGAACCTATTCAATTGACAATATTTGATAAAACCACAAAGGAATATTTAAGTGAATTGATTCAAAAATATTATGACCCTGATGATTGGAAAAATAATACAGGGGAAACTATTGATAAATATTCTGTTAAAAAAGAAATTAATGATATTATTAACGGTAAATTAAAAGCACAATTGTTTTTTGAAAAAGAAAAAATACAAAAAGAAATTAATCTTTTTAATGCAAGATATTGTATTAAAAATGATGATGATGTTAAAAGATTAAAACAAAACAACAAAGAAGTAGTTAGATATTTAAAATTAAAGGATAATCTACTAAAATTAAAAGATGATGAAATTGTATTAAAAGAGATGCAAAAAAAGGAAGAAAGACCTTATTTTTTATGGCATCTATGGTTTAAAGATGTTTTTGATAAAGGTGGTTTTGATATTATTATTGGCAATCCGCCATATATAAAAGAATATACAGACAAAAGTGCGTTTGATGGTCTTCACAATTCACCTTATTACGAAGGTAAAATGGATATTTGGTATTTATTTGCCTGTTTTGGGATTGATATATTAAAAAACAAGGGAGTGGAGTGTTTTATTGCTCAAAATAATTGGACAACCAGTTATGGTGCTTCAAAGTTAAGAAATAAAATATTGAATGAAACAGAAATTCTGTTATTTACAGATTTTGGTAATTATAAGGTTTTTGAAAGTGCCGGTATTCAAACAATGATAAATTTGTTAAAAAAGAAAAATCCAAGAAACTCTTATCCTCTAATTTACGGACGGTTAAATAATGATAGTGCTGATCAACGAGTTTTAATTTCGTTTCTTAATACTCAAAATCTTGAATCAAATAGTGAATTCAGGAGATATATATTTAATTTCCAACCTCCAATTTATAAAAATGAATTTATTACTTTTAATGAATCTAAGGTTCAACAAATCATTGATGAAATTAAAAAAAATGATTTAACTTTTTTATTTGCTGAAGAAATTGCTCAAGGTATTGTTGCACCTCAAGATAAGTTAAATAAACAAAATCAAAAAATTTTAGGTGATTTATACAAAATTGGGGATGGTATTTTCCAATTAACTAAACTTGAAAAAGAAAATTTAAATTTAACAAATGAAGAAAATTCTATTATAAAACCTTTTTATTCCTCTAATCAATTGAAAAGGTATTTTGCCGATAAAATAACCGATGAATACTTAATATATCTAAAATCTGGGGCAAATCAGATTATTGATTTATACCCCAATATAAAAAAACATCTTATTCAATTTACATCAATTATTACTTCCGATAATAAACCATTCGGGCTCCATAGAGCACGCGAAGAGAAATTTTTCAAAGGTGAAAAAATATTTTCATTAAGGAAATGTGAAAAGCCAACGTTCACATATTGTAATTTCGATTGTTATGTCTCGCAGTCATATTTTATTATAAAGACTAATCGTTTGAGCTTAAAGTATTTAACATTATTGCTTAACTCGCGCCTTATTACCTTTTGGCTTCTTAATAAAGGTAAGCGACAAGGTAATAATTTTCAGATTGATAAAGAACCTTTATTAAACATTCCAGTAAGAAAAATTGATAACACTAACCTATTTGAAGTAATGTGTGATTATTTAATATTTCTATATGACAAGACAAAACCAAAGGTGAACGAATATTTAGACAATACTAGTATTGCTCGTTTTTTTGAAAAAGTTGCTGACATGATGGTATATGAATTATATTTTGAAGAACACATGCGCGATTTAGAAATTGATGTGCTTGAATATTTTAATACTAAAAAAATACTTTTGGATATAAATAATTTTAAAAATGAACCCGTCTATCAAGCCGGTATTATTAATAATGTATTTACAATTTTACAGGAACAAGCTAATCCGGTGCGCAACAGAGTTATTTTAGCTAACATTAGAAGCCAAGATATAATTGCGCAAATTAATGGCAGTACAATTTAATTCAACAAGTGGAGGTTTTGATGGCAGCAAATCGGTATTGCCTTAAAAAATTAGGTATTCAAAATTTTAAGTTTTTTAAAAAACTTAAAGAAATTGAGTTAGATGGTAAAAATCTTTTATTATATGGTGAAAACGGGTCAGGTAAATCTTCAATTTATTGGGCATTATATACCTTTTTTGAGTGTTCACATAAAGCAAAAGATGAAGATATAATTAAATATTTTGACCCTGATGATGGAAATCATTTAACAAATATTCATCTTAAAGCGGATGTAACAAATACTTTTGAATCTTATATAAATCTTGAGATGGTAAAAGGAGATACTAATTTAAATCTGAAGCTATCAAAATCAGATTTGATTATTAAAAATAATAATATAATGAAGGAAAGCATTTACGCAACAGATTTTATTAATTATAGACTTTTATTTAGACTAAATGATTTCTATCACTCAGAAGATATTGATTTATTTCCTTTATTTAGAAAAGAATTCCTTCCATATCAACAACTTGTTGTAAAGCCTTCAAATTATTCTGGTGATATGTCACTTTCAAAGGTTTATGAAAATATACTTATTGGGCCTAAATATCAATCGATAAATGCGAACAAGATTTATCCTAAACAGCACGAGCCTGAATATTTGGAATATTTGACCTTGCAAAGTGTTTTTGAAAAATCTTTATTGGAAATAGTTGATAATATTAATACAAAAGGTGTTCCGATTTTGCGTAATGATTTTGGATATGATTTCAAATATAATTTAGATTTTCATGTTAGTGAATTTAGTATTATAAATAACCAATTTATTCCGCCCAAATATTACATTGACTTAAATGTTTCTGATTATGAAAGTATAGGTGGTCAAATACAAAAACCACAATCATTTTTAAACGAAGCCAAATTGGCCGCGCTTGCATTGTCTATGCGTTTTGCAATTTTGGAGCAACGTTTAATGGAAGGTGATATACTAAAACTTTTAGTATTAGACGATCTTCTGATAAGTCTTGATATGAGCAATAGACAAAAAGTATTAAAATTAATTTTTGAAAAATATCAAAAAAATTATCAATGTATAATCATGACACATGATAAGTTATTTTTTGATTTAGCTAAACGAAAAATCGAAGAATCAAAATACACTAATTGGTTATATAAGGAAATGTATTTTGATTATGAGAAAAAGGAACCAATTATTTTAGAAACTGAAAAAAATTATACTTTAGCACAATATTACTTCTCTCACTTCGACTATCCAGCTTGTGCGAATAATCTTAGAAAATTTGCTGAAGATATCTTTGTAAATATTTTTCCCATGAATATCAGATATACTGAAAAAGGTGAAGAAATTACAAAATTGAATAATTATATTGAAAGAGCAATAAAATTTTATAATAAAAATAATTTAAATTCTGATTTATTGCTAAATCTAAAAGATAAATTGTTTTTATTATTAAACCCTCTTTCGCATTTTAGCGAGGATATTAATATTTATTCAAGTGAATTATTAGACACTCTTAAAATTTTACCGGCATTGTTAACTGAAATAGAAGGATACAATATTAAAGAATTTATCCAATCAAATGATATAATTGAAATTAAATTTAAAGTTAATTCTACGGTTACAAATATTTATGAAATAAAACCTAGAGAAAAAATATATATCTTTACTCAAGGGACTACTTCTTTCTTGTCACCAAACAGTTTTGATTCTATGCGATGTTATGAATACGACTCATCAAAAAATACAACAGTTATGCATAATTTCGAAGTACATAAGAATAAAAATTTATTTAAGATGTATAAGGAGATTTATAAATATAATTATGATGAAGCCTCTCAACCTGGTGCTACTCCAATCGATGAAAATAGTATAGTGGTGGAATTAAATAATATATTTAGGCAAAGACATGGTAAAAAAGATTCGTTTTACCAGCTAAATAACAATATAAATACTACAAATTAATTTCATTTTTTCAATTTCTAAATATCCAAAAAACCACGCCTTATTGACGTGGTTTTTTTGCAATATCTTTTTAACAATTCCTAACCCTTTCCTTCCGCACATTTATCAACCAAATAAATAATTGATTTATAATGAATACCGGAAAAAACGGAAAGGCCAATTTCGCAGGTACGGCTGTTGGAATAACCCTCATGGCAGTCTGGCGTTAAAGCCGGTTTAAGTTCTTTTAATGCCGATTCGTTTAATTCCGGGAAACTAAAACCACGGTCGCCGGCAAATCCACAGCAGCCAACTTCGGCAGGGGCAATAACTTCATCAACACAAAGCGAAGTTAAAGCCTTAAATTTATCGTCCAATCCCATTTTTTTAGAGCTGCACGTTGTATGTATTGCAACCGTTTTATGCTGTTTTGTAAAATTAAGTTTATCCTGCATAAAGTCGTAAATAAATTCAACCGGTTCGTAAAGTTTAAAGTTGGCATTATTTTTAATTGCAATGTATTCTTTTGTTCTGTATAAACAAGGACTTGTATCAAACAAAACCGGGTATTTGCCATTTTCAGAAGCAGCATTTAATTGGTTTATTAATTCCTCTGCTTTATAGTCGCCTTGCTGTTTAAAACCTTTGCTGGCAAAAGCCATTCCGCAGCACAAATTTGGCAGGTAGTTTGGATAAATTATACTGTATCCGGCTTTTTTAAGTAACCGTGTCATTACTGTTGTCTGCGATTCCGTATCACCGCTGTTTTTGGAAACACCCATACTGCGGCTTATACAGCTTGGGAAATAAACAACCTTAAGTTCGTTTTTATCGTCTTTTGCCGGATAAACTATATTATCGGCACCCTTGGGCATATATTTATTCCATAAAGGAATTTTTTTGCCGGATCCTTTAAACATCATATTACTAATGTTTTCCATTAAGGAAGTACCAATTACAGTATGAGCTAAGTTAACAAAATTCAAACCGTTTTTAGCACCGGAAGTAACAAATTTCATTCTGTTAGCTAAAACCTTAGCCACACTATTACCTGTACCGGAAGTTAAACTTAACCGTAATTGTTTAATTAACTTGCCCGTATCAATATCAACAGGGCATGAAGTTGCGCATAAACCATCTGTAGCGCAAGTTTGGTTACCAAAATAATCAAACGAAGTAATAAATGTAGTTAATCTTTGCGGATCTGCTCCGCTTTCTTTTAATCTTTTAATTTCACGCCACCCTACAATACGCTGCCTTGGTGATAAAGTCAAATTTTTAGACGGGCAGTTAACTTCGCAAAAGCCGCATTCAATACATTTATCAATAATAGGATCGGCAATTGGCATTGGCTTTAAGTTTTTTAGGAAAATGTTTTTATCTTTGTTTAATATTACACCGGGATTAAAAATATTAGCCGGGTCAAAAATAGTTTTAACTTCTTCCATTAATTTATAAATTTCAGTCCCCCATTCGTATTCAACAAAAGGAGCCATATTTCTACCTGTTCCGTGTTCTGCTTTTAACGAACCGTCATATTTTTCAACAACAAGTTTGGTAATATCTTCCATAAAATATTTATAACGCAATACTTCGCTTTCGGTGCCAAAATCCTGCGAAAATACAAAATGTACATTCCCTGCAATTGCATGTCCCCAAATTATTGTTTCGTTATAATTATGTTTGGCAAAAAGAGACTGCAGATCCAAAACAGCATCGGCAAGTCTATCCATAGGTAAATTAACATCTTCAATAATAACCGTTGTGCCAATTTTGCGTGCCGCACAAACAGTAGGAAATAAACCCTTGCGGATATCCCAAAGTTTTTTGTATTCTTTTTTATCGGTAGTAAATTGTACAGGTTGTTCTTTTGGTAAATCTTCAATAGCATCGGTAATTAATTTTATTCTTTCCTGTAAAGTTTCTTTATCCAATGCAGATGTTTCAATTAATAAAGCTGCGGCTTTGTTATCTAACGTTTTTATAAATTCAGGCATACCCGGTTTATCTTCAACGGCTTTTAAAGCGGCTCTATCCATAATTTCGGCAGCATCAACAGGCAAATTATTAAAAATAGGAATTGCCATACATGCTGTTTTTATATCCTTAAATAATATTAAAGCAGTACCTTTGTTAGGTAGTTCGGGAACAGTTTTTAATGTCAATTCGCTAATAAATCCAAGTGTACCTTCGGAACCGATCATTAAATGAGCAATAATATTGTAAGGGTCGTCAAAATCAACTAACGAATTTACCCCATAACCGCAGGTGTTTTTCATTTCGTATTTTTTGCGTATGCGGTCGGCAACGGGTTTATTTTCTTTTATTTTATTAGATAAAGCGGTAATTGAATTTACCAAATCTTTACGTTTTTTATAAAAGTCATTTTTGGAATTTTGGCTGTTTGTATCTAAAACAGAACCATCGGCAAAAATAATTTTCATTCCAAGCAGAGTATTGTAAATATTGTTTGCCGTTCCGCTTGTCATACCGCTTGCGTTATTAGCGGCAATACCGCCAAGTTTTGCGGAATTTATTGAAGCCGGATCGGGGCCCAGTTTTTTATTGTATTTAGCTAAATACAAATTGGCAAAACTGCCAACTACGCCCGGCTGGAGTTTAATTTTATCACCATTTTCCAAAATTTCGTATTTATTCCATTCACTGCCCAAAACAAGCAAAACGGAATCTGAAATTGCCTGGCCCGATAATGACGTTCCGGCAGCTCTAAAAGTAATTGGTAATTTAAGTTTGTTACACAACTCAATTACTTTTTGTGCTTCAGTTTCATTTTCTACCTTAACAACAAGGTTTGGTATTAAACGGTAAAATCCTGCGTCGGTTCCAAAAGCCAGTTTACGTAATTCGTCATAAATCAATCTTTCTTTAGGTATGAATTTAATCAATTCATTATATAGTGATAAATAATCTCCTTTCAACATCTTATCAGTCCAAATTTATATAGTTAAAATAATTTTATTACGAACAAATATCTTCAATATCTTTTATTGATTTTGGAATCGGTTTGCCTAATACACGTGCACCATTATTGGTAACAAGTATATCGTCTTCAATTCTAATACCGCCAAAATCAAAATGTTTTTCGGCTTCGGCATAATTAATAAAATCAACAAATTTCTTTTCTTTTTTCCAAGTTTTAATTAACTGCGGAATAAAATAAATTCCCGGTTCAACAGTCATAACAAAACCAACTTCCAAAGGACGAGCCATACGCAGATATTTTAATCCAAATTGCTGGCTTCTTTCAACATCTTCGGTATAACCGACCAGAGATTCGCCAAGGGCTTCCATATCGTGTACATCAAGACCTAACATATGGCCTAAACCATGTGGATAAAACATAGCATGTGCGCCAAGTTTAACGGCTTCAGCCGTATCGCCTTTCATTAAGCCAATTGCCTTTAATCCGTCAACAATAGTTCTTGCGGAATCAAAATGAACATCCCTGTATGGTCTGCCCGCTTTAATTGTTTTAATTGCCGTTTCGTTTGTATTAAGAACAATAGAATAAATATCTTTTTGAAATTCGGTAAACTTTCCGTTAACCGGAAAAGTACGTGTAATGTCGCTTGCGTAATGCTCTAACGATTCGGCACCGCTGTCAAGTAAAACAAGCTGTCCGGCCTGCATAATATTTTCATGAAAAGGATTATGCAGTCTTTCGCCGTTAACCGAAAATATGGAAGCAAACGAAGGGCCATGTCCTTTTGCATAAGTTTTAGCTTCAACAAAAGAATAAACATCTCGTTCACTAATACCCGGTTTTGTGTTTTTAAAAGCATAATCATACATATCGTAACTTATTTCAATAGCTTTTTCAATCTCCAAAACTTCAAGGTCACTTTTTATAGAACGTTGTTTAATAGCAGCTAAAATAAATTCTTTAGAAGCATGCTTATTAATTAAATCATAATTAAGTGTTAAAAGTTCACTTAAATAAATAATATTTTCGGTTCTGTATTGCGGCAAATAATGAAAAATTGAACCGTCTTTAAAAAGAGTTGTAACATATTTATTTAATTTTTCCGTTGGCAATATTTTATTAATGCCGCTTAACTCAGCTTTTTGCTCAAGCGTTAATTCGGGACCTGTCCAAACCAAATCGTCTAATGTTAAATCGGTACCAAAAAGCACTTCTTCGTTGTTATCAATATCAATAATGCCGAATAAACCTTCAAAATCCAACCCAAAATAATACAAAAACGTACTATCCTGGCGGAATTTATACGTATTTGCCGGATAGTTCATAGGTGATGCATTATTACCCGGTAATAAAACCACACCGCTTTTTAAAATTTCTTTAAGTTCATTTCTTCTTTTTGCGTAAACTTCAGAATTAAACATGTAACCTCCAAAAAATTAATCTTTAAATATAAATAAAAATGCAAATAGATAATAGTTATTAGTTAATACATTAGTTTATTTATAAGATATTACTCAAACTGCAAATAATAATAACCAATCGGAATAATCTTTTTTGTAGCGCAAGTTTCAGCTAGCAGGCTTTAATATAATTAGTATTTCTTTCCAAAGTTTGCGAGATAAATCTCGCACTACAATTAGGCGTAATAGTAAAAAATGTAGCATTGTAGCGCAAGCTTCACAGACTGTGTTAAAACTGGGGAATAGTTGTAATAAAAAGGAACTCATCCTTCGACTCAGCAAACCCCGCTGAGTACACCGCCTTCTCTTAAAAATAGAAGGGGAGTGATTGTAAAAACATATTATACAATAACTTCCCGTTTAATATTTCCCCTCTCTTTTAAGAGAGGGGATTAAGGGGTGAGTTCGGTTTTTTAATTTTCACACAGTCTGTTCAGCTCGCAGGCTTTAATATAATTAGTATTTCTTTCCAAAGTTTGCGAGATAAATCTCGCACTACAATTGGGCAAAATAGCAAAAAATGTAGCATTGTAGCGCAAGCTTCAGCTCGCAGGCTTTAATATAATTAGTATTTCTTTCCAAGGTTTGCGGGATAAATCTAGCACTACAATTGGGCAAAATAGCAAAAAATGTA
Organism: bacterium; assembly: GCA_043805435.1. Lineage (GTDB taxonomy): Bacteria > Bacteroidota > Ignavibacteria > Ignavibacteriales > Melioribacteraceae > JAEXOD01. The sequence goes on from JAZDHY010000092.1 coordinate 45,611, forward strand.
GCATTGTAGCGCGAGCTTTAGCTCGCAGGCTTTAATATAATTAGTATTTCTTTCCAAAGTTTGCGAGATAAATAAAGGATAATTTTACCCATTTAATAGAAACAAACATCCTTTACCCCTCTTTTACTCTCACATCATCTACAAAATGCAAAATAATTAAACCAACTATAAAAAACGCACCTATTGTTAATATGGCAAAACGTTGACTGTTTGTACCGTAACTGACCAAACCAAAAACCAAAGGGCCTAAAATTGCTGAACTTTTACCAAAAAATGAAAAGAAACCAAAAAACTCGGTTTTCTTTTCGGGCGGAATCAACTGACTCATAAAACTGCGGCTTGTTGATTGTGTTGCACCCATAACGCTACCGGCAAGCAGACCAACAAAATAAAATCCGTAACGCACTGCAGATTCCACACCAATTGAAAAAGTATTTGATATATATATAATTAAAAAGCTATTGTTGTAACTTGTTAAAAACGCAACAACTATTGTTAATACCCAAATTAATAACGAATAAACAATAGCCTTTTTTTGACCTATTGCATCCCCTAATATCCCAAAAACAATAGACCCCACAATTGCGGTTGTTTGTACAATAATAAAAAATATTATTAATTCCGTAAGTGAAAAATGAAGTGTGGTACTTGCATAATTTCCCGAAAAATAAATAACAGTATTAACCCCTTCAATATAAAAGAAAAATGCAATTAAAAACATGGTTAGGTTTTTATAATATTTAAGATGAGTTATCGTATTCCACACTCTTGAAAAACCTATACTTAAATAATTTACAGATGGCAGTTTTGTTTTACGGGTATCGTGTATAAATATAAAAAGAGGCAATGAAAACACTAAAAAGAATAAAGCAGCCATAGGAAAAGTTTCTTTTAACATATTAGCATTAATTAAGGGATACGCCAATGCCAAGGCTGCAAGAGAACCCAAATAACCCATTGCAAAACCATACCCGCTTACCCTTCCATAATTTTTAGGAGTAGTAATTTCGGGTAAAAACGAATCGTAAAAAACCAACCCGGCTTCAAAACCAATATTTGCTAATATAAACAATAAAATTGCCCATAAAACAGATCCTTTATCCAAATAAAACAACAAAGCCGTTGAAATAATACATAACAAAGTAAAAAACAACAAAAATCGTTTTTTACCTGCGGAATGGTCGGCAATGGCACCTAATACTGGTGAAATTATTGCAGTAATAAGCATGGAAATACTTGTTCCGAAACTCCAATATAAATCGCCAATAGATTTACCATCGGCAATTACTTTTTTAAAATATACTGCAAATAAAAATGTAACTACAACAATTGAATACGATGTGTTGGCAAAATCGAATAAAGTCCATACAAATATTTGGAACTTATTGTTCTTTTTGGAATCAGGCAGGCTTTTTGGGGAGTGTAATGTCAATCAATCCTCTACCAAATTTATTAAGTTTTCCGCTTGTTTTTAATTCATTTAAAACGGCATCTAAAATACCATTAATAAATTTGCCGCTTTTTTGTGTACTGTAATCTTTTGCAATTTCAATAACTTCATTAATTGATACTTTTGGCGGTATATCAGGAAAATATAACAACTCGCAAATACCAATACGAATAAGTAATTTATCAATTAATGCAATTCTATCCATTTCCCAATTTGCAACTCTGTCACTAATCATTTTATCCAAATCCGGAGCATAACGTGTTACTGTATTAATTAAATTTTTACAAAATAATCTATCGGCTGCCGATTCAACATCAGACAATAAACCTTCCGTCAATAATTCAATTCTATCTTTATTCATTTCGTAAGCGTATAAAATTTGTAGCGATTTTTCTCTTAAAGCTCTTCTATTAATTTTTTTAGAATTCATTCTTATCCCTTAAATAACATATATTTTTAATATTTTCCTGAGATGGATTCAAAATCGGAAAAACTGATATTTTAAACTTAACTAAAATAACATACAAGTCAAATTTAATTTATAACGTTTTGGTACATTTTTTTTGATGTGTGATAAACACTTTAACTTAATTCCCCCTTAAGGCAAGGGGGAATTTTTAAAAATAGTAATAGAACATATAAGATTCTAGTTAACAATCCCTGTAATTATTTTTTAACCAACTCCCCTAGTCTTCCCGAATATTTTGAAGAACCGGAATAAAGTTTTCTAATACCGCCAATTTTTGCCAAACGTTCCTGCGCAATTTTCAGCGAGGCTTCATTTGAAGGAATACTTAATTCTTTTGATGTACGTAACACTCTTTTTACAATTTCGTATATACTTTCGGCTTGTTTCATTGCTCTGTCTTGTCTATATCCTTCAATTTCATTTGCAACATTTATTAATCCGCCTGCATTAATAACATAATCCGGTGCATATATTATACCTTTATTGTAAAGATCCATACCATGTTTTTCTTCATCTTCTAATTGATTATTTGCTCCCCCGGCTATAATTTCAGCTTTAATTTTAGGAATAGTCTCATCATTTAATATTCCGCCTAGTGCATTTGGTGAAAAAATATCACAATTTATTTCATAAATTTCTTCAGGTTTAACTACATGAGCTTTAACTGTTTCCAAAACTCTTTTAATTTTTTCGTCAACCAAATCAGTAATAAATAATTCAGCACCTTCGCTATATAAATGTTCACACAAAAATCTGGATACTTGACCGGCACCTTGAATAGCAATTTTTCTGCCGCGTAAAGAGTCCGAACCCCATTTTTCATGAGCGCATGCCTTCATGCCAACATAAACACTGTACGAAGTAACCGGAGCAGGATCTCCCGAACCGCCTAAGGCTTTAGAGATACCGGTAACATACTTTGTTTCCATCCTTACATATTCCATATCTTTAACAGAAGTGCCAACATCCTCAGCAGTAATAAATCTACCGGAAAGACCATCAACAAACTTACCAAAAGTTCTGAAAAGTAATTCATCTTTCATAGTTGCCGAATCGCCAATTATAACAGCTTTGCCGCCGCCAAAATTTAAACCGGCTACCGCAGATTTGTATGTCATTGCCCGTGATAAACGCAAAACGTCCTTGAGTGCAGCGTCCACACTTGAATAGTTCCACATTCTGGTTCCGCCAAGCGCAGGGCCCAATTTTGTGTCGTGAATTGCAATTATTGCTTTAAGTCCGGATTCCTTATTTGAACAAAAAACAACTTGTTCATGATCGTGCATTTCAATAGTTTCAAAAATTTCCATCAGTAGTCTCCCGATTTAGTTGTTAACTTATATAGCAAACAGCCAAAACAATATAAGTGCTATACTTTCTCTTATTCTGTAATATATTAATGTTTCAAATTTGTATTCATTTCCGCTTGAAATACCTTCTGCATTTACATTAAAGAATTTACAAATTTCCAGAACACGTTTCAAGTGAAATTGATCAGAAATTATAATTATTTTCTCAAATTCCCTCTTTTCTTGTAGTTCACTACGTATAAATTTAATTTGTTCGGTTGTTGTTGATGTTTTATTTTCAACAAGTATATCATTTTCGCTAACACCAAGTTTCCTTAAAAATCTATTAGCAGTTTCAGCTTCGGTTAATTCACCCGGTGCTTTACCGCCTGTAACCTGAATTTTATCAATTATCCCTTTATTATACAATTCAAAAGCTTTATAAATTCTTCCTTTTAATACAGGACTTGGTTGATTTTGTTTCCAAACAGCAGCACCCAAAATTACACCACAATCATATTTTTCCACTTTAATTTTTTCAGTATCAATAGTATCAGTATATCCTGTTGTATATAAGTAAGCAAAAACTAATATCAAAGAAATTACAAATGTGCAAAACACAAACGCTTTTAAATATATAAAATAACCTTTTTTATATATTAATGAAACAACTACAAAAGCAAAATATATTGCAATACTAAAATTTACTACAAACAAAATACCCAAACTTGCTTTACGTATGGGATAACCCCAAAAATATCCTTCTTTAATTGGGAAATTTGTTTTTGTTATTACCGCAATTAAAAATAATGGAACAAGCATTAAAATTGATACAATAATTAAAATAACCGCATGTGTATTAAAAGAATCGGTTCGTTTAACATATACAAAAAATAAAGTTAAAATTGTTGAGCAAAACAGACTAATGACAAGTAAATTTCCAATTGTAACAATTTTAAATTCATTTATCGGCAGTCTATTTAAATTATACTTAAAAACAAATAGCGCAAAATAGTTAATAATTAAAATACTTATTAAAAATAGAAAACTTTTATAATTCCCTTCAATTTTATTTTTCACTCAACATCCATAATTGCCGGTAATAGATTAATAGTCTTATCCTTTATATTTTTTTTAACTTGTACACTATTATCAAGTGAAAACGTGTTAATTAAATTTTCATCAATTAACACACTATCTGGTTTACCATCCATAATTATTTTCCCATCCTTAAATAAAACAACACGTGTTGAATAATAATTTGCCAAATTTAAATGATGCGTTATAATTACAATACTTAGATTTTCATTTATTCGTAAACTATCCAATAAACCAAATAAATAAATCTCATTTTTAATATCTAAATGCGAATTGGGTTCATCTAACAGAATAATTTTAGGTTTTTGCACCAAAGCCCTGGCAATATAAGCGCGTTGTGCTTCACCGCCGGAAACTTCGTTAATCCCTTTATTTCTTAAATGATAAATTCCTACTTTGTTAAGCATTTCCAATACAATTTCTTTATCATTTTTATTTTCATATCCAAACATATTAAGGTAAGGAGTACGCCCCATCATAACAATTTCGTAAACCGAAAAAGGATAAACGGAAAAAAACAATTGTGGTACATATGCAATTATTTTAGCTAATTGATTAATTGAATATAATTTTTTGTCTTTTTCATTTATAAATATAGTACCTTCGTTCTGTTTTAATATACCGGCAATAATTTTTAGCAATGTAGATTTTCCGGAACCGTTTGCACCTAAAATGGAAATGAATTCTTTTTCAATAATTGAAAAATTAATACCTGACAAAGAAAATACTTCTTCTTTTTTTTTGCTGTAATAGCTAAAATTTATATTTTTTATGTCTAAAATTTTCACAATACACAATATTTTTAAACTTATAATGTATAAAAAAGAATTTAGCTTTACAACAATGTATATCTAAAATTTGCAAATATTGTTATCTTATTTTTTCGAATATTTCATTTAGTTTTTTATTATAAATATCTTTAATTAATTGTTCACTTTCCATTATCGGTTTAACTGCAACCAAGTCCATAACAGTACTTTTGTCAATATCACTAAAAAGTGTATTAACAGCTCCAATAAGCATATTTTTAATGCCTTTTTGAGCTTCAATTTCATCCAAACCAAAGGAAATACCCAATTCTTTTAATTTTTCTATTTGAAATTGAAAATACGTGGGTCCCATTGCAGTAACAATTGCATAAGCTTCTAATTTCGCCTCTTCTACTTCCGGTGCTTCACCAAAAATTTTCATAAACTCCAAAATTTTAATTTTTTCATCAGCCAATAAATTTGCAGAAAATGAAATAGGATTATACCCTTCATTAATTATACTTGGAGCATTTGGTATTGTTCTTACTATCTTGGTATCATCACCTAATATTTCAAAAAAGTCTTTAATTTTAATTTTGGGTGCTAAAGCAATAATAATTTGATTATTATTTAAGCCTTCTTTAATTACAGATAAAACTTCTTTAATTTTGGGTGGATGCAAAGCTATAAAAATATATTCTGCTGTTACACATTCGCTTAAATCCTGTGCAATTTGTATATTTGGGTAATTTTCCTTTAATAGTTTCACTTGATTCTTTTCAATATCGTAAACTATTATATTTTCAAGCGTTATACCTTTGCGTTTTAGGCCTTCTAACATAATTTTTGTAATTCTACCTGCGCCGATAAAACTAACACTATAATTTTTCATTTTACTCCTATTTTAGCAATAAATCGTTTCGTTAATTAACGAAATATAAATATCAAAGAAATAAATGTCAAATGAATTTTCTATATCCCTCTATTAATAAAGCGATTACAATATCATAATATCTACTGAAAAATTTTGGATTATAATATGTTACATACATTAAACACCCCTCAGTGATGGAATTGTTATTGTTAAAGCAAAAATAATAATTGAAAAACCCCGACTGCGAGAAATGATTTGTTATATTGGAATGGCCTCTATTTGATTATTATCACCACTTTTAAGAATTCCGTTAAAAAGAATTTTTAATAAAAAATTTATCTCTTTTTCCGTATTAATATTTTGAGCACCTTTATACGTTAATAAAGCACGTATATAAGGGAAAACAAAAGAAGGATAAAAAAGTACTAATGCTTCCGGATCAATATCAATCAACTCTCCGTTTTGAATACATTCTTTTATTTTTTCTTTATAAAGTGTATAAATTTCAAGGTCATATTTGCAGCAAACAGATTGACATTTTTTGCCTCCAAGATTTAATGAATTTGTTCTTAAATGAACAAGAAATTCAAATTTGGAAGGGTTATTAATACAAAAATCAAAAATGTCACGCGTAACCATTGTTACAATATCTTTAAAATCTTTGGCTTTTGCTAATACATCTTCCAACATTTTCAAGTGTCCAAGAAATATTTCGTCAACTATCCCTTTAAATATCTCTTCTTTACTTTCAAAATAATTATATATTGTCCCTTTTCCAAATTCCGAAGCTTCTGCAATTTCTTCCAAAGTAGTAGCATCATATCCTTTTTCAGCAAATAATTTTGTTGCCGCAAATGATATTTCGTTTTTCCTAAATATTTTTTCGCGCTCTTTTCTACTTAGATGAACGTCTTCATTTATATTATTCATTAAATTTCCTTATTAAACAAACTATGAATTTATAGTCACTTTACAAACGTACTATATAAGACAATGAATTTCAAGTCATTTTTGTAATGGTGGTTAAATTATTATATTTTATAAGTTTAAGATAGATTTGAGGAATCTATAAATTAATATTTTACAGTAATGGGCATTGTTAATTGAACGCTAACATATTTCCCTTTTTGTTTCCCCGGCTTAAATTTTGTTTGTCTAACAGCCTTCATAACAGCCTCATCACAACCATTGCCAATACCTTTTATTAAATTTACTTTTACAACATCACCATACAAATTAATAAACGCTTTAACAAATACACGTCCTTGAATATTATTCTTTTTTGCGGATTCCGGAATTTTTACGCGGGCCTGAATTCCCTCAATTCCTCCAATCGGTTCAGGTTCCATTTCAACCCCAACTAAAAAAATAAATTCCTCTTGCGTTTTTTTTTCTTCTGTTATCGGTTTATTTGTTTTATTTGTTGGTGCAGATAATTGTTCGGATAAATCAACATCATCAATGACGGTTTCTTTAAGTTCTAGATCATCAAAATTATTACCTAAACTAGATTCTACCGGAATTATCATTTTAGGAGGTGGAGGTGGGATATTATCTTGTTTTGTGCTTATTACATCCTCAAGATTTATAACTTCCTGATGTTCTATTGGTTTAAATGTTTTTGCTTTAAATTCAGGGAAATACTTAAAAGATAAAATAATTATTGTAAGAGATATAATTAAACTAATTTCAAAATATCTGTTATATTTTAATTTTAAATCTACTTTTGGATTTTTACGTAATGCCAATTTATGCTCTCATTAATAAAATTTATTTTGACTCTTTTTCTTCCGAAATAAATTTAATAAATGGTATAAATACCACAATTCCAATAATTGCACCCGAAAAATCCAATAACCAATCAATAAAATCGCAACTTCTACCGGGGATAAACGATTGCATAATTTCAGTTGCAGCACCATACACCGCAACAATTAATAATACAATAACAAATACTGCTTTAGAATAGTTTTTAAATCTTGTTTGAAAATGAACCGAAAATGCAAATAAAAATGTTAAAACAAAAAACGCAAAAAAATGTTCAATTTTGTCGCTAATTGCAAAAACTTCAACAAATTTTACAGATGGTAAAGCTAAAAACCAAGTAAGAATAATAACATACACAATAAAAGGTAAATGTGCTAATAATAGACTATTTTTTTTTATTATTTTATACAATTGAATCCCTTAAAAATTTGATAGAATTAGGTAAATTTTGTAAAATATCGCCCGCAGTTATGCCATATTCCGTTTTGGTATTTAACAATAAATCGGCAGATAAACTATGCAGATAAACTGCTGATATTAAACTTCTTTCAATATTCATCGATTGAGCTATAAAACTTGCTACTACACCCGTTAAGACATCCCCTGTTCCAAACTTTGCCATTCCATTATTCCCTGTTGTATTAATAAATACTTCATCTTTGGGATTAAAAATAATAGTCGGCGAACCCTTTAAAACCAGATATGCTTTTGTATTTTTTACAAAGTTTCGTCCATATTTTAATATATCTAATTTAACTTCCTCTAAAGGTACATTAATTAGTGCAGCAAACTCTGCCAAATGCGGTGTAAATATTTTATTTATTAAATTAAATTTATTTAAGCCAATTTTTGAAATACAAAAAATAGCATCGGCATCAAAAACAATATTTTTTTTATTATATACAGTTAACAGTTTTTCAATTGCTTCAATAGTTTTTTCTTCTCTTCCAAGTCCACAGCCAATAGCAATAACGTCCGATTTATTAATAACATCACTAATCTTGTCGAGGGCATCAGAAGTAAAATAGCCCTCTCCGCTCTCGGAATAAGTAATTACAACCGATTCAAGTAACTTTTGAAAAACAAGCGGTTTAATACTTTCCGGAATTGCTAATGTTGTTGCTCCTGCACCTGTTATTAATGAGCTGTTGGCACATAAATAAGCAGCACCCGGATATTTATCGGAACCGGCAATGACAAGAACTTTTCCGCCGGAATATTTATGAATAGTTTTACTTCTATAAGGTAATCCATCAACTGCATCTTCGGGTTCAATTAAGTACTCTTTTGGAATATATTGTTCAAAATGTTTTTTATCTAATCCAATATCCCCTTTGATTATTTTACCTGCATATTGCGAACCGCAGCCATAAAACAATCCCGCCTTTAATTCTGCCAAACATATTGTTAAATCCGAATTAAAAACAATTTCACCATAACCGGTATTAATGTTTAAGCCGGTTGGTATATCAATGGCAACCTTATATGAATCCAATTTATTTAAATATTCAACAATTGATTTTATCGGTTCAATCAATATTCCATTGGAACCGCTTCCTAATATCGCATCAACTATAATTGAACACTTATTTAGAATATTCAAATCATTATGATTTTTATAGAATTTAATTTTTGCATTGTGATTTTTTAACGAAATGTTTTTAAGAATATTATAATTTAATAACGAATCACCCTTTAGATCATCTTCAGAGCTTATAACTAAAACATCTATACCAAAACCGTTAACAGCAAAATGTCTGGCAATTGCAAAACCGTCACCGCCGTTATTTCCTTTGCCGCATACAATTCCTATTGTATTTTCACAACCAAAATAATTATCGCAAATTATTCTATAACAATTTAGCGAAGCATTTTCCATTAAAATAGAACCCGGAAATCCGAGTTCATTTATAGCAATATTATCTGCTTCCCTAATCTGTTGATTATTATAAAGAGGTATCATTTAATTTAAAATTTTAAAGAATAATAAATAAATGTCAATAAACTTTGAGGCAAAAGCCCATAAAATAAAATAATAACTGCTGAAATTACCACAGCAGCAATTTCAGGAAAATTATATTTAATTTTTAAATCAGTAACTGATTCCTTAAAATACATATAAACAACAATTCGTAAATAAAAATATACACTAATAACGCTTGCAAGAATACCAACCAAAGCTAACCATATTAAATCTGCTTTAACCGCACTTATAAACACGTAATATTTTCCAAAAAATCCTGCTAACGGAGGTAAACCTGCTAAAGCAAACATAAAAACCGATAATAATCCGGCCAACATTGGAGATTTATTCCCAAGACCCATATAGGAACTTAACTCCAAATCATTTTCATTTTCCGATTCAATTATTGAAATAATGCCAAACGCACCTAAATTCATAAAAGTGTAAGCAAACAAATAAAATATCATACCTGCTAAGGCTTCACTATTTCCAGCAGCCAAACCAATTGAAATATAACCTGCATGCGAAATTGATGAATAGGCAAGCATTCGTTTAATATTTTTTTGAGAAATAGCAACAATACTACCAAATAACATTGAAAAAGCAGCAATTGCAGAAAAATACGGCCGCAAAATATTAGGTAACGACCCTGCAAAAATTGCATATAATATAATTATTAAAACGCTAAATGCCGCCGTTTTACCGGTAGTTGACATTAATCCCGTAATTGTGGTAGAGGATCCCTGATAAACATCGGGCACCCAAGAATGAAACGGAAACGCTGCTATTTTAAAGCTAAAACCTATTATAAATAAAACCAAGCCCACTACAAATAACACATTAGTCGATAAAATAGAAAAATTAACAGTAATAAAATCAATACTTGTTGTTTGAGCAGCACCATAAATTAAAGCAATGCCATATACTATAAATCCGGTTGCAAAAGCCCCAAGTAAAAAATACTTCATTGCAGCTTCATTTGCCCCAATTCGCTTTCTATTTATTCCAACTAATACATAAAACGAGATAGACATTAATTCCAATCCCATAAAAACCATAAAAAGGTCTTTGGAACCGGCCATTATCATCATTCCCAAAACAGCCAGTTGAATCAAAATATAATACTCGCCATAAAACGAGCCGTATTTTTTAATATAGTTAATTGAGGATAATGTAACAACAAACGCACCCAGTCCGAATATTATATTAAAAACGGCAGTTTTACCGCCAAGTTCCAACATTCCGCCAAAAATAATAGCATGATTTTGTACATTAAAAATGGAATAAATTGCAACAGAAATAAATATTAAAGCTGTAATATATGGTAAAATTACTTTACTTTTAGAAAAAAACATTTCTAAAATTAGTGAAAATATAATCCCAAATCCAACTATATAAAATGGGAATAATTGCAATAATTCCGTGTTACTTAAGGGCATAATTACTCATCAAATTTATTTAACCTTTTCCGTAAAAAAATATAAAATATATAATTGTAAATATTGGCAATAATACCGGTATAGAATACTTAAACATATACTCAAAAAATGATGGCATTTTTATTCCTGCGCTTTCACTTATGGATTTAACCATAAAGTTTGGCCCGTTACCAATATAAGTCATTGCACCAAAAAAAACTGCTGCTATTGAAATTGCCTGCAAATATATTGGATAACTAATAGAATATAAATTTACATCACTCTTACTACCAATATCGTAACCATATTTAGCTAATTGAGCAGCTAAAAAATTTAAAAAAGTTGGAGCATTATCTAAAAATCCGGATAATCCGCCTGTTGCCCAATAAAATACTCCGGCATTTAGGCTGTCTCCTAAAACTTTTGATTCGTATGCAATTAACTGCAAAGCAGGAATCATAGTAGCAAAAATTCCAATAAATAGATATGCCACTTCCTTGATTGGTTCATACTTAAATTCATTTGCTTCTAAAATTTGTTTATCAGCAGTAGTAATAGCTAAAAATACAACAAAAAACATAATTGTTTCGCGTAAACCAAAAGGTAAAGGATAAAGACTAGGAACCCAAGAAATAATATTTGGGTCAATAAACACAGATAAAATTATTATAAAAAGATATAATATATTTTTAAGTCCTTTAATTTCAATTTTTCCTTTTAATATTAAAGTGCTATTATTTATTTTATTATTTCTAGAATCTACAATATAAAAAATGGTTAAAATTAGGCCTAACGCCAAAATCCACATAACCCATAAGTTTTTAATAAACCAAAAAAAATCAACACCTCTTAAAAATCCTAAAAACAAAGGAGGATCACCAATTGGAGTTAAGGCTCCTCCTATATTACTTACAACAAAGATAAAAAATATAATATGGTAAGTTTTAATTCTATTTTTATTAATCCTAATAAAAGGACGAATTAAAAGTACTGAGGCTCCGGTAGTGCCAATAATGTTAGCAATTATTGCACCAAACAGCAACAGTCCAACATTATATTTAGGAGTAAACTGTCTATTAATATTTATTAAAATACCGGCCGATGCAAAATATAAAGAGGATAATAACGCAATAAATGATATATATTCAGCAAGGGTATGTGAAAGACTATAATAATCGTTAAGTATAAAAGTATAATAAAATACAGTAATAGCACCTAAGATAATAGATATTTTGGGATAATGTTGTTCCCAAAAATGATGATAAAATATTGGACCTGTGGCAATCATTAACAGTAGTATAATAAACGGAAGAACAATAAAATAAGGCGGTAGTATAACGTTAGCTTCAGTTATATCTTTTATTGCTTGTTCCATATTATTTTCATTTGCAAAAATTTGTGCTGCAAAAATAAAAATAAAAAATATTATATTTTTTGTTAGTTTTATCATCAATAAAATTTAATTTAACCTTTTCCGTAATAAAATATAAAATAAATAATTGTAAATATTGGTAATAATACCGGTATAGAATACTTAAACATATATTCAAAAAATGATGGCATTTTTATTCCTGCACTTTCACTTATAGATTTAACCATAAAGTTTGGTCCGTTACCAATATAGGTCATTGCACCAAAAAATACTGCAGAAATTGAAATTGCCTGCAAATATAATACTTGGGTATTAGAAAACAAATGTACATCAGCTTTATCATTTACATTCATACCAAATTTTCCAAGTTCGGCACTTAAAAAGTTAAGATATGTAGGTGCATTATCTAAAAACGCAGATAAACCTCCTGCTCCCCAATAAAAAACGCCGGCATCTAAGTCTTTGCTTAACACTTGAGCTTCATGAGCAATAAGCTGTAAAGCTGGAATCATTGTGGCAAAAATACCAACAAATAAGAAAGCTACTTCAAGAATTGGCCCAAAAGTAAACCCGTTTTCGTGAAGTATTTTTTTATCAGCAGTTTTATGTGCCAAATATACAACCGCAAACATTATAATTTCTCGTAAACCTAATGGAAATGGAGCTAAACTTGGCACCCAGCTCATTACACCCGGATCAATAAATACAGATAATAAAATCACACCAAGGTAACCCAAATTTTTCAGTCCTTTGAATTGAATTTTTCCGGAATATCTCAAATGATCGCTTTCTTCAAGTACATTCTTAGAATCGATAACATAAAATACTGCTATTATCATCAAAATTGTTGGCAGCCAAATATACCACGAGTGCTCAATAAACCAAAAGAAATTTATTCCTCTTAAAAAACCTAAAAACAACGGCGGGTCACCAATAGGTGTTAAAGCACCACCAACATTGCTAACAATAAAAATAAAAAATATAATATGATAGGGTTTAATTCTTCCTTTATTAATTCGAATAAAAGGACGAATTAGCAGCATAGAAGCACCTGTTGTACCAACAATATTGGCAATAGCAGCTCCAAATAATAATACCATCACATTTAATAACGGCGTTGATCTACGATCAACATGAATTAAAATTCCGCCCGAAGCTACAAATAAGGATGCTAATAAAGCAATAAACGATAAGTACTCGGAAAGTGTGTGTAATAAACTTAACGAGTCATTTAAAACAAAATAATAATAACCAACTGTTACTAAACCTAAAAGCATTGATACTTTTGGATAATGTTTTTCCCAAAAGTGAGGGTAAAATAATGGCCCGGTGGCAATCATAGCCAACAAAATAATAAAAGGAAGAACCATAAAAGTAGAAGGTAAAACATGAACTGAAGCATGTTCGGTAACACTTTTTACAGTATCAATAGAAGTCTGTTCAAAACCTAATACATTAATCCCTGATAGCAAAAACATAAACGCAAAAAAAACTGTAAATGATAATTTTTTCATACTACTCTCATTAAAATAATTTAATTGTAAAGTTGCTTACATTATTTAAAATTGTTTCAGTTGTGACTGAAGTCAAATTTAAAAATGTACTTGGATATATTCCTAACCAAACGATAAATATAAATATTGGAGACAATATAAATATTTCCCTGCCTGTTAAGTCTTTTAAGTCATTTAAATCATTATTTGTAACTTCACCAAAAACTACTCTTTGATACATCCATAATAAATATACTGCCGCAAATATAACACCCGTTGCACTAAAAATTGTAAACCACCAAGAATTTAACACCAAAGATTTAAAAGAACCTGTAAGTATTAAAAATTCACCAATAAACCCGTTTAACCCGGGCAAACCCATTGAAGATAAAGAGGTAAACAATAACGCAGCAGAATACAACGGTACTAATTTAGCAATTCCTCCGTAATACGATATTTCTCTATGATGAGTACGATCGTAAATCATACCAACAAGCAAAAACAATGCGCCTGTTGATAACCCATGATTAACCATTTGAATAATGGCACCCTGAAGTGATTCAATGTTCATTGCAAAAATACCAAGCACAACAAAACCCAAATGCGAAACAGATGAATAAGCTACAAGCTTTTTCATATCTGTTTGTACCATGGCAACCAACGCACCATAAATAATTCCTATTACAGCCAAAACAGAAATAAACCCCGCAAAACTAACTGCTGATTGCGGAAACAATGGTAAATTAAATCTAAGCAGCCCATAAGTACCCATTTTAAGTAAAACACCCGCCAATATAACAGAACCTGCCGTAGGAGCCTGCACGTGGGCATCAGGCAGCCATGTATGGAAAGGAAACAATGGTACTTTAATTGCAAAACTAATAAAAAATGCAAAAAACATATATTTTTGAATATCAAAAGGTATCATAGGTGCAATTTTATACAACTCGATTAAGTTTGAAGTAAAACCTTTTGCACTAAGATTTCCGGCATACAAACCAAGCCAAATAATAGCTACAAGCATAATTAAACTTCCGGCCATGGTATATATAAAAAACTTAACTGAGGCATATATTCTTTCTTTCCCGCCCCAAATTCCAATAATAAAATACATTGGAATTAACATTACTTCCCAGAAGATATAAAACAAAAACAAATCTAAAGAAAGGAAAACACCTAACATTCCAACTTCAAGAAACAGCATAAAAAAAGTGAATTGTTTAACTTTTTCTTTAATACTATTCCAACTTGAAAAAAGCGTAATTGGAGTTAAAAAAGTTGTCAATAAGATAAGCAGCAGTGATAAGCCGTCTATCCCTACTAAATAGCTGATATTTAAACTTTTTACCCAAATAACTTGATGAAGCATTTGGAAACCCGATTTGGAAGAATCAAAATTAAAATATACTATCAAGGAAACAATAAATGCAATTAGGGATACTGCCAAACCGAACCATTTAATCAGCTTTTCTTGCGCTTTGTTTAAGAATAGAATTATTATACTTCCAAAAATTGGAACTAATAGTAGAGATGTTAATAAAAAGTTGTTTTCCATATATTTATAGGCTTATTATTATCCAAAATAATATTGCGGCAATTCCGGCTATCATTAAAACCGCATAAAATTGAGTTAAACCGGTTTGAAGCTTTTTAGCAACTCCGGAAGTAGATTCAACTAATGACGCTGCACCATTTACTACACCATCAATAAGTTTATTATCTGTTATTTTCCATAAAAAGTTTTCAGAAATCATTTGAATTGGTGAAACTATCATAAATTCATAAAATTCATCAACCTTATATTTATTTAACAATAAATTGTAAATAGGCTTAAACTTTTCCGAAATATTTTTGGCTATCTGATTTTTCTTAGTGTACATAAAATAAGCAAGATAAATCCCGCCAAGTGCCAAAACAACAGAAATAACCATCAATAAAATTTCTTCTAGATGAGTGTGCGATCCATACATTTGCAACTTTATTCCGGCAGGAGCAAAAATCGGCTTTAGCCATTCTTCAAAATAATTACCACCTTCCCCCGAAAATAACACAGGAATACCAACATATCCGCCAACTACGGCAAAAAATGCAAGGATTATTAATGGTATTGTCATTACCGATGGTGATTCGTGTGGGTGAACATTATTTTTATCAAAACGTTCTTTACCGTAAAAAGTTAAAAATACCAACCTGAACATATAAAAAGCTGTCATCATTGCAGTTATAACACCAACAATCCACAAAGTGAGGTTACCTTTACTATATGCATTCCATAAAATTTCATCTTTGCTGAAAAATCCTGAAAGACCCGGAAATCCAGAAATAGCAAAAGCAGCAATTAAAAAGGTTATAAAAGTTTTAGGCATATATTTTTTTAAGCCGCCATAATGTCTAATATCTTGAGCATCATGCATTGAATGAATAATAGAACCTGCTCCTAAAAATAAAAGAGCCTTAAAAAATGCATGTGTCATAACATGAAAAATACCGGCTGAAAATGCACCTACACCACAAGCCAAAAACATATATCCCAGCTGGCTTACTGTACTATATGCCAACACTTTTTTAATATCATTTTGCACAAGCCCAACAGTTGCGGCAAAAAATGCAGTTAAAAGGCCTATTACTGCAATAACTGTTAAAATTACTGGAGCAGAAGCAAAAATTATTGAACTACGTGCAACCATATAAACACCGGCCGTTACCATAGTTGCCGCATGTATTAATGCAGAAACCGGAGTTGGACCCGCCATTGCATCAGGCAGCCAAACAAACAACGGAATTTGGGCCGATTTTCCGGCTGCACCAATAAATAAAAATAAAGCTATAAAACTAAATGTAGTTTCATTTATAGGAAATGAGGCTGCTTTTGTAAAAACATCATTAAAATTTAATGAATCGAAAGTTTGGAATATTAAAAACATTCCAAGCAAAAACCCAAAATCGCCTATTCTATTAACAATAAAGGCTTTTTTTGCGGCTTGCGAAACTGTTCCTTTTTCAAATTTTCTATTATACCAAAAACCAATTAATAAATATGAACATAAACCAACACCTTCCCATCCCAAAAATAAAACTAAAAAGTTATCACCAAGTACAAGATTCATCATGGCAAAAATAAAAAGATTCATGTAGGAAAAAAATCTCCAAAATCCTTTATCGCCATGCATATAACCAATTGAATAAACATGTATTAAAAAACCTACACCGGTAACAATTAAAGCCATTACTAATGAAAGCTGATCAACAAGGTAAGAAAACTTAATGTTTAGTCCGCCAACATCAATCCATGTAAATAAAGTTACTATATTTGCTCTGCTTTCAACCGGTAAATTTATTGTTTGAATAAATGCATCTACAGAAATTAAAAATGCAAGTCCTACGGTGGAACTGCCAATAATACCAATAATTTTTTCATTTTTAATTTTGGCACCAAAAACACCATTAATTAAAAACCCAATTAACGGCAGCAATACAGTTAAGTATATTAAATTAATCATTAATTGTTACCATTTAAATAAATTGATTTCATCTATATTTAAAGTTAATTTATTTCTAAAAACCATTATTATAATTGCCAACCCTACGGCGGCTTCGGCGGCTGCAACTGTCATAACAAAAAAAACAAATATCTGTCCAATTGCATTACCAAGATAAGACGAATAAGCCACTAATGTTAAATTTGCGGAATTCAGCATAAGTTCAATACACATAAAAACAACTATTGCATTGCGCCTAATTATTACACCTACTATTCCAACAACAAACATAAATGCACTTAAAATTAAATAATATTCAATCGGTATATTCATATTTACTCAAATTTCTTTTTTGCTAAAACTATTGCCCCTATTGTAGCGGCAAGCAATAAAAAGCCGGCAACTTCAAAAGGAAGAACATAATCAGTATATAATTTTGTTCCTATTGTACTTATTTTACCAATCTCAATACTTTTTGCAGCTATTGGCTGTAAACTTTGTGATGGATTTTCGTACATTATTAAATAGGCTAATTGTACAAATATTAATGCGGCAATAATACTTCCAAAAACTTTTAACTTTCTCTTATTTTTAGGAGTATTTATTTCATCATGCTGGTTTAAAAGCATCAAAACAAATAAAAACAGAATCATTATTGCGCCGGCATAAACTATTATCTGAACTACAGCTAAAAACTGCGCATTTAATAATAAGTATAACCCTGCAAGAGCAAAAAAGTTCAAAATTAAAAATACTGCACTTATAATAGCATTTTTTCGGGTAATTACCATTATTGAAGAAATTACAGCAACAAGTGCAAAAACACTAAATACAATTAGTTCAACATTCATTTTTATGGTGTATTCCTATAAATCATTCTTGGATAAGGTATTGTTTCACGAATATGTTCAAGTCCGCAAATCCATGCAACAGATCTTTCAACCCCCAGGCCAAAACCTGAATGAGGTACTGCTCCATATCGTCTTAAATCTAAATACCACTCAAAATATTCCTGTGGTAAATCGTGTTCTTTAATTCTTGATAGTAATAAATCTAAATTATCTTCTCTTTGACTGCCGCCAATAATTTCACCATAACCTTCCGGTGCCAAAACATCTACGGCCAATGCAACTTTTTCATTTTCAGGGTCGCGTTTCATATAAAAAGCTTTTATTTCTGAAGGATAACGATGAACCATAACGGGTTTATCGAATTGGTTTGATATAATTGTTTCATCGGTAGCACCAAAATCGTTGCCCCATTCAAAATCTACACCGTTTTTCTTTAATATTTCAACAGCTTCATCATACGAAATACGCGGAAAAGGTCTTTTTATATTTTCTAATTTTGTAATATCTCTTTCTAAAGATTTAAGATCTTCTAATCTGTCTTTAAGTACACATTGAACAATATATTCTAAAAACTCTTCAGCTAAATCCATATTATCATTTAAATCATTAAAGGCTACTTCCGGTTCAACCATCCAAAATTCGGTTAAATGTCTTCTGGTTTTAGATTTTTCTGCACGAAATGTTGGACCAAATGTATATACTTTACCAAGAGCCATTGCGCTAGCTTCGGCATATAATTGACCTGATTGAGTTAAATATGCTTTTCCTAAATCAAAATAAGGGGTTTCAAAAAGAGTAGATGTGCCTTCACAAGCATTTGGAGTTAATATTGGACTATCAACTAATGTAAATCCTTTGTTATCATAAAAATCGCGTATTGCTTTTATAATTCTATGACGAATACGCATAATTGAAGCCTGTCTTTTACTACGCAGCCACAAATGGCGGTGATCCATTAAAAATTCAGGACCATGTTCTTTTGGTGTAATAGGATATTCACTGGATAAAGATATAATTTTTAAGTCTGTTACATCTAATTCATAACCACCAACCGAACGGGGTTCTTCTTTAACCTTTCCCGTAACTTCAAACGATGATTCTTGTGTCAACTGATCTGCCGAATTAAATATTTCTTCTGTTACATTGCCTTTAAATACAATGCATTGAGCCATTCCGGTACCATCACGCATAATTAAAAACTTAACTTTACCACTTGAACGTTTGTTATATAACCATCCTTTAAGAGTAACTTCTTCCCCTACATGGTTTTTTAACTCATTGATATAATTTTTTGAACTCATAATTTCCACTGATTTATTTTAAATAACAAATATATAAACAATATATTATAAATAAAAGATTTTTGTAGAGTAAAACTATTTTTACTCATATTTTAGAGTGATATAAGAACTTTGCTTAAAATATTACGGTTAGTGTAAAAGTACTATTTTTTTAGATTCAATTTTATTTCCATTTTTTAACACTAATATGTATATACCACTTGAACACATTTTATTATGGTTGTTTTTCCCATACCATATAATACTATTTTTACCTTTTTTACCATCTCCATTAAATAAATCTATAATTTTTTGGCCAAGTATATTAAATATCGAAATATTGACGTTCAAATTATCTGCTAAATAAAAATCAATATTTGTAAAATCAGTAAATGGATTCGGGTAATTTTGAGAAATCAAATTATTCTCTACATTATCCAAATCGTCATTTAATACTAAATTCTCTGCTACATTTAGAAAACCATATTTGAACTTAAAAGTTCCAATTTGAGGCTCCCTAAATTGATTTCCTGATAAATTGGAATATGAAAAACTAAAATTTATAAGTTTACCATTTTCCAATTCCGGAAATTCAAAATTATACACAGATAAATTATCATAGGTCATCAATACCGGAGAAATTACATCGTTTTCATAACCATAGTTTATTGTAACAGAACTTGGATCAATTGAACTTTTATTGAATATTTTGTTAATTATATATTTATTTCCGTCATATCTAATATTTGGAAAACAGAGTGTTTTAATTGCAGATATCAATCCATACCCAATTTGGTTATTGGGAGTTTTAACATTTTCCCCCGACTCAATTAAAATTGTCCGTACTTGTTCATTATTTAGATATGGGAACTTTGAAAGCAACAAACCTGCAACACCCGCTGCAATTGGTGCGGCAGATGAAGTACCCGAAGCATAACGATAGGCACCGTTTGAAGCATCTGCACCAACAACACTAACACCCATTGCGGTTAACTCCGGCTTAATCCTTCCGTCCGATGTTGGGCCTCTGGAACTAAAAGCTGCAATACTGTTATCGCTTGAAACTGCTCCAACAGAAATAACTTTATATCCGTCAGCGGGTGCTGTTATATAAAACCAGCTGTTATCACCTTCGTTTCCGGCAGATGATATAGTAACAACCCCTTTTTTAAATGCTAATTCAATTGCTTTTGTAATTACTGCTGTATTACCATTCATATCACTATAAGAATACGAATGATTTCCTGAATCAAATTCGTTATAACCTAATGATGATGTTGTAATATCAACACCTTGGTTTTCCATCCATTGCAAAGCAGCGGCGTAATTATCTTCTTCAATAGTTGTTTCTGTTCTTATATCCTCTGTTTTTGCTAAAAGGAATTTACTGCCAAAAGATGTACCAATCATATAACCATCTAAATAACCACCCAATATTGATAAAACATACGTGCCGTGATTATGTTGGCTTGGTGAATCTTCATCTTCATTTGCAGTATTATTATCATTAAATACAAAATCGCGTTCGGAAACTATATGCATGTTTTTTAACGCATCATGATTTCGCCAATCAAAACCTGAATCCAAAACACCTATTAATATGTCCTTTCCTGTAATTCCCATATCATGAATAAATGGAATTTTTGAAAGTTCGTTTTGTGTTAATGAAGCACCATAATTATATGTATAATTTGCGTTTGATATAAAAGCCGGCTTTTCATATTCCGAGTTTTCAACATCATTTTTTGAATATGAAATTTTTTGTACTTTTTCTATCTTTTTAATAAATGTATATTTTAACAAATTTGTTATTTCATCTGAATTTAAATAACATGAAACCGAATTAAACCAATCTAATTTATTTATTACTTTTATGCCCATATCTTCAATAACCGATAGATATTCATTACTTACGGGAATATCTTCGTATTGAATTATATCACTATTATCTAACAATTTTTGTCTTCTGTTAATTGCCCTTTCGGATAATATACTTACAGCTGAATTATAAAGGGGAGAAGATTTACTAATTTGTGTTGTTTTATCAATTCCTTTATCCTTAAAATAAATAAAATATTTTTCCTGGGCAAAACCCAAAGAACTGAGTATCAGTATTAAAACAAGTATTTTAATTTTAATCATTAAACAAACTCCAAATAGGAATTAATGTACAATTTTTGCTAAACGGTTAACACGTATAGAAGCCAATAATTCAAATAAATCAGAAAATGGAATATCTGAGTTCCACGACCAATAGATCATCCATGCTTGGCCTATTATATTATTGCGGGGTACAAAACCCCAAAATCGGCTGTCTGCACTATTATCTCTATTATCACCCATCATAAAATAAAAATTCTGTTTAAATTTATACTGCGTAGCAATTTTTCCGTTTATTTTAATATCAAAACCATAAATAGATACAACTTTTTTCCCATATTCTCTATCAATAATATCTTTGTAAATTTCTATATTATTTCTATTCAGATTGACTATTTCCCCTTCTTTTGGAATAACCAAAGGGCCGTAGTTATCCTCATTCCAATTGTAGCCAAGCGGAAATATCTCAGGATTTGCTATGCCGGCCGGTATTGCAGGTCTATTATTATATTGAACAAAAGTAGGACGTTTTATTTCTTTATTATTAATAAAAACAATTTTATCAATTATTTTAATAGTATCTCCCGGTAAACCAATACATCTTTTTACGTAATTATCTATAACTGCCGGTTTTATATCTTCTTTATTGCCCGGATATTCAAATACAACAATATCATATCTTTTGGGTTCACCAAAAGACGGTAATTGAAAATATGGAAGCCTTACATTTGTGAAAGGGATATTACGAGGTGAGGAAGAACCATAAATAAATTTATTAACAAATAAAAAATCACCAACCATAATTGTACTATCCATGGAAGGAGTTGGCACATGTGATGTTTCGATAAAAAACGATTTAATTAATATTGCGGCAACGGCTGCAAACACAAGATTTTTGAAAAATTCAATTATTTTTTCTTTTTGTGTTTTTGGTTTATTATTTTTTTTGCTTGTATCTAAAGACTTTTTTTTGAATAAGGACATAGTTTTTATCTCAAAACAAATTAAAAATTTATTCCACTTATTTTTACTTAGTCTAAAACAAAAGATTAATAAAAACTAATAATTACTTAAATAGATAAAACAAAACCTTACTTGTAATTATTAATGAACAATTTTTGCAAGTCGATTAACTCGTAATGATGCAAATAATTCAAAAAAATCAGTAAATGGAATTGCCGGATCCCAAGACCAATAAATCATCCATGCTTCACCAATAATTTTTTCGCGGGGTACAAAACCCCAAAATCTGCTGTCGGCACTATTATCTCTGTTGTCACCCATCATAAAATAATAATTCTGTTTAAATTGATATGTTACAGCAATTTTGCCATCTATTTTAATGTCATCACCTTCAACCGTTACAACTCTTCTGCCGTAGGCTCTGTCAATTAAAGTTCTATATATTTCAATATTATTTCTGTTTATATTTACGGTTTTACCCTCTTTTGGAATTTCTAAAGGACCATAATTATCTTCATTCCAGCCAAAGTCCCTTGGAAATATTACCGGATTTGCTATTCCTTTTGGTATTGGATATTGATTGTTGTATTGTATATGAGTTGGGCGTTTTATTTCATTCCCATTAATAAAAACAACTTTATCAACAATAGAAATTACATCACCGGGTAAGCCGATACATCTTTTTACATAATTATTAATAACAGTAGGTTTTAATTCGTCCCTATCACCCGGGTATTCAAAAACCACTATATCATATCTGTTAGGTTCACCAAGGGCAGGTAATTGAAAATAAGGAAGCTCAACATTTGTAAAAGGGATATTTCGCGGCGAAGAAGAACCATATATAAATTTATTGACAAACAAAAAATCACCAACCATAATTGTGCTTTCCATCGAACCGGTTGGCACACGCGAAGTTTCTATAAAAAACGATTTTATTAATAATGCGGCAATTGCTGCAAAAAAAAGATTTTTAAAAAATTCAATAAGCTTTTCTTTTTGTGTTTTCGATTTTTTGGATTTATTCTTTTCATCAGAAGAATTATTTTTAAATAAAGACATAGGTTCCCTTTTAATATAAAATATATATGTTAAAACATAAAATAAATCATTTGTTCCACTTAATCATCAATTTGAAGCACAGCTAAAAATGCTTCCTGAGGAATTTCCACATTACCAACTTGTTTCATTCTTTTTTTACCCTCTTTCTGTTTTTCCAAAAGTTTTCTTTTTCTGGAAATATCACCGCCATAACACTTTGCAAGTACATTTTTACGCATAGCTTTAATATTTGTACGCGAAATAACTTTACTGCCAATTGAAGCCTGTACAGCAATTTCAAACATCTGACGAGGTATTAAATCTTTTAATTTGGTTGTAACTTTTTGGCCCCATTCAAATGCTTTTTTTGTATGAACAATTATTGAAAGTGCATCAACCTTTTCGCCATTTAATAATATATCCAATTTAACCAAATCGGATGCTTTATAACCCATAAATTCATAATCTAAAGAAGCATATCCACGTGAAATTGATTTTAACTTATCAAAAAAGTCAAAAATAATTTCACTCAGCGGAAATTCAAATTCAACATCGGCTCTTGTAGGATCAATATAATTTGTATTTTTATAAACACCTCTTTTCTCCATCGAAAGTTTCATAATAGCACCAACATATTCGCTTGGAGTTACTATTTGGGCCTTTACAAATGGTTCTTCAATACGTTCAATATCTCCGGCAACAGGCATTTCCGCAGGATTATCGACTACCAATAAGTCACCAACTTTAGTATATACATTATACTCAACGTTTGGTAAAGTTGTTACTATTGATTGATCATATTCTCTTTCTAATCTTTCCTGCACAATTTCCATATGCAGCATTCCTAAAAATCCGCATCTAAATCCAAATCCCAAAGCAACGCTTGTTTCAGGAGTGTACATTAATGCCGAATCGTTCATCTTAAATTTATCTAAGGCATCTCTTAAATCTTCATAATCATCACTATTGGTTGGATATAAACCGCTATAAACCATTGGTTTTATATCTTTATATCCGGGTAAAGGTTTAGGAGCACCATTTTTAACATGAGTTACCGTATCCCCTACTTTAGTATCATGAACATCTTTAATGCCCGATATTAAATATCCAACATCACCGGCTGAAAGTTCTTTGGTTTTAATTCTTGCAAGCCCCAATATTCCAACTTCTTCAGCCAAATAACTTTTAGTATTATTAAAAAAGGTTATTAAATCCTTTTCACGTATTGTTCCGTTAAATACACGTATAAATGCAATAGCTCCACGATAAGCATCAAAAACAGAATCAAAAATTAAAGCCTGTAAAGGAGCATCACTATCACCTTTGGGTGCCGGTATTTTTTTACAATTGCTTCAAGAATTTCATCAAACCCAATATTTGCTTTTGCGCTTGATAAATAAATATCTTCATCCTTGCAGCCTAATAAATCAATAATTTGATGTTTTACAACATCAACCATTGCACTTGGCAGGTCAATTTTATTTATTACCGGAATTATTTCCAAGCCTGCATCAACAGCCATATATAAATTACTTATGGTTTGTGCTTCAACTCCTTGAGCGGCATCAACTACTAAAAGTGCTCCTTCGCAGGCAGCCAACGACCTTGAAACTTCGTATGCAAAATCCACATGTCCGGGAGTATCAATTAAATTTAAAATATAATGTTCGCCATCTAAAGATGTATATTTCATCTGTATGGCGTGCGATTTTATCGTTATTCCCCGTTCTCTTTCTAAATCGAGGTTATCTAACAGTTGTGCCTTAGCTTCCCGGGCTGAAACTGTGTGGGTTCTTTCCAGCAAACAATCCGCAATGGTAGATTTGCCGTGATCAATATGTGCAATTATGCAAAAATTTCTTATGTTTTCCATTCAAATTCTTTTTATTTTAGCTTGGAAATATACCTATTGTTTGATCCAAATTCAATTAAATCTATTTTTACCTTGAATTAATCACTATTATAAGCCATTTTTGTAGATTAAATTTAAATTTTAAATAGAATTTGTGATATTATGAAACGTTTGACTTTATTATTTTTCCTTTTTACTCAATTTTTGTTCGCTCAAGATTACAAATATGCATGGATTACCGATTTACACATAGGTTCACCAAATTCCGAAACCGATTTGGATTCTGTTGTTTCCTTAATCAATTATTATA
The DNA here is from genome assembly GCA_043805435.1 of bacterium. Lineage (GTDB taxonomy): Bacteria > Bacteroidota > Ignavibacteria > Ignavibacteriales > Melioribacteraceae > JAEXOD01. The sequence continues at coordinate 71,429 of JAZDHY010000092.1, forward strand.
ATGATGTGCAATTTACGCTTGTTACCGGTGATATTGCTGAAAAAGGAAAAAACAGCGAGCTTGAAACCGCAAAACTTATTTTGGATAAACTTAATAAACCTTACTACATTATACCGGGAAACCACGATACTAAGTGGAGCGAAAGCGGTACCTTAAAGTTTAAAGAATTATGGAAAGATAATAAATTTTATTTTGAGTTTAAGAATTCGGTTTTTATTGGTTTGAATACCGGAATTTTAATGCGTGGCGGCGGCGGGCATTTTACCCCTGAAGATATTGTTTGGCTGGAACAAAAACTTAAATTAATTCCAAAAAGTAAGGAAATTTATTTTGTAATTCACCATCCGCTAAATAACGATATTGATAATTGGTATAAAGTTAATAACATTTTAAGCAATTATAATATCAGTCTTGTTTTATGCGGACACGAACACGCTGCAAAATTAATGGATTTTAACGGTATTCCGGGTGTAATGGGAAGATCAACTTTAAGTCAGGGTCAAAAAAGCTGGGGTTTTAACATTGTTGAAAATATTAAAGATTCTTTGTTTTTTTCAACCGTAGGTAACGATACTTTAATTAATAGATGGGCAGGTATTGGTAAAAAGAGTTTATTGGTTGTGCCTAAAATAGATTCTTTGGATTTTGTTAATTATTCCGCTGAAATTGTTTTTACAAAGGATTTAAATTCAACTGTATCTGTTCCCCCGCTTGTTTGGGAAAATAGAATTTATATTTCGCAATTTAACGGTTTGATTAGCTGCTTTGATTCGATTGGTACGTTTATATGGAAATATAGTTTAACAGCAAACTCAATTTCACAAATTGCCATATCGGGAAATACGCTTGTTGCAGGTGATTTATTAGGTGATTTATTTACTATTAATCCTATTACCGGACGTTCAATACTTTCAATCGGTTTTAATCAGCCAATTACTTCGCAATTAATAGCAATTACATATAACGGTTCGTACGATAACTTAATGCTTCCAAAAGAAACCGAATCGAAAGAAGCTGTTATTATTGGAACATCAACAGGTAATATATTTTGTTATGACATTGAAACTTTACAGGAACTTTGGGCTAATAAAGATGCTAAAGGCATGATTGAAACTACACCTTTATTCTATAATAATAAACTTATATACGGTTCGTGGGATAGTTATTTGTATTGTTTAGATAGTCGAAAAGGCTGGCTTGTTTGGAAAGTAGCCCCAAATAAAAACTTTTATTATTCAACTGCCGTCTGCCCGCCTTTAACAGAAGGTAATAACGTTTTTGTAACTTCACCCGATAAAAACTTGTACAGCATTGATATTAATTTAGGAAAAATTAATAAATCGTATAAATGTGATGCTTGGGAGTCGTTGGGTTTATCAAATGATAACAAAAAATTGTATGTTAAAGGTATGCAGGATGTAATGTATTCCGTTTCTGCAAATAAATTATACAAATTAAAGGAATATAATTTTAAATACGGACTGGATACTATGCCTTCTACGCCATTGGAATGGAACGGAAATGTTTTATTTGGAGCAAAAAACGGCAATGTTTATTTAATAGATAAAAATAATAAAATGAATACTTTATTTTTTATGGGTTCATCACGTATTTTATCTTTACAGCAAATTAAAGATAATAAATTTGTTGCGGTAAATATGGATGGCAAAATTGTAATTTTTAATGTAAACGAGGAGTAATATAGTGTTTGACGGTTATATTTTTGATATAGATGGTACTTTGACATCAACAAATGATTTAATTTTTGCCACTTTTAATTTTGTAGCAAAAAAATATTTGGATAAGAGTTATACCGATGATGAAATTATTGCCTTGTTTGGGCCTACCGAAGATGATATTTTAAAAGACTGGATGGGCGAAAATTATCCCGAAGCACGTATAGATTATTATAATTTTTACGAATCTAACCATAATGATATGGCCGCTATTTATCCCGGAATGAAAGAGATTGTATTAAATATAAAAAAAGCTAACAAACCTATTGGTATATACACAGGCAAAGGAAAAGAAAGTACTAAAATAACATTAAAAAAAATAGGCTTATACCAATGTTTCGATTTAATAATTTCAGGTGATGATGTTAAAAACCATAAACCCTCACCCGAAGGAATTACTAAATTTGCCGAAAAATTTAATTTATCACCCGATAAAATTCTTATGATTGGTGACGCACCGGCTGATATTTTGGCAGCAAAAGGAGCTGGAGCAAAATCGGCCTCCGTTTTGTGGGATAGCTATGCAAAAGATATTGTAAAAAAATTGCGCGGAAATTATTATTTTAATACCGTTGCCGAATTACATAAATTTATTGACAAATCACTAAATTTAAATTAATTTTTTTTATAATAGTCTTTAACTAGGTACTGTAACCAGCTATTTATTAATGCTTTAGCCTTTTGCTGAAATGCCGTATTTGTAAACCTTATATAAGTGCTCCCTAACCTATTCACAAATAAATGAGTTTATAATAAATTATTCAATCCCATATTATAATCACAAATAAGTGATTGGGATATTACGAATTAGGAATAATAACTAACTTATACGTATAGTTTGAAGTATAAATAAACAGAAATTTATATCTTTACAGGTATAGTCCGATTGTTGGACGAAATGTTTATAGAAAATAAAATTCTCCGAAATTGGTTCTAGCCCCAGCGGAACGACATTGTAACACCTGTAACATTTTATATTATAACATGTTGTGTGTCGCCCCGATGGGGCTTCTTTTTTGTGGGTGTTTGATTTTGCTATACACATTTCGTCACTCTGTGACTTTAAGCACGGCAGCATCGTACCATGTCTGCAACCTTACACTCCACCCAAAACTCCATGAACTCCGGCGGAGTTCCACGTTTATATCAAAGATATGATAACTTATGCTCCAAACAAATCCTATTATAAATAGGCCCTTAATTATATCCTTGCATATATTAAATTCGAGTTAAGCATTTTTGATAAACTACTGTTTTATAAAGCTTTAAGCACGGCAGAGCCGTGCAATGTCTGTAACCACACTAAACACCCAGACTCCAAGAACTCCGGCGGAGTTCCAAGTTAAGATCTAAGCTAGATAGTATGCTCCTAAACAATAATTTGGTTAATAAATTATCATCTTTTTATTGTTGAAAAGAAGTCAAAGTTAAGTATTTTTGATAATCTATTATTTTATAAAGCTTTAAGTAGTTCAGCTAAGTGCCGGGACTGTACTCGGAGCATGAAAAAACTAATAAACACTATAGCGTAATGTTACGTCAGCAATTAAAATTGCTTTTATTTTACCCCTTAATTTCCCTATATATCAATAAAACAATAACAACTCCAATAACAGCACCTACAAATCCGGCCGGTTCACCGGCGTTATAAAGACCCAAATATTGTCCTAAGTACGTTGCAACTACCGATCCTATTATACCAAGTGCCGTTGTAATTAAACACCCTTTCGGTTTATCTCCGGGGACAAATATTTTGCCAATTGCGCCGGCTAAAAACCCTATTAATAATGTCCAAAATAAATGCATTTTTTTTAATCCGTAAAATTTTAATATTAGACGTTTAATTTAATAAAAATGTTTATTTTAATAAAATTAATTGATATATTATTTTTTATTTTTAAATATAAGATTAGGGGAAAGAAATTATTTAATTTCTAAAATTTATTATGCCTCATAAAATGCAAAATATAGAAGTCCGCAGAAGTGAAATGGCAGACCTATTAAAAGGTTTTGCTATTATTTTTATGATACTTGTTCATATTTGCGAATTATTTTTAAATACCGATTATTATTCCTTAACAATTACTAAAATATCTTTTTTATTAGGCGGACCCCCTGCTGCCCCTATATTTATGATTATTATGGGGTATTTTTTACAATTCAGCAAACGCAATAAAAAAGAAATGGCCTACCGTGGGTTAAAACTAATTTTACTTGGATTTGCCTTAAATATTGCAATTAACATAAATTTGTTTTTTTATATTTTTAATAATAAAATAACATTTCTTAATCCATGGGAATATGTTTTTGGAGTTGATATTTTATTTTTAGCCGGTATTAGCACCATAATATTATCTTTTATTAAATTTTCTCCTCATCCCAAAATTATTGCTTTCACTACTTTTGTTGTTATGCTGGTAATTATTAACTTTACCGGTAATATTGATTATTCCTTTGGTAATTTCGATTATCTTTCGGCCTATTTTATTAGAATCTCCAATTGGTCATATTTCCCTGTAATTCCATGGTTTATTTATCCCCTATTTGGATTTTTATTAGCCCAATATAAAAAAGTATTAAAATATTTTAATCCCTCTTTGATATGGCGAGCAGTTTTAATTTCTATTTATTTTGTTTTTATTTACTTAACTTATAATTATGCATTTGATATTACAAACAACTTAAACCTGTATTATAACCATACTGCAAAGTTTTTTGGTTATACATTATTGTTTTTAGCCGGTTTTTGGCTTTTAGCAAAACAATTAAATGTATATTTTGGCAATTATAAATTTGTAAAATATTTTAAATGGCTTGGCAAAAATGTTACACTTGCCTATGTTATTCAATGGATAATTATTGGAAATATTAGCACTTCCGTTTACCGAACACTAAATATTTATTATTCCATTGGTGCATTTATATTAATTACCATTATCGTAAGTCTTTTTGTCTACTACTTTGAAGACAAAATTAAAGGAATAAAAATATAAAAAATAAAAAAAAGTTAAAATTTAAGCTTGACAGACATCACTTTTTTTCGTAATTTAGTGAACTTAATTTTTGAAATATTGATTATGTATTCCGCGGTAGCTCAATGGCAGAGCATGCGGCTGTTAACCGCAGGGTTGTAAGTTCGAGTCTTACCCGCGGAGCGGAATTAAAAACCCAGACCAATCGTCTGGGTTTTTGCTTTTTAAACTCACACCTATCTAGGATCACATTTTTTTATTCCGCGGTAGCTTCCCGATGGATCGGGACGGCTGTTAACTATAGAGGTTATAAGCCAACCACAAAACGGTTGGTAAATTCAAGGCTTACCCGCGGAGCGGAATTAAAGAAACCTGATCACACCGATCAGGTTTTTTTGTTTTAAATCATTAAAGCCTTATTCTTATCCACTCCCCCTTTTAGGATTATGTATTCCGCCGTAGCTTTTTCCCGATGTTTCGGGAGGACAACTGTTCCTGCCAAATGTTTTAATTATGTGATAAAGAAATTCAGAGAATTTCCCTATTTGTAACAAAACACCACAAAGAAATAATTAAACCTAAACGTCCTGGTTTTGGCTTTTAAAACAACCACACTATACTTTAAATTACCTTTACAAAAAACAATTAAAGAACTATTTGATTAATAATATTAAACAAAATCTTTCATTAACTTTTAATAAATTTATTTTCTTTGTATTTTTATAATATTAAAATGTAAATACAAATTAGCTATTTTAGAGTTACTTATGACTGATGTGGAATTGAATATAATTCTCCAAAATCTTCTAACAATTGACGAAAATGAAATTGTTGAGTTTAAGGAAGCTAAAAATAATTTTGATTTTAACAAATTAGGGAAATATTTCTCGGCTCTTTCAAACGAAGCAAATCTTTTTAAAAAGGAGGAAGCTTGGTTGGTTTTTGGCGTATCTGATAAAAAAACTATTGTTGGAACAAGTTTTAGGAGTTCACTTAAAGAATTACACAACCTTAAAAAAGAAATCGCCCTCAAAACTTCGGGGAATTTGACCTTTATTGATATATTTCCAATAGAGACTGCAAACGGACGTGTAATATTATTCCAAATACCTGCTGCACCAAAAGGGCTTCCGGTTACTTGGGAAGGTCATTATTACGGAAGGAATGGAGAAGCACTTTCCCCGTTAAATATTGATGAAATCGAAAAGATAAGAAGTCAAGTTGTTTATTATGATTGGAGTGCAGAAATTGTTAAGGACGCTTCATTGGATGATTTAGACCTAAAAGCTTTGGATAAAGCTAGACATAATTTTATTGAAAGAAATCCACATCTATATGATGATATTGCCCAATGGGACACAATTACTTTTTTAAATAAAGCAAAAGTTACAATTAAAGGAATGATAACACGTACAGCGATTTTGTTACTTGGGAAATCTGAATCCGAACATCTACTTTCTCCGGCAGATGCTAAAATGAGATGGATACTTAAAAATGCAAAAAATCAGGAAAGAGATTGGCATATTTTTAATATTCCATTTCTACTTTCCGTTGAAGAACTTTATGGCAAAATACGAAACTTAAAATATCAATATATGAACCAAGTATCTGTTTTTCCTCAGGAAGTGCTAAGATATGAACCTTTTACAATTAGAGAAGCAATAAATAATTGTATAGCCCACCAAGATTATACATTATCCGGTAGAATAAATGTAATTGAAAATGAAAATGATGAATTGATTTTTACTAATCTGGGAACTTTTTTACCTTCTAATATTGAAAGTGTTGTTTTAGGGAATGCTCCTCAAGAAAGATATAGAAATCGTTTTTTGGTTGAGGCAATGGTTAATTTAAAAATGGTTGAGAGCATTGGGAGTGGTATTAGAAAGATGTTTGAATATCAAAAATTAAGATTTTTTCCTTTGCCGGAATATAATTTAACCGACCAAAGAGTTGAACTTAAAATTATTGGAAAGATTATTGATATAGAGTTTGCAAAAATATTATCACTTAATCAAAACCTAAATTTACAAGAAATAATGTTACTCGATAAAGTTCAAAAAGGAAAAACAATTTCTGATGCTGAATTCAAGCATCTAAAAAGCAATAATTTAATTGAAGGAAGAAGACCTAATATATATATTTCTTCAACTGTAGTAACACCGCTAACTGATGACTTAAAAACACAATATATCAATCAAAAAGCATTTGACGATGAACATTATAAAAAAATGATTATTAGATATTTAGAAAAATTTTCTTTTGCTGATCGTAAAACTATTGAAAAATTGCTGATTAATAAATTGCCAAGTATTTTATCGGATAAGCAAAAACAAAATAAAATAACAAATATTATTGCAAGTTTACGTCGTTCAGGAATAATAAATAATGAAGGAAGTAAAAAAGCCCCAAAATGGATTCTATTACAAATAAATTACAAATAAATTACAAATAAATTACAAATAAATTACAAATAAATTACAAATAAATTACAAATAAATTACAAATAAATTACAAATAAA
>JAZDHY010000093.1:0-2985 GCA_043805435.1 bacterium
TGATAACAGAACCAGAATAATTGTTGTTGATTTGAATGGAACTACTGTTGGATTTATTGTTGATGAAGTTAGTGAAGTTTTAAGAATTCCAAAAAGTATTACAGAACCACCGCCTGCAATGGTAGCCGGAATTGATAGCGATTATATTACTGCAGTAGGGAAACTTGAAGACAGGCTTCTAATTTTGCTCGATTTAGAGAAAATATTTTCTCTTGATGAATCGTCCAAATTAAAAGGTATTTAAAAAAATATTTTCTGTTCGCTTTTCTCGGAAATGAAATGGAAAAAACTATTTAACGTATGGCTCCGGAATTCGTTAGGGGCCATACGATTTAATGATTATATTTTTGTTAATTTCGAAAATCAACTCCCCAAATGAAAAAAATACACCACCGGTCTTTATTAAAGATATTTTATCCCAAAGTGATATTTAATTGCAGTCAGATGATGTGCGTATTAATAGTAATAAATCCTATACAAAATCCAATATGGGTTATAATAAAATTATAAAGTATTTCACGTATTTTACAAAAAGATGTAAGTTATAACTTTTATTTAGTATTTTAAAATTAATGCTTAATTAAACATTAAAGTTATTTATTCGATAATAAACTTATAAAAACTAATATTTAATATTTAATTTAGTGTATCATAAAAGCAGATAACAGGTATTTTATTAATATTTAATTTTGTTTTGGATTATTATTTAAAGCATATTGTTGTCATATTTGTATTTTTTATTTATTAATTCGGAAATGTTTTAAAATATTACCGATTGTTTTGAAACAATTAATAATATGAAAAATAAAGAGGTTAAAAATGAGCTGGTTTAATAATTTAGGAATTCGTAAAAAATTATCCATAACATATTTCATTTTAGCAATATCTTCCTTAATAATTGGTTATGTAGGTATTACTACTATGTCAGATATTGAAGAAAATTCAAATGAAATGTATTGGCGAATTGCACAACCATTGGAAGAAATAAATCTTATTTCTACCAATTTTCAACAAATTCGAGTAACTTATCAAGAGATGATACGATTTAATGATATTGATATTATTAACAATAAGATAAGCGAAATTGCAAATTGTATATCAAAAATTAAAGAAAGGTCAGATACATTAAAAAATCAATACAAATCTCCAGAAGGACAAAAATTGTTTGGTGATTTTATTGTTAAACGGGATGAGTTTTTTGCCAAATATGAAAAATTGAGGCAATTTGCATTTGAGAATAAAGACGATGCAGCCTATGAATATTTAGATAATGGAGGGTTTAATCAATTAGCCAATCAAACACTTATACTTATTGTAGATATGGCAAATTTTAAAAGTATGCGAGCAAAACAATTTTCCGAAAGGAATAATTTAATGTATAATTCTTCTAGCAATCAAATGATTTATATAATTATTTTTACATTATTATTATCCTTTTACTTCGGTTATCTTATATCAAAAATAATTGGCAAGCCGATTGAAATCCTATCTGCAGCGGCTGTAAGAGTTGCTTTAGGAGATACAAATGTGATTGTAGAAATTGAAAATAATGATGAAATTGGCACTCTTGCTAAGGAATTCAATAAAATGATTGAAAAAATTGAGATTCAAATTAAGTATTTGAATAACTTACCAACTCCTGTTATGACTGTTGATAAAGAATATAATGTTACTTTTATGAATAAAATCGGATCTGAAATTGTTGCCAAAACCCAAGAGATTTGTACTAACCATAAATGTTATGAGCTATTTAAAACCGACCATTGTAATACTCCGGAATGTCGTATACGACAAGCCATGGAACAAAAAACTATTTGTAATGGAGAAACCATAGCACGACCACAGAGTAAAGACATTCACATAATGTACACCGGAACTCCAATAATGGATAGAAAAGGAAACCTTCTTGGTGGTTTAGAGTTTATTGCAGATATCTCAAATGTTAAAGAAGCTGAAAAATATTTAAATAGAACAACTAAAGCACTTTTAGTTGAAATGGATAAATTTTCAAATGGGGATTTAACAGTTGAAGTAATTCCGGAAAAAGAAAATGATGATATTGGTAAATTGTTTATGGGATTTAATAAATCAGTTCAAAATATTAAAGGTATAGTAGAGAATATTACGGAAGCAATACAAGCAACTGCAAGTGCTTCAAATCAAATTTCGGCAAGTACAGAAGAAATGGCAGCCGGAGCACAGGAACAAAGTGCACAAGCAGCAGAAGTAGCAAGTGCAGTAGAGGAAATGACTTCTACAGTTTTAGAAACCACTAAAAATGCAAATATTGCCGCAGAATCGGCAAAAGAGGCAGGAAAGATTGCAAAAGAAGGTGGTAAGGTTGTAAATCAAACTGTTATTGGAATGAATAGAATTGCAGAAGTTGTTGAACGTGCAGCAGAAACAGTTCAAGCTCTTGGAAAAAGCAGTAATGAGATTGGTGAAATTGTTCAAGTGATTAATGATATTGCCGACCAAACAAACCTTCTTGCATTAAATGCCGCAATCGAAGCAGCTAGAGCGGGGGAACAAGGACGAGGATTTGCTGTAGTTGCAGACGAAGTAAGAAAACTTGCAGAAAGAACCACAAAAGCTACAAAAGAAATTGCACAGATGATTAAAAAAATACAAAAAGATACCGGTGATGCAGTTGATTCAATGCAAAAAGGAAAAACCGAAGTTGAAACAGGTAAAGATTTGGCTAACAAAGCTGGAGCCTCCATGAGTGAAATTGTTACTGCAGCCGGCAGAGTATTGGATGTAGTTAGTAACGTTGCCTCGGCAAGTGAACAACAAGCAACTACTGCTGAAGAAATAAGCAAAAACATAGAAGCAATTAGCAGCGTAACGCATGAATCGGCAACAGGAGTTCAACAAATAGCTCGTGCATCAGAAGATTTGAACAGATTAACCGAAAACTTACAAATGTTAATACAAAGATTTAGAATTGATACAAAATCATCGTATGTACAGAAACAAGTTGTT
>JAZDHY010000094.1:0-6755 GCA_043805435.1 bacterium
TGATAACAGAACCAGAATAATTGTTGTTGATTTGAATGGAACTACTGTTGGATTTATTGTTGATGAAGTTAGTGAAGTTTTAAGAATTCCAAAAAGTATTACAGAACCACCGCCTGCAATGGTAGCCGGAATTGATAGCGACTATATTACAGCAGTAGGGAAACTTGAAGACAGGCTTCTAATTTTACTTGATTTGGAAAAAATATTTTCTCTTGATGAATCGGCCAAATTAAAAGGTATGTAAAAATAAAAGGCTGTCCATACCGGGCAGCCTTTTATCTAAATTATAAAATAATATTATTTGGATTTTATTGTCTTTCTACCAATTGAATAATAAGTTATGTTTAATTCTTTCATTTTTTCAGGGTCAAAAATATTTCTGCCATCAAAAATTAACTTATTTTTTAAGGTATCTAAAATTTTTGTAAAATCCGGATTCCTGAATTCATTCCACTCGGTAAGAATAAGCAGAGCATCAGCATCTTTTAAAGTTTCATATTGATCTTCATTATATTCAATACTTTCTTGAAGGTAAAATTTGGTATTTTCAAAAGCTGCGGGGTCGTATGCCGAAACTGAAGCACCGTTTTTAAGTAATTCTTTAATTATAACAACAGAAGGAGCTTCACGCATATCATCTGTATTTGGTTTAAAAGCCAAACCCCAAACCGCAAATTTTTTACCTTTTATATCGTTTTCAAAATGATTTAATATTTTAGTAACTAAAACTTTTTTTTGTTCTTTATTAACTTGGTCAACAAGTTTTAGAATTTTCATTTCAGCATTATTTTCTGTTGATGTTTTAATTAATGCATTAACATCTTTTGGAAAACAGGAACCGCCATATCCAATTCCCGGAAATAAAAATCTCTTTCCAATTCGGGAATCTGTACCCATACCTCTTCTCACTAAATCAACATTAGCACCAACTTTTTCACAAAAATTGGCCAATTCATTCATATATGTTATTCGCATTGCTAAATACGAATTTGCGGCATATTTAGTAACTTCGGAACTTTCCGGATTCATTTCAATAATAGGATTTCCCTGCCTAACAAAAGGTTCATAAATAGATTTCATAATAGATAATGCTTCTTGGCTGTTTGCGCCAATAACAATTCTATCGGGTTTCATAAAATCATCCACTGCAAATCCTTCGCGCAAAAATTCCGGATTTGATACAACTTCAAAATTATTTACACCATGTTTAGCAATAATTGCTGTAACGGCCAAACAGGTACCAACAGGTACGGTACTTTTATTAACAATTACCTTGAATGAATTATCTCCTTCCAGTTTTAGGATTTTTCCAATTTCTTCGGCTATTCCAAAAACATATTTAAGGTCGGCAGAGCCGTCTTCATCTTGGGGGGTAGGAAGACATAAAAATATTACCTGAGATTCTTTTACGGTTGAAGATAAGTCATCCGTAAAAATTAATCTTTTTTTTGCTATATTTCTATAAAATAAAATATCCAAACCGGGTTCGTAAATTGGTACTTCGGCCTCTTTTAATTTTTTTAGTTTAGCTTGATTATTATCAACGCAAATAACTTCATTTCCCATTTCAGCAAAACAAGTACCCGAAACTAACCCAACATATCCTGTTCCAACAATTGCTAATTTCATTTATCCTCCAATTAAATTTTTATAAATAAAATCTTCATTAATTTTATTAAAACTGCCGGCTAATAAATCTTTATCCGAAACCACAGGCAAATTAGTCTTCCACTTAATATTTAATTGGTTATCGTTAAATATTATGCTTCTTTCACTTTGCCTATTATAAAAATTTGTACATTTATAATGGAATATTGCTTCATCCGAAAGTACTTCAAACCCATGAGCAAAACCTGCAGGAATCCAAATTTGATTTTTGTTTTCATCCGAAAGTTCAACACTTACGTATTTGCCGAATGTAGGTGAACCAAAACGTATATCAACGGCAACATCTAATACTTTTCCGTAAATTACCTGGCATAATTTACCTTGAGCAAATTTGCCGGTTTGATAATGCAAACCTCTAATAGTCCCTTTTGAGGATTTTGAAATATTATCTTGTACAAAATCTAAATCTAAACTGTTTTCTGCAAATTTATTTTTGCTATACGATTCATAAAAATATCCGCGTGTATCTTTAAAAACAGTTGGTTTTATTATTAGAATGCCTTGTATGTCTGTTGTAATAATTTCCATAATTTTCAAATATTAATATTTTGGGTTACAGTGCCATTTGTAGGCTGATTTTATAATGTCTTCCAAGTTGTATTTGTTTTTCCATCCTAAAACTTCCAATGCTTTTTTGTTATCAGCAACCAAAATATCAGGATCACCTGCTCTCCTTTCAACAATTTCAAATGGTATTTCAAAACCGGTTATTTCTTTTGCCATATTAATAATCTCTTTTACTGAATAGCCGATACCTGTACCAAGATTTATAATACTGGAATTATTTCCGGCTTCTAAATAATTCAGTGCTTTAATATGTGCATCGGCCAAATCGTTAATATGTATATAGTCTCTTACACAAGTTCCATCAGGTGTGTTGTAATCATCGCCAAATACAGATATTTTATTACGTTTTTTTAATGCAGTAAACAATACAAGAGGTATAAGATGCGGCTCCGGAAAATGACTTTCGCCAATTTCACCGGAAAAATCTGCACCGGCGGCATTAAAATATCGTAATGCAACATACTTCATGTTATATGCAGTATCAAAATCTGCAAGAATTTTTTCAATAAATTGCTTAGTATATGCATAAGGATTAATTGGTTTTGTTGGTTCCAATTCCGAAATAGGGGTTTTTATGGGATTACCATACAAACTGCACGTTGAAGAGAATACAATTTTTTTAATGCCAAATTTATTAGCAGCTTTGAGTAAATTAATACTTCCCAAAACATTATTTTCATAGTATAATTGAGGATTTTCGACTGATTCACCCACGTATGCAAACGCAGCAAAATGAATTATTGAATTAATAGTATGATTTTCGAAAATCTTTTCTACATCGTTATAGTTTTTTAGATCGACATTAACAAAATCAACAGCATTCGGAATAGCTTCAATATGACCACGACTTAAATTATCAGCAACCAATATATCTTTCTTTAATTCTTTGAGCATTTTTACTAAATGTGAACCAATATATCCGGCTCCGCCGGTAACTAAAATTTTCATGAAATTCCTAATAATCTTCTTTTTAATTTACTAAAAAATGTATTTATTTGCATTGTAAAAATTACGTAATTAAATAAAAAAAATGAATAAACCAAATTGCAAAAAATGCAAATATTTTTTTATTACATGGGATAAAAATTTTCCTTATGGTTGTCATGCCTTAGGGTTCAAGTCTAAACAATTACCATCCTCAGAAGTATTAAAATCATCGGGATTTGATTGTCTTAAATTTTTACCTAAAAAGGAATAAAAATTTTATGATTTATTTTTGATACTAATTACTATTTTAAATATTAATTTGTAAATAAATAAATTATAGCTTATAAAGATAAAAATTCGTATAATTAAATCAAAAATAAATTTGAATTATGATAAAACATTTCGTTTTAAGTTTGACAATTATTTTGTTATTCCAGTATTTAACTATTCAATCTCAAAGTCGATTAACGTTAGATAAACCTGTTTATTCGCAAGCTCAATTAGATAGTCTCGAAAAATGTTTACCTCATTTACACCCAAATCTTAAAGTTAAAACATTAATAATATTGGCATATGGTTACATAAATAATGATACTTTAAAATCGAATGAATATATAAGTCAAGGGTTATCCCTTGCGGAAAAAAATGATTATCAAACAGATAAAGCGCAATTATACATTGAAAAAGGGAAACTGCTAAATAAACAAGGTAAATATTATGAAGGGATTAATTGCTTTAGAACTGCTTTTATTACTTATGAAGAGAATAATAATAAAAAAGAAATGGCAGCTATCTATAATTTTATTGGACAATCTTACTATAATGCAAGTGAATATATTAAAGCGGTACAGTATTATTTATTGGCATATGATTTATCCAATTCAGTTAATGATAATGAAGGTGCCGCAATAAGTGCAAATGACCTTGGGATTGTAAATTATTATTTAGGAAATTATGATGTTTCATTAAGATTTTATTTAAAGTCACTTAAAATAAAAGAAAAAATAAATAATAAAAAATCAATTGCCATAAGTTATAATAATCTTTCATTGGTTTATTTTGCATTAAAAAATTATGATGAATCTTTAAAATATCTATTTAAAGCATCTGATTTGAATAACGAAATGAAAGAATTTGGCGGGATGGCAGCAATATTAAGTAATATTGCAAATATTTATATTGAACAAAAAAACACCCAGATGGGGTATGAATTTTCGCTTAAAGCAATTGAAGAGAGTACGAAAAGAGATAATAAACTTATTCTGGCACACTCATATTTAAATTTGGGAAAATTATTTTTATATAATGAGGAGCCAATAACAGCAAAAAAATATTTATCTTTAGCATATTCAATATACAACTCTTTACAAGCTCCACAAGGTATTGCAGAATCGTTAAACAGGCTTGCTAAAATTAATATCAACTCCGGTTTTTATGCTTTGGCAATTCAACAATTAACCGATGCTTTAGCAATTGCCTCCAAACATCACTTTAGAGCAAGAATAAAGGAATGTTATTTGGGTTTATCTTCCGTTTATAAAGAACTGGGTGATTATAAAAAAGGTTTGCAATATCAAACACAATATATAAATATTTCCGATTCGTTAATGAATAGTGACAAAAATAAACAATTAATGGCTATTCAAATTGCATACGAAACAGAAAAAAAGACAAGAGAAATAGAGATACTAAGAAGTGAAAAGAAAAACGATAGTTTGATAAAATTATATCTTTGGTTTGCCATCATTAGCGGCTTAATTGCACTTATTATTATTTTAAATCGTTATACAACAAACAAAAAAGCAAACAAAATATTACAAGAAAAAAACTTTAAGATTGTTTTACAAAAAGAAGAATTGCAAAATTCGAATTTAACCAAAGATAAGTTCTTTTCAATTATTGCACATGACTTAAAAAGTCCATTTCAGGGGCTTTTAGGATTTACTAATTATATTGTTGACAACTTTGAGTTTATTCCAAAATCGGAAATCAAATCGTACATGGACTTATTATATAAACAGGTTCAAAGTTTATACGATCTAATTGAAAATCTTTTGGAGTGGTCAAGATTGCAAACAAAAGGAATTGACATAAATTTTGCACTTATTGATTTAAATGAATTAGTTAATAGCGTAATTAGGTTATCGGAATCATTAACTAAGAAGAAAGCAATTGTAATTAATAATAATATACCAGAAAAGACGTTTGTTTTTGTTGATAAATATATGATAAATTCGACTATTCATAATTTAATTTCAAATGCAATAAAATTTACTTACAAAAACGGGCAAATAAATATTAATTGCAAGTGTTTAAACGAGTTTGTTGAAATTACAATTGAAGATAATGGAGTTGGAATAAATAAAACGGACATTGGTAAATTATTTAGAATGGATATTCATTTTACAACACGAGGTACTGAAGATGAGAAAGGAACCGGTTTAGGACTAATATTAGCAAAAGAGTTTATAGAAAAAAACGGAGGTGCTATTTGGGTTGAGAGTGAATTAAACAAAGGCACAAAATTTATTTTTACATTAAAAACAACTCAATAGTTCAAAAATTTATTTTTCAGCTATTCCGTAAACAATATATTTCCAATTATTGCTACACACTTTATTTAAAATAAGCTCATCAATAGTGGAAAGTATATTTCGTTGATATTCATTTCTTCCAAATGCACCAAGAACACCCGTAGTCTCTATTTTTACGCTTGAAAAATCTGATAAAAATTCATTAATTTCTTTAATGGTTATATACTTCCAATAAGTACCCCACTTTATAAACATCTTTCTTAATAATTTATGTACAGGGGATGCCGCTAAATTTTCTGCAAATAAGAGTTTTCCGCCGGGTTTTAAGGCTTTAAAAATTTCTTTGAACACTTGTTTTTGTAATTTATAATTGTTATCTCTACCAATTCCACCTATAATTGATTTAAATACAATAATATCAAAAAAATTCTCATAAGGGATATTAGTTGCATCAATATCTTGATATTTCACAAAAGAAGTAATATTATATCTTACATGAAGTTGTTCGGCCGTATCTTTAATGTTATTCAAATCCGAACAAATTGTTTCCTTTTGTTTTAGTGCCAGCCATAAAGAAAGGCCCCCTTGTTTACCGCCTAATTCGAGCCCATTATTTATTTTGCTCCAATCAATATTGTGTTCCCAATAATCAAGTGCTTTTGACCATGATTTAATATCCCATTGGATAATGTCAGTCTGTAATTCTTTTGTCATTTTTATTGTATTATTATACTAAATGATTAATAATTATATGGGTAACATATTAATTAGATATATTCCTATTCTCCAAAAGCAAAGATACAATATTGACTATACAAAAGCAAAAATCATTATTCCCCTCTCTGAAGAGACTGTGTTAAAATTAAAAAAACCGAACTCACCCGTCTAAAATTCAGCCGGGCACCGCCCCTTTATCCTCTCTCTTTGAAAGAGAGGGGAATTATATAACGGCAAGTTATTGTTCTATATGTTTTTACAATCACTCCCCTTCTATTTTTAAGAGAAGGGGTTGGGGGATGAGTTCCTTTTTATTACAACCATTCCCCAATTTTCACACAG
>JAZDHY010000095.1:0-30673 GCA_043805435.1 bacterium
TTAAACTTAGCATTTACAATATGCTTGGTCAAAAGATCAAAACACTTAAAAACTCGTTTCAAAACACCGGTGAATACACTTTTACATGGGATTCAACCGATGATGAAAATAATCCGGTAAGTTCAGGAGTTTATTTATACAAGCTGGAATCAGATAATTTAAGTAGTCAAAAGAAAATGATCTTATTGCGATAAATATGAATAACTGTGTTGGAGATTTTAACATGATAAATTTAATAAAATACAATATTATTTTGGTTGTATCATTTTTTTTAATGAATTTAATAATAAATGCCTGTGTAGAACCGGAACCAAGTGTAGTTCCCCAAGTGCGTTTGTTAACGGTAAAAAATTTCCATTCAAACATCCTTAACAATGACCGAGATTTGCGAATATATTTTCCTGCAAGTTATGAATCGGGCAAACAATCATATCCGGTTATGTATTTACAAGACGGACAAGAAGTATTTGCACCCGGGGGTTGGCTGGTAGAAACAAAATATGACTCCTTGGTTCAATCCGGCTTGATTAGTGAGGTGATTTTGGTGGGGATAAACAACACAAAAGACCGTTTATCGGAATATTGGCCGCCTGCACCGTATGGTGACGGAACAGGTGATTTGTATCTCAGGTTTTTAACTGATGAAGTAATACCCTACATCGAATCAAATTACCGAATTAAACGTGGACCTGAAAATACAGCAATTATGGGATCTTCTGCAGGTGGTATATTTGCATTTTATGCTGCATGGGTAAAACCGGAAATCTTTGGTTTGGCGGCTTGTATGTCGCCGTCTATTTGGGCAGTAAATAAAAGTCTGCTGCGTACGGTTAAAGCTTACACCGGGCCATATAAACCAATACGCTACTGGATTGATGCAGGTAATGCAGAGTCTGAGGATCCGGATCGAAACGGAGCAGATCTTTTTGTTGAAGATGCCTATGATATGACAACAAGTCTAATTGCGCATGGTTGGAATTATGGAACAGATCTTTTATTGGACGTGGACTATACGGGCATTCACAATGAAGTTTCTTGGTCTAATAGGGTATATAAACCACTACTATTCTTCTTCGGTAAGTCTTCCACTATTGTTACTAATTTAACAGCGCGCACATCGTCTCCAAATATTGATGTGGCCGGAACCGTTCCAAATGTAATGCTTTTTACAAAGGCAACTTGGAATAACGGACTCTCTGCGGAAATTCCTTATAATCTGCTTGAGGTGAGTTCTCCCCAATCCGAATTATGGATGCGGGAACAAACGGATAGAATAAAACTTATACCCGGTATTATAACCACTCCCACCTCAATATTGTTTAATATCAGTTATAAAGGAAAAAGTGTTCAAACATCTTTGACGGTGGTTGATGTGCTTTCACCTATTGTAAGTGTGCGTTTGAAAGTTAATGCACCTGTAACATCAGGAAATAAAATTTTTATGGTGGGCAACAATTCGGCTTTGGGCAATTGGGAACCAACGGCCGGTTTTCCATTATATCTTTCCACAGAAAACGAGACTGTAAAAACCTATACAAATACGTTAGTACTATCACGTAACTCATCAATAACGTTCAGGTTTTGTGCAGGAAATAATTGGAATTATGAGGAATTGAATGGTTCCGGTATCAAAATAAGTGACAGATCTTTAACTGCAAATGAGGACTGCTTTTATAGTGCAACAGTATTGCAATGGAAAGCTGTTCCGTAATTAATGGAGATCATGGATTATGTGTACAAATAATAAGGTTAGTATGGACATAATTTATTCGATTTTTAATAGACAATATATTAAAAGGAAATTGTATTTGTTAGCTAAATAAACTTATTAATTAAAAGAGTGTGAATATGCAAAATTTATTCAAATATGTTTCAATTGTATTTTTCGTGCTGTTTATTTTCCGGCAGGTTTTTGCACAGCAGATATTTGTTGATAGTGGCCAAAGATTAGGAAACGCTGCGAGCTGGGATGTTAAACTGGGCGATTTGGATGGCGATGGAGATTTAGATGCCGTACTTGGAAACAATTTTTGGAATAATGTTATTCCCCAACAAAATGAAATATGGCTAAATGATGGTAGTGGAACTTTTAGTAAAAGCCCACAGGAACTTGGTTCATCTGCAAAGATCACATTAGATGATATAGATAATGATGGTGATTTGGATATTTTTGAAAACGGAGATTGGCAAACCGGATTAATAAAAACATGGCTCAACAACGGTTCGGGACAGTTTACATTATCTAACAAATTTCCTTTCAAAGGAACCTATATCATCTTTGATAATAAATTCGGTGATCAGAGTTTAAATGATGTTATTACCTTTGAAAGTGGAGACAGCACAATTTTAAGGATTTATTCAATACTTGTTGACACTTCAATAATCAAAACCACTTTTACACTTAATAATTTTGGGGCAACTGCAATGGCCACAAACGATTTGAATAAAGATGGATATTCGGATATTGTTATTGGCCAAGGAGGTCCAACTTATATTCTGTTTAATGACAAAACAGGGTCATTTAACATCAGTGAACAAAAATTAGGAAATAATATTTGCTTCAATTTATTCACAGGGGATCTAAACAATGATGGCTATCCGGATCTGCTGCAATGCAATTATCATAACGAAAATAGCGTTGTTCAACCGGCCCAATTCTATTTGAATGATGGTACAGGAAAATTTGTAAGTGCAGCATTGCCTTATCAAACTTCATATTTAACACAAACCGCAACCTTAGTAGATTTAGACAATGATGGTGATTTGGATATTTATATGAATCATGGTCATCGATATTCATATTGGGATCGAAGAAGTGAGATTCTGTATAATGATGGACAGGCACATTTTATTTCCACATCAGTAAATATGAATTTAATTCAAAGCGATGCAATTGATTTTGGAGATTTAGATAAAGATGGCGATTTAGATGCCTTTTTGGCAGTTACAAGAATTGTTGATGACAATCATTATGGCGGACCAAGCAGGGTATGGTTAAATACTACAATTAATGTAGGTGTTAAAGATAAAACGAATAATATAAATAATGATTACCTTCTGTTTCAAAACTATCCAAATCCGTTTAACCCATCAACTAATATTCAATATTCTCTTAGCAAACCATCTCAGGTTAAACTAAGCATTTATAATATGCTTGGTCAAAAAATTAAAACACTTGATAATGCGTTTCAAAATGTCGGTGAATACTCTCTTACATGGAATTCAACTGATGATGAAAATAATCCGGTTAGTTCCGGAGTTTATTTATATAGACTGGAAACAGATAATACAAATCTTCAGAAGAAGATGGTTTTAGTTAGATAATAAAATATAACAAAGGGAAATATACAATGGATTTCATATCAACTTTTATAACAAAAACAATTTCTATAACCTTTGCCATAATGCTGTATGGTTGTACACTAATTGCACAGGAAATGGTAACCGATATAGACGGAAACATTTATAATACAGTAACCATAGGCACACAAGTATGGATGAAAGAAAACCTTAAAACTACCAAATACAACAACGGTGATACCATTGGCACTACCCACCCTGCTGCATTATACTATTTTGGCGAAGACACCCCCAAATACCAGTGGGCATATGAGGGTAATGATAGTATTGCTGCCATTTACGGCAGATTATATACATGGCATGCAATAACCGATAGCCGTAAAGTATGCCCCACAGGTTGGCATGTACCCACTGTTGTTGAATGGAGAACCTTAGTCAATTTCCTTGGTGGAGAAGCTGCAGCACATGGAAAATTAAAAGAAGCAGGTACAACACATTGGAAAAGCCCAAATTCGGACGCAACCAATGAAAGCGGTTTTACAGGCCTGCCGGGGGGCAGTCATTGGGATTTGGAGTTCGTTGATATTGGTACATGCGGTCACTATTGGTCGGCTTCAGGGGTCAACGCCGAATATGCATGGCGCCAGCTCCTTAACTACAGATATATGGGTGCAAATACTATTTTTGGTTATGCCGAGAAGAAGATTGGCTGGTCAGTACGTTGTTTAAGAGACACCCCTGTAAGTGTTGATGATTCCAATAACGGAAAACACATTCCCGACGAAATAAAATTAAACCAAAACTATCCAAATCCGTTTAACCCATCAACCAATATTCAATATTCTCTTAGTAAACCATCGCAGGTTAAACTAAGCATTTATAATATGCTTGGTCAAAAAATTAAAACACTTGTTGACTCATTTCAAAACGGGAGTAGTTATTCCATTGTTTGGGATGCAACAGATGATAAAAACAATCCTGTTTGTTCAGGAGCTTATTTTTATAGATTGGAATCAAGTAATACTTATGTTCAAAAAAAAATGCTTGTTGTTAGATAAAATTTTACCATAATTTTTTATATTTTAAGGAGCAGATAATGAATAATTATAACAAATAAAATACAATAACATGGGATCTCAAATGAAAACAATACTTTTTATTATATGTGTGTTGACATCAATAATGATTTCAGCACAAATGAAAACAAATGATTCTACTGAAAAGAACACCAAACAGGTCGGAGGTATTTCAGCAGAAGAAACTAATTTTTGGAATGTAATTCATAATCGCCGTTCTGTAAGAAAATTTAAACCGGATCAAATACCGGAAAATGCTATATTAAAAATAATTGATGCGGCAAGAACTGCGCCTACATCAGGTAATCAACAACCGTGGAAATTTCTTATTATTAAAGACCCAAACACAATTAACCGAATTAAAGAAACATGTATTAATAATGCTATTGTGAATTATAATAATCAAAATAACAGTAAAGATAAAGACGAACAAGTTATAAAAAACATAAAAAATCGATATGAAGACTATTGTTCCGCACCTGTATTTATAGTAGTTTTAACGGATAATAATTCACAATACCCAAGTTATAATCATTGGGATGGGCCATTAGCAGCCGGATATTTAATGCTTGCTGCACGATCATTAGGATATGGGACTGTTTTTATTACTGATGTTATTTCCGAAGAAGTCACAAAAGAAGTATTAAATATTCCGGATAATTATACAAGAGTATGTATTACTCCTTTAGGCATACCTTACGAATGGCCGGACGGGCCATCTAAGAAAAAATTAAATGATTTTATTATTAGAGAAAAATTTTAGTTTAGGTATTATATTATGATCAGAAACAATGCGTATCGACAATTTATTTATTTAAAGTGTAAATGGTTTAGCTTTAATAAATTATTAATTAATCAATTTGGAAAAACAATGAAATCACTTCTTTTTTTAATATGTGTGTTTTCTTTTTCTTTGGTTTCAGGTCAAATAAGTACCCAACCAATTAACATCGGGTTTTCGTTTAAATTACATTCAAACATTCTTAATGAAGAGCGAACCATAATGGTTGCCCTGCCGGATGGATATAATTCAACAGATAAAAACTATCCGGTTTTTTATTTGGTTGACGGCCAGTGGAATTTTAATCTTACCGTACAGGCAATTAGTGTTCTGGCAAACAACAATATAATTCCTAGAATGATTATTGTTGGCATACATACCGGAGAAAAACGCGAAAGAGATTTATTGCCCGTTTGGAACGAGGAAAGCAAATCGGGAGGCGGTGCCGATAAACTTCTTGGTTTTATTAAAGAAGAATTAATGCCTTTTATTGAAAGTAATTATCAAACTTATCCATACCGAGTTCTTGCAGGAACCTCATACGGCGGTGTATTTGTGATGAATGCCATTATGAAGGATCCACAGCTTTTTACCGCATACCTCACCCTTAGTCCCAGCATGTGGTGGAATAGCAATTTAATGCTTAAAAGAACTGAGGATTTTTTAATAAAAAAACCTGTTTTAAGTAATTACCTTTATTTAACGGTAGCAAACGAAGGATTAGATATGGGGGTAAATTCACTTGCCAAAATACTTGAAGAAAATGCATTGCATGGTTTGATTTGGAAATTTGATGAATATCCGGAGGAAATACATGGCACTATTTGTTATAAAGGAACTTATAATGGATTAAAATTTATTTTTGCGGATTGGCAAAATGAACAAGTACAATTTGAGACCAAAGGTGGTTTATTGTCTCAAAAAGATTCCGTTATAATTACAATTAATAGTAATAGCAAAACAATACAATATACCCTGGACGGTTCTGAGCCAACTATTAGTTCACCTTTATATCAAAAACAAATTGTGGTAAAAAAACCAACAACCATTAAAGTATTTCCATTTTATGGATTTGGCATTCCCGGGAATCCCGATTCTTTAAAGATTAATTATATGCTAAATTTAAAGCCTGAAACTAATTTTCCTAATTTGAAAAACGGATTGAAATATTCCTACTATGAAGGAGACTGGAATATACTGCCGAATTTTGATAAGCTTACTCCAATTTCTTCAGGTATTACAACAAATATTAAACTGGATGAGAGAAAAAAAGAAACATTGTTTTCTTTTCAATATTCCGGTTTAATTGATATTGTAAAAGATAATATTTATAATTTTTATTTAAGTTCGGACGACGGCAGCAAATTTTATATTGGCGATAATTTAATAATAAACAATGATGGTTTACACGCAAATATTGAAAAAAATGGCCGGGTTTATTTACAAAAGGGCAAACATCGTATTACTGTTTTATTTATGCAAAGTAGTTACGATTATCAATTAAAACTCGAGTATGAATCTTCTGAAATATTAAAACAGCAAATTCCCGATTCGATTTTTTATTATAACGCAAATTAAAGTATAAGAGGAATAATAATGTAGATAACGATTCACTTATAGTAATATTTATAAAATTAACCCATTATTAATAAAATTTAAAGGGACTACAAATGAACTCTAAAATAAAAATCATATATACATTTTTTATACTTAGTATAATTGTAATTATATTAAGTAATACCATTTATTCGCAACCACTCATTATTGAAAATTCAAGTTTTTTTAGCGATAGTTTTAAAGATAGAGATCACGAAAAAACAATAGATGACCAAGAAAACATATATTTAACTGCTCCTATTAATTCCGCAAATTTTCCTATTACACCTGATGCACTTCTGAAAGAATCGACTAATGACAAAACAGAATCTTTTAAATTATCCAATAATTCTGGTAAAGAGACGGGAAATGATGAAACTTTTAAAAATGGGCTTGTATTGCATTTCACTTTTGATAATGATGAAACCACATCTGTTGTAACAGATGCAAGCGGTAACGGAAATAACGGAAAAGCTTACGGAGTTAGCTGGATAGCTAACGGCAAAAAAGGTGGTGCATACCAATTTACTGCTGATGGCAATCGGGTAGAAGTATTGAATAGTACTTCTCTAAATACCGCACAATTAACGTTGGCGGTTTGGATTAAAACATCACACAAGGATGACAAATGGCGACGTATTTTTGATAAATCATTTGATCAAGGTTTTGCATTAAGTATTGCAGCAGACTGGCAAGACAACAGATGGAGCGGTTTGGCAAGTATGGAAATTGGACCCGGACATTTTGGTTTGACAAGAACAATAGTGGCAGACGGACAATGGCATCATATTGTAATTACTTTTGATGGAACCGAACAGTTATTTTTTGTGGATGGTAAACCTCAAGGATGGCCGCTTCGTTGGGAAAATCCGGGACAAATTTTAACCAATAATTTTAATCTTGTTATTGGCTGCAACATGTCGAATTTGGGTGAAGATGATCACGGCATATCCTATAGAGGACTTATGGATGAGCCCATGATGTGGAATCGTGCACTTTCGGTAGGTGAAGTTGCATTACTCTATAAATCTCAAAATAAAACAATTAAATCCACTTCTGTTAAAAAAATTTCAAAAAAGTTATAAAACAGATATGCAACCTTAAACTAAAACAATTTTAAATTGGAGTTATTTATGAAAGCACTAAAATTTATCGGTATAATAGGTTTAGTATTTATTTTGTCAGTTAATTATTATGCATCCGACAAAAATAATAAAAAAATTAATCAAGGCAGTAAAACAGTCTCTAAACTCCTTAAACATATTGTACATATTAGTAATAATGATATTCGTTTTTGTACTGAAAAAGGAATTTGCGTGTTTATTGATCCTGTATCCTGGCCCACAGATGACTTAGTGATAAGGTCAAAGATGATTAAACCGGATTTGATTCTTATTACCCATTCTCATGAAGATCATTTTCAACCGACTATAATTCAAGAATACTTAAGGCTTAATCCTAAAACAATATTGTGCGGGCCTCATGATGTTGTTGAAAGGCTTAAGATAAAAGGTATAAATGCAATTGAAGTTTCATCCAATAATATTTACACAATGGCAGGTATTAAGTTTAACACAGCACCTGCATATTTTACTCTTGAGGATGCAGGACATCCCTTAGCAAACCATTGGGTTGGATATATTCTCCAACTTGACGGAACAAATTATTATGTTACAGGTGATACTCAGTCATTCCCTGAAATGGCCGAATTTAAAGTAGATGTCATTTTCCCTTTACTTTTCGGTTGCGGAGGTAATCTTGAAGATGCAGTTAAAATGGCAGAGATAACATGTGCAAAATTAGTAGTACCTGTACATACCGATGGTCAGGAACAATCAATTAAAAACTACCTAAACAGATTGCCAAAAGGTGTTAAAGGGGCATATTACATAGATACTAAACTTATTTTTTGAAAATAATAGTTTTTAAGTGTATTAAATCCTGCAATTTTATAGCATCTATTTAAAGGAATAAATAAAATGGACTCAATTAAGGAACTTAAAATACATAAACTACAGTCGAACAAACTGCTGATTTTAGCATTATTTTTATTGCTGGCCATATCAATACCACCGGAGAAGAGTTATGCCTGCACTTCCGTATGTCTTGTTAAAAACGGACATGTGGTTTTTGGCAATAATCTTGACTGGTACATAGTTGAGGGAATGGTTGTAATTAATAAAAGAAATGTTAAAAAACGAGGGCTTTGGTTTAATAGTCCTCCTGTTTGGACATCAAAATACGCAAGCGTTACGGTTAATCAAGAAGGAAGAGAATTTCCGTCAAGAGGAATGAATGAGGCTGGTTTGGTGATTGGTGAAATGACATTAAGTTCTACCGATTACCCTGATCGCGATTCTCGATATGCCGTAAATACTCTTCAATGGATTCAGTATCAACTTGATAACTGTTCAACAATAGATGAAGTTATTGCGACGGATAAAATAATAAGAATTGATAAAGATGAATACCATTCCCATTTTTTTGTTTGCGATAGTTTTGGTAATTGTGCCACAATAGAATGGATAAATGGAAAACTCCAAGCTCATTCAAAGGAAGAAGTACCTATTAAAGTACTTGCAAATTATCCATACGATTATTGCATAACGCACGGAAATGATCCTTCAGGTCGATTTGGAAAAGCTGCAAAAATGCTTCACGACTATCAGTCCGGTAACCCGGTTGAATATGTTTTTTCTATATTGCAAAATGTAAGCCAACCTCATACAAAATGGAGTTTGGTTTTCGATTCAAAAAAAAGAATAATGTACTATAAGACCGCTTTGAGTAGAGAATTGAAATATATATCACTATGCGATTTTGATCTAAATTGTGTTTCTAATGTATTTGTGTCAGATATAAACAGCTCGGGCAACGGAAACATGTATAACATTTTTATTCCTTATAGTGAGAAATTTAATGCTGACATAATTCGAACTGTTTTCAAGCAGTATGTAGCTCAGTTTGGAAAAACACCCGAAGAACATCTTTTAAAAATTATCAAGTATCCCGAAACAACAACATGCAATAACTATGGTATGATTAAGGATTACAATTATATATTAGATCAAAATTATCCAAATCCTTTTAATCCTGTAACAACAATTGGGTATTATCTGCCAAAAAATTCAACTTTTAATCTTATTCTTTATGATATTCTCGGTCGTGAAATATTTACTCTTTTTAACGGAGAAAAACCTTTCGGATATCACGCAGTCAAACTGGATGCTTCGTCATTAACAAGCGGAGTTTATTTATATCGTCTTCAAGTAGACAACACATCTCTTCAAAAGAAAATGGTGCTAATTCGATAATTTATAAAAATCAACCGAGGATTTTAATATGAAACTATTATTTAAACTTATTTTTGTCATTTCAATTACCGGAATATTTCGAACTCCAATTCTTTCGCAGGAATTAACCTACGATTATTACGGGCAAACTCCACCCGGAGACAATCCGGTAATTTTCGCACCCGGAATCGTATCAATCAATAATAAAAACAGCCACGCACTTGTTGTTTCACCTGATGGTAATATGATCATATTCTCAAGATATCCCGACGGTACCTCGTATATACTTTCAAAAGAAAATGACATTTGGACAGGACCATCTGTCTCTTTTTTTTACGGTAAGGAGGTTTCGTTTTCGCCGGACGGTAAAAGAATTTTTTATTATACCGGCGGTGATATTTTTTATGTTGAAAAAAATTCAACAGGCTGGAATCAACCGGTTAAACTGGGAACAAATGTCAACTCTTCCGGTTTAGTGGAGTATTATCCCAGTATTGTTAATAATGGCGACCTTTATTTTTCAAGAGACGGAAATTGGGCATCGGGAAGACTTATGAATTCCAAATATGTTAACGGTACGTTCCAAAAAGCAACCGATCTTGGTTTGCCAATAAATAATGGTGGTGCATTACATGCATGGTTTTCTCCGGATGAAAGTTATGTTCTTTTTAACTCTCTCCGATCCGGAAGTTATACTGATCTTGATATTTGGATAAGTTTTAAGAAAAGTGATAGTACTTGGTCTAATCCCCAAAACCTTGGAACTAAAATTAATTCGGGTGCGGATGCTATTTTATGTCCGACTGTTAGTCCTGATGGAAAGTATTTGTTTTTTACAAAGATGAATTTTAGTACAAATACCGGATATATATATTGGGTAAACACAAAAATTATTGATAGTTTAAAAGCTATTATGAATAGCACACTAATAAATTATAACGAGACTTTATTAAACTCGTACCAATTAATACAAAATTATCCAAACCCTTTTAATCCGACAACAACAATTAGCTATTCTATTCCCTCTTCAAGTTTGGTTTCATTAAAAGTGTATGATGTTTTAGGCGATATGGTTGCCAATTTAGTAAATGAATACAAAGATATTGGCAGTTATAAAGTTTCATTTAATGCTTCTTCTATTGAAGGAGGCCTTTCGTCAGGAGTATATTTTTATCAACTTATCTGCGACAATTATATTGCTACAAAAAAGCTTTTGTTATTAAAATAGATTTGCGTTTTTTGAAACGGGGATAATAATCTCATGTTTAATTTTTTTGTTGAGTTTATAAAATTTTAAGATAAAAATTTACATAGGACTGCAAAATATTAATAATATTTTGTATAAATTTGTACATAATATTTTTTTAACTACGCAATAAGGTAACATATGGATTTTTATGAAGTAATAAATAAAAGAAGAACCATACGCAGTTTTTCGGATGACAAAGTACCGGAAGAAACTATTATTAAAGTTTTGGATGCCGGAATTAAAGCTCCTACACATAATCATTTACGCGAATGGGATTTTATATTAATTAAAGATCCTAAAGTAAGGCTTAATATCGTAAAAGCAGAAGGAATTCCTGAAAATATTGTTATTTCTAATTTTGAAGAAAGCTTTTCAAATATAGATAATATTGCAAAAGAAATGTATTTGGATGCTATTCCAAAACAAAAAAGCATGTTAGTTAAAGCCCCCGAATTATTGGTGATTGTATTTAAACCCAAAACAAAAATTAAAGACAGCAACTCTGTTTACGACCTAAATTGCCTGTCTTCTGCTTGGTGCTGTATAGAAAATATTTTACTTGCTTTAGCAGCAGAAGATTTATACGGAGTAACTTATATTCCTCAAAAGGGAGACGAAATTAAACAAGTATTAGGTATTCCCCCTCATCTAGAAATTGCTGCTTTAATACCGTTTGGATATAAAGCTAAAGACTTAAAAATTATTTCACAAAAGAGTATTAACCTAAAAGAAAAAATTCATTTTGATAAATGGTAGCATCCTTAATATTTTTACTCTCTTGGGTTATTATAAATTTGTGATAATATAATCGATTCCAAATAAAATTTTAGTTTTGATGATGGTTCTTAAAGAACTCAAATATTATTTTATTTGCCTTAATAGCCTTTGATGGTTTATCGGCAAAAATATTTCCCTTTTTCCCGCCGGGCCATGCATGTCCACCGTCTTTTGTTAAATAATATTCTACAAAAATTTCCTTATTGTTATTTTGCCATTGATATTTGGTATAATTTTCGAATTCCTGAATATTAGGCTTATTATAATTGCATAAATCTAAAATAGTCCAAACTTTCAGTACCGAATCAACCGGGGGGAAATAATAACCCCTTATTCCAATTCCGCCGGTTACCGGTACTTTTTTATCACAAATTGAGTGTATATGCAAAATAGGTACAGGTAAAGTTGGACTGCATGCATTACCGGTTAACATTGTACCGCTTACAGCGGCAATTGCAGCAATTTTCCAGGGTATTTCACAAGCCAGTTTATATGCCATCATTGCCCCATTTGACATTCCTGTAACATATACTCTTTTAGAATCGACTTTATAATTTTTAATCATTTCGTCAATAATTAAACTTATAAAGCCAACATCATTTATATTTTGTTCTGCCGCATAGTCACAACAAGTTCCGGCATTCCATGTTCTAACTTTAAGTAATCCGTCACTTTGCACTCCATCGGGATATACAATCACATAACCGTTTTTATCGGCTGTTTCGGTTAATTTATAGTCTTTTTCGCATTGGGAACTTTTTCCTCCTCCCCCATGTAATGCAATAACTAGGGGTAAATTATTTAATTCATAATAATTAGGTGGTAAATTTATTAAATAAAACCTTTTATAACCTTCAAATAATAACTGTTTTTCAATTCTGTACTCATTTTCACCTCCTGATGCTGCTTTTACACTGCCACAAATTTCCCCCATTAAAAACAATAGTATCACCAGTAAATTACTTTTATTCAGCATATTTAAATTCATAAAATTCCTAATTTTTTTTAAAATTTTCAAAAAAAATCATACTTTTGTTATATTTTGGTTTGTTTCAAAAAATTTACAGTCTTTTAATTATTGATTTTTAGACACCATGAACCAAAAATAAGTTTAACAATTACAACACCTTTTAAGTAGAACTCAAAGGATACAATAAATTTTTGTTTTACATGGCAGGATGAATATTTTAATCCTAATTTTCCATTAAAACTTTTTTATATTTTAAAGAAATATAATAAATAAAGTGTCATTTACATCATAATTCAAGTATAAAAAGGTTTGGTACAGCCAAAACAGCTATGTTGAGATATAACATTATTGCTGTGGGTTTTCTCAAAACAAAAAATATGGTTTCCGACTTGGGACTGTTTATTTGCATTTTTGTATTGATTATTAAAAATTCTATTTGTATTTATTGCTACTGCAAAATCCGAACGAACTAATATTTATTATTTGTATAAATAAAATTTTTAATCGATTTTTGAGATGTATAAATCTAACTCAAAGTAAATTTAGTTTACACATTAATACCAAAATCAAATTTCACTTTAGATTGAAATGAAGAAATTGCCGTTAATACCGACTTTAGATTGCTTAACTCTGTTGGTGTTAATGAAGTTAAATACAGATAATTATCGGCTTCAACACCCCGCATATAGTTATCTACCTGATACTGAAATTGCAGCTTTAATAAATATTTGAAGCAAAATTTCATTTCCGTATAGAAACTTTCCGGAATATAATTTTTATTGTACAACAATTCCAAACGAGTAAGTGTATTCGTTTCATCAATGGAATGTTTCATTGTATAAAGTCGTACAATATTTACAAGAAGCCTAATGGCATTTTTAAGATTAAAACTATCCTGATGATCTTCTATGGTTTCTGTTTGAATTTTTCCAAACTTACCGACAGGCAATTTATAGTTAGCAGTCATTAAAGCAACCTGCCCTAAAAACGCAGGATTTTCCTTTATGGTTATATTAACATGTTGCTTTAATTGTTGAGCCAAAGAACTTTCACCATAAATATGTCTAAAATCAAAAAATATACTTGAATCGATAAGACTTTGAGGTTCAGGTGTTGTAATCCAGTCCCAAAAATAATGCTTCCATATTGAAATAGGTTTATTCCATTTAGGATTCATGGCCATAATTTCACCCACACAAAGTTTATATCCAACTTGATTAAGTAATTTATTGATTAACAAAGCAAGATTGATGAAATATTTGTTTTGGTGTTCTATTTCGGTTTTATTTTTTTCAAAAGAATCCGGCAGGTATTCAACATTGTCTTCAAAAATAATAGCATTGTCTTGATCGGTTGACAATCCTTGTTCCGATCTACCTTCGCTACCCAGTGCAATAAACGAAAATTTACAAGGCGGCGCACCAATTTGATTTATGGCCTCCTCTATTACAGATTTTGAAATGATATCGCTAACATCGGTAATTGTATTTGTTATAACCCCAATATCAGCACCAACATGCACAAGATTCCTAATAAATAATGGTAATTTATAGTGAATATTTTTTAATTCATCAAGAGATTTTGCTTGATGCAGTCTTTCAGTTAAAAACCGAATGTTACTGTTTAACAGAGACATTATATCTGCTATTCCTATTATTTTAAGTTCTCCATCTATTTCAATTAACACATAATTTTTATTTGTTCTTAACATATTAAGTATGCATTGTATGGCTGTACTTTTTAAGTGTACCTTTTGATCAGGCACTTCAAAACAGAGAGAAACAGGCATGTTTAGATCGAAATTTGGGATAGTTATTTTACTAAATATTTTTTCTTTTGAAACAATAAATATTTCGGAAGAGTATTTTTCATTTTCCGAATTTGGGAAAATTTTTGATATTAATATATCCGTGGAATAAAAATCCATTAATTCCAGAGCTTTCGAAATAGTGATATTTGGCTGACATTCAATTATATCTTTTGTTGGTAACGCAGTAACAGGTAAATCCCAAATTAAAGAATCGTTAATAAAACTGTTTAATAATTGTTCTTTTTGTTCGTCCATTATTTTTTGATGGCTATAATCCATTAACAATCCGTCAACAAATTCCACCACACCATATTTATCTTTAACAATAACCACGCTTAAAATTAGGTTTATTATTGTTCCATCTTTTTTCCTTGCTTTGCACAAGTACTCTTTAATAAAACCATTTATGTTCAATAAGGAAATAAATTCTTTTTTTTCACCGGAATCAGCAAACAGATCTAATAAAGGCACCCCAAGAATTTCAGTTAACGAATTATATCCAAGTAGATTAAGAAAATATTTATTAACTTCTACCATCTTACCTTTATTACCCGGTAAAGCTCTAAATATTCCAATGTTCAGTTTTGCCGAAATATTTAAAACAATATCACTCATAAATAAATTTAATTCGGCTTCTTTAAGATTTGACGATAAATCCTTAACAATAATTATAAATCCTTCTAATTTTGAAAGGGAGATTTTTGAAAAAGCAAGAAGTACACTTAATGGATTATTAAATTTATCTTTAATTACGGTTTCAATTTGAAAAGACTCTTCAATACCTATCAAAAAAGAATTTATTTGTTCAAGATCTTCTTTTAGTTCCGGGTCAATAATATTTTCCAAATTCGGTTTAATTTCATCTAAAGCCTTAAAATGTAACAACTCGTTTATTATGTTATTCCCAAAAACACATTTATTATCCACAAACATCAAAGCCCCGTCGTTAGAAGCTTCAACTAAAGCTTTGTACTTTTCGTGCGATTCCTTGAGATCCTGCTCGGCTTTATTTCTTTGTCTTTCAACTTTTAAATTTTGTTTTGCAATAAAAACCAACAAAAACGAAACTATTGAAAAAATCCCAAGCGAAATAAAAATCATCGAGTTAATAACAATACTTATACTATTCCGAACATCTTCTATATATACACCCGTGCCAATTATCCAATGCCATTCCTTATATTCTTTTACATACGAAATTTTCGGAACTACTCTGGAAGAATCATCCATCCATTGCCACATATAATAAACAAATCCATTACCCTTTTTTTTAACGGTGTTTACCATCTCTAAAAACATTTTTTTTCCGTTTGGATCGGTAAAATTTTCAACATTTTTTCCTACCAATTCTTTTCTGTAAGGATGCATAATCATTGTTGGGATTTCATCTGTAATCCAAATGTAATCTTTATTTTTTGTGCCGTACCTTACAACTGACATTGTGCTTATTGTTCGTTTTTTTGCTTCTTCAAAAGATACAATTCCCGATACGGCATCTGCATAGTTTTTATCAGCAATACAAATGGAAGTATTGACAACTTCCTTAATCATTTCTTTTTTTGCTTCAATCAGATAATGATTAAAATATGGAATTATGACAGCAAATATGAGCACAATAAACAAACACTGAGTTAGAAGGGTTGGAACAATTATATTTAAAAAATATTTTTTTCTATTAATAACGCTTCTCTTTTTCATAATATTCCCAGTTTATGTTTTGGTGTTCTTAAAGGAATAGTTTTAATAGTTCTGTTTTTAGTGTCTAATATTGAAAAACCATTATCTTGTATCCCGTCTGCAATACATGGGCAAACATAATGAATAATTCCTGCTTCCGGCAACTCAATATCGGAATATTTTGGGAAATATATCTTTTTTTCATCTACAACTAACAAACCATTGGGGTGTAGATGACCCGATATTCCAATATTGCATTTCTTATCTTTTATTAACTGAAAGTGTTTGGCAAAATCTTTAATTTTTGATGGTTTTTTTGTAAGGAATCCTGATACATCGGGGCTTGTGGAATGTGTTAATAATGTTTTTATTCCATCCTGTTCAATAATTATACTATCTGTAAATTGTGTAAAAAATTCCATAAAATATTTCACATCGCTTACCGGATAATCTTTTTCATAAAGCCAAATTTGACCTTTACTCAAGCTTTTCTTTTTCCCAAAGGATAATTCATACCAATTCTCGGGAAAATCAAAAACAGCTTTATCTTTTGGCAGTAAACCCAGTTGAAAAAAATCATGATTGCCGGGTATTACATCCCGGCAATTCATTTTAATTATGTCTAAGCAATATCGTAAATTTCTGCTGTATTTGAAACTATAAAATCTATCATCAAAACCTGAAATATCACCAAGGCATACAATTCTATCGCAATTTTGTTTTTCCAATTCTTTAATGGCAATAATTAGTCTTTCTGCATCTTCGTGTATATCAGTTATAATTCCTAACAGCATTGATCATCCTTATTAAATGCTTTTAGATTTTAATTTTTTTGTCATCAAAGAAGCAACAATTAAAGTTATAAACCCAAGCGGAATTGAAATAATCCCCGGATTTTGTAACGGAATTGGAGCTGATGCCGGATTAAGACCATAGATATCATAAAGCGTTGGCGATAGAAGTATTATTACCAATGACGAGATCATACCTATCATAATAGCCCAAGAAATTCCCCTTGCTGTTGTCCTTTTCCAAAACAGAAGCATTAGTATTGCCGGAAGATTTGCCGAAGCCGCTATTGCAAAGGCAAGCCCCACTAAAAAATTAACATTCTGTTTCTCAAAAATAATTCCAAGAATAATTGCAAAAAACCCAACAAATATTGCGGATATTCTACCGGCGGTAACTTTCTGTTTTTCCGTCATCTTGATTTTCATATATTTATCCATTAAGTCATGTGCTACTGCCCCCGAAGCAGCAACAATCAAACCGCTTACCGTGCCAAGAATGGTAGCAAATGCTATTGCTGAAATTACGGAAAACAACACTATTCCAAAGGTTTTTGCTAACAAAGGAGCAGACATATTGGAGTTTTCCGGATCTAGGGTTCCGTTTGTCATTGCGCCAAGACCAAGATATAACGTCAATATGTAAAAGAAACCAATAGCTATTATTGCTACTATTGTAGATTTTCGTGCGGCACTTTGGCTGGGAACGGTATAATATCTAATTAGAATGTGTGGCAATGCCGAAGTACCCAAAAAGAGTGCCAGCATAAGTGAAACGAAATCAAGCTTAGGCCAAAAAGAATTAGCACTTTCTAATTTATAATACTGCCCCGGTTTTAATAAATCGCGTCCTAAAGTAATGTTCTGATAATATATAGTAACTTTTTCGTTATTGTAAGTAAAAGTTTTTTTAGCAAATCTTGTAATTTCCGAATTTTCAATTACTTTTAAATATTCCAATGGCCCAAGTGCCCCTGTATTTTTTACTTCTTTTCCATTAACAACAATTTTATTAAGATGTCCCACTTGATAAAATTTTCTTGATGCTTGAGGTTCGCCATTATATAGTTTTGTACCGTCATTTTTTATTATTACTGTTAACGCTTCCTCTAATTGATATAATTGTTCTTTTGAAGTAAGTTTCCACCAGTTCGAAACTCCTTTGGAAGTCAATTTTACAAACGTTAGGTCTCCTTCTTTTATTTGTCCGTCAATAGTATAATTTTTGTCTTGTACTGCTGTTATTATTCCATCATCAACAATAACATCAATAGTAATAAATTTATGATAACTTTCGTGCGGAACCTTTTCTAATCCTTTATTTAAAACAAAAATAACTATTACAAATGAAAATATTATTAAAAGTCCTCCTTTAATAAACTGAACATATGTAGTTGAAGTCATTCCTGCAGTTGCAACAATAAAAATAACAATGGATCCAACCAAAACAACTCCCACCCAATGAGGGAAACCCAACAAAGGTGTTACAAGCGCACCGGCACCCACCATCTGAGGAATAAGATAAAAAACCGAGACTACTAAAGTACTTATTGCCGCAGTTAGTTTTATTGCAGGAGAATCAAATTTGGAATCAAGTGCATCGGCAAAAGTATATTTTCCCATTCTTTTAATTGGTTCGGCAACCACAAATAAAGCAACTACCCATCCGGCAAGATATCCAATAGAATATAAAAAACCATCAAAACCATAAAAAGCTATCATACCGCAAATACCAAGAAATGAAGCAGCCGATAAATAATCTCCCGCAAAAGCTATACCGTTAACCGCCCAATGAATTTGACCACCCGCAGCATAATACCCGCTTGCCGATTTAGATTTTCGAGAAAAGAAAAATGAAAGTCCCAAAACTGTAACAATAAATATTATAAATATAATAATAGCAATGTTAGAAATATTATAAATCATACTATTTGCCCTCCTTGTTCATTTGACTTTCAAATTTTGTGCAAAAATAATTATATATCAATCCCATTACCGCAGCAAGTATTATTAAACTCATGCCATAAACAACAGCAAGGTTTAAGTTCATAACTGCCGGCATGCCAAGCACACTTGGATAAAAAGTGCCAATAAATACAAATCCTGCGTAAACAAACAAGTAAAACATTAAAAGTATCAAACCAAGTCGTGTTTTTTTTTGAATCGAGTTATCTTTACCCAATTCCACTGATGGACCATGTAACATTTTCACCTCGAATTTTTAAATGAATATTAAGATAAATAATTCATTTATAATTTTCTAAATCTTTCTTTTAAATAATTGTTTTTTTTATTTTTTACATAAAAAAATCAGCTATATTCAGTAGATTAAGGTCTAAAAATTACAAAAAAGCAAATAACTTTTATTAGGCATAATAGTACATTAAGTCTTTTTTATTAAAGAATCTTTATTTTTATTATAACACTTATTCCGGCTTTAATTTAAATGTATTAATTTTTAGTTATTTCAATTCCCTACAATTATTATACTCCGACTAATTTATTAACAAATCGGCAATCTTTTTGTTAATAACTTTAAATATCTTAACTTTGATTAAGGAAATATCAATAGTAGTTTCGAAAACTAATAAATATTTGAAATAAATAGATTTAATTATTTTTTCAGTAAAGAATAAGTAAAAGCAAATGGAAAACGAAAATATAGACGGAAGAAACAGGAATAACATTTCAATTGGCCAGACTGTTGAAGTTGTTCAAAAAAATGATCAGCGAAGCGGTAAATTAACCGAAGGGGTAGTAAAAAGAATTTTAACAAATTCCTCAAATCACCCGCATGGAATAAAGGTTATGTTAGATTCGGGAATTGTGGGAAGAGTTAAAAACATTATAATTTAGATTATTCAATTTTCGCCAAATCCAATAATGTTATAAAATACTATCAAAGTAAAAAAGCATCATTGCTTCTCAAAAATAAAACTTTATAATATTTTAATTTTAAAGTTTTACCACTAATATTATATAACAATAATTTAGCCTTTATATACTCTTTTGTACTTTAATCAATAATTTCACGAATTATTTCAACCGTTTAGCGGTTTTTTATTTTTATTGTTAAGATTTATATTAATTTATTGCCGGAAAATACGAATTATTATAATAAGGATAAATAAATTATGTTCTTAAAGAAACTAAACATTTTTTGTTTTGTATTATTTGCGTTAACAGTCATTGCTTGTAAAAAAAACACTCCAACCGAACCAATTTTGCAGCCAACACTGCCAATTGTAAATACTGCCTCTATATCCAACATAACACAAACTGCAGCAATCGGAGGTGGAAGTATTACTTCTGATGGAGGCGCACCGGTTACTTTTCGAGGTGTATGCTGGAGCACAACTACTAGTCCGACAATTGCGGATAACAAAACCATTAATGATACCGGTACAGGAAATTTTGTAAGCAATATTACCGGTCTTATTGAAAACACAACATATTATGTTCGAGCATATGCTTCAAACAGTGCAGGAACAGGTTATGGTAGTGAAATTTCCTTTACAACTTTACAGGCTGCATCTAGTTTTTTAGGGCTGGATTCAACCAAAATTTTTCATCTTATTAATTTAATTCAAAATAATACTTATCCCCAAATTCATAGTTTATTAATAATAAAAGATGATAGTCTTTTAATTGAAAAATATTTTAATGGCAATAGCCGGACTAGAACCCATACACTTCAATCGGTAACAAAAAGTTTTACATCGGCAATGATTGGTATTGCTTTAGATAAAGGAATAATTGAAAGTATTGACGATAAGATATTAAGTTTTTTCCCACAATATACCAACATTCAAAACATGGATGATTGGAAAAAGGAAATAAAAATAAAAGACCTGCTTACTATGCGCAGCGGTACCGATTATAGTGAAGGATTTACCAACTCACCTCACGATCAACTTAACAGCTTAAGTACCGGCTGGGACACGTTTTATTTAAACCGCCCTATGGTTTCCCAGCCCGGAACAAGATTTAATTATGACAGCGGCGGAATAATTTTACTTTCCGCTATTATCAAAAGCAAATTCGGCAGTCATGCAGATGTTTTTGGCGACCAGTATTTATTTCCCCTTTTGGGAATTTCTTATCCGTTATGGATAAAAAATGCCGAAGGGCATCCGCATACCGGAGGTGGTTTATCGTTAAAACCTATTGATATGATAAAATTGGGGGTTCTTTATTTACATAAAGGAATGTGGAATGGAGTTCATGTTGTACCGGAAAGTTGGGTAAACAAATCATTTGAAAAACATGTTGATAATCCTTATCCGTGGGATCCTTATATACGCGGTTACGGTTACAATTGGTGGATATTAAAACCGGGCGGTAAAAGCAAAACCAACCAATATGTTTATACCGCAATGGGTGCTTTGGGACAATATATATTTGTAATTCCCGAATACAATATGGTTGTTGCCGTTACTGCAGGGGCAACTACTGATGATAATTTTTTAAACCCACAAAGATTTTTATACGATTATATTTTAGATGCAGTACAATAATTCTTACTTAACTGCAGCTAGGGAAAGACAAAACCGAAATATTATGTTAAATGGAGCTATAACAATTCTAAGTTTTTATACATAATCTGAAAAATTGTTAAATTTTTAATTTACAATCAGTTAAAAAATAGGGAGTTTTATTAATGAAAAAATGTATTTTTTTTAGAACTTTTGTTATTCTGT
The DNA here is from genome assembly GCA_043805435.1 of bacterium. Taxonomy (GTDB): domain Bacteria; phylum Bacteroidota; class Ignavibacteria; order Ignavibacteriales; family Melioribacteraceae; genus JAEXOD01. Next base: position 22,018 of record JAZDHY010000095.1, read on the forward strand.
TCTTATTTAGCATAATTTCAAAACCAAATTTAATAAATGCACAAAATTTATCTTCTGACATGGAGAACACAAAAATTACGGCAACAGCAGTTAACGGTCCGGGAAGTTATAAAATTCTAAAAACAGAAAAAGTGCCTGTAAAAATACCGTTTAAGATGCACAAAGGGAAACCTTTAATGTCGCTTGAAATTAACGGTAAAAAAGCGAATCTAATGATTGATAATGGTCGGTTATGGGACGAAATTTGGCTTTTAGGTTCTTCCCTTGTTGAAGAACTTGCATTAAAACCGGAAGAAGAAACAATGGTTGGAGGTGCAGGTGAAGGAGATTCGACTCAAGCATTTAATGCAAAAAATTTAACATTGAGATTTGACGAAATCATATTCTTTGAGCAACCTGCAATAGTTTCTCCTTCTGCAGCCGGATTTGCGAAAATGTTTCCCGGGACGGATGGACAACTATGCAATACTTTCTTTAAGCATTTTATAGTTGAATTCGATTTTATAAAGCAAGAAATATTGCTGCATGATCCTTACCAATTTAAATATACAGGGAACGGCAGCATACTGGATATGGAGACTGATGAAACGGGTGCTTATTCTGTACCTTTTACTTTTACTTTACCCGATGGTAAAGTTTACAATAACCGAGTTGATATTGATTTGGGTGGTATTTATCCTTTAAAAATTGCCTTAAACAACCGGCAGAATATTCAGTTGCCAACAGATGTTATACCAACAAAAAGTTTTGGTGCTCAAGGAAAATCAACTGAATTTAAAGGGAAAATTCTAAACATGACTATCGGGAAATATAAATTTGATAGTCCATCAGCAGTTTTTGGAGATGCAAACACATCACGCATTCATTCAAAAAACCTTGGCGTAATAGGACTTCCGCTATTTATGAAATTCAATACTATTTTTGACTATTTTAACAACAAAATTTATTTAACTCCTCATGAAAATTTTAATACCGAATTTGAGGAATAAAACATTACTCAAACATATATTAAATAACTAATCAAATTATTAAAGACATGATAAGTATCAAATATTTTTCCAAAGTTAATTCAAATGAGAGAACAATGCATTTTATAAAGTATTTGGCAATTATATTTTTAGGAATTATAATGTCTGTTTCTTGCAAAGAAGACGACGGAACAAAACCAACACCGGCAATTCCAACCGTGACAACCAATTCCGTATCCTCTATAACACAAACAACGGCCGTTTCGGGAGGAAATGTTACATCCGACGGAGGAGCTGAAATAACAGATAGAGGTTTATGTTGGAGTTTGAATACAAATCCAACTATTATAGATAATAAAACAACTAATGGATTAGGCACCGGAAGTTTTTCAAGTACATTAACAGGACTTACGGCAGCCACAATATATTATGTACGTGCCTATGCCACTAATAGTGCGGGGACAGGATATGGAAGTTCGGTTTCTTTTTTAACACTTGCCTCTTTAGAAAATACGGTTACAGATATTGACGGTAATGTTTATAATACAATAAATATAGGCACCCAAGTATGGATGGCAGTAAATCTTAGAACAACTAAATATAACGATGGTCAACCGATACCAAATGTAATTAGCGGTAGTTCTTGGGGTACTATTAAAACTCCCGCTTATTGTTGGGGAAACTTCAATACCGCACATAGAAATCTTTTTGGTATATGGTACAACTGGTATGCAGTTAATACAAATAAACTTGCCCCCGAAGGATGTCATATTCCTACTGCTGCCGAATGGAAAACATTGCAAGCTTATTTGGGAGGAGAGGCTGTTGCCGGTGGAAAAATGAAAGTAACCGGAACTAATTTTTGGGGTTCACCAAATACCGGAGCTACAAATTCAAGCGGTTTTTCGGTTTATCCTGTTGGGTACCGAAATTATGACGGTTATGAATCTAACGATCCTTATTGGCACGCTTCATTTTGGGCTGTGGATGAATTTAATGCAGAAAAAGCAATAGGAACCCGTCTTGTTAATGACAGACAGGACTTTCTTGTTTTCGATTTTGGAGTTTCTAAAAATTACGGCTACTCGGTACGCTGCATAAAAAATGAGTAAAAATGTATTATAACAAAGGACTCTTGATTTTTAAAATCCACAAATAAGAAGTAATTTGAGTTCAATAGAAACAGATTTGAAAACCAACAAAAATGATTTTTGTTTTCTTTTAACATAAGATTTTTTTAGTTTGTCCTGCAAGATTAATCCGTCAGCCCAATAATTTAAGTAATTTTAAAATGACAACATACGTTACATGCCAAACTGTAAATTAATTGTATTGTTATAATTATGGATTAAGTTATAATAGAAATTATTAGACAAACGACTTAACAATTAAAACATCGTAATAATTAAGTAACCTTTTCATTTATGTTATTATTTTCAATCATTAATAAATAATAATTTACAACCATGCGGAAATCAAACGGATCATATGGTTTGCTAATATAATAATCCGCACCTTTATTAAGTGCATCCTCCCGAATTCCTTTCTTTGCATAACCTGAAGCAACAATTATTTTTAATTCTTTTAGCTGCAAAGTATTTCTTATAAACACCAATAATTGGTATCCATTCATAAGTGGCATATTAATATCGGTTATAACTAAATGAATCTTATTCTTGCGGAGATATTCTACCGCATCCAAACCATTGGATACAAATATAATACTTATGTTAAAATATTTCTCCATTATTTTCTTAAGGAGCACTCTTTCGTAAAAATTGTCTTCTACTATCAAAACTGTATATTTAGTTTTTGTTTTTTCAATTATTTTACAATTAGAATATTTTGTCATAAAACTTGACAATTCTTCCAAAGTAAGATTATTTGGTAAAACATTATAATTAAGGGAATTAGGGTAGTGCTCCATCAAAATTTTTAATATTTCCTTCTCGCTATATTTTCCTTTCTCGCAAAGAATTGGAGTATTGTTAATATTTATCACTAAAAGTAGTTTTTGAATTATTTTATATCGTTCATAACCAAATTCAACATAAATCAAATCATATTCCTTTGAATCACAATCATACATTTTGTTTTCATCAAATAAGTCCACACGAAGATTAAGCAGATTTTGAAAAAATTGACCTACTATATCCGCATTGTTGGCAATTACCAAAACTTTAGTCTTTTCTTTCATAGCATTAACAATTATTATCTGATATTCTTAGAGATATTTTATTTAATAATGAATCCCGCAATTTGTTTTGTTCTTCGCTTAAATTAATTCTAAACTCTTGAATTGTACTTAACACAGCAGGTTCAAGATTCGAAAAATTTTTTAACTCTTTTATATACTGTTCAAGATGATAAATACTATTTTTTACATTATGATAAAATTTAGAATCCTCTTTTTCCAAATCAGGCAATAATTTTTCGTAAGTGGTAAATATATTTCCTCTTATCTTAATTAATTCATTTAAAACATTATCAAACAATAAGCACCCATCTTTATTATCAACAATTAGTTGTAAAATATCTTTCACCTCTTGTATTTGAACGATTGCTATTTTAACAGCTTGACAGGATTTATCAAACCGTTCAAAAATTAATTTATCCCTTTCTTTTTCCTTAGCGATGCGATATTCTATTTCTTTTTCTGCTTTAATAGGTTTTATTATTTTTAAATAACTAATTATAGAATTAATTACACCTAAAATTAAAGATCCAACTGCTGCTACAATGGCAACAAGAATTTCCGTTTGCATAAAATCACCAATAAATAATTAAGCAATAACCCTTTTTAATAAAAAGACATTTAAAATATTAAATTTAAATTTTTTAACATAAAACAACTTATAACGTAACAAGAATATTTCCTATACATTTTCTTAATCCGAATTAATAATTCAACTTTTATAACAAATGTTTTTAATGATATACAATTCGAGGAATATACTAATTGAGATGTAAATATATTATTTATTCTGTTATTAAGATTTTTCCATATATAAAATAATTATAAAAATAAACCGCCTCGTTGCTCTATAACATTATGTTTTAAATTAATATAAATCAATAATATTGTCAAGAGTAAATGAATATTTTAGGATATTTCAATTACAAACTATTCCCGTTCATCAACATTTAGTATGATATATTTCAATTGTTGTGGTCAATCTTATTTCACTTGACTATTATATTAATTTATTCAATATTGTTATTAATAATTTTCTCCAAATTTAAGAGAACCGGAGAGTATATTTTTATTGTTGAAGTTTATTACGAATTGTAATAATAATAAATTTGCAAGGTTGGGTTTAATGAATATATTAGTTTTAGAAATTTTAGAATTAATAAAATATTTTTCAATCCCTTATTTACAATTATATTAATTAAAAGGCATAAGATGAAAAAACAATATTTTATCAGTGTATTAATTGTTTTTTTTTTAATTTTATAATTGGCTGTTCGGAAATTAAAATAGTAAATATTTCTCCCAAAGAATTTCCGTATGACGAGGACAACATTGAAAGTCTGGTACTCTTGGATTCCAATATTGTAAGATTTAATAAAGACGGTGGCAGATATATATCTGAAAAGTCAAAAATTACGGGACTTTCATTAGACAGTACTTTTATTTCGGTTAATCCCGATAGTGTTCAATCATTAAATGTGTTTAAATTTGATGCTTATAATGCTGCTGGTAATGATTTGTTGGCTATAGGCGGCATTCTAGTGGTTACTATATTAATTATTATTGCCTCATTTTCACTTAATATTAGTTCCCCCATTTCTTTTTGAGGTACACATTGAGTTAAGTGATAGATTATATTTAGAACATTTAACAAACGTTTTTTGATTGTTTATATGAACACCCAAAACATGACATTATAAGTCCATTTGATATTATTTTTTTTGGAATGGTTAATTTGTGATTTTCTTTTAATTCTGGCATCCTTAATTTAATGCAATGCAGGTTTACGAAAACTACAAATAATTAAAGCATATATAACCACTCTGCTACCCGCTTATAACGGAAACATATATTTTAATTAATTATTTTAATTTACCGGCTTGTACTAATTGGTCACAAATTTTTCCTCTTGCAATAACTTAATATTATATTTAATTTGACCATTATTTTTTCAATAATTGGAGTTTGTATGAGCAAAAAACATTTTTTGGCAGTTTTATTCTTTATTTTTATTCAGTCAATTTACGGACAGGGTGAAGGTGCTATTCCCACATTAACATTTCAACAATCCCCTCTTTTACAAGGTGCCGGCAGTATTGGTACAGCAATTCCGCAATACGATGCAAGCGGTTTTTATTTAAATCCCGCCCAGCTCGGTAATTTTGCCTCTAAAAACAATCTGTCTTTATTTGTTATGCCGGAAAAAACCGAATGGGGTTCTCCTTATCTCAAGGACCTGGAATTTTCGTCTTTTGGTATTGCTGCGGGATATAATTTTGAAAACAAAAACAAAAATCTGCCTCTTTCTATAGGTGTCGGTTATATTCATAACAAATTTGATTATGGAAAATCATTTTACGAAAGCTATACTACATTTGATTGTTTTAGTATTGGTGCAAGTTATCAAAGTTTTTTACTTTTTAACTTTGGATTTTCTATCAAATCGTACAGCGACAAATTAGGAAACACACTTGAAACGGGAAGGGAAATTAAAGCAGAAGGTACGGCTTTTGATTTTGGTTTAATGGTAACCGCACCGTTAACTAAATTACTGCCGGAAGATTTTAAGCTTAATTTGGATAATAATTCATCTATTAGACCTGTTTCAAATTTTTCACTTGGTTATGCTTTATTAAATGTTGGTAAAGAAGTCAGTTACATTGATGAAGAGCAGGCAGATCCAATTTCGCGTACGGCACGTTTTGGGTACTCATTTAATTTTGGTCTGGAATTAAACACTAAATTAGTTGCAATAAACGTTATTGACTATTCATTTACCGCTGAAGCAGAAGATATACTAGCCAAAAAAAACATTGATGGACATGAATATCAAAACATTTTTGGTAATATTAAATTAGGCAAAAATCTTATTCTATTAAAAAGTGATAACGAGGTTATTGTTCGAATAGGTCATATTTTTAAGTTTTTTGAAACATTAATAATCACATCAGGTCGTTTTTCCGGAAAAGGTTATGATCTTACTAATAAAACGGACGGAATCGGTTTTTCCTCAGAAGGATTATTTAAATTATTAAACTCAATTGTTGATAATAGTGCTGTTAATTATATTACCAAACATTTTGCTTTGGAATATTATGATACAAATACTTTTGTTGATTCGCCGATGAAAACAAATTTTAAGGGATTAGTCCTTACTTATAGAGGATATAATATTTAAATAACATTAGCATGTATTTTTAGGTTTAATAATCGAACAGGGGGTATGTGATTAGCTCGCATACCATCCTCTTACACAACATAAACGCTTCTCGGCATCCGGTACTTCGTTAAACATACCGTATAATAAATATACCGTAACTCCGCATTAATCAGACACAATATTCCATAATTATAATATATAGCTTTAGTCTTTTTTCTAATTTATTTCGGTTTTGTATTACCCATATTTTCATTGCTATTATAATATTCGGCAATCTCTTTATATAATCTAAGGTTATGGAAAATTTAATTGCCTATATTATATTCATATAAATATAATTACTTGAGTCTGAATAATTTAATAATTGTATTCTTCAAATCAGGCTTAAAGGTCATATAGAGCGGTTTATATTCCTCATACACTAATCAGACTATGTTAAAAAACGAGAAAACAACAAGAATTTGATAAAACAAACATGGCACGGTTTTGCCGTACTTATGTGTAATAAATAAACATTATAGATTGAATTGTAATATGTTATAAGGCATCAAATAATCCCGCCGGGATGAGGTGATTGTAGCCTAAACTCCAAAGGAGGGACATTTATTTACGCAAATATTTTTTGTTGTTTAATTTACACACGAGGTGTATTAATACAAAACCCAAGATTGTTATATTAGCCGCTTCCTCAGTTCTCTTGAGAGGCTGTATCAAAAGGAACAAATCAGTATAGATGCTCAAAACCATAAGGTTATTATTCCTCGTTATAATACTTTGGTGATTTAAAAAGTCATTATATAGTATAATGATTCTTTTATATTTTCCCCCTCTATTTTTAAGCAATGCTGTCAACTTAAGAGAAACGGTGAGGAACGCAAGGGGATAATAATGTTGTAACTTATTGTATTACAGTGCGTTACAGAATGGAATTTAAATCTGAATGCCGTTGTTTATATAAGAAAAATTTGAGTTAACATGAAAAAACCTTTGAAATTCTACATGAGACTATCTTTAGTCAAAAATTTAAGAGATATTCGCGATTAAATGATAATTGCTTTATCCGAGACCGTCAATTATATTTTGAAACATTAATTATTTTTTTAATCTTTGGTGCTGTTAAAACTCTTGCTGTTGGAATTCCCGAGTTCTTTGAAAAATTTGGTAAAAAAAACATTGCTTGTACTAAACAAGCATTCTCCAAAGCTAGGAAAAATTTAAGTTATTTTGCATTTATCTATCTTAATGATATTTTAGTTGGTGAACATTATAAAAGTGATTTTAATAAATATAAAGGATACAGATTACTTGCTGTTGATGGTTCTAAAATTGAACTTCCTCATGGAGATGTAATTGCAAAAGAGTTTGGTGGTGTTACCAAAGAAAAGAAATTATTAAACAGAGCACGTGCCATAAGTATTTATGATATAACAAATAAGATGATTGTTCAAGCCAAATTATATAACTATTCCACGTCAGAACGAGACTGTCTTGTAGAACAATTACAGGAACTAAAAAGAAAAGGTAGACAAATAAACGATGTAATTGTTGCTGATAGAGGTTTTCCTTCATTGTCAGTATTTATAGAACTTAAGAAAATGGGCTATAATTTCGTCATTCGTTATAACGGAGAAAACTTCTTAAAAGAATTTGAAGAATTTGCTAAAATTAAATGTAACGATATGAATATAATAGTTAACCCTAAAGAAGTTTATAGAAGAAAACCTAAAAAAGTATTATTAAAGGCAACAAACAATTTACAATATGGTGAAATTGAATTAAGAGTAGTGAAAATTAAGTTAAAATCAGGCACAATTGAATATTTAATTACATCATTTTTGGATAAAAAAGAGATGACAAGACAGAACTTAAGAAACATATATAAAATGAGATGGGAAGAAGAAGAGAATTTTAAATATCAAAAATACACTACAGAAATTGAAAATTTTAGCGGGAAATGTGGGGAAAATATTAACCAAGATTATCATAGTAGAATATTAGCAATAAATTTGCACCTATCAATACTTAGAGATGCAAATAAGCAAATAAAAAAGGAAGTAAAAAAGAAAAAGACCATATTAAAACACAAAGAATATGAAGCAAATAAAAACGTAAGTTATGGTATTTTAAACAGTTATATTATTAAATTAATTACAGATAATTCTGTAATATGGGACAATATTTATGCTGAACTATTATCTAAAATAACGAGACATAAAATAGCAAAAAGACCAGAAAGGAATTATGAGAGAAGAAATAAAGACTTTATTAAACATCCAATTAATATTCGCAGAGCGATTTAATATGTTTTATTATTCCCTTAAGTTGACAGCATTG
>JAZDHY010000096.1:0-31183 GCA_043805435.1 bacterium
AGATTTTTGCATTTTTACCTCTTTTTTTATCCAAAGATACAAATATTTTTTCTTATTTCCAAACTTTTTATTTTATCCTAGTGCCATTAGGGTCAGGGGGTGAGTTCCTATATGCAATATCTTGACTTTTGAGACAGCCTCGACATGATATGCAATTTGGATATAGACGTTATTTTATATTAATCCCCAATTTTCACACGGTCTGTTTAAGTCGGGGATTGAGGATAAATAAAATACGAGCTTTAGCCCAAGACATGTTAAATTAAATTAAATTCTGATTATATTTATCTATTCAGTTCTTAAAGAACCAACATTTACTTATGCGACATCCACCATCGGGGGTTACATAATTTTTTATAGCCTAATAGACGTAATTTGATATTTATCCCCAATATTAACACAGTCTAGGCAGGCCTTGGTTTAAACTAAACATGCATTTAAACAAATTATTAAAATCATTCCACCATAAAAGTTTTATACAGTGGAAAATAAAATACACATTTAATTTAAAGCAAAATGTGGAAAAAAATATTATATTTACATATAACAACTTTTGTACAAAACAACAAAAAGGAAATTTTATGGAAAACAGAGTTTTTAATTTTAGTGCGGGTCCAGCAGTTTTGCCGGAAGAAGTTTTATTACAGGCACAAAAAGATTTTTTTTGCTACCCGGGTGCCGGTATGTCCGTTATGGAAATGAGCCACCGTGGCAAAGTTTATGACAATATTATTAAAACCACCGAAAAGGATTTACGTACTTTATTAAATATTAGTGAAAATTATGTAGTTTTATTTTTACAAGGCGGTGCAACATTGCAATTTTCCATGCTGCCATTAAATCTCATGCCTCCTGCAAACAAAGCTGATTATCTTATTACTGGCGTTTGGGCTAAAAAAGCTTCAAAAGAAGCCAAACGTGTAGGTACCGTAAATATTGTTGCTTCTTCGGAATCTGATAATTTTAACCATTTGCCAGACGCAGCCGATTATAAATTGAATCCGGACGCTTCTTATGTGCATTATACTTCAAATAATACAATTTACGGCACTCAATTTAAGACCGAACCTGAAGTTGGCAATGTGCCTTTGGTTTGTGATGCATCCTCCGATTTTTTATATAAGAAGCTGGATGTTTCAAAATATGGAGTTATTTATGCCGGCGCACAAAAAAATATGGGGCCTGCCGGATGTACTGTTCTTATTATTAAAAAAGAATTATTAGAAAGATCGTCCGATTCTTTACATACATATCTTAATTATAAAATTCATGCCGAAAATGATTCCATGTATAACACACCTCCTACATTTACTATTTATATGATGGGTTTAGTATATAAATGGTTATTAAATATGGGCGGACTTGATGTTATGCACGAAAAAAATGTATTAAAAGCCAATATTCTTTATAATAATATTGACAATAGTGACGGTTATTATAAAGGGACAATAATTAATAAAGAAGATCGTTCTTTAATGAACATTACTTTTAGACTACCTAGTGAAGAACTTGAAAAGAAGTTTCTTTCCGAAGCTGCTGCTTTAGGATTTTCCGGCCTAAAAGGACATCGTTCTGTTGGCGGCATTCGTGCATCAGTTTACAATGCATTCCCTCAGGTGGGAGTTGAAAAACTAGTTGAATTTATGCAACAATTCAAAAAAAATAATTAGTTTTTTTAACATTTGCTCCCTGTTTTACAGGGAGTAAATTTATATTATTTAGGTTTTATTAGTTGGAGTTAGATATGCGTTATATATTTTTAATTAGTTTGTTTTTTTCCTTTTTAGTTATCTCATGTTCAAAAGAAGAAGAAAAACTTGAACTATTCAGTCCCGAAGCATTTTGTTATTCTTTGGAACCGGGCTGGGAGTTAAATAGTACCGTTAATGTTAAAGGCCTTGTACAAAAGGAAAAAGAAGGGCAATTTTTTGTTAAAGTTTCGTATTCTGTTGACCTTCAATTGCCTGACAGTACAACAAAAAAGGATGTTTATAAAAACATTATTGGAAAAAATGACAAAGAAAAAGTGATGTATTTAGCTTTAGAGTGCCAGTTTGAACTTGATTCGACTTATCAAAAGGGGGACTATACTGTTATTTATAATATAATAGATGATTATTCCGGTAAGACCGCCTCTATTTTAAAAATATTTAAGGTGGAATAAATGAGTATTGTTAACCTGCAAATATTTGGTACCAATGACTGCCAAAATACCAGAAAAGCCGAAAGGTTTTTTAAGGAAAGAGGAATTAATTTTCAATACCGAAATTTAGCCGATAAAGGGGTAAGTAAAGGTGAACTTGAAAGTATAATGCGCAAAATATCGCTTGACGACCTATTTAATGCGGAAGGAAAACAATTTAAAAAGCGTAATATGAATTATATGAAATATGATAAAGAAATAGAACTTTTAAGCGACCCGCTTTTATTCACTACTCCAATAGTACGTACAAAAACAGATGTTACCATTGGATTTAAGCCGGAAATATGGAAAAACTGGATTGCTGATTAAAATTTAATATTTCTATCCGTAAAATCGTTTTGTAATTTATTGTACGAAATATACTGTATTGCATCCCAGCCAATCTCTTTAGCCCCTTCAACATATTCTTCAACGTCATCAATAAACAAATGTTTGGCTGCAGGTTCTTTGGTAAAATCCATCACTGCTTTATAAATTTCCGGTTCCGGTTTTACAGCGTGTACTTCATGCGAAAGAATTAATTTGTCAAAATTATTTATAAAGCTGTATTTTTGCCACCCATATTTTTGGTGGATATAGTTTGTATTAGAAAGCAGCACCAATTTATAATTTTTCTTTAAAAGAGGTAATAACTCGGTTACTTCTGTATTTACAGTAAAAATTTCGGAATAAATTTTACAAAACGTCTCTGCATCAATTTTATTATCTATCCAGCCAAGCATTATTTCAATGAATTTTTCTGTTGTTATTGCCCATTTTTCATATTCGCGATGTACATTATAATTGTTTTTGTAAAACTTATAAAATCTTTCTCCTAAACCTATTTCAATGGCTTCTAATTTATTTATTATAATGTTATAATCAAAAGGAATCAAAACATTACCAAGGTCAAACACAATTACAGTAAAATCATTCATATAGTTTCTCCAATCAACAAAAAATTAAATATACATCAAAATACTTATTATATGTGTAAAAAACTATGCGATTTTTTTTTATTTAATAAAGGTTAATGTTACTTTAGTCCCTTTTTGTTTTTTGCTTTCAATATTCAATTTAATTTTGTTTATATCACAATATCCTTTTACTAAGGAAAGTCCTAAACCGTTTCCTTCATATTTTCTAGTATAACCCTGTTCTTCCTGGCTAAATAATTCAAATATTTTATGTTGGTATTCCTCCGATATCCCAATTCCCGTATCTTCAATTATAGCTAAAACATTTTCGTTATTCTCCAACAAACTGATTTTTATTTTTCCTTTATCTGTATATTTAACTGCATTATCCAATAATTGTTCAAAAATTTGAATTATGGAATATGAGTCGGCCACAATTGAATTATTTTTTGTTTCATTGAAGGTTTCAATTTTTAAACCTTTTTTTACTGCTAAAGGTTCGTATGTTTTTAATACCTTTTGAATAATATCTTCAAATAAATTAATATTATCTTTTAATGGTTCATAAGTTTTGTTATGTATTTCCGATACATTAACTAATAAATCGATTGTTCTTGTTATTCGTTTACCTTGGTTTTCAATAACATCAAAACTTATTTTTAAGTCATCATCTATTAAATCCGAAACTTCTTCCTTTAATAATGACGAAAAACTTAATACTGCATTAATTGGAGTTCGTATTTCGTGGGAAATTTGTGCTAAAAATTCCGATTTTAACATATTAGCTTTTTCTGCCTTTTCTTTTGCATTTATTAACGCCAGCTCAAATTCTTTTCTTTCACTTATATTTTCCACTGTAGCTATACCACCGGAAATTAAGCCGTCTTCGCCATAAATTGGAGTGGTTTTAACCGATACTATTGCACTATTATTATTGATTGTTGAGGTATAATATCCTTCATACGAGCCTGCATTTCCTATAATAGCCTCTTTAAAGGCCAAAGTTAATGATGAATTACTTATAGTAGTTAAATCAAAATTTTCCATCTGTTTGGAATTAATATTAAATAATTGCGAAAACTTAGTATTTACCTGAGTAACTTTTAGTTTGTTGCTAAAGGATATTATTCCCAATGGTGAATTATTAAATAATAATTTATATTTTAATTCATTTTCTCGTAATTTTTTTTCTGCTTTTCTTCTATGAATTATTTCTTTTTCAAGTATTAAATTAGAATTTAAAAGAGCTCTGGTTCTTTCGTTTACTTTAATTTCTAATTTATCGTTTATTTCATTTATTTCTTTTTGTGCTGTTATTTTTTCAGTCAGCTCTTTAGAGAGTTTATTTTTTAAGTCGTTAATTTTTTTAATATAAAATAAGCTGCAATTGGTGCTATCATTCCGGTAAAAAATATTGTTAACAAATGCGACTGCCATATTGATATTTTGGGAATGATCTCTTGTTTGACAACTTCATAAATTGTCATTAAAACAATTGTAATTGCAGAAATGGAGAATAATGGTTTAATAAGATTGTCCTTTTTGAAATAGTTTATTCGTATCTTTCTTTTATCACCAATAATTGTTTTATTCATAAAACTTTCAGTGTATACTGTTTTAAGTTTTAGCAAAGTTGTTTTACAAGCAAAAATAAACGAAAAGACTAAAGAAGTTTCCAATGAGTATCTCTCAATTATTTAATGATTTGGGTATATTAATTGTAAAAGTAGAGCCAATTCCTAAAGTACTTTCCGTTATTAATTTTCCGCCATTTATTTCAATAAATTCTCTGCATAATATTAATCCCAACCCTGTCCCTTTTTCATTTTTTGTTCCCCGTGTGGAATTATTTTCTTTTAAGCTGAACAATTTATCTATTTTGTTTTTAGGTATTCCCACTCCGGTATCCTGAATTGATAAATAAACATGGTTATTATTTTCTACTATTTTAATTATTATTGTTCCGTTTTCATTAGTAAATTTAATTGCATTTGAAATTAAATTTCTAATTATTGTATCAATCATGTCATGATCCGCATATACCAAACGAGCCTCATTATCATAATTTTGAATACTAATATTTTTCTGTTTGGCACTATGGCTAAATAAATTACAAACTTCGTTTATCATAGTTTGTATATTAAAAACTGTCGGCTGAAAAACAATCCTTCCGGTTTGCATCCGCGACCACTGCAGCAGATTTTCTAATAATTTGTAGAAACTTTTTGAGGAATTATTTATACTTTTGGCAAATTCTTTTATTTCATCAGTATTTAATTCTTCTGCTTCTCGTTCCAGCATTTCTGTTGAGCCTAATAGAGCGTTAAAGGGGGAGCGTAAGTCGTGAGCCAATATTGAAAAGAATTTATCTTTGGCCGCTACTAAATCTTTTAGTTCTTTTTCCGAATCGGCGAGTTGATCATTTAAGTTTAATAGCAGTAAATTTTTTTCCTCTAGCAATTCTTTACTTTCAATTATTTTATTGGTATTAATTCTTAATTCATGTTCAACATTTTTTCTAAGATTTATTTCTTCTTTTAATAATTCATTTATTTTATTTAGTTCCATTGTTCTTTCTTTTACTCTTATTTCTAAGTTATTATGTGCTTTTTGCAGTTCCCTTCCAATACTATTTTTTTGATCTAACTCTAAAAGTGCCTTTTGTCGTAATGCTTCAATCCTTTTAAGTGCAAAATACGCACCAATAGGCGCAATAAAACCGGCAAAAAGAATTGTAATTGTATGCGACTGCCATAAAGTTAAATTAGACCAAATTAATGATTTTACCGATTCATAAATGGTCATTAAAAAAATTGTCAACAGCGAAACAAATGCCAAAGATTTTGATATATTTGCAGATTTTATGTATTCCGGATCTTTTAATTTTGGAACACTCGTACTTTCTTTTGATTCTACGGTAAATCGGAAAAAGAGCATTATTTTTTGAAGTACACTTTCGGCATAAATACTTTTTATAACATAAAGGCTATATTCTTTTAACATTTTTTTTACTTTTTAATTAATAATACTTGGTTCAAAGGTAACATTCTTTGTTTTTTGTTTCTGTTAAGTAATTATTAAATTTGTACTTTGATGTCTTTTTAGCAGAATAAATAGACCCGCATTTACTTTAAACTTTAATAATAAAAATTTAAAGTACTTGCTTAAATTATACAAAAATGTCTTTAATAAAATACTAAATTAGTAAAATCCCTTAACTTATTATAATTAAAGCATTTAACAAATATTATGTTTGTTATATTAATTAATTTTTGTTATATTTATTAATTTTTTATAAATAATTATTTAAAACATGAATATATTGCAAAATGATACAATTGCCGCAATAGCAACTGCTAACGGAGAAGGGGCAATTGCGGTTATTAGAATTAGCGGCAAGGACAGTTTTGAAATTGTAGATAGGATATTTTCGGGGAAAACTAAACTAAGTTCATCCGCAAGTCATACTATTCATTACGGAAAAATTGTTGACGCAAACAAAAACATTATTGATGATGTACTTGTTTCGGTATTTAAATCGCCTAATTCATATACTGGCGAAAACTCGGTCGAAATAAGCACACACGGTAATTCGTTAATTGTAAAAAAGCTGCTTGAATTATTATTAAGCCAAAACGTAAGAGGAGCCGAACCGGGAGAATTTACTAAAAGAGCTTTTTTAAATGGAAAGATTGATTTGGCTCAAGCCGAAGCTGTTTTGGATGTAATAAAATCTCGTTCCGATTCAGCATTAAGAGGTGCAAGAAATCAGTTAGACGGACTGTTATCTCAAAAAGTATCCGAACTTCGTACAACATTAATTAACGCATCCTCCTTAATTGAGTTAGAATTAGATTTTTCGGAAGAAGAGTTTGAATTTTTGCCCAAACCGCAAATTATTGCTATTATTAATAAAGTAATAGCCGAAATTAATTCTTTATTAGAAACATATCGTTTTGGCCGAGTTTTACATGATGGTATCAATTTAGCCATCATCGGCGAACCGAATGTCGGAAAATCGTCGTTGCTTAATTACATTCTTAAAGAAGCAAGAGCAATTGTAAGTGATATACCGGGCACTACACGCGATATTATTAGAGAAGAAATTTCTATTGACGGGGTGTTGTTTAAGATTTTTGATACTGCCGGCATAAGACATTCTTTGGATATTATTGAAAAAGAGGGCGTGCAGCGTTCTTTTGAGGCTATTAAAAACGCTGATATTGTAATTTGGTTAACGGATATTTCAACCGAATTTCCAAAAGAAATTGAAACCGAATTAGTAAAACATACTAATATAAATAAAATTATTAAAGTAGTAAACAAAATTGATTTAGGATTAGATAATAGCATAAACGGAGAAGTGTATATTTCTTCAAAAACCGGAAAAGGAATTGACCAACTTTTTGAAGCTATGAAAAAGCATACGGTTGGAGATGCAGTTTATACTGAAAGATCAACAATAATTTCTAACGTTCGCCATTTTAGTGGTCTTAAAAAGACATTGGAAAATCTTGAATCAACCAAAAGTTCAATTATGGAAAATATGAGCGGCGAATTTATAGCCGTTGATTTACGAAACGCTATCGATTCGCTTTCTGAAATTGTTGGCGTAGTAACAACCGAAGATATATTAAATAACATTTTTGCCAAATTTTGTATTGGAAAATAAATCATGTTTCACGTGAAACTGATTTTTCTTAAAAACAGTTTTGTATTTGTTTCACGTGAAACGAAAGGAATAAATGAGAAGTTTTGATGTAATAGTTGTTGGCGGGGGACACGCCGGAATTGAAGCCGTTTTTGCAGCAGATAAAATGGGATGCACAGTAGCCGTTGTAACAATGGATAAAAATGGTTTTGGAAGAATGAGTTGTAATCCCGCTATTGGGGGAAGCGCAAAAGGTCACTTGGTTCACGAAATTGACGCATTAGGTGGTGCTATGGGAGTGATATCGGATAAAACCGGTATTCAGTTTAGGGTTCTAAACAAATCCAAAGGTCCTGCTGTTTGGGCCGGTAGATGTCAATCCGATAGGGAGTTATACTCTAAAGCCGCATCAGAATTTATTGCGTCTTTACCAAACACAACAATAATTGAGGATTCCGTTATTGAAGCCATTGAAGAAAACAACACAATAATTGGAGTTAAAACTTTAAAAGGCGAAGAAATTAAATGCAAGGCTATAATAGTCTGTTCAGGAACATTTTTAAATGGCTTAATGCATACAGGTCTTACCTCTACACAAGGGGGCAGATTTGGTGAACAACCATCTTTAGGATTAACGGAATCACTAAGTAAAATGGGTTTTGAAGTTGGAAGATTAAAAACCGGAACTCCGCCACGCTTAAATAAAGATACTATAGATTTTTCTGTTTTGGAAGAACAACAAGGCGATATTATACCACAACCGTTTTCTTTTAGAACCGATAAAACACTGTTTCCTTTTTTGCCGCAGGTTAGCTGCTATTTAACCTATACCGATGTTAACGTTCATAAAACACTTGAAAAAGGTTTTGATAGAAGTCCGCTTTATACCGGAGTAATAAACGGGGTCGGCCCGCGATATTGCCCTTCAATTGAGGATAAAATTGTTAGATTTGCAGAAAAAATACGTCATCAATTATTTCTTGAACCTGAAGGACTTAACTCGAATATTATTTATATTAATGGTTTTTCAACCTCACTTCCGGCAGATATTCAATACGAAGCCTTATTAAAAATTAAAGGTTTGGAAAATGTTGAGATGTTAAGGCCCGGTTATGCGGTGGAATATGATTATTTTCCTCCATATCAGGTTGATTTAACACTGGAAACCAAAAAAGTAAAAGGATTATATTTTGCCGGACAAATTAACGGAACTTCCGGTTACGAAGAAGCGGCAGCACAGGGATTAATTGCAGGCATTAATGCAGCATTAAAAATTCAAAACAGGGAAGAGTTTATTCTTAAACGAAGCGAATCTTATATTGGGGTTTTAATAGATGATTTAGTTGACAAATCGACAGACGAACCATATAGAATGTTTACTTCACGCGCAGAACATCGTTTACTTTTAAGACAAGATAACTGCGATATAAGATTAATGGCTTATGGATATAAATTCGGTTTGGTTTCGGACGATTTATTTGCACAATTTAAAAAACGAGAAATTTTAATCGAAAAATCAAAAGATTTATTAACAAAACTAAGAATACAACCGGATAAATATAATTTATTGGTTGATGACGATAACAAACTTGAATTTTCGGAAACCATCAGTAAGTTAATCAAAAGACAAGATTCGGATCTTAAATCATTATTGGATTTAGTTGAAGAAAAAGAGAATGAAACCATAGAAGAATTAAAAAACAACGATATTGTAATTGAGCAAGTTGAAGTTGAATTAAAATACGAAGGTTATATAAAAAGACAGCAGGAAATAATAGAAAGGTTTGAAAAACTTGAAAACGTTTCGATTCCGCTTAATTTGGATTACAAAGCTCTACATGCTATATCAACAGAAGGAAGAGAAAAATTAAACAAAATCAAACCGAGGTCAATCGGACAAGCTTCAAGAATTTCCGGAGTTACACCGTCTGATATTTCGGCACTATTAATATATTTAAAGAATTAAACTGAGGCGGTTTTGGATAATCAAGAACAATATTTGCGTGAACTAAAAAGCTTTTTCTGGGAAAACAATATTTCACCGGATATATACCAGCTTGAACGTTTAGCGCATTATGCTGCACTTGTTGTGCAAAAAAACGAAGTAATCAATTTAGTTTCGCGGAAAGATATTGAAAAAATTGTAGAAAATCATGTATTTATTTCTGCTTTTATTTCTCATTTTATTCCCGACAAGGTAACACGATTTTTAGACATTGGCACCGGTGGAGGATTTCCCGGAATACCTTTAGCTATTATGAAACCTTTATTAAAGGGTGTACTTGTTGATTCAATAACAAAAAAAACAGATTCCGTTTCTGAATTTGTAAAAAAATTAAAATTAAGTAATGTTACAATAGTTAACGACAGGGTTGAAAGTGATGAATTTAAACTAAAATATACAAACACGTTCGATTTAATAGTCAGCCGAGCTACTGTACCTTTAATTATTTTATTGCGATATTCATTACCGGTAATTAAAGAAAAAGCCGTTCTTATTGCCCTTAAAGGCGGTGAAATGGAAGAAGAATTTGAAACAGCAGAGTTAAAATACAAATCACAAATAAAAAAATCGACAGTTTTTGAATTAGGATATAAACCAACAAATTCAAGAAATGAAAAAGGAAAAAAATTAATATTATTGGAACTAATTAAATGAGTAAAGAAAACAAGATGCTATTTGAAGAGATTTCTAAATTAAGCACAGAACAAAGAAATCCAAAATCAATGGATATTGATGCGATATCTACCGCTGATATTTTGAAGATTATTAACGATGAAGATAAAACAGTGCCGTTAGCAGTTGAAACCGAACTTCCATACATAGAACAAGCCGTAGAGATAATTGTAAAAGCGTTAAAATCCGGTGGCAGGTTGTTGTATTTTGGAGCCGGAACAAGTGGTCGGCTTGGAGTAGTTGACGCTTCGGAATGTCCTCCTACTTTTGGTGTTCCATTTGGAATGATTGACGGTTATATAGCCGGAGGTAAAGAAGCAATGTTCCGCGCTCAGGAAGGTGCCGAAGATTATGAAGAAAACGGCGCAAAAGACGTTATTAAGGCAAAAGTTACAGATAAAGACGTTGTTTGCGGAATTGCCGCAAGCAGAAGAACACCTTACGTTATTGGTGCTGTAAAAAAAGGAAAGGAAATTGGAGCCGCAACCTTATATATATCATGCAATCCACGCAGTACTTTTGACTTGGATTTTGTTGATGTTGCTATTTGTCCTTTTGTTGGACCTGAAGTTGTAATGGGTTCTACCCGTATGAAAAGCGGCACAGCCCAAAAATTAGTTCTAAATATGCTTACAACAACATCAATGATTAGAATGGGAAAGATCTACGAAAACATGATGATAGATCTTCAAATGACCAACAAAAAGCTTGTTGAACGGTCAAAAAGGATTGTAATGACAATTACCGGTTTGGATTACGACGAATCAGGCAAATATTTAGAAGCCGCAAACGGACACGTAAAAACAGCCTTAGTGATGATTAAGGCTAATGTAAATGCAGAAGAAGCAAAACAACGTCTCGAAATTGCCGATGGTTTTGTTCGTCAGGCAATTAAAGGAGAAAAGAAATTATAGAATTGAACCGGAGTTATTTTGGAAAATGAAGTTTTTTTAAGGTATCCTCCTTCACGCGATATTCTTTTTTTTGTGGGAGCAGGTGCTTCTCATGCAGATGAAGTACCTCTTCAAAGGCATTTGCTGCCAACGATTATGGGTAAAGAGATTCCCGAGATTCGTGATTCGGCAATTGGAAAAATAGTAATAAAGTTTATAAATGATAATTTTTCAATTAATATCGAAAAAGACTATTTTCCACCGCTTGAAGCAGTTTTTGGGTTTATAGATTATTTTATCCAACTTGATGAATCGTTAAGCCAAGAATACTCAAACAGGGTACTACGCCTTATTAGAGAATATCTTATAAAACTTATCCATTATGTTGTTGATATTAAAGCCAGCAAAAAAAGTATTTATTATCATTTGTTTTGGGAATTGATTGAAAAATACAACAACAATGTTTCTATAATTAATCTTAATTACGATACATTGTTGGAGCAGGCTTTTGATTCGTTATTTGACAGGCAAAGATTTATTGATTATTCAATTTATTTAATGAATTTTGAAAAAGTCGAACAAATTCAAAAATATAATTTTTGGGTTAATCCAAAAGAACCGATTAAGGTAAAAGAGGGAGTTAACCCAAAAGCGTATAAAGTGTTAAAATTACACGGAAGTTTAAACTGGAAATATTGTAACTGCTGCAATCAAGTTTTATTAACCCCATGGGATAGAAAAATTGATTTAAACAAGGGGATATTTTTAGGTTATACATATCCAGAAAATGTGCCTTACGAATATTTTTGCCCATTAGATAATACCGAATTTCAGACTTTAATTTTACCGCCTTCAAACGTAAAACCTCTTTCACATCCTGTTATTTCTCAGCTGTTTTCAGAAGCTTCAAGAGAAATACGAAAAGCTAAAAAAATTGTTTTTATCGGTTACTCTTTATCTCATTCCGATATACATATAAAAGCTTTGCTAAAAAAAAACATCAAACAAAATTGCGAAATAGTGGTAATAAACACAAAAGATGACTTGTCTTTTAAGTCTAACTATTTTCCTCTTTCAAAAAATATAAAATTTATACAATCATCATTTCAAAGTTTAGTAGAAGACGAAATTTTATTTAAAAATATTCTAACAATTAATAAGTAAATATATGAGTTGGTTTTGCGGAGTTATTGGTAATTTTAATAAAAATGATACCGATTATTTTGAAGATTTTAGGACGAATACTTCAAAAAATATTTGTAAAGAAAACTTTTATTTATTAATTGGACAAAAGGATATTAATATCTGTTTTAAAGCCAAAACCGCTGATGAGGGATTTTGTATTAGCGGGATTGGTCTTGAAAAAACGGAAAGAGGCTTCAAATTATTAACTTCCGAAACATGGAGTAATTTTTGTACTTCGATTGAAGGCGTTGACCTTCCTGATGGCCATTATTGCGGAGTTATCTGGAAAAACAATAAAATTACTTTTTTTAACGACCCCCTTGGAATTAAATATATTTACATACTTGAAAAAAACAATAAAGTATATTTTTCCAACAGGCTGGATATATTAACCAAAACAATAACTAAATTTTCAATTGATTTAAATGAACTTATGCCGGCTTGGTTTTTAACGGCAAAAACAAGTACTAAGTCTTTAATAACAAATATTACCAGATTAAATGGTATTTTTGAATTTATAAACGGAAAAAGTGTTAAAAACTTACAACACAATTGGCTTCCAAATTTTACAAACAAGGCAACTGTTTTAGATTTTAATATTACTTTAAAAAATATTTTGCAATTGTTTATCAACAATAATAAAGATTTATATTTGGGTTTTACAAGCGGTTTGGATTCGAGATTGTTATTGTCTTATTTGTTAAAAAATAAAGAAAATAACTGGGGCACTTTTACATTTGGCAACAACGAATTACCTGATGTTAAATATTCTAAAATAATTTCGGATAAACTAAATTTTAGGCATTTAATTTATGATTACGAGGTACCGTCGACAGATCAATTAATAAGCGAACTTACAAAATATATCTGCTACACCGGGACAAGTATTCCTATTTCCGAAATGATTCAATTTGGAATGCACAAACATTTTGCAGATAATAATAAACTAATGGTTGATGGCAGTTATGGAGAAATTTATAGAAGACAAATGTTAAATAAACTGCTGTTATTAGGTAAAAATGATTTATTAAATAAAGATTCCCAAAACATTAGCAAATACGTTAAAAGCAGCAGACCAAATATCTTTAATACGGATTTTGCATCAATTATAAATAATTCAATAAATGCTTCAATTTTAGAAATATTTGATTTACTGCCTCCGGTACAGGAACTGGGTTTTGAAAATTGGCTGGATTTATATGCCATTAAAGTAAAACTGCCCAACACTACTGCGTTAAGCCAGCAATGTTTAGATTCTATCTGTACTGCTTATACAGCATTTATTCAGCCATCATTGTTAAACATTGGGCTATTGCTGCCATTCAAGGAACGAAAGAACGGAAAAATGTTTAGGTCTTTAATAAAACAAAACTCACCCGAATTAACAAAATTTCCGCTTGTAAAAAACCAGGCTGCTTATCCATATCGTTTTGGAAATAAAGCTTCTTGGTTATGGACAAAAGCTAAAGGTAAAATTGTACCACCATACAAATGGAATTTAAATATTCAAGTATTGGATTTATTAAAGGGATATATAAACGATAAAATCGATAGTTCAATAGTCAAGCAAAACAACATATATAATCACCAACTGATTAAACAAGCTGTTGAAGAGTATTATAAGGGAAACACTTCATACGCGGAAATAGTTGAATGGTTTATTACTTTTGAGTTATGGCAGGATAGTTTAAGGAAATAAAATTTTACTAATCCTTTTTATTTAACAACTCTAACATTTTATTATGAACAAGTCTGTTAGTGGCCAATATTTGTTTAGAATAAATGTTTATTGGCAAATTATTAAAATCGGTAACAATTCCTCCGGCCTCCTCAATTAACAGCATACCGGCGGCAATATCCCAAGAATGCAAATTAACTTCCCAGAAGCCATCAAAAACGCCGCTGGCAACATAACACATATCTATTGCGGCCGAACCAAGCCGGCGAACAGCGTGCGAATTTAACAGCATTGTATTAAATTTTTGTATTGAATCATCGGGATCGTCTTTTATATCATAAGGAAATCCCGTAACTAAAAAACTTCTGTTAATATTGTCATTTGTCGAAACGTATAACTTATTTCCGTTTTCAAAAGCACCGTTATTAAGTTCAGCCGAATAAACCACGTCACGCATAACATCATAAATAACTCCCCACGTTGTAACACCTTTATACTGCACGCCTATTGATACGGAAAAAATGGGCAAACCATGCGCAAAGTTAGACGTGCCGTCTAAAGGATCAATTACCCAAAGATAATCACCGCCGGTTTTAACGTTACCCGATTCTTCAGTTAATATCCCGTGTGTTGGAAATTCTTTTTTAATAAAATTTACAATACATCTTTCCGAAGCCTCGTCAATTGAAGTAACCAAATTAGATTCGTTTGTTTTAAACTTAATGGAAAAATTGGTTCTAAAACCGGCTCTAATAATATCTCCGGCTCTTTCCGAAATATCAATAATTTTATTTAACATTTTTTTCTCAAAAATAAAGTACATTAAAAAATATAGTCAACAAAAACCAAATCATTTAAAACTAAGAATTTATAATTAAAAATTATTTTCCTATCTTCTACCTTTAGCAATTTCCTCAAGACGTTGAATTCTTTCTTCAACAGGAGGATGAGTAGCAAAAAGTTTCATTAACGATTTACCGGCCAACGGATTAACAATAAACATATGCGCACTTGACGGAGAAACCGTGGCCATTGGAACCTGTTTGTTGTAAGCAGTAAGCTTATTTAAAGCAGAAGCCAGTGCTAATGGTTTGCCCGATATTTTGGCTCCTCCTTCATCGGCACCAAACTCGCGTGAGCGTGAAATAGCAAGCTGTATAATAATAGCAATAAAAGGTGCCAAAATCATTAAAGCAAGGGAATAAAATGCGTTGCCATCATTACGGTCGCTGCTTCTGCCGCCAAACATAGCAGCCCAGCCGGCCATTCGGGCAAGCATGGTAATAGTACCAACCATTGTTGCTGTTATCGTGCCTATTAATATATCCCTGTTTTGAACATGGGTCAATTCATGCGCCATAACTCCTTCAAGTTCATCGCGTGTTAAAAGACGTAATATTCCGGTTGTGGCGGCAACTGCGGCATTTTGGGGATTTCGGCCGGTAGCAAAAGCATTGGGGGTGTTATTTTCAATAATATAAACTTTTGGCATTGGCAGCATAGCTTTTTGTGACAGCTTTTCCACAACGTCATATAAAACCGGAGCTTCTGCTTTTGTAACGGGAGTTGCTTTATACATAGTCAAAACGATTTTATCCGAAAACCAATATGAGCCGAAATTTAATACAACAGAAAAAGCAAAAGCAATCATTAATCCGTTTTGACCACCAATTAAAGAGCCCACCAACATAAACAACATCATCATAAAGGTCATTAAAAAAACGGTCTTAAATGTATTCATTTTTAGCCTCAAAAATTATTATCAATTTAAAATTTTTACATCTAATTTATATTATTGTTCCGTCTTATTACCATGCATACGCTTCAGGTGCCTGATTACCGGGACCCGGCCAAATCAAATCGAGCTTTTTCAAAACTTCAACATCTAATTTAATATCCAACGCTTTAACATTTTGAGATAACTGTTCAACGGTTCTAGGACCTATAATTGGCGATGTAACAACAGGATTATTTAACACCCACGCTAAAGCAACATCGGCAGGGTTTTGGTTTATCTCTTTACACAAATTTTCATAGGCTTCTATTTGAGGTTTAAGTTTTTCTGCCGCTTTTAATAAAGGAAGACGTGTCCTTCTCCCTTCGGTTTTTCCCTCCAAAATACCGCATAAAATACCGCCGCCCAAAGGACTCCATGGGATTAACCCAATATCAAATCTTTTTAATGCCGGAATTACTTCAAGTTCGATATTTCTATTTCTTAAGCTGTAAATACTTTGTTCGGAAATTAATCCAAGCGAGTGTCTTTCTCTTGCCGTAAAAAAAGCTTCCGCAATATTCCACGCTGCAAAATTACTGCTTCCTGCATAAATAATTTTTCCTTCTTTTATTAACATTTCAAAAGCCTGCCAAATTTCCTCCCATGGTGTATCTCTATCAATATGGTGCATTTGGTATAAATCAATATGATCGGTTTTAAGTCGTTTTAAACTATCTTCACATGCTTTTTTAATATGATAAGCAGAAAGCTTAGATTCGTTTAATCCGGCACCCATTTTTCCGTAAACTTTTGTAGCTAAAACAATTTTATTTCTGTTTGTTTTGTTGCGGGTTAACCAGTCACCTAAAATCTCTTCCGTTAAACCCAAATTACCCTCGCCACCATACACATTGGCTGTATCAAAAAGATTTATGCCCAAATCTAACGCTTTATCCATTATAGCAAAACTATCTTCGGGTGATGTATAACTGCCAAAATTCATCGTCCCTAGTGTTAGTCTGCTTACAATCAAACCGCTTTTCCCAATTTTTTTATATTCCATTTTAACTCCTTTTTATAATAAACTAAATTTAACAATAAATAGTTTAATTTGGAAAGAACCAAAGGTTTAGTATTATGTTAAGGATATACAACAGTTGTCCTAAATTAAAAGAAAATCTTTAAATTAAACAATTGACAAATTAATTATTATTAGGTAATTTAATTATTAAATACTAAAAATAGAAATTACGCAAAAAGTGTCTAATTAATTATTATCAAGTAAGTTATGAGTGGCAATAATATGGAGCAGAGAAATAAAGACGAATTATTAGATTTTTTATTAGATAATTATCAAACTTCTGCATTTTTGTGTAACCCACAGAATCTGAATATAATTAGTTGCAACTCCACGGCAAAAAACAAATATTTTTTATTAGAAAACAAAACCAACAAAAACATAAACGAGATATATCCCAATTCGCTTTTTAATGAACAACAAGATAATCTACTAAAACAGGAAGTTGATCATACTGAATTTGTTTCCGGTAGTGTTAATATTTTAATAAAAAAACTGAGATTTCAAGAAAAGGACTATTTACTGATTGTGGAAAACAATACCGATAACAAACAAAACGATAACCCCTTTACAAATGATAATTTTGATTTTAAAACAATAATTGATAACATGGTAGATATTGTAGCAAAAATTTCAATAACCGGTCTTTTTATTTATATATCTCCAAACTGTTTTTCGATATTAGGTTATCATCAAAACGAATTAATTGGCAAATCTGTTTATGATTTTTTTCATCCGGATGATATAAAAGAATTGATAGAGTATGGACGTATCGAACTAAGACGAAACACAATATCTTCAAAAACCATAAAAGTTAAGAAAAAAGGCGGAAAATCTCTTTGGATTGAAACCAAAAATAAAATACTTAGAGATGAAATAACAGGAAAAGCAGAACATGTTATAAGTATAATACGAGATATAACGGAAAAAAAGCTTGAGGACGAAATATTAAACGCAAGACTAAGGTTACGCGAATTTGCCGATAACAACTCATTAAATGCTTTGTTGCAAAAAACTTTGGAAGAAGCAGAAAAATTAACAGATAGCAAAGTCGGGTTTTTTCATTTTGTAAACCAAGACCAAAAAACAGTACAATTGCAGGAGTGGTCGGCAAATACAATTGATAAATTTTGCGAAAGAGTATATGATGAACACGCATATGACATTTCAAAAGCCGGAGTTTGGATTGATTGTTTTTATACAAAAGCACCGGTAATACATAATAATTATAGTACTTTACCTCATAAAAAAGGAATGCCAAAAGGACATGCACAAGTAGTAAGGATGTTGACTGTACCTGTTAAAAGAAAAAATAAAGTAGTTGCAGTTTTAGGAATAGGGAATAAAGAAACAGATTATAATGATGACGATGTAAAAATAACATCTTTATTGGCAGATTTAACTTGGGATATTGCAGAAAAAAAAATAGATGAAAATATTTTAAGAGAAGAGCAGATAAAATTGCAAAGTATATATTATGCCGCACCGATTGGAATAGGAATTTCATTTAACAGAGTTCTTCTTGAAATTAACGATACAATTTGCAAGATGGTAGGTTATAATAAAAACGAATTACTAATGCAAAACACCAAAATATTATATCTTACAGAAAACGAATACAATATTGTTGCAGAAGAAATAGCAGCCCAATTTAATAAAAACGGTCAATGTACTTTAGAAACCCAATGGAAAAAGAAAGATGGTTCTGTTTTAGAAATATTAATAAATGCAATTCCTTTAGATCCTAAAAATTTTAATTCTGCCGTGACTTTTACGGCACTTGACATAACTGGAAGAAAAGAAAATGAAAGAAATCTTAAAAACCTTTTAAATGAAGTTTTGGAATCTAATAAACAAATAGAAAACAATCTAAAAGAAAAAAACGAACTAATTCAGATGCTTGCAACTTCGGAAGAAAAATTAAAAAGATCTAATTCAGAAAAAGACAAATTTTTTTCAATAATTTCGCATGATTTGAGAAGTCCGTTTCAGGGATTTATTGGAATAAGCCAGTTATTTGCAGAACATTTTGAGCTTTTAAGCAGCGTTGAAATTAAAGAGTTATCAAAAGAATTATTAAATTCCGCAACAAATTTGTATAAGTTATTAGAAAATTTGCTTGAATGGTCTAAAACACAAAGAGGTAGTATCGATTTTCAATTTTCGCATTTCAATTTAAAACAAATAATTACGGAAGTTGTAGTATTACTTAAAAAAAACGCAAGAGAAAAACAACAGATAATAAATTATAATATTGATGAAAAATTAGAGATTTTTGTAGATGTAAATTTAATAAATGGGGTTTTAAGAAATTTACTTTCAAATGCAATTAAATTTTCCAATATTGGCGGTGAAATAACAATTGAAGCCATTATGATTAACAATTCTGAAATTCAAATTTCCATAAAGGATAACGGAGTTGGCTTAACAGAAACCGAAATGGAAAACCTGTTTAAGTTAGACAAAAAAACATCTAAAGCTGGCACAATGGGCGAGCCAAGTACGGGGTTGGGATTAATATTATGCAAAGAATATTTAACAAAACTAAATGGCAAAATTTGGGTTCAAAGCGAATTAAATAAAGGAACGACTTTTTATTTTAGTGTAAAAACAAATAATTAATTTATTCTTTTCTTTTAAATATAGTTAAAGTCAAATCATCGGATAAATCGTTTTCACCACGAAAACGAAAAACGGAACGCACAATTTTATCGCGTATTTCTGAAACACTTTTATTACTGTTTTTGATTATTACATCTTTAAATCTTTCTTCTCCAAATTGTTCCATTCCGCTATTCATTGCTTCGGTAACACCGTCGGTATAAAATACAATAATATCATTTGGTTCAGTAGTTATTTTAATTTCTTCTAAAGAGGTAGCAAAAAGGCCTTTATCGTTAAATCCAATTGCAAGTCCTTTAGGACTAACAATTTTTACTATATTAGTTTTAGGAGAATAATGATACACCGTATTATGGCCCGCACGCGAAAGACAAAACGTACCATCGGTTTTTATAACCGAAGCTATAATAGTTAAAAAATTACCCGGTCGTAAATCGGAACATAAAATGGCTTTAAGCCGTATCAATAACTCTTTAGGAGAATATTCCAAATGAACCAAAGAATGAATTATTGCCCTTACTTGAACCATATATAAAGCAGCAGACATACCCTTGCCGGAGATATCACCAATAAAATAATATAAATCGCCATTAGGTAAGGGAATAAAGTCAAAATAATCGCCGCTGACTATTTTTGCCGGTTCATAATGTGAAGCAATAAAATAATTTGCATTATCCGGTGGTTTATTAGGTACCAAACCGTTTTGGACTTTACTGGCAATGTCCATTTCGCTTTTTAAATTAAGCTTATCGGCAAGTTCAAAAGCAAGCAGCAGGTTAAGCAGTAAAAACGCAAACAATAAATAAGGGGAATTAGAACTATTTAAGCCAACAAAAAAAGTTATTAAGGCTACAAAATAAAAAACACGCCGTGCTGGAGTTAAACGCAAAACAAAAGCATTAAAAACTCCTCTAAAAAATTTAAAACCACGTCTGATTTTATTTTCGTTTGGATTGGGTTTTGGAATATTTGCTGTAAAAAACTCATAAACATCCGCTGATTCTTTTTTTATAAGCCTTTCTATTTCAGAATAACTTAAATCGCTGGTATATAAATCAAAAAGTCGTTTTATTCTATTTTTTGAAGCCATATTTTTATCTTTGTTTTGCGGTTTATTATTTAGACGTTTCAAATTTAAGACAGATAGATAACTTATCAAAGATTTATTTTGTTTATTTTTATAATAATAAATTATTATTTTGCATTATGTATTTATTTAGGATAGAAATTTGAAAAAATCAATTTTATTTTTGTTTTTTTTAGTTACCTGTAATGTTTTTTCGCAGCCATCAACAAATATCGAGCAAATTAATCTTTTACTCAAAGAAGTATGTAACCAGATAACAAACAATTGCGGCAATAACATTTATATGGAATATGATAGTCCACCTAATATGGGATTTTTTAAAAACAGACTTGAGCTGTTTTTAACCGAAAAAGGAAAAACAATATACGATAGCAGTTTTGCCAACTTGTACGATTTGTATTTTACAATAGAAAATACCGGGGTAAAATATAAGAATATAACCAAATCGGGCTTTTTTGGTGATTATTTTGTTGAAAGAGAAGTTTTTTTAACGGGCAGCTATAATATAAAAAACAATGGTAAAATTATTTTTTCAACCAATGTTAACAAAACAGTAATTGATTCGGTAAATTATGACGACATTAACAAGATAGAAAACTATTCGTTACCCTTTACACGTTCACCGCTGCCCTCCGAACCGCTGGCTCCTTCTTTGTTAGAACCCGTAATAGCAATAAGTAGTGCTATAATTACAATAGTACTATTTTTTATAGTAAGAAGTAAATAATTAATTCTTATTTATTGGTTTATTATTTTCATCAGCAATTTTAACAATATTTATGTCGTTTATTAAATACGCATAAATATATTTTGCATAAACAGACGTAACACGATCCCCAGGATGACCATCAGCCGGATTAGCCCATAATTCACGAATAGAGTATTTTTTTAAGTCTTTTTCTATAAAAGTAAAAAGATTATAATAAGGTATATGATTATCATTAAAGATATCACAAATTCTATCAAAGTACTGTTTAAGCATAGGATTATGATTTTCGGGAGTCAAGATGATAGAAAAAGGAATCTTTTTTCCTTGACAATATTTTTTAATATCACGTAATAACTTAGCATATTTTTTTAGGTTGTTTTCTGTATAAACATTATTAACCAGCCAATTATAAGAGCCATAATTCAAATAAGTATTGAAAAAATTATTTGTTATATCAATAAAAAAGGAAGCGGCATTTGGGAAAACAACAGCAAAAGTATTATTAATAGCTCTATCAACAAATCCATTAGGAGTAATTATTACTTTATTATTAGAATAATCCATAACCGGATCGTTTACAACAAAAGCAAAAATCAAATAATCAAACTGATATTTGAAACCTTCATTTTTTAAAAAATCGAATTCGTCAAGAGTGGTCCACCCTGGTACGCCCCAACTAAAAACTTCACAATTAATATTCTGCATATCAAACAATTTTTCAAGTTTTCGCGTCCAAATAACGGAATCAGGAACGCCTGTTCCCCAAATAAATGAATCACCGAGCACAGCAATTCTAATTCTATTTGTTTTATTTTTATTGAAGTCGTAATTTAAATCATTAAATTGATATTTGTTTTTAGCCGCAGTGTTTTTATGCTGGATATTTATTTCAGTATTAAGTTCCTTAAATTTGTGAGGAACCCAAAGAGGTTTAGAAGAAGATAAATTTTGAAAATAAGAAAACGAAAGTGTTATTTCTAAAAGCAATATTAACATTACAGAGGTAAAAGACAACAATAACAAGTTTTGGACAGCTTTTTTTTTCTTAATCAGTATATACAAACCGATACTTATAAAAACAATTTGAATGAAAACAAGGAATATGCTTTTTTCTATAGAACCAAACTTTGTTTCATTGTTGGAAATAAATTTTATTGTCCATTCATTTAAACTTATTCCAAATAAAATTATTAAGCCTGCCAGTATTTTATATATCATCTTATTATAGTTAGTATTAAAAATTAATTAGTTATAGTTAAATAATATGTTTCAATTTTACAAAACAAAAATTAATATTGAAACAATAAAATACATCAATTATATAATAATTTAAACAGAAAAAGATAATCAATATATTTTAGTCAAAAACAATTAAGTTATAAATAACAATTGCAAATTTCTCAAGTATATATTAATTTAATTAATTATAGGTGGTTTAAGTGGTAATATGATAATAAAATTGTTTAGTATATAATAAGGGAACGCCTCATGTAAATTAATTAATTAATTGAACTTTAGCTAAAAATAGCTAACTTTGTACTTTAATTTATTTTTTATAAATGTTTAATTTTTAATTATCAGCATAGAAAGGATTTAATTGGATGTATGACTATTTAATTGCCGGGGCTGGATATGCCGGAATAGTTATGGCTGAAAGAATAGCTTCTAAATTGAATAAAAAAGTTCTGTTAATAGATAACCGAGGACATATTGGAGGAAATAGTTTTGATTATGTTGATGAAAACGGATTATTAATACATAAATACGGCCCTCATCTTTTTCATACCAATTGTAAAAAAGTTTTTGATTATTTATCAAATTATACTGAATGGTATTTATACGAACATAGGGTTTTGGCTTATTTAGAAGGTGAATATTATCCTATGCCAATTAACAGAACAACTATCAATAAACTATACAATATGCGTTTACAAACAGAAGAAGAAGTTGCCGAATTTTATTCTAAAGTTGGACAAAAAACAATTGGCATAAATACTTCCGAGGACTTAATCTTATCAACAGTTGGGGAAGATTTATATAAAAAATTCTTTTATCATTTTACAAAAAAACAATGGGGTTTATACCCCAACCAACTTGATAAACAGGTATGCGGACGTATTCCGGTAAGGCTTAATACAGACGATAGATACTTTACGGACAAATTTCAATTTATGCCAAAACATGGATACACTGAAATGTTTAAGAATATGATTAACCATAAAAATATTACATTTGCACCAAATACCGATTTTTTTTCTATTAAAAATGATATTAAATTTAATAAAATAGTATTTACCGGAAGAATTGACCGCTTTTATGATTTTATTTATGGTGAATTACCTTATCGTTCTATAAATTTTACTTTTATGAATAATAGAATTGAAAATGCATTGCCACAAACAACAATTAATTATAGCGAACCACAAACTTTATATACCCGACAGACCGATTTTAGCCGAATTTATCCAAATAAAAATATTAGCCATACTACAATTATTACGGAATATCCAACCAACGAAGGCGATCCATATTATCCAATTCCAACTAATAATAATTTTGAACTTTATAACAAATATTTAAATTTATCAAATAAAGAAAAGAACGTAATTTTTTTAGGCAGGTTAACAGAATATAAGTATTATAATATGGACCAGATAGTTGAAAGAGCACTAAATGTTTTTGAAAAATTATTATGACCTATTTAAATTTACAATATTTCAAAAATAAGGCAAAAGAGACGGTTGTTAAAAATTCATTTTTTTTAATTGCTTCTCAAATAAGCGTTAGTTTATCGCAACTAATTATTGTTCCATATATTGTAAGAATTATTGGTGTAAAATATTTTGGGGTTATTGCTTTTATTAACACTATAATATTTTTTCTTAATTTTATGCTTGATAGTTGTTTAAATATTAGTTTTGTTAGAAAAATTTCTAACATTAAAGGAAATTTAGCCGAATTATCATCCTATTTTTTTAATATGATTTATTTTAAGCTTGTATTTGGACTGGTATTGTTTTTTGTTTTCTTTTTATTTTCAGTAATGTTTTCCGAAATTTATTATTACAAAGAAATGTATTTGTTTGGATTCGTCTTTATTTTTGGTAATATTTTAAACCCGATTTGGTTTTTT
Organism: bacterium; assembly: GCA_043805435.1. GTDB lineage: Bacteria > Bacteroidota > Ignavibacteria > Ignavibacteriales > Melioribacteraceae > JAEXOD01. The sequence continues at coordinate 24,530 of JAZDHY010000096.1, forward strand.
CAAGGAGTAGAAAATGTTAAATTTATTTCTATTTCTAATATTATTTCTAAAATATTTTATGTTTTATTAATTTTTGTTTTATTAAACAAAAAAGAGGATTATTATTTAATTATTTATATTAATGCTCTTTTAGCGTTAATTGTGGGCATAATGGGTTTTATTTACGCAATAAAAATTTTTAATATTAAAATCTCTGATTTTAAACTTTCAAAATTTTTAGAATTAATAAAAGAGGGGAAAACAATTTTTTTTTCAAATATAGCAACAACTTTTTATTCATACTTAACAACAATAATTTTGGGTGTTGTGGTTAGTTATGAAAGTGTTGGTTATTTTAACGCTGCCGATAAATTGATTAAAGCAGTTAGAAGTTTGATAGCTCCAATATATCAGGTCATTTTCCCATATTTTACAAAAGCCGCTTCTGAAGGAAAAGAAAGATTTAAGTATATTTTTACAAAAACATTAACATTTTTAGGTTCATTAACTTTAATAATTTCATTACTGCTAATAGTCTTTTCAAATAAGTTAATTATTCTTATTTATGGACAATCTTTTGTTGAAGCAGTACCGGTTTTACAAATTATGGCAGCCACTATTTTTTTTGTAAGCATTAATAATACTTTGGGTGTACAAACATTGTTGAATTATTATATGGATGGTTATTTTTTTAGAGTTTTGCTTGTTTCGGGAATATTTAATATAATTATGTTGCTATTTTTAACTCAATTTTTAACTCATATTGGCGCGGCAATAAGTGTTTCTCTGACAGAATTATTGATAATTATTTTATTTGCGTATGTAATTAAGATAAAAAAGGTATTATTAAATGATTAATATTGCATTTACACATTATTGGGGCAAACCGCTTAAAGACGGTGGTGGTGGTAATAAAATAATTTTTGAAATATTAAAAAATCTTGATTATTCAAATTTTAATCCTTTATATATATCAAGTCAGTTTTCATCAAAAATAGCAGCCAAGGAAATAGAAGATTTAATTATTAATAACAAAAATTCAAGTTTTCTAAAAATTCCCCAAATAATATTAAAAAAATTAGAAGAAAAACTTTTAAAGAAAAGTTATTTAACAAAATCATTTAATAATTGGAATAAAAGTTTAGAATCCAATATAAATAACTTTAAAAATATCCAATTAATGCACCATCATCATCCATATAGTGTTCCTAATAAATATTTAACAAATTTACCACAAATACTTACATTACATAATCCGGGTCTATATACATTTTCTCATTTTAAGTATATCCTTAATAATAACAGATACAATAGTTTTATTAATAGTAATAAACAAAAAGAGTTGGATGCTTTAAATACCGTTAATTTAATTACGTTTCCAAGTTATGCCGCAAAAAATTTTTATTTTAATGACCTTTATGAAAAAAAAGAATTTAATTACAAAGTTGTTTATAATGGAATTGATCTGGAAAAAATTAAAAACATTAAAGAGAATGATGAAATAAAAAAAAGGCTTAATGGCAAAACTATGTTTTTAAATGTTTCTAATCATATCGAAAGTAAAAATGTTTTATTGATTATTGAAATGATGAAATTACTTAAACAATTAAATAAAAGTTTTGTCTTTTATCAAATTGGTAAAGAAGGGCCCGAAACAATAAAAATAAAGAAAAAAATTAAAGAATATGGATTAGAAAAAGATTTTTATTTACTTTCCAATATCCCCAATGAAGAGATAATCGGGTTATTAAAAACAACCGATTTTTTTATAATGGCCGGTAAAAATGTTGTGTTCGATATGGTTATTTTAGAAGCTTTGGCATGTGGAACGTGTATAATTGCTTCAAATGATGGCGGTAATAAAGAAGTGATTGTTGACGGCGAAAATGGTTTTTTGGTAGATGATATTACTCCGGAAGGATTTTTAAGAAAATTTTTATTAGTTGAAAAAGAAAAAGTAACAAATAATGCTTTAATTACAGCATCAAAATTTTCGGCAAAAATAATGACCCGCAATTATGAAAAAATATATATGGAGCTAATTGATGGAAAAAGATTTTGATCAACAAATTAGTGAATTATTCAATCAAGTTAAAATAAAAGAGGCTAATTCAACACTAATAATTCCATTTTATACAGTCTCACTCCCATTATTAATTCCATCTTTATATAGTTTGGTAAAAAGACAACTTAAAAAAAAATCTGTTTTTAATTTTAAAAAGATTTATAAAATAATAAAATATTGTGCTTTTTATCTTTTGTGGTCTATTAAATGGTTTGTTTTATTTGGTATTATTAAAAACAAAAATATATATTTAACATCTTTAATGGATAGGGGCGATTCGTATAAATTGGTTAACTTAATATTAAATGAATTTGATTGTAAAATAATTCAATATGGGATATTAACAAAATTTAAACTTTTATTTTCTAATAATATTTTTTGTGTACCTCATTTCTTTTTAAAACAAAGAATAATTAATGTTAAAAATGTATATTTAGATCAAATTAAAAATATTTCATCAGATTTACAACAAACAATTAACAAAATATTTAAAATAAATACTTCACAAATAAATTTGTCTGCAAAAATAATTACCGGATTTATAAACATCCATTTTATTTATAAAAAAATCATTTCTCAATTACAAAAAACCAACAAAATTAACATTTTTATTAGCGATAGAGATTTTAGCAGCTTTTCTGTTGTTTTTATAAATTTATGTAAACAAAATAAAATTCCAACTATAGGAATTCAACATGCAATATTCTTTTATGAACATTTGTACAAATCCGTTTATTCCGATTATCAATTTGTTTGGGGTAAACAAAATTATGAAAGGATAATTAAGGGGGATAACAACAATTCAAAAATTATTATTATCGGTAAAAACATTCAAAACAATGTTATGTCAAAGCCAACGCCGGCTGATTATTGGGTATATTGTTTATCTGCTTATGATGAACCGTTTATTCAAACAATTAACCGAAATTTAGATGACAGTTTGAGTTTATGCGACATAATTGAAGGTTTTTCCAAAAAAAACAATAAAAAACTACTAATTAGGCCTCATCCGTCCGATATGGAATTGGCTTTTCCAAAGAAATTTAGCTATTCATATAAAAAACTTGATAAAACAATGGCTCAAACGGAGTTGTTTTTTATAGAAGATACTTCATTAATTATAGATTTGTTAATTGCTAAAAAGAAATTTATCTATATCTTAAATGAGGCAAACCAAGACCCGTTAAATTTGCAGCGTTTTGGGTTTAAATACTTATTAAAACATACACAAAATGCAGAACCTTTAATTAAACAAATTTTACAAGAAAAACCGGATGATAAAATATATAAAAATATTTTGGATTATTTTATTCAAAATAATGTTAATACAAATAATGAAATTAAAAAATCAATTAGTGTTATTATAGCATAAACCTAATGAATTTATTCCAGTAGAGAAAATTTATATTTAGTTTATTATTTTTTACTGTTAATAAATTGAATGATTGATATAAATATAGTAGTTTTAGTTATATAAAAAATCAAATTTATTAACTTAATAATACTTATTATAATATTAAATTAATTATTTTTTGGGAATTAATGAATTCAAAAGAAATCAGATTATTATTTTTATTAAAAGATCTAAACTTAGGTGGTGTAGAAAGATCTACTTTAAACTTTGCTAATTCATTGATTGATAAAATTGGATTTATTGGGATTGTTGCAAAATCAGGATTTTTCATAAAAAACAATGCTGTTAATTCAAAAATTACTGTCTTCCAAAATTTTTATGGTTTTTCAAATTTGTTTTTATTTATTAATAATTGTTATAAATTAATTAAAATTATATCTCAAAATAAAATTAATATTGTTCATTATCATTTTAGAGTATTTTTACCATATGTTTTAATAATAAAAATTATTAAACCGCATATTAAAATAGTCTATACTCATCATTTTTTATACAATGACTTTTTAAATTATTTTTTATATGCAGATAAATATTTAGCCATTTCGGAAAGCAACAAAAACGAACTAAAAAAACAATCTTTTATTTCAAGAAATGTTGATGTTTTAGAAAATGGTATAAATTTAATAGCTCAAGAGGAAAACACTAATGTTTCGACCAATAAGTTGGGGTTTGTTGGTCGTTTTGTTAATATAAAAGGACTTGATATTTTGGTAGGCGCATTTCAAAAGATATCTATAAATAATAAAAACGCCGGATTAATAATACGAGGAATAGGTACATTAGACAAAAAACTATTTGATGAAATTGAAAATAATCACCAAATTTTATTATTAAAGGCTGAAATAGATATAGTTAATATATATAAAGATATAGAAATATTGGTTGTGCCGTGTCGTGATATTAATGGTGCCGGAGAAGGATTGCCTAACATTGTAATATTAGAAGCAATGATGTTAAAAATTCCTGTTATTGCAGCTAAAGTTGCAGGTGTAAATAACATTCTTAAAAATAACGAAAATATATTATTTTTTGAACCTGAAAATATAAATGATTTAATTGAGAAAATATTACTATTGCAAAAGGATACCGTTTTATTCAATAAACTTAAAGAACAAGGATATGAGACAGTCATTAACCATTATTCGCTTGAAGTTATTGGTAAAAAACTAATAAATTATTATCTCGTATTGTTAGCCTAAGTTGTTAACAGCATAAATTATCTAAACAAATATTATTTTAAAATAAATACAAATATTTTACTAATGACTAAATTTTTTGATTATAAGATCTACAGCGGTACAATTTCGGAAATAATAAACGAAATAGTAACTATTATCTCTAATAATAAAAAAGCTATTATAAATCCAATCAACGCATTTATTTTTACATTAGGCTTAAAAAATCCCGAATTAAAAACAAGCTTATTGAATAGCGATTTTATACCTGCTGATGGTCAATCAATAATATGGGCACTTAAATTTTTACATAAAACAAAGCAAAAAAGACTAGCCGGAATAGATTTGATGTATTTATTGTTTGAGATTGCCTATAAAAACAATTATAAAATATTTTTGTTGGGCTCAACTGATAACACATTAATAAAAATATCTAATTCACTACCTACTAAATACAAAAATCTGGTTGTGGGAATGGAAAACGGCTTTTTTGACGAGGAACAGCAGAATAACATAATAGAAAAAATTAATTTATTGAATCCACAAATACTGTTTCTTGGATTAAATTCTCCTAAAAAAGAAATTTTAGCTTATAAATTTAAGCCCATTTTAAATTGTAATATAATTTTGAGTGTGGGAGGTAGTTTTGAAATATTGGCAGGTAATAAAAACAGAGCACCAAAAATATTTCAAAAGTTAGGCTTTGAATGGTTTTATCGGTTAATTCAAGAACCAAGAAGATTATTTAAAAGATATTTATTTTCTAATTTAAAATTTATATATGTAATTATTTTAGAAAAATATAAACAACTAATTAACACTTAAAATATTTGCCGCTGCTTTTAAAACTTTCTGAACAGAAATTAACGAAAGACAATATTTTTCCTTGTATTTACAAATCCACTGACAATTAAAACAATCCAATTGATTAGCTAAAAAGGATTGATAAATATTTTGACTTTTAGGATAAAACCTGTCATAAACACCCCCGCCAATAATTGCCAAAAAAGGAATTCCTAATTTAATTGCCAAATGAGTAATTCCGGAATCGTTGCCAATAAAAAGCCTGCAATTTTGCATTATTTTTGCGGTTTGCTTCAAAGAAGTGATTCCAATTAAATTATATACGTTTTTTTTGTTTAAAAAAATTGTATTAGTTTTATTAATTTCATCCTTGCCTCCAATAATAAAAACTTTATAATCAATAGATAAAGCTTCAACTAATTTTAAATAGTTTTCTAATCCCCAAGTTTTGCTTAATTTTGAGGCTGTAGGAGAGATTACAATATATTTTTTATTATTTTTAGAGACAGAAAATAATTTATAATTATTAAATTTAATAAGATTTTTTTTTTCGTTTGATAAACAACTAATCAAATTTAATGTCTTTTCATACTCATTAGTCTGCGTGGAAAAAAAAACTTTATTATACCTGTTGTTAAAAAACTTTGTTATTATACTATCAAAATATTCTGATTTATCATTTAAACAATATTTATTTTCAGCACCGGATAATAAGGCAATTTCTTCAGTTAACATCCCACGTCCGGCACTTAAATTATATAATTTAAAAATGTTCAATTTAATTAATTGGTTTAATATTTTTATTTTATAGATTAATGAAATGCGGTATTTTTTTAGGTTGTATGTAATTATATTTATATTACCTGTATAAGACGCAAATACAAATTTATATTCATCACGAATAAGAAAAAAATATTTATTATTTTGAGGTAATAATTCTTCGTTTTCTAAAATAATTGAAGAAATTATTAAATCTCCAATTTGTCCATTATTAAAAAAAACAATGTTTTCTTTTTTTGTTAAAAACTTATCCCTTTTTATAAAAAAAATTATTATTTTTATTACAAAAAAGGACAAAAATAATAAGTAGTTTTTTATTAAAAAAAACCAAGAATTAACTAATTTTGTTAATTTAACAGTATTTCCTAATTTTATCATTTTTTTATTGTAATATTAAAATAGAATTAAATTTTAATATTTTTAAATTTTTATTTATA
>JAZDHY010000097.1:0-27957 GCA_043805435.1 bacterium
CATCTGGTTTTGAGAAGTATATTCAATCATGTGCAAACCTTTTCTTCAAATATACCATTTTTCTTGCATTTATGCAAGCATTATTTTTAGTTATCTTATTATTTTATATGGCTTTATAGCCGTTTGAGGAAACCCTAATTAGATAAAGATTATTTTTTACTTATTTCTATAACTTTATTGCGGCTGTAATCCAAAACTCCAACCATTAAACCGGCTGTAGTAACTACCGCTCCGCCAATTTGGTATCCGGTAACCTCTTTTCCAAATAACAACATAATAAACGGTAAAAGAGCCAGATAAACATTGGTGTAAGGTACCCAATAATGTGCTGCAAATTTGGATAGTTTGAAGAATCCAAAGCTATAAATGTAACCTGTCAAGCCTGCCGCAACAACAAAAAGTATTGGCCACCAATTTTTTGGTAAAATAGTACCTTCAAATAACGAAAAGAAACGATGATATTCGGCTTTTGAAAAAACAGCTTTAATTTCGGCTTCGTCTTGTGAAGAAATATTGCCGCTTAATAAATAATTATCACCAACTTTTTCGTAATATTTATTTAAAAATTCTTTTTTGTCATCGCTTAATTTAGAAAGAACCTTCGTTTCATATTCAACAGAAGTTAGTTTTTCCGGCATATTTGCATTGAACATATTACCAATAATTGGAAAAATAATTAAAGCAGAAGTTATAAAAACCATTTTCCATACTTCACGCCAAAAAACAAGTGCGTTAGGTCCTACACCCGATAAGGCGGTTTGTACTGTTTTATTGTTAAGTACCTGTTGCGATAACAAACAAAGGTTGATAATTACAATCCAGATTATTGCGTTAAAATCAAGAATTGTTTTTGGATCTGTATGGCTGCCAATTAAAACCGGTATGTGGGGTATTCCCAAACCAATAACAACTAAAAGCACTCCAATCCAATGTTCTTTACGAATTTCGGCATTAAATAAAAACTTGCCAAAAAAAGGTAAAAAAGCCAAATAAACATTTATGTATGGTGCAAAAATATGTGGCGAATAATAACGAGGTAAATAAAAGAACCCTATGTTTTCAATAACACCCGTAAAAGCACAAATCATTATAGTAATCATTGCGGCAATACCGGGCCATAAGTATTTAGCTTTTTTACCCCTGCTAAGCTCTATAATAACAGCAATTACAACCCATGCGAGTTTAGAAAGTTCGCGCCACCAAGTCATTACACCCGGCGAAACACCAACTTCTTGGTTGCCGACAAATTCCTTTTGATTACCCATCCAGTTTAAGATATACTGACCTCCTAAACCACCATTAATTATCAACAACCAAAGTATTAAAATTAACCATTCCATAAAAAGACACCTTAAAATTTTTAATATTTAAAAACAAAAACTGTTAAGCCAAATTTTTTAAAATAGGGAAATAGATTATTATATCCAAATTTTAATTTTAAACAATATCTTTGTTATATACAATTTAAATTTATAAAAATAAAGAAAATTAATGTAAAGGGACAGGTAAAAATATGGTTCCGGATGATTTGCTTCAACACAAAGAAAAACAATTATTTATGTAAAAAATGTAAAAAAAAAGAGGTTTTATCATTTTTACTACTTATATAATTATAAAAAAAATAATATTTTTGATATATTATTATATTAAATGCAAAATTTAAGTTACTTATAATGTGAGTTGTGTTTTATTATTTGTTGCGGCTATTAAATAGACGCTGTGAGGTTAATAAATGATTTTAGTGGATTTGCTCTATAACTTATCCGTATTGGTTGCGTTAAGTGTGTTTTCGGGTTTTATTGATTTAAGATTTGACAGGAAAAAATTGAATGGGAAATTATTGCAGGGGTTATTATTTGGTTTAACGGCAATAATTGGTATGAATTATCCGTTTATTTTAGAAAAAGGAATAATATTTGACGGAAGATCGGTAGTTATAAGTTTATGCACACTTTTTTTCGGTCCTTTATCCGGTTTTATTACTGCTGTTATAGCTGCTTTATACAGAATTTTTTTGGGCGGCGGCGGAACAGTTATGGGGGTTTCTGTTATAAGTGCCAGTTTTATTATTGGTTATATATTTTTTAGATGGAGAAATAAAACTGCAGTTAATAAATTAACTAATTTAAACTTATATTTATTTGGCATTCTTGTTCACATGGCAATGTTAATTTTAGTATTAACACTACCGGCAAAAAGTATAGCAGATACATATAAAATAATATCATTAACAGTTATTGGAGTTTACCCCATAATTACTGTTTTAATTGCAAAAATACTTTTAGACCAAGAAGAAAATAAAATATTTGCCAATAAAATAAAAGAGAGTGAATCTTTATATAGAACAACTCTTTACAGCATTGGTGACGGAGTAATTACAACAGACGTACATTCTAAAATTGTAAAAATGAATTTTGTTGCCGAAGAACTTACCGGTTGGAAAGAGATTGAAGCGGTCGGTAAACCGTTAGAATCGGTTTTTAATATTGTTAACGAACATACTTTGGAAAAAGTTGAAAATCCTGCTAATATTGTTCTAAAATTAGGAACTGTTTGCGGGCTTGCAAACCATACTATTCTTATTTCCAAAAACGGTAAAAATAAACCAATTGCTGATAGTGGTGCACCTATTAAAGATGAAAATGGAAATATTACAGGTGTTGTTTTAGTTTTTAGAGATCAGTCCGTGGAGCACCAAGCTAAAAAGGCACTAATTGAAAGTGAGTCTTCACTTAGCAGCATTGTGCTAAACTCGCCTATGGGTTTGCATATGTTTGAACTGCTGGATAATGATTCCCTTTTACTTATAGGGGCTAATCCGGCAGCCGATAAAATATTAGGGATTGATCATAAATTATATTTGGGTAAAACAATTCAAGATGTTTTTCCGACTGTTTCGACTGAAGAAATTATAAAAAATTATAAAAATGTTGCTAAAAACGGCGGGGTTTGGGTTATTGACCAAATAAATTATGCGGATGATAAAGTTAACGGGATATTTGAAATAAGAGCTTTCCAAATTGCAGAGAATAAAATTGCCACTTTTTTTGTGGATGTAACAAGCCGTGTTAAAGCCGAAAAATTATTGCTTGAGAACGAAGAAAAATATAGAATATTATTAGATGAATCTACAGACCCCATTTTCTCTTTTACGCCTGAAGGTAAATATACATATGTAAATAAAGCCTTTGCAATAGGTGTTGGAAAAACCGTTGACCGGATTATGGGAAAAACAATATGGGATGTTTTTGATAAAGAAGAAGCCGATAAAAGATTTGCCGCATTAAATTATGTATTTAAATCGGGAGAAGGGAAAATTATTGAGGTTAGAGTTCCTACCGAAAAAGGGGATACATATTATATAACAACAATTACCCCAATTAAGGAAGAATTGGGAAAAGTATCTTTAGTTATTTGTTCTTCAAAGGACATTACAAGCAGAAAAAAAATGGAAGAGGCCTTAGAGGAAAATGAAGCGCGTATTACTTCTTTTATGAATTATGTTCCGGCATTAATTTTAATTAAAGATAACGAGATGCGCCCTGTCTATTGTAATGATTCGATGAGAAAGTTATTTCCGTTTGATGAATGGATGGGTAAAAAACCTGATGAACTATTTCCAATTGATGTGGCCGAAAAAATGATAGAAAAAGATATTGAAGCTCTTGAAAAAGGTTCGGTTGCCTACGAAGAAGATTGGATTGATTATGAGGGAATAAAGCATATTTTTTTCACACAAAAATTTAGAATAAATATTGCTAATAAAAATCCAATGATAGGGGCAATTATTACTGACATTACTGAAAGAACCCGTTCAGAAAAAATATTAAAAATTCAGTATAATATTGCACATGCAATGGCTGTGGTAAAAGATTTTAACGACCTGGCCGATATTATAAGAGAAGAACTTGGTACCTTAATTGATTCGACCAACTTTTTTATTGCATTTTATGACGAAAAAACGGGAATTTTACGATCTGTAAACGAAAAAGATGAAAACGGTGTTATTCCTGAATGGCCTGCTGAAAAATCGTTAACAGGGTATTTAATAAAACAGAATAAAACTTTATTACTGCATAAAGAAGATTTTTGGAAATTGGATGAAGAAGGAATAATAGAAGAAATTGGAGTTGATTCGGAAGCATGGCTTGGGGTTCCGCTTAGATCGGGTGAAAAAGTTTTTGGAGCAATGGTAGTGCAAAGCTACAGTAATCCTAAAGCTTACGATAAATACAGCATCGAAATTATTGAGATGATTGCCAATCAATTAAGTGCTTATATTGAACGGAAAAGAGCCGAAGACCTTCTTCTTGAAAGTGAAGATAAGTTTAGAAATTTTGCAGAGTCTTCTCCTTTTGCAATAATGATTTATCAAAACGAAAACTGGGTTTATACTAACCCGGCCGGTGAAGAAATAACGGGTTATACCGCCGAAGAATTATACAAAATGAAATATTGGGAAATTGCCGCCGAAGAATATAAACAGCTGATATATAAACGGGGAAAAGACAGACAAAGCGGCGGAGACGTACCGGAATCGTATGAGTTTAGTGTAAAAGCTAAAAATGGTGATATTAGATGGGTGTTTTTAACAGGCAGACCTATTATTTATTTAGGCCGGCCGGCCGGATTTATTTCGGTGGTAGATATTACGGACAGAAAAAAGATTGAAGAAGAGCTGATTGATGCCAAAGAAAAAGCTGAAGAGATGAATAGAGTTAAATCGTTCTTTTTTGCTAATATGAGTCACGAGCTGCGTACACCTTTTATGCCAATTATGGGTTATGCGGAACTTCTTTCCAGCATTTTAACAGATCCCGACGAAAAGGAAATGGCTGAAGCAATTTTATATTCATCCAGAAGACTTACCGAAACTCTTAAAAATGTGTTAGACTTAACACGTTTAGAGTTTGATAAAATTGAAGTTTCTATGATTAAAGTTAATTTGGTATCCTTAATTAAAGAAATTTTTTATCTGTTTAGAGAGGCGGCTAAAAAGAAAGATATTGAACTGTTAACAAGATATACGGATGAATTTTTGTATTCCGTAACAGAAGAACAATTTATGCGCGAAATTTTAACAAATTTTGTTAGTAATGCAATAAAGTTTACAGATACAGGATATGTTGAAATAGCAGCGCAAAAAATTACGGAAAACGACGTAAATTATATTTTAATTTCGGTAATTGATACGGGCGTTGGCATTCCAAAAGATAAACAAGATGTTATTTGGGATGAGTTTAGACAGGTTAGCGAAGGCCCAACACGTAATTTTCAAGGCAGCGGACTTGGTTTGGCAATTGTTAAAAGATATGCCGATATTATGTGCGTTAAGCTGGATGTTGAAAGCCATGAAGGAAAAGGATCGGTATTTACAATTAAACTTTTAGCAGCGGAATGATAGAATAGTACCATAAAAATAAAAAAATAATTATTTTTTAATAAAACATTTGTACTTTTTAAAAAAAACAGTTATATTTGTAGTCTATTTTTTATTGCAAATAGAAGGGCGCGTAGCTCAGGGGTAGAGCATTTGCCTTTTAAGCAAAGGGTCGGTGGTTCGATACCACCCGCGCTCACAGAAAGTCCCAAGAAATTGGGACTTTTTTTATTTTAAAGATTGTTGAATGATTTAATTATTATATCTTTCTGAATTAATCTAACCTGTTATAAAACAATAAGTTACAGTGTGAATATATTTATTAAATGCCCATTTTATTAATATTATGCCGGCAACTAATACTCGTTTTAGGTATTTTGTGGTGGGAATAAATATATTTTGGATTTGCCTAACTATTACTAAAAATGGCCTAAAATGGCCTGTTTTGGCTCTAATTTCGCACCCAACTATGCCAAACACTATGCCAACGGGGAAGGTTTTTCGCTATAAATTATAATGAGTTATCAAAATTGAATTTTGTGTCACTATGCCAAAATCGTGGGAAAGTGCATTTCTAGGGCTTTTTTAGGTGTTTCAAGGGTTTTTAGGATAAAAAGAAGGAGTGGGGGCTACTTAGCCCCGATCCTTTTGAACTTCGTAAGTTCTTTTTTCATCACATCCATACTAATTTGATTGTAGTACCTGTCAGTTGTATTTCCATGCTCGTGCCCAACCAACTCCCTAACAATTGAAGCATCCATGTTAAACCTTGACCTGCACAAAGTGATAAAAGTTTTTCTGAATGTTCTGGTCGAATATCCTTTTGATCGGATTTTTAGACTCTCCAAATATCTTTCAACCGCACGACCCAGATTATGAATAGTTGAATACTCCATTATTTTACCGGTTTTAACTTCGTCTATCCTTTTCTCTAAAATTGGAACAAGATCTTTGTGAAAGGGAATTTGACGAAATCTTTTCCGCTTAGGCGAATAATAAGTTAATTCTCGCTTTGCAAGATCAATTCTTTCAACCGTAATAGTTAATAAATCGGAGGACCTGAGTCCTGTATAAAAAGCCAGATATATTGCGGTATTGAAATTTGATGTTTTCTCTGTTAATCCGTTAAAAATTATTTTTATATCTCCGTCCGAAAATATAAATTTTTCACCAATTTCAGGCTTGGTTTTAACATCTCTATTAATCTTAAACATTGGTAAATAATTATATTCAAATAAAAAGTTCAAAAAATGAATACACTGCTTGCCATAAGTGTGTATAGTGTTTGCTTTGAATTTAAGCATTTTAACATCATTCAACCAGTCCTCTACATCAATTTTTGTAATAGTGTTACAGTTTGCGTTTTCATCAAAATGACTAATAAACAAAGTATAAAAGCGGTTGTATTCGTAGATTGTGTTTTTGTGTTTATGTTTATTGTTGCGTAAAAAATGCTGGAATGCATCTTTAATAGTGGCTGGTTTAACGCCGAGTTGTTTTAGCTGAATGTTTTTGTTTGTAAGCTCAACTTGTAATTGTTTTGCCATTTGTTCGGCTTTTTTCTGATTTATATCAGAAACCCGAAGTCCTGTTGATTTGCTGGTCGTTTTTCCTTCGATCGGATCAAACCATTGAATATACAGAATATTGCCTTTTATTCTTACACTTGCCATTTTAACTCCTTAATAAGTTTTCTAAAATTGCATGACCGTTGACGGAAACTTTATTTTTACGATTATGACCGAACATGTTATTTAACTCGGCTTTAGTTAAAGCGTTTGCTTTTAATTGGATGGGCTCATGCTTAATTGATTCATTTTGGAAGCGAACCAACTCGTTGTAGGGGATCTTTTTTCTTTTCCCTATTTCTATATACCCAATCTTTCCGGCTGCAACAAGGCGGTATACTGTGTCTTTTCCAAGACACAGCACCCTTGCGGCTGAATTGATAGAATATAATTTGAGTTGGTTCGTTGCTTCCATTATTCTTATACCTAGTTTTTAGGTGCTATGTCTACTTCAACATTAAAATCGCTTAAATGACATCCATATTTAGTGGATTCTTTTGGGGCCATTTTAACAGTATCTCTTAACTCTGCAACAACAATCATTTTTGTAGCATTAATAACCCACGAATCTCCTACAAGATAAGGTGAGTCTGCTTTGTAGCTGAGATCATTGATTAAAATAGTGCAAAACTCAGTTGCGGTTCTTCTGCTTTTTGCGACAAAAATGCAGTCCAATTCTCTGGATTTTTGTAAATCAATTATGCAATTTTCAATTAACGCATAGGTTAGTTCATCACTTTTTTTGTGATCATCACAGTATCCTAAAATTACCATGTTTTGTTCTGCATCTGATTTGGTTACTTCGTTTGTTTGTTCCATTCCAGGATCTTGATATTTTTTATCCATTTTTCACCTAATTAATGTTAATATTTTGCGGGGCTTTTGCCCCGCGTTGATTATTTGTTTAATTAATTATTTTGATTTTGGCTGTAAATATTGCGTAAATCTTTATAGATATTTTTTGTTAATGCAAGTATTTGGTTACTAATGTTTTCGTCAAACATATCTCCAGCATTAATTAATGATTTAACATTGTTTGCAGGTACATCAATTGTGTAGTGCAGATGTACTGAAAATCTGTCTTCATCGAAAATAGTTATTTTCGGATTTACTAATTTCTTCTGTTCAATTAGTTCCGTTTTAATTTTTTGAAATAGATGTATGCTAATATTATGAGGCCAAATATCCTTGGGGATACAGGCCTCTATTTCTAAACGCGCCTTATTATTCCCAATATTTTCAATGGAAATCCTATGGCGTTTATATTGGAAAGAATCCTCATCTTTATTTATGAAAGGGATTATAATAATTCCTTCCGGTAAATCTTCAGAATTTAATATTGCAACATCTTTGTATGGCAAATTAAAATCCGAATCGTATTCGGGTTGATATTTTACGTTATTAACTGTGAGAATTGGAAAGCTTATGCTTTCGTGACTTAATACAACTTTACATTTTTTCATATTTATTGCTCCATTTTTATGCGGGGCTTTTGCCCCGCGTTATTTTTAATGTTAATTATTTAGTGTGAAAATAAGTTTTTCAAATTGGGAGTTTTCATTACTATCCCAATTAATTAAGGTTAATCTAATTGCCTCATAAGTGGTCTTCTTGGCTTCTCTTGAACAAAGCAAATATAGATCTGTGTCAATAACATCCATAAGTTGACCTAATTGTTTTGTAAATTCAGAACTAGACTCTTCATCACCTGCGGTTGCTAAATCTTTCATTTTAATTATTTGATCTTTGAATTCAATTAATCCCGAATTCAAAAAATTCAAAATTTTACATTCTAAAAATCTTTTGTTTCGCGAAGTCCAATCTTTCGATTGAGCTTTTATTGTCAAATTATCAATCTTTAGATCAACTGAAATTTGTTCTGCTTTTAATCTTAGCTGAAGTTTTTTAGTAACCAGCTCATCATTAATTCTTAATAAGTGGTTTTTTAGATATTTTATTTCAAGTTTGATGTTGCTTCTTTTTTGAAAAGTGACCTTTGAAGTTTCTTTGATACCTGGTTTATATTTCCTATCTAATTTCTTAATAGGTTTAATTGAATTTTTAAGAGTTTGAATATGAGTCTTAAGTTCTAATTTTTTCTCCTCAAGAGTTGTAATATCACTCTCAATATCCTTTGGATCTTTAGTTATCTGTTCCATTAAGGTAATAATAGTATTATGCGAACTCTCTATAATAGAAGGTTCAGCATTGATAACGGTTTCTGGAACTTGGGAATCCTTTTGTGGTTCTGATTCTTTTATAGATTCCGGTTTTGCATCCGGTGTATTTAGATTGTTTTTTTTGTCCTGAGTTTTAGGAGTTGTGGGTTCTTTAGAGCCGGCTTTTTTTTCATCATTCATGATGACCTCATAAAAATTTATAATTATTTTATTATCAAAGCATTTAAGCTTTGATGTAAAATTAATATAGAGTTTTCAAGCCGTGTGCTTGAGAAAATCAAGCACAAACACTATTTTGCTTTAAGATGTTGTATTTAATTTAGATTTGTTTTTAACTAACGAATTTTATATCAGTCTTTATTGAAGAGGTCTTGAGGTATAAAAGTTACACTATATTCACCTTTTGGATCGAAGAAAAACGAACAGCCCGTTGATGAAATATTATGCTTAATAAAATGAATGAATTCTCCATGCTTTCTCAAGTCTAAATTTTTGTTGAATACGCTAATTGCAGAACTTACTATACTTCTATCTGAGCCAAGCAGTTCCTCTTTAGCTTTTATACTTTCTTTAGTTCTATTATCGCTATCAGTATATTTTCTATTAACATCGTCGATTCGTTTGTCTCTATTCTTTTGTCTATTTGCTTTGCCTTGAAATTTTATGCTGGAGTTTACAATATCAGTAGAGTCTATTTCCCTTTTTGCATTAATGATAATGAGCAAAAACAGAAAACCCATATTCCTTTTTCCTTGGATAGTAAAAGTCTTGCCGAGCCCACTAATAATCCATTCGTTATCTACTTTCTCAAATACAACTTTTTGGGGAGGAGGAGTATTATCTTGCTTTTTGCGCATTTCTGTTTCATATTTTATTCTTTCTTCTAATAAATACCAAAACTGGATGTTATTCATTAAATCCTTATGCTCGATTTTTGAAAAATCATTGATGCAATTATATAGAATTTCAATGTCATCAATTTGAGGAATGACCTTTTCAAGAAGATTTTTTTCGACAAGCGGATAAAGTCTCCAATAATCATCACCTTGAAATATATTTCGATCTCTTAATAATGATATAAAAATGCCTGTTAAATGTTTTCTAATCTCGTTGCCTTGTGGAATTTCAATGTTATCATAATAATAAAAATACTTTGAATGAACATTACGGATTGCTTGAAGAATAACATGCGATTTATCTTCAGTTTCTTTAACCCTTTCGTGTAATTCGTGATAACCGATAGGATCGTTAATACTATCAAAGTTTTGAATAACGGCGGATTTATTCTCGGATTGGATTGCTTTAAGGTCCTTAGGCATTGAATAGTATATTCTATCTTTACCAAATAATATTTGTTCAGTAGCTCTACTAGTTAGAAATGTATCATGTCCATAGAAATGGAGTTTAGTATTTGAAGTTGAAATGATTTTATAATAGAGACTATTTTCAAAATATTTTAGTGGGTTTACCGGTCTATATTCTCTAAGTTTCCATGGTTTTTCCGGTAGGTTTTCGTTATAATTTTCTCTAATCTTTACAAGTTCGTTATAAATTTGCAGATATTTTCCTTTACTAATAGAATATGAACCCACTTCCGCCTTTAATTTTGCTGTATAATTTTCTATCTGAATCAATACTTTGTTATCATGTAAACTCTCAATTAATATATGAGATGCTTTTTTTATCAATGGACAGAAGAAAAAGAATGATTTTGGACTTTGAGATAAAGAATTAAGCGTTTTATCATTTTCATAAAATATAATGGACATTTCATTGATTAACGTTTCAATTTTCTTCCTTCTCTTTTCGTTTTGTAATTTAATTGGGTTCGGGAAAAAGCCCCAAATTTCATTCATTAATTGATTTTCGTTTGGATAGTCTTCGGGATCAGCAGAAAAATTTCTAAAAATTGCTAAGATAGATGATTCGTCTATTTCAAGCTTTTCAAGTAAAAAAGCTATTTCATGTACATCATTTAGTAAATTATCGGTTAACTGATCTAATGATTTATAAATAGTACAAGCTTCTTTATATGTGAATGCTTTAACTGCGGTAATATTAATTAATTTGGATGATTCGATGTGTTGATTTTCGTAAATAAAGATCATTTATACCTTTGCAAATTTCTGTGCCACTGAATATTTAGAAAACTTATAAAATTACGAAAAAAAGAATTGAGAATAAACTTCGTTTGATTAACAATTTAATATTTTAATGAATATTTTCCATGGTTTACATTTTTTTGTTCCTCAGAAATAGATTTTTGATATATCAAGCGGAATAGTTATTTTAGAATATGCTTTATAATTTTTGAATACTAACCTATTATTTTCAAACAATATATAATAATATTATGGAAATTGCATTATTTTTCTCTGGCTCTAAGACACTTTTAGGTGTTAAATATAATAATGGGAAAATTGAAAATCGAGTGATTGATCCTTTTTTGTTATTTAATGATCCAAATGTTTTTGTTGATAGATTTATTTTGACATTAAAAAACTGTTTTGATATTCAAAATCCAAAAGAAATACACCGAATGTATTTTGGTATTCAAGGAATTATTAATGAAAAATCAGGGAAAGTAATTAATAGTGAAGCTCTTGATCAATTAACAATGGCTAAAAGTTATACGGGATTTTCTTTTAAGGAGTGTTTTGGAAAAATTGTTGGTGAAGAAAACGTTTTCGTTTTTAATGATACTTTAGCTGTTAGTATGGGAGTGGGAGATTTTATGCCAAAAAATAAGTCTACTATTGTATATCTAATTGATAAAGAAACTAGTGTAAGTTATATTAATCAAATAGGTAGCGTCAAACTAATTGAGCTCGGAAATCTTAATTTGCCCAAGGAATTGGCAGATTCTTCAATTGCTCAACTCGCAGGACCATCTATTCATGAAATACTTTTCTCGGGTGACAAAGATGTCTTTGGAACTTATACAACAAATTTTCTTGGTTCAGTTCTAGTGTTATTTAAGAGTCTTGACACATTAATTGAAGATTTTCTAAAATATATATCTCCTATGGGGGTTCTGTTTAATCTGTCTAAAAAGTTTTTGGATACGATTATTCCGAATCTTAAGAAAACTAGTGATAACAGAGTATTCGTGTGGTCAGTTTATGAAGAATACATCAACAAAAATCAATTAAAAGATTCCGAATTAGGGGAAATGTTTTCTTTTCCAAAAGATGAAAATCAAAAAAATTTAATTCCAATATTGGGGTGTTTCGCTTATCCTAAGCAGTTAAAACTTAATAATAAAATAATTGACAGAATAGAATACATATCAAATTCTAAATCCGTGTATCAATTTACAGAATATACCGACTTCGAAACTCATTGGAATACAAACCACACTTTCGCAAGTCCAAAAAATGAATACCACATTTTTTATTCTGATGATTCAGTAAAAATTCGCAAAATTGCTGATATCAAGGGAAAAAATGATTTAGAAGAGTTCATTTTTTAGTGTTAATCTTCATATTGTAGGTTAAGTTGTATGAGTGAATGAATAATTGTTAAAATAAGTATTTTGGGGCGGATTTTGTTGGGACATGGGTTTGTAAAGCAATTTACTGCGGTGTAATAAATCACGTTGAATTATGCCGAATCTTTCACCATATTCCAAAAATGTTCGATTTGAATATAATAGTAAGTATATTATTGTTTAACTCGTTCTAATTCATCAATAAACAAATAAACTGAAGTAGAAGGATTTTTTGGTAGATTAAGTGATTTGGCGCGTTTTACAGCGGTTAAAATTTCCAAGTTTAGTACTTTTTCCAGCTCATTGTTTAATCTGCCTTTTTTGTAGTTTGGATTTAGTTTTTTTATAGCTTCTACGCAATTAGCTGAATCTATATATGCATTCTGTTCTTTATAATGGAGTAAAAACCAAAGTTCAATATTGGGATTAGAAATTAAATGGATACCGTTTGTAATTTTATATAATCGAGTATTAAATTCCGGAGTATCGATATCATACATTAAATAATTTTTATCTTGATTTGAACTTAAGCCGCTGTTTACTTCTTTCCGATAAGCCTCTATATATTTATCCGTTATTTCTTGTCCGGTTACTTTTGAAATAATGCGTATTGGAATTCTATATTTTTGCTTCAAGAATTTTACATAACATTCTTCTGTCTCTCCCTCGCAAAAGACAATATATAGAGGATTGACCTTTTTGTTTAATGAAATCCTTCCTTTTCTGCTCATTGAACCAATCTCAAAATATTTGTATCGGAGTCGTTTATGTATGGTATTGCGTTAAATCTACCTTGTAAATATGCTTTTTCCAAATCTAAAGTATCCCTAAAATCATTAAAATCATATAATGAATATACTTCTGTGGAGCAGTCCTCTTTTTTATTACAAAAATATATTTGATCTTTTCTTAATTTTTTAAGATCGAGTAAATTTAACGAATGCGTTGCAAATATTAACTGCGCCTGTGTGCTTTTATGAAATATTTTTAATAAATAATCAACAATATCCGGGTGTAAACTAATTTCTAATTCGTCCAACAATAATGTTTTGTTTGTTTTAGCAACATCAATTATCGTCAATAATCTAAAAAATAAAACTCTTGTCCCCTCCGATTCTTCACTCATAAAATCAAATGCTATTTGGGGATTACGTTTGTGATAACTTAAAATTTTTATTTTCTCTACATCTCCATCCTTTGACATAGTGACTGTTCTGCTATCAGCTTCTGTGTTTACCCGTAATATTTTGGGTATTGCTAAAAATTCTTTTGTTAGTTCAATATTCACAATATCACTATCGGCAAATTGAAATGCCAATAACAAATCTTCTTTGTACATATTAAATAAGAATTCAAACTGTGGGCCTGTTAGTAAAGGTATGTCTAAAATAAAATTATTATTAAAGTAGTTAAAAACCTCTTTGGCAATTTCTCTATCCATCTGACTTGCACGTGTTATAAATAGTGTTTTATTTGAAGTACTTTCAGCAACATCATAAGGACGAAGTATTTGACCTCCAAATGTGTACTTGCTTTTTTTGTCTACACCGGCCGATTCGTCTCTTTCAAAAACTTTTGTAATACGTCCTTTGGGATAATAATAAAGAGATTCTTTAATAATTTGTTCTTTGGTAAGTTCAAATGAGTACTCATATTCAATTCCCTTATGGACAAAACGAATATAAAATGTACTCGATTTATCATTAAATCCGTCAAACTTAAAAGGCATAAAATTAAACAAAGTATTTGCGTTATGATTATGTGAAAATAGTATCATTGAGATACAAAATCGAATTGCTTTAATTATATTAGACTTTCCGGAAGCGTTTGCTCCATATAGAGCAAGTGTTTTGATAACATTTTCTTTCCCAAAACTAAAAATGTTCTCAGATAAATCCTTGGCCATTTTTGATTGTATGTTTGCAGCTCTCAAATCCAGTTTGATCTCTTCTTTAATTGAAAAGAAATTGGATAATTTTATTTCTAAAACCATTTTAACACCTAATATTGCAATATTATTGCAAATATAGCTAATATAATAAGATTTAGCAAGTTTTAACATTCCTTTACTATTAAAAATATGTATTGGTACAATGTTTTAGGATTTATGGCATTTACTACCTATTTTAATTCCTTATTGTAGGTTTGTCCGGTTGGATAAATGTTAGATTATATTATTTATTTTTACAGTCTACATACAATAAAAATACGAAATATAAATTAACCAGTCTGAATTTATCATGCACAATTTATATAAAAAGAGTGTAACTTGTTATTATACAATAGATTAGAAGATTACACCTTGTTTTTAACATTATTAGTGACTATAAAATTCGTCATAAATATTAAATTTAACCTTCGGATTTTGTTAAAAAACCGCTTTGAACCTCTCAATATTCATTAAAAATTGATTTCCACTTATCAATTTTTATCAAAAAATCGTTTCTACTTATGATTTTGTTGCAATAATACGTTTTAACTGTTAAACTTTTGAAAAAAAGGTCGTTTTACCTCAAGAAGTTTATTAAAAAGTGTTTTTTAATTGTAAGTATTTATATTGGGGGCGAGTTTTGTTGGGCTGTTGGTTTATTATGCTTTCCCTTTTAGATTTATATGATGAATATAAAATCTACAATTATGTTGAACCTGCCGAATTTCCTTTCGATATCTATATGTAAACACCCGTCGCCCTGACTACTTTCGACTAAAAGACTAATAGATTTACCAAAATAACACACAGATATTTATTTCCTCAAATCCTCTCCGATTATTAATAGTTTTACTAACAGTTATACAAAAAAAGAGTACCTCAAAGAAGTACTCTACATTAATACTGGTTAGCAAAAGCAACCGGTTCTACCAAGTTTACCTGATATAATTTACTTCCTAACCCATCTCCAAACACCATACGTTATCGCTGCAACTGCTAATGGGGCAGCAGCGGTAATTATAATACCAGCAGCCATTCCACCGCCAACAACCGATCCAATAGCTGCAAGTCCTGTTGTCATTCCAGCAGTACTTAATCCCGCTGTACCGGCAGCTGCTACGGTGCCAACTGCACCACCTACCGTTGCTGTTCCTGCTACGCCGGCTGCTACTTTTGCTTCAGTTTCTTTTTCCATTTTTCTTCCCTTTTATTTATTAATTGCTCTTTTTATTATAAGAGACCCTTCTTTATATTCCATATTTCTTTATTAATTGTATCTTGAACTTTTTACAGTATTTATGAGCTCTTCAAATATTAACTGACTATATCCATCAAAGTACTAATTCTGTTAAAGTGCCAGAGTATAAGCACTATTGCCCATGTAAATTTTTTTCCTAATTCATCCGAATAATTTATTTACACCTATCGTTGATATTTTTGCGAACCATCAAATAAAATTTTGAGAAAATCTACTATCAACAATAATTTATTTTATTATTCTTAAATTAAATATAAAAGGTTCATTATTGTGTTGACATAAAATACCAAATTGAATCATCCATTACACTTCGTGGTATATTAAGGAAATCGGCTGCATATTCAACAATTTTTTTAATATTAAAATAATTACTTTCATTGATTCCGGCATTTTTGCAATATGATATTATATGTCTATCAACAGCTATTGTATCCAGACCTAATAATTTTTGAGTGTAATTTATTGTTTTAGGTCCGATCCCCTTTATTGCAATAAGTTCTTTATGATTTCTTAAATCTTTTATGAAATTCTTAAAATCAGTACATTTATTAATATTATGATTTGATAAAAAGTCCAACAAATCTTTCATTAAATTAATTTTCCTTTTGTTCTTGCATTGTAAAGCATATTCAATTCCATGAATTTCAATAAAAGCAACATAATCTTTTAATGTATTTTTTTTATTAAGGACATTTAATATAAATGATACACGGGGTAAGACTACATTCTCGTAGCTTAATCCTGCTTGTAAGACAATATCGGTGAGTAAGGCTCCCATATTATTATAATCGTAAGAATTCTTTTTTACAATTCTTAAATTTGTACTTGAAATATAATCAGCTAGTTTTCTTGCATTTTTTGTTTCTTCAATCATTTATAATCTCTTCCGATATTTTTTTGAACGCATCTATTCGATCAACACAATTTGGGCAAGCTCCACAAGGAATTATATCCGATGCTTGACATGAAAAAGTTTTTCCAATTGGAACGTCAAGTTTAATTCCAATTTGGGCCACTTCATATTTGGTCTTGAATCTGAATGGCATTTGTATACTCTGAGATGAATTTTGCTTAATAAATGCATCTATATTGTTAAAATAATCCGCTGTACAATCAATTTCTTTTGCATGATTACTGTTAATAAATGCCGAAAAAACTTCTTGGATTCCTAAAGTATTAGCATAAGATAAACCAACAGTTAAAAGGAGTAAATTTCGAAAAGGTAATATTAAATCATCCGCAGTAGTGGGCGTTTCCCATAAATTTCTTTTATAAATAAAACACGAGTCGGATTTCTTATATAAATTATTAATAGTTATTGTTTCAAGGTTTTGTACAATGGAATTAGGTAAAAGTTCTTTTAAAGTTTCAAATTCAGTTTTGGCACATATTTGTCCATAATCAACAAATAATGGATAAACTTCATATTCTTTCTTTTTTAACCAATATGCAAGCGTCGTAGAATCCATACCCCCTGACGCTAATAGTACGCATTTCTTCATAATTTCTCGCCGGTTAATTCAAATATCTTCGTAATTATTTCATCAAAATCCACAGATACAAGATCTGGTAAAAACTTTAACATATTATTTTGCGCGATATTATTAGGATCGTATACGATAACCGATTTGTTTAAGGCTTTAGCATAACCAATTTCAATTAGGGTGCCGGGGTCATTAAAAATTAATACCGCTAATAATAAATTGCATTTGTTTATCAGATCTAAGTCTTTATCAAAAATTGTTAGTTTGTCTATTTCGCTGGATTGATTATTTATCTCGCCATTTTCTTTAATTGGACGGTGGGGATTAAAATTGTGATATTTTAATGAATTGTAAACAAAATCAATTATTTGTGTGTCAACATAAGAGAAATCTGGAGCCGCCAAATAAATATGAATTTCTGAACGTTTTTCCCATGGTAAGGAAATGCCAACGTGGGCATTAATAATTTTTTCATCAAAGTTTTTTATAGTCCTGATTGCTCTACTAAAATTGTCAATATAAGTTGTTCTTGAATATTCCGAGGCAACGATTGAAGCGAAGCGATATTTTAATTCTACCAAATATTCGCAACAAATAGAAGCTATATCAAAAACATCACCAACTCCAACAGAATGTGTGATTGTATGTGATTGAGAAGGAATTTTTATTTCTTGTTTAGTAGAAAAATCATAAACTCTACTACCACCCCTATTCTCTTTTAATACCAAATTTTCAGTTAAATTATTGAATAATTGCACAAATTGATTATAATCAACAAAACTTTTATTAAAAAAGGTCGACGAGGTTGAAATGAATATTGTATCAAACTTAAAATTGATGGACTTAAAGACCTCGATGTTCTCCACATCGTTTGATAAATCAATGTGAATCTTTTTCCCACAATTTGCAATCTTATTAATATTAGGAATTATATGTTGAAAATTCGATTGACCAACTATTAATAATAAATCTGTTATCGAAGTAAAATTATAAGCTTCAAAATTATTTAGATAATTGATCTTGTATTCATCACGTAATATTAAATCATAGTGTTGGCAACCTATTTCTTTAATTTCATCAATAGTAATAATATTCGGAGCTCCAGTGACATCACCAATCTTTACCCTATTTATACAGTTATGTTTTTTAAGAAACATTTCAATGCTTCCATCTAAATAAGCAGGAGCGTTAAATAAAACATCGTAATCAATTCCCAAAGCATATAAAGCACGTACGGCATGCATTATACCCCCCAATCTCATTTTTCTGTTTCCGGATTTTTCCGGTTTTATATTATAATCAATGAGAATGTCACCTAATACGCATATTTTTTTATTCATGTTGGGGAGTCAATGAAATATTTATGATAGCAATTGGCTTATCATTAGAATAATCAACTATTCCTCTATATTCAACACCTTGCTTCATACATCGCATCAAATAATTATATTTAGTTGGTAAATAACCCAAGGTTAAATTATCTTTAATATTATATGCTTCTATTCTGGAATTAAAACGTATAGAAACCTCCGTATTAAATACAGGGACATTGTGATGATTAAAATAATAATCGCATTTTTCGATTTCTTCAAGAGATGTAGAAATTGCCTTTAGACAAATATCATCTGAACTACTACCACCAGCTCCTTCAATTCCTGTCTTAGTGCTATCATATGAATGATAATCGCTAAAGTGACCAGTACCAGTACTACCCATTTTTACCTCCAATTATTCATTATTTAATTCTCATTAATATTTCGTTGTAATTATAAATAATTAATCGGCTTAATATAGTAATAATTTATAAAAATTATAAATAATATTTTATTTTATGCAATTATATTATTCAATAAATTATCTTAAATGACCCCCAACAAACTTTTGACCCTTTTTTCTTGCATTTTGTTTTATATTACAATAATTTAAGTTGTTGTTTTGAGGATATTGTTATTGTTTATTAAGGGAGAATAATTCTAAGGAATGGTAAAAAAGTTAAAATCTACGGTACATACCGCACGAACTATAATGTTTGAAGAATTGTCCAAAGTTATTAATTGTACTATTGATGATACTAAGTATAATGATTCCCTTAATGATAATATTGCCGGCAAACAAACAAAAACAAATCAAAAAAGAACTAATTCAGCTCTTTTAAGTTTATATAAATTTGATATAAATTATACTCCGTTTTTATGTTTTAAGTATTTTTGGCAAATAGTTGATGAAAAAGAGCTACCGACAATTACATTATTATACGCAATTTGCAATGATTATTTACTTAATCAAAGTACCGATGTAATTGTTTCAACACCAATTGGTGAAAAAGTTGAAAAACTAAAGTTAGAAGAAAACATCGAATTATTTAATCCCGGCAAATATACACCTAAAACCAAAGGGTCTTCAACAAGGAATTTAATAAGTTCGTGGAAACAAGCAGGTTACATTTCTAACGATAAATTATGTACACGTAAAGAACAAAACCATACTTACCGGACTGTGGCGTTTGCCTTTTTAATGGCATATTTAAATGGTGAAAGAGGAGATTTTATATTATCAAGCAAGTGGGTAAAAACACTTGCATTAAGCGATTCGCGAATACGTGAATTTGCCTCGGAAGCGTCAAAACGCGATTTGCTCAAATATCAGTATGCGGGAAATGTATCTGTAATTTCTTTTGACAATCTTTTCAAAAGGTTAAATATAAATGGCTAATTTAGTAGATCGTCTTTTAACAGCTTTTGATATTGTGCTTCGCGAACCTTGGACTACTTCGCTATCGGGGAAAGAACGGATGTGGTTTCTTGTTTATGACCCCGCCGAACAAAGGAAAATCGAATTACGCTTAGGTGATTTTGAAGCTGTAGCTGTTAAAGCGGGAAAACGGTGGATTGAGATCTCCGTTAAGAATGTGTTCCCCATTTGGATGGCAAATCATGAATATAGAGATGAGTACTTTATGGATCCTGATGGTTTTGTGGATCAACTTGAAGCGGAATTTAAAAATTACGCAATTAACCATTGCATTAAAGAGCTTAATAAACTTGGAACAGATAATAATACATTAATTGTACTTAAAGATGTATCCTCGTTATTTGGATTTGTAAGGTTATCTTCAGTTTTGGACGGAATAGCCAATTCATTTAATGGTAGGGTACTTGTTTTTTTTCCGGGTGAATATGAAAAAAATAGTTATAGATTGTTAGATGCCAGAGATGGCTGGAGTTATTTGGCACGACCAATTATTGCATAGGAGATTTTGATTATGAAAAATAATGAACTGTTTACTCTTAATCCTTCTGAAAATAATCTTATTAACGATGGCGTAGTAGAAATTAACACCGCTAAAGATGACCAAGGGTTGAAGATTCTTAGACATGAAATTAAAACATTTGTTTGTGAAGGCGAATACCAAAACGGTATTTATAGAATTTTGGATACTTATCTTAAACATATTAACCAACCCAAACAACCGGCGGCTTGGGTAAGCGGCTTTTTTGGCAGCGGTAAATCACATCTGGTAAAAATACTTGGATATTTATGGGAAGATTTTGTTTTCCCTAACGGGGATACCGCAAGAACGTTAAAACCATTGCCAACGGATATAAAAGATTTAATGGTGGAATTAGATAGAAAACAAAAACTTATTGGTAAACTTACTGTTTCGGGTACACTTAAAGACTTTCCATCCGCGGATATTAGATATTCGTTTTTACAGTTATTCCTTAACGCCCTTGACCTTCCGCCTCAGTATCATCATTTTAAGTTTGTTTATTGGGCAAAACAAGAAGGTGTTTATGACGACCTTAAAACTATTATAGAAACTCAGGGCAAAGATTTTAGAAAAGAATATGAAAATCTTTTTGTATCCTCAACACTGGCAAAAGCTGTATTACAATTAAAACCGGAATTTGCCGAAAATGAAGCAAAAGTAAAAGAAAATTTTAAGGCAAATTTCAAAAGAGTTGATAATATAAGCCGGCAAGAATTAATTGATACAATAAAAAATGAAGTTTTGCCATTAACATTTGGGGATAAAGTCCCTTGTACTATAATTGTTTTGGATGAGGTACAACAATTTATTGGAACCGATGGTAATAAAACAATAGATATTCAAAATCTTGCGCAGGATATTTGCAGTAATTTTGATAGTAAATTTTTACTTGTTGGTACAGGTCAAAACGCACTTTCCGAAACACCGTTTTTACAACCTTTGCAAGATCGTTTTACAATAAAAGTTTCCTTATCGGATACTGATGTTGAAACTGTTACAAGAAAAACCGTATTAGAGAAAAAACCATCAGTAGTTGCTACAATTAATAACAAACTGGAATCCGTATTGGGCGAAATATCGCGCAATTTATCGGGTACCGAATTTGGTTATGTTACAAGTGAAAGAAATACACTTGTTGCCGATTATCCAATATTACCGGCTACACGGAAATTTTGGAAAAGAATTCTTCAATCAATTGATACCGCCGGTACTTCCGGACAGCTTAGAAGCCAACTTAGAATAGTTGATGAGAGTATTAAACATGTAGCGGAAAAAGAACTGGGGGTTGTTGTTCCGGCGGATTTTATATTTGAACAAAAGCAGCAACAGCTTTTACAAAACGCTTTATTATTAAATGAAACAAACAATATTATACAAGAACGTAAGGTTAAAGGTGGCGATTCACTTTTAGAGGGACGTATATTAAGTGTTGTGTTTTTAATTGATCAGTTGCCAAATGATTTACCCGGTGGAATATTAAAATCGGATGAAGTTACTATTGCCGATTTACTTATTGAAAACTTAAATGAATCATCGGACATCATACGAAATAAAGTAAAAGAACTTATTAAAAAAATGGTTGATGAAAAAGTTCTTATGCTTGTTAATGATGAATATAAATTACAAACAAAAGTTGGGGCCGAGTGGGAACAAGAATATACAACCCACGCTGTTAAAGTTAATAATTCCGGTGATGATAAAATTCAACAAATTA
This sequence comes from bacterium, assembly GCA_043805435.1. Classification (GTDB taxonomy): domain Bacteria; phylum Bacteroidota; class Ignavibacteria; order Ignavibacteriales; family Melioribacteraceae; genus JAEXOD01. Next base: position 22,276 of record JAZDHY010000097.1, read on the forward strand.
GAAAAGATAAAATTAATAGATTTTTTAAGGATAAAACCAAAACAATTAATATTCAGCATGGCAATTCAAAACAAAGAAGAGAATTTGAAATTTGGGACAAAACGGAAAAACCCAATTTGGAAAATAAACTTAATATTTGGATTCGCGACGGTTGGTTTGAAAATGAAATTGTAGTGTTAAACGAAATTAGAGCTGAAGGAGCCGATAAACCCTTGGCATATACTTTTGTTAGAAAATTACGCGATACGGAATTGCGTTTGGAAATTATTAAATATATAGCTGCCGATTTAACAATTCAAGCCAAAGGGCTTCCTTCAACACCTGAAGGCGAACAAGCCAAAAAAAGTATGGAAACGCGTAAAGAAATGGCTAATAAAACAATTGAAGATATTGTTGAAAAAATATGTAATGATTCCATTGTATATTTAGCCGGCGGAAATAAAGTTGAAGTTGGTGACACAAAAGCCAACATTGATGAAGCTCTTAATAATATTGCCGATAGACAGTTCCCCGAATTTAGAAGTAAAGGAGATTATAAAGATTGGGATAGGGCTTTAATAAAAGCTATTGCCGGTGAACCCGACGCGTTAAAGAAAATTTTATGGGATAAAGAACCTAAAGACCACCCGATGGCAATAGAAATCCTCCGTTTAATAGGTAATAATAACATTTCGGGAAAAGAAATACGAAATTATTTTACAAAGTCGCCTTATGGATGGAGCCAGGATGCTATTGATACAATTATTATAATGCTTAAAAATACAGAGCATATATCAGCATCGGAGCCTTTAGTTAATCAATCAAAAATTGCAAACGTGGTTTTCAAAAAAGAAATTCATACTATCTCGGCATCCGAAAAAATTAAACTAAGAAAATTATATCAAGAAATTGAGATTATGTGTAAACCGGGTGAAGAATTTTTGCACTCGAATAGTTTATTAGATAAATTAAAAGGATTAGCTGCCGGAATAAGTGGCGATGCTCCTAAACCTGAACCGATTAACATCCAATTTATTAAAGAAATTGAAAATTTAGACGGTAATGAAAGGTTGCTGCGGATTATTGAAGAACAAGCGGACTTAAAAGCTAAATATTTTGAGTGGAAAAATAAGCTTGAATTAATTAATAAACGTGAACCTCAATGGATTTTATTAAACGATTTAGCAAAACATGCTTCATCTTTGCCGGATGTTGATCCATTGCTTGATGAAATTGAAGCCATAAAAGGAAATCGTTTAATTTTAATGGAACCCGATCCTATTCAGCCCAAATTATTAGCAATTGTTGATAAATTAAAAGCAAGATTAAATGAATTAAAGGAAAAATATATAACCTTATACGATTTGAAAATGAATGATTTACAGGCTAATGAATATTTTGTAAAACTTCATCAAACACAAAAACATTCTATCCTTGCCAAACATCAATTACTTAAAAAACCGGAAATAAAAGCACTAGACGCAAATACACTTAAAAACGAATTATTGCAAGTACCTATGACGGGTTGGGAAACAAAAATTGCTGCGTTGTTAAGCCAATTTGAATCGGCAATGGAAGATTCTATAAAGTTTTCAGTACCCGAAGCCGAAACATTTTTATTACCCAGACGAACTATTAATACAACCGAAGATATTGAAATATACATACACGAAATTAAAACAAAATTAGATAAATTAATTAAAAACGGGAAATCGATTATACTTAAATAAATTAGTTTAGTTGATTAAAACAAAGAGAAAAAGGTTATGGCAGTACTTACCACACAACAACGTAATAAGTTAGAATCAATTATAATAAAAGCAAGAGTGATGGCGGAAAACGGTGCTCGCAATGCTCTTGTTAGTTTTGCAGTTAATGCCGAGTCTCCTTTTGTTCATATGTCCGCTGAACAAAAAATATTGCGTAACCGACTTAGATATAAAGCAAGATTATTGGGTGATGAACTTTTAACTAACGGACAACAGCAAATTGACCGGTTGGCTTATGAATTGGCTTACGAATATTGGCATAAAATGCTTTTTGCAAAGTTTTTGGAAGCAAACGGATTATTAATCCATCCTGATGGTGTGCCTGTTACAATGGCGGAATGTGAAGAGCTGGCAAAAGAAGAAGGTGATGGAGATAAATGGAACGCGGCCGCAAATTACGCCTCTAAAATGTTACCCGCTATTTTTAAGGTAAACGACCCTTTAATGAAAATAGAATATGCTGCGGAAGACAGGATTAAACTTGAAAGTTTATTAGATGGTTTAGAGACGGAAATATTTGTGGCCGATGATGCTCTCGGGTGGGTGTATCAGTTTTGGCAAAGTGAGGCAAAAGCAAAAATTAACGCAAGCGGCGATAAAATTAATGGAGAAAAATTACCCGCCGTTACACAACTTTTTACCGAACCTTATATGGTCCACTTTTTAATTGATAATACTTTAGGAGCGTGGTGGGTAAGTAGAAATCCGGGAGTTACTCCGCCTATTAGTTTTGAATATTTACGAACGTTTGATGATGGAAAACCCGCGGCCGGAAGTTTTGAAGGTTGGCCGGATAAAACTGCCGAAATAACATCTCTTGATCCTTGTATGGGATCGGGACATTTTCTTGTATCCCTATTTACTGTTTTTGTTAATTTAAGGATGTTTGAAGAAAACATAAACAAAGAAGAAGCCACCGATAAAGTGATTTTAGAAAATTTACACGGACTTGAAATAGACCCCCGGTGTACACAAATTGCGGCATTTAACCTTGCGTTAACGGCGTGGAAATTTTGCGGGCATTATAAAATTTTGCCTGAAATGAATTTGGCTTGTAGTGGAGTTGCGCCAAAAGGAAAAAAAGAAGATTGGGTAAAATTAGCCGGTGGAATTAAAGACCCGGTTCAAAAATCAAGAGCGGAAAACGGTATGAAAGTACTTTATGACCATTTTCAATTAGCTCCAGAACTTGGAAGTCTTTTAGACCCTTCAACAATTAAAGCCGATGTTTTTACCGCTAGTTTTGAAGAACTTAACCCTTTATTAAATAAAGCTTTGTTAAGTGAATTTGGTGATGAACAAACAGAAATTGGAGTTGTTGCGGCAGGCATTGCTAAAGCGGGCCAGTTGTTGGCTAAAAAATATACCTTGCAAATTACAAATGTTCCATATTTGTCGAGAGGAAAACAAGCTGAGATAGTTATACAATATTGTGAAAAATTTTATCCAAAAGCAAAGGGTGATTTAGCTACAGTATTTTTGGAAAAAATGATTAAGTATAACGAAAACAATGGAATTTCGTGTTGTGTTATTCCACAAAATTGGCTTTTCCTTACGACATATAGACAATTTAGAGAAAAATTGATAAACAAAAATAGTTGGAGTATTGTAGCAAAATTAGGTGTGAAAAGTTTTCAAACCCCCATGTGGGATTTTAATGTAATGTTAATTAGCATCCAAAATCAAAAACCAAAAACAGAACATGTGTTTTATGGGTTAGATGTCTCAACTTATGTTAGTGCATCCGAAAAAGATATAGCGATTAAATTTGTTAGCGGAAGTTATGTTCATCAATTAAATCAATTAAAAAATCCGGATTCAATTGTTTCAATCGAAATATTAAAAACAGAATCTCTCCTTGGAAAATTCGCCAATGCTTTGGCAGGAACAGATACAGGTGATGGAAATCGATTTAAGTTTATGTTTTGGGAGTTGCTTCCTGTCACCAAAGATTGGATCTATGAGCTGAACTCATTTGAAGAAACTAAAGAATTTGCCGGAAGAGAGCATATTCTGTTTTGGCAAGGTGGTAAAGGTGAATTACTGAAGGTACCAGGTGCAAGTATTCGTAATGTAAAATATTGGAATAGAAAAGGAATATATGTAGTCCGGATGGCTAAAACTCCGGCAACGATTTCATTCGGTGAGGCATGGGATCGTAATGGAGCAATGATCGTTCCAGAGAAAGAAGAAAATTTATTAGCTATATGGGAGTATGCAAAAACAAATGAGTTTAGAGAAAATTTACGTAAACTAAATCAAAAATTAAGTGTGTCTGAAGCAACTTTCCCCAGAATCAACTTTAATTTGGAGCATTGGCAAAAAGTTGCAGCTGAAAAATATCCAAACGGTTTACCCAAACCATATAGTGATGACCCAACACAATGGTTATTTCATGGAAACCCAATAAAAGCGGATAACCCTTTACAGGTAGCTATAGCTCGTTCGTTGGGATATAAATGGCCGGCTGAAAGTGATGAAAATATGGAATTGGCCGATGAAGCGAGAGCTTTAATACAAACAATAAAACAATTTGATAAATTAGCTGACGAAGACGGTATTGTATGCTTACCCTCTGTAAACGGTGAATTTTCGGCCGCTGACAGACTAATGGCACTAACTTAGGAAATAATAGAAATAATGATTATATTTGTGAAAACAAAAGAGAGACGAAATGACACCAAATGAATCATTATTAAAAAGTAATCAAATAAAGGAATTTCTTCGTGTTGATTATCTAAAAAGTTTATGGAGCGTATTCCCATTTGAAGTAATTGATAATTATAAAAAAGAAGGAACCAGAGACAGAGTATATTCAACGGAAAATACAATTCTAGCAATGGTTTATTCATCAACGATGTCAGATAAAACATTAGAAAATTCAGTAAATATATTTCAGCATATACATGAACAACAAAAAGAAAGAGTACTTAAAGAAGCGGCTGAATCGAGTGAAAAAGAAAAAGAGGAAGATAAAAAAGATTTAAGTGTGAGAAAAGGTCCCAAGAAGAAGTATAAAATTAAAGTTTCAAAGAGTAAAATAATAAACATATCAGATAATACAGCAGCATATTCAAAAGCAAGAAAACGTGTAGACATAGGACTAATGCGAGAAATATTTAAGAAAACCACGGCAAATACGGATTCAAATGTTGTTTGGTATGGCATGCCAACATATTTAACAGATGGAACATATGTGCAAATGCAAGACACAAAAGAACTTAGAGAAACATATGATTCCAAAAGGACAGATGCAATATATCAGGAAGCATATCCAAAAGGAATAATACAAGCAATAATACAACAAGGAAATGGAATTATCCATGATTATATGTTGGCTAATAGACATGAATCAGAGCTATCACTAATTTATAAACTAATTAACAGTATACCATCCAAAAGTGTACTGTTGGCCGATGATTTATATAATACGTTTGCAATATTTTCTTTGGCAAGGGAAAAGAATTTTGATATAATTGTTCCGGGCAAGCGCAAGCGAAATTATAAAGTAATAAGGCAAATAGCAGAAGGCGATGAAATAATAGAAATAAAAAGAACTAGACAACCAGATTGGTTGCCTGAAGAGGAAAAGCTGCCGGAAGAAATTGTATTAAGGAGATTAGAATTCTTATCTCTTGATGGAACGAGGCCAATGGTAATATATACAACAATACTTAATAAAAATATACCAAAATCAGACATAATATTGAAATATTTTACCCGATGGGATATCGAAATAACAATACGAGAAGTAAAGACAATAATGGATATAAATATATTAAGAGGAAAAACCGAAAACATTGTAGAAAAAGAACTAGTTTCGGCGTTTATAGCTTATAATTTAATCCGCAAACTAATAGTGCAGTCAACAAAAGAGACTGCTTTTTCCCCCGAAAGAGATATCATTCAAGAGTTCTTTGAGGGTAATAAGGAA
>JAZDHY010000098.1:0-74162 GCA_043805435.1 bacterium
TGGAAATAGAGGGGGAATATAAAGCGTAATTGCTTTGCTATATATTAGTTTTGTAAATACAACAAATATTTATACTGGGGATATAATAATTAAAAATTATTGGGTTAAAGCCCTGATTTACCACTTTTGAGACAGCCTCTCAATGTTATTATAAGTTTTTACAATGAAATCTAATAATTTAATACCAATGGATTAATGCTTTTTGTGCATTTCTATCGTTTTCCTGACGTCGGGAAAACGATAGTTAATTGAAGCCCCAATTTATTTAATAATAATTATTCAATCTTTTTATAAGCACCGCATTTTTTACAATATACATACAATGTTGTATTATTTTTAGATTTTAAACCGATAAATTCGACAATTTTATAAATACTTGAAATTAAAGTTTTTGATATAATAACAAAAAATTCCGGTCTAACCATACCCGTGTTCCCTACTATAATATTTTTTGTCATTTCGCTAAGTTTACTTTTTGTTACTGTAATTGTATCGGTATTTCCACAAAAATAACATTGTAATTCCATTTTTTACCCTGCCAAATTTTTATTACCATTTTTAATATTTTTAATGCCTTTTTAGGAGAGAAATTAAAACAAATATACCAATATATTTTCCGCCTAAAACCGTAATTTTATTTTATAACAAAAATAACTAAATAATGGGAAAGAACAATAAATATTGGCAATTTTTTTGCTGCCAAATAAAAATAATTATGATATAATAATATTAATGTGTTATTTTTGTTTGATGATGTAAAGTAAAAATAAAAAAGGTAAAAAATGTTTTTTGAAGAAATTGACAAAAAAATAAAACTCTTAAACTCTAAAAAACCATTTCCCGAATATACTTTACAAAGTTTAAGGGAAAATTTAATTCTGGAATGGACGTACAACTCGAATGCAATTGAAGGAAATACACTAACACTTCAAGAAACAAAAGTTGTAATGGAAGGAATTACTATTGGCGGAAAAAGTATAAGAGAACATTTTGAAGTTATTAACCATCGTGAAGCTATTTTATATGTTGAAGATATTATCAAAAATAAGGAACCCCTAACCGAATGGCAGATTAAAAATATTCATAATTTGGTTTTAAAAAATATTGATGATAAAAATGCCGGAATTTATAGAAAAAGTAACGTGGTAATAACCGGTGCAAAGTTTATTCCGCCTGATTTTTTATTTGTACCTGAACAGATGAATGCATTAATTGACGTACATAATAATAATTACAGTCACCCATTAGAAAAAGCAGCACTATTACATACAATATTTGTAAAAATACATCCATTTGTTGACGGTAACGGACGAACTGCAAGACTATTATTAAATTTTGAATTAATGAAAAACGGTTATCTCCCGATAATAATAAAAAAAGAAAACAGGTTAGAATATTACGCTTCTCTTGATAAAGCACATATCTCGGGAGATTATACTGATTTTATTAATATAACAGCAAAACTTGAAAATGAAATACTTGATTTTTATTTAAAGATAATTGGATAAGTTTAGGTTTTCTTATATTTTTGTAACGCTCACACTCGTTATTGACCATTCACGCAATAATTTTTTGTTTTATATAATCATTAAATTAATTTAACGCTGCGTATATTACCTATTTTAACAGTAACTGGAATAATTATGTATTTACAAAAAAGTATGCAAAAAATAATAATATTACTCTTAGTGGTTGGAATTTTTTCATGTCAAAAGGATTCGACAACAGAATCTACCACAACAATTCCTATATTAACTACTACCGGCTCATCAGCTATTGGTCAAACTTCGGCAGCTTCGGGCGGCAGCATTACGTCCGATGGAGGTTCATTAATAACTGCTAGAGGTGTTTGCTGGAGTACAGGTGTAACTCCTACTATTTCCGATTATAAAACAACAGACGGCTCAGGTAAAGGTACATATGTTAGTAATATTACAGGCCTGGCTGCAAATACAAAATATTATGCTCGTGCTTATGCAACTAATAACGCGGGTACAGGTTACGGTAATGTTATTTCATTTACCACTTTACAAGTTAATGATGGAACTGTAACCGATATAGACGGAAATGTATATCATTCTGTAACAATCGGCACACAAGTGTGGCTGCGTGAAAACTTAAAAGTTACCCACTACAGAAATGGTGATCCAATCCCCTTAGTTGTAACTAATCCGGTATGGAGTAGTCTTACAACAAGTGCTTATAGCAATTATAATAATGATCCGACAATTTCTGCAACATATGGGGTTTTATATAATTGGTATGCTGCATCCGATAGTCGTAATATAGCACCTGAAGGATGGCATGTACCAACAAATGCAGAGTGGACTATATTAATAAATTATCTTGGCGGTGAAGATTTAGCCGGAGCAAAAATGAAAGAAACCGGAACGTTGCATTGGCAAGACCCTAACACAGGCGCAAATAATCAGAGCGGATTTACTGCATTAGGTGCCGGCGAACGGGATGGAACTACCAATTTATTCAGTTATTTTCAATATGCCAGCCGTTATTGGAGTTCGGATCAATTTACTGCCGCAGATGGATGGTTTCGTGCAGTATTTCATTATGCAACATATTGTTATAATGGCGATCTCCCAAAGCAGTTCGGACTTTCTATACGTTTAATAAAAGATTAATATTCGGGCTGTTTTAAAACAGCTGCGGCTACCCAACAGCGGGTAAAAATTTTTGTTTTTCCCCGCTGCTTTTCTTGCATCATTCCATATTGGAATTTTGATTATTATAAACCAATAACTCGCCACAAAATAATTGTTAACCACTTAAGAAATTTAATTATCATTCAAATTAATTCCGTATTTTTACAGTACAATTGAATGTTTTTAGACAATATTGATATAACGATTAATAATTTATTTATTCGAGAAACGTATATGTATAAAAAATTAAGATTTCTATTTGTATTAAGTTTAGTTGGTATAGTTTTGTTAAACTACCCAATTATTGCCCAAAGTTTAACAAACACAAAAATTGATGAGTTGTACACATATATTAATAAATATACAAAATTAATTAATGACCAATTTGTTTATGTTGATACAAAAACTCAAACCATGTTTATAATTAAAAATAAAAAAATCACAAAAGAGTTTGTAATAAGCACCGGTAAAAACGGTTCAGGTTTTGAAGCTGTTTCAGGTAGCGGTAAAACACCGTTTGGATTGTTAAAAATTAGCAATAAAATTGGAGAGGGTGCGGATATTGGCCAAGTATTTAAAAGAAAACGCATAACCGACAAAACAGCCCGAATATACAAAAAAGGTGATAACTACCCTGCCGATATTACAGATGATGTTACTACACGTTTATTAGTGTTGGAAGGTTGTGAACCCGGAATTAATAAAGGGCGAAATAAAAACAACAAAATTGTAGATACATTTTACAGGGCTATTTATATACACGGCACTAATAACGAATCGGCTTTAGGTACGCCCGCAAGTCATGGCTGCATACGTTTATATAACCAAGAAGTAATAGAATTATTTAATATTGTGGAAGTGGGAACATTGGTATTAATTTTATAAAAGCATCTTTAGGTTTTATCTGTTTAAATCTGTTCCATCTGCGTAATCTGTGTTCTATGATTTACTTTTGAACGCTGATTGTACTGATTAACGCTGATTTTTTTTTGTAAATTCTTTATCTGTGTAAATCTGTTCCATCTGCGTAATCTGTGTTCTATTTTCTTTTGAACCCTGATGATACTGATTTTGTGTATAAATTTATTAAGTTTAGGGGAGATTTTACTCTCCCCTATTAATTATTTTTTTGCAGACTGTTCCAAATTTTCAAATTTATCAAAAAAGCTGTTTTCGCTTTCCATCAGTTCTTCCAGCGAAATATCTTTTAAAACATTATCGATTGAAGTTTGAATAACACGCCATAATGAACGAACAGAGCACTCAATTGAATTACTACAAATATCATTAGTTCCGGCATGAGTATTACAAAAAGAATCGTCAAAAAGTCGGCCACCAATTGTATTTAACACATCGGAAAGTTTAATTTCGTTTGGTTTTTTGGCTAAAGTATAACCTCCAATTGAACCACGTTCACTTTCTAAAAATCCTCCAATACGCAACAAGCGTAATAATTTAGCAGCATTATGCTGTGTTAAACCTTCGGCTTTGCTAATTTCCGGTATTGTAAGACTCATTCCAAGTTTATGGAATTTTGCAATTCGTAATAATAATCTAATAGAATATTCTTCTTGAGTGCTGAATTTCATAAATTAATTTACCGAGTTTAGTGGAATAGATGAACCGCAAACACGAGCACTTACAAGCTGTTCATATTTTTCGTTTGTAATTGAAGGGCCTTGTTTAGTGCAAAATTCGTCAAATGCAGTATTTAATAATGATGCTATTGCTTCCGGTTCAAAACCTTCAATATTTAAACGGGGTAAAGCAAAAACCAATTCACCGTTTTTAAATAAAAACATTGACGGAGAAGAAGGTACAACACGACTTAAATATTTAGTACGTAAATAGTCAACAGATTCTCTGTCCTGTCCGGCAAAAACCGTAAACAATTTATCCGGAATTAAATCATGCTGTACTGCAGCAGTTACACCTGGTCTGGCACTTCCGGCAGCACACCCGCAAACTGAATTTATAAAAAACAAAACTGTTTTATCTTTGTTTTGCTCAAAAGCAACCTCTACTGATTCGGCAGTTGTCAGTTCTTCAAAACCAACATAAACTACTTCATCACGCATAGGCTGAACGGCGTCTTTATCGTAAAGAGGCTGTTTTTTTATATTAAACATGGATTCTCCATTTCTTTTTTTTTGTTGATAAAATATAGGGCCAAAGCCCAATTTTTGAACAATTTAATTGTTCATATAATCTAAGATGTATTTAATTTTAACTCTCTATTTTATAAAAATCTTTGGTTTAAATAACCCTAACCTAAAAGTTTAATAAACCAGCCTTCAAAGACTGCGTAAAAATTGGATATAAATATCAAATAACGGTTATTGCATTGTAACACATCATGTCACCCCTATGGGGTTTTTACGATTGTTTTCCTGATTTTGCTATAATCATGCCATCCCTCTGGGATTAAAACCACATCGTAACATATTACTATAAAGTATTTCAACCTATAACTATTTCAATGAGGCACTTCGGAGAAGTGCAATGTTTGTAACCATACCACCCCCACCATTCCCCATAACTCCAGCGGAGTTACATGTTCGTTTTCTCTGATTTGCAGTAATTCTCCAGTTTTAACAGAGTTTGTGAAGTTCGACCTACAATTAAGCTTTTTGACAAATAGAACTTTACTTGTTGTACGAAATTCATTCCACCTTGATATCACTTAATAATTAATTTTTTATTTATTTTTTTAATTTTTATATGCAACCCCGCCGGGGTTGTTCAAATTTAGTGATGATTTGGCTACTGAGATGAAACCCTTACAGGGTTTTTCAGATGTTTAATAATTGATATAATTATTAATAATGCTGAAAGCGTTACATCATTAACCAATAAAAAAAATTCAAATAATTTCAATCCCCAAAGTGGGGTTGCATATATTAAATAATTATTTCCTATTTGATTGCAAAATATGGCTTAAAACAAATCGAGCATTATTTTTGCTTCATCGCTCATCATATCTTTATCCCAAGGGGGATTCCAAACTAAATCTACATAAACGTCTTTTACATCTTTAACCGATTTAACTTTTTCTTTAACTTCTCCGGGTAAACTACCTGCAACAGGGCATCCCGGTGAAGTTAAAGTCATTTTAAGATATACGTTAGCGTCTTCATCAATTTTAATTTTGTAAATTAATCCAAGTTCATAAATATCAACAGGAATTTCAGGGTCATAACATTCCTTTAAAGCTTTAATAACTTCCTGTTCTAAAAAACCTTTATCCATTTTAATTACTCCACTAAGAAAGCATTTTTTTAATTTTTTTCAAACTTGTAACAAACACATCCACTTCTTCCATAGTATTATAAAAAGCAAAAGAAGCCCGTGCAGTAGCAGGAACGTTAAACCTTTTCATTAGAGGCTGCGTGCAATGATGACCGGTTCTAATGGCAATACCATCGGTATCTATTATAGTACCAATATCGTAAGGATGAATTCCGTCAATATAAAAAGAAAGAACCGATGATTTATTTTTTGCAGTGCCAATAATTCTTAAACCATCAACCTCTAAAACTCTTTGGGATGCATATTTTAGCAATTTTTGTTCGTGATTTATTAAATCGATGGAATTAAATTGAGCTACATAATCAATTGCAGCACCAAGACCAATTCCACCGGCAATATTTGGCGTACCGGCTTCAAATTTATGAGGTAAATCATCAAAAGTCGATTTTTCAAATGTAACTGTTCGTATCATATCACCCCCGCCTTGGTAAGGAGGAAGTTCGTTTAAATATTTGGTTTTACCATATAATACACCAATTCCGGTAGGACCAAAAATTTTATGACCCGAAAAGACGTAAAAATCGCAGTCCAATTCCTGTACGTCAACACGTTCATGAGGAATGGCCTGCGAACCGTCCAATAATACAGGGATGTTATATTTATGAGCAATTTCCACAATTTTTTTAACGGGATTAATAGTGCCCAATGCGTTGGAAGTATGAACAACTGAAATAAGTTTAGTTTTTTCGGTTATCATATTTTCAAGTTCATCAATACACAATTCTCCTTCATCGGTAATGGGAATAACCTTTAACTTAACCCCTTTATCACCATTAAGCAATTGCCAAGGCACAATATTTGCATGATGTTCCATATGTGTAACAATAACTTCATCATTATCTTTTAACCATCCTGCTCGGAACATACTGGTGGCAAGTAAATTTATTGCTTCGGTTGCGCCTTTAACAAAAATAATTTCAGAAGCACTCATTACATTTAAGTACTCCTTAATTTTTAATCTTGCTCTTTCGTAGGAATCCGTAGCAAGTTCGCTTAAAAAATGCAGGCCTCTATGAATGTTTGCATTTTCATAAGTATAAAAATAAGTTACGGCGTCTATAACCTGCTGAGGTTTTTGAGTTGTGGCGGCATTATCCAAATAAACCAATGGTTTTCCATTTACAATTCTTTTTAGAATAGGAAAATCTGCCCTTATTTCGGAAAGATCAAATTTTCGTTTTTCAGTTAACACGTCTGTATTACTTTGCATGATTTCCATATTAAATTTCAGTTTGTTGTAAATGTTCAAAAATTTTATGATTTAATTCGTTTCGCAAACCTTCAATTTTTACATTTTCCATAACATCGGTAGCAAAGGCTCGTATAAGCATCGATTTGGCCAAATTTTCACTTACACCCCTTGATCTAATATAAAAATAAGCATTTGCATCAAGCTGCCCAACAGTTGCACCATGCGAACATTTTACATCATCGGCAAATATTTCCAATTGCGGTTGTGTATCTATTATGGCTTGTTTTGTTAACAGAACAGTTTTATTAGACTGGTAAGCGTTAGTTTTTTGGGCATCACGTTGAACAAGAATTTTGCCTGCAAATACTCCATGCGACCGGTCATCTAAAATACCTTTATATAATTCGTTACTCATGCAGTTTGGTTTTGCATGGTCAACAAAAGTATGGTTGTCAATATGTTGTTCCCCTTTTCCTAGAGAAAGGCCAAAATAATGACATTCAATATTTTCGCCCTGTAAATCGGAGCCAATATCATTACGTATTATTTTACCGCCAAAAGTAAAAGTATAATTGCTAAAAATGCTTCTTTTCCTTTGATAAACTTCTGTTTTTTCAATATGAAATGCATTTTCATTTTCATCCTGCACTGTGTAAATATTAACGCGTGCGTCATCATCAACAAAAACTTCTGTTAAAACATTATTCAAATAACTGCTTTTGCCGTAACCATGATAATTAACAATTAAATTTAATTCGCTATTTGTATCGGCAAAAACCATATTACGGGGCAATGAAAGCACTTTTTCGTTTTCGTTTCCGCTTAAAAATAAAACCTGAACCGGTAATTCTACAACTTTACCCTTTGGTACATAAATAAACAAACCGTCATTGGCAAAAGTATTATTTATAACGTTAAACAAATCGGGCTTTTTAACCAATTTATTAAAATGAACTTCAACAAGTTTTTTGTTTTCCAACAAGGCTTTATTTAGATTTTTAATTACAACATCATTAGGCACTTTTGTTAAGTCCGAAAGTTTTTCGTCAAAAACACCGTTAACAAAAACAAGTTTTATAGAATCAAAACTGGTAAAAAAATATTTATTTACATCTGAACCACTAATTTTATCTTGTTTAAATAAGCCGACCGGAATGAAGTTATCTTTAACAATAGCATTTATATTAGTATATTTCCATTCTTCTGTTTTTAAAGTCGGAAATTTTCCTACCTTAAGATTTTCAAAATATTCTTTTTTTGCTTCTCCAAAAAAAGTATTTGAAATACCATTTAACAATTTATGATAGTCGTTAAAATTATTAACCAAATATTCTTTTAATCCTGCTTGAATAGAGGTATTTTCCATTTTATTATTCTCCTCTTTAAGCATTTATTTCTACAACAGAATCAATATCGTCACTAATCCAATCATAACCTTTTTCCTCAAGTTCCAGCGCAAGATCTTTTGTACCCGATTTTATAATTCTTCCTTTTGATAATACATGAACAAAATCAGGCACAATATAACTTAACAATCTTTGATAGTGCGTAACTACAATTACTCCGTTATTTTCATTTCTAAAAATATTTACACCATTGGATACAACCTTAAGGGCATCAATATCTAATCCTGAATCAGTTTCATCAAGTACTGCAAGTTTTGGATTAAGCATCAATAATTGAAAAATTTCATTTCGTTTTTTTTCGCCGCCTGAAAAACCTTGATTAACCGAACGGCTTATTAATTTATCATCCATTCCTAATATTGCAGCTTTTTGTCTCATTAAATCTAAAAACTCTTTAGGTTTTAATTCCGGCCGATTATTATATTTCCTGATTGCTTCAACAGCAGCTTTTAAAAATGTAGCATTACTAATTCCTGGTATTTCAATGGGATACTGAAAAGCTAAAAACACTCCTTCGCAAGCTCTGTCTTCAATACTAAGATCAAGTAAATTTTTACCGTCTAAAATAACTTCACCGCTTGTAACTTCATAATTGGTATTTCCGGCTAAAACATTAGCTAATGTACTTTTACCGCTTCCGTTAGGTCCCATAATAGCATGAACTTCACCCGCATTAACATTTAAGTTTATTCCTCTTAAAATCTCTTTTCCATCAATATTTGCATGTAAATTTTTAATTTGTAACATTTATATGTTCCTCAATATTTTTCTAATTAATAATTAACCAACACTGCCTTCTAAACTTATAGCCAGCAGTTTTTGAGCTTCTACGGCAAATTCCATAGGAAGTTCGTTAAACACTTCTTTACAAAAACCATTAACAATTAAATTAACTGCGTCTTCGGTCGTAATTCCGCGCTGATTTAAATAAAATATCTGGTCATCGCTTACTTTTGAAGTTGTCGCTTCATGTTCCACAACCGAAGAATTGTTATTTACTTCAATATAAGGAAATGTATGAGCACCACATTTATCACTCATTAACATACTATCACATTGCGAATAATTTCGTGCACCGGTTGCATTACTGCCAACCTTTACAAGACCTCTATATGTATTATTGCTTCTTCCGGCAGAAATACCTTTTGAAACAATTGTACTTTTTGTATTTTTACCAATATGCACCATCTTTGTACCTGTATCGGCCTGCTGATAATTATTTGTAACGGCTACCGAATAAAATTCGCCAACCGAATTATCACCCTGCAAAATACAACTTGGATATTTCCAAGTTATAGATGAGCCTGTTTCAACTTGTGTCCATGATATTTTAGAATTTTTCCCCTTACAAATTCCACGTTTTGTAACAAAGTTATATATACCGCCTTTACCTTCTTTATCACCGGGGTACCAATTTTGTACAGTAGAATATTTTATTTCGGCATCATCCAACACAATAAGTTCAACAACGGCAGCATGTAACTGGTTATTATCCCTAATAGGTGCCGTGCAGCCTTCCAAATAACTTACATAAGCATTTTCTTCGGCAATTATTAAAGTTCTCTCAAATTGGCCTGTATCCTGATTATTTATTCTAAAATAAGTTGAAAGTTCCATTGGGCATCTTACACCTTTAGGAATAAACACAAAAGAACCATCGCTAAATACAGCACAATTTAATGCTGCATAAAAGTTATCGGTATAAGGAACTACAGAACCAAGATATTTTTTAACAATATCGGAGTGATTTTTTATGGCTTCGGAAATTGAACAAAATATTATCCCCTGCTCGGCTAACGATTCTTTAAATGTTGTAGTAACCGAAACCGAATCAAAAACTGCATCAACAGCAACACCAGCAAATTTCTTTTGTTCTTCCAACGGTATTCCAAGTTTTTCAAAAGTTTTTAATAATTCAGGGTCAACTTCATCCAAACTAGTTAATTGCGGTTTTGCTTTAGGTGCCGAATAATAAACAATATCCTGAAAATCAATTGGCGGATATTTAACATTGGGCCATTTTGGTTCTTCCATCTTTAACCAATATCTATATGCTTTAAGTCTCCACTCTGTCATCCATTCGGGTTCATTTTTTTTGTTAGAAATAAATCTAACCGTATCCTCATCTAATCCTTTTGCCAAAGAATCACTTTCAATATCTGATGAAAAACCCCATTTATATTCAGACTGTGTGAAATCTTCAACTACCTTCATTTCGTCACTCATTTATACTCCAATTTATCATAAACTATAATCTTGAAAAAAAAGTCAAGATTCATATCAAAAAATAACTCTTTTGAAATTTAAAACCTAATAAATTTAAAATTCGTTCCTTTTCTATTATTATATTTAAAATATTTTTCAGTCAAAGTTTTTATCTATTGTTAACTAACTATTTGGCATAAATTAGTAAAGTGTTTATTAAGTTAACATATTCATGAAATTTTAAGATAAACTTATGCAATATTATTCATTAATCTAACTTTAAAAAACGTAATAATTTATTCATTTAGATAAAGTAAATCTAATTTTTGTTCAATACTGCCTAATTTAATATTCCAACGTTCTTCCAAAAATTTTAATAAACTTAAACCTCTATTTTTGATTTCAATAGGTGTCCAATTTTCGTAATTCATTGAGATTTCAATTTCAGAATGCGAACCATCACAATATCCCCTTCTAATCAAATCTCCTTTTTCATCTATTTTTGGATTTTTCTTTTCTTGAAAAGAAAAATTTTGTAGCTTGGAATTTATCAAATTTGATAATAATAGTAAATTACCTAATGAACCGCAATAAACACATTTCTGATTTTGTGGAATGTCTTTGAAAACTTTAGCCCAAGATTCACTTTCAGACTGAGGATAAATATGTTCAATAGAAATTTTATCTTTTGGATTTTTAATAAAAAGACCCCATTCAACTTTTGATTGACCAGTATCTTCCATTTTCTTTAATTCATATTCATACAAAAAATACTTTAATCCATACCATCCATAAAACCCTTCATTGGGTTTATCTTTTATTTTTTTTCCAAGATAAAACTTAAAATTATCGATATTAAGATTATTCTCTGCATCAAGTGATAAACTTTCATGGTCTTTCAGTTTTAAAATAATATCTTCAATTTTTATTTTTTTTTGATCAAATTCACGAGCAGCTTTATAAAACTCGCTATCACCTTTATTACTTCTTAATTGATTAATATTATATCGAATAAATATATATCGTTCAATTAACTTTAATACTTCAAGTCGTTGTTCATTTTGAGGTTGGTTTTTCAAGATAGACATCACTAATGGTCGAAAATATCCCATTCCAATTCGGTTAAGTTTATCAAGCCATTTTTTTTCATCATCATTTAGATCTTCAGCTTTATATGGGTAATGTAAATTAAACCAATGAATAGAAGAAGTTCTTAAACTATCAATATATTCGCGTATGTCTGAGTGAGAAAGAGGTTTAGATACTTGACCATTGATTAAATCATCAACTTCATCATTTTCCACATCAATTTCATCATCTTCAATTCTTGTAATTTGTTCATCAGAATTATTGCAAGTAATTTCTTCATAAGTATTAACTCTTTTTGAAATAAAATTTTTGTACAATAAAAAACTGACAAAATCATCACTTTTTTTTCTTGAATACAAAAACTTCATAATCCAATGCGCTTTTAAAAAATCATCATCATCTAAAAGTATTTTAGATCTCCCTAATTGATAATACACTTCTTGCCATGATTTAGTTATATCATCTCGAAGGGCTTTTCTGTCTGCACATTCAAGTACATTTTCAGGATAAAGTGTAGTTAGATAAATCAATCTATTTTTTAGTAATTCCAGTTTGGAAAGATTTTTCCCTCTAAAATTCATTGTTTCAAAAGCTACAAAAACATCAAATTCATCCTCAATAATATATTCATTAAAAAGAAATTTTTGCGTTATTTTTTTATATTGTTCAAGAAGTGCCTTTTTACCATTTTGCTTATACAACTCTTTTAGGTGTATAAGAAAATATTTTTTTGCTTCCTCTAAATTACGTGTATAAAAGGTCTCTCTGATGGATGAGGCATTAGATTCATTAAAAATGTTAAATCGTAAATATTCTTGATTGGAATTCTCATCAGGTAAATAACCAAATTTATATGTTCGATATTGATCACCTTTAGGTTTTTTCATGTATATAAAATTTTTTATTATTTCATTTAATGTTAAATTATCAGAGAAAAAAATCGCATCATCCTTATGACCAATATTTTCGGGTAATTCTCTTACTGTTTCTATTATGCACTGTAAAAATACAATACAAGTTGTAACACGTTGCTGTCCATCAACAACATGGTATATATTATAATTATATTCATCTACAAGCCAATATTCTTTTGAATCATTCTTGATTGCTTCCTTTGGAATTTTTTGTATAGTAATCACACCTGTATAGTGAACACGATTTTCCTGCAAATTAATAAGATCTTCCCAAAAATCTTTATATTGTGGTTCTTGCCATGCATACCCACGTTGATAATCAGGAATACGAAATAATTTGTTTTTAAATAATGTTTCTAAACCAATTAGTTCCATAATTAACATTCCTAAAATAAATAATTTTATATTAACTATTTCTTTGCCTTAAAACTTCATATAACAAAACACCGGTGGAAACAGACACATTTAACGACTCAATTTTGCCCATCATTGGAATTTTAACCAAAAAATCACAATTTTCAGCAGTTAATCGATGCATACCCTTTCCTTCATTTCCTAAAACAATAGCAGCAGGCAATTTATAATCATGTTCGGTATAGTTTTTAGATTTATTATCCAACATACTGCCAAAAATCCAATATCCTTCTTTTTTAAGTTCTTTTATAATTGGATTAATGTTTGCAACATTACAAATTTTAAGATGAAAAACCGCACCTGCCGAAGTTTTTTCAACCGTTTCATTAATTTTAGCCGAATTATGTGTTGTTAAAAAAACTCCGTCAACCCCGCATGCTTCCGCAGTACGTAAAATAGCACCTAAGTTGTGCGGATCTTGAATAGAGTCTAAAATTAATATAAGAGGGTATTTTTTTTTCTTAGCATTAATTAAAATTTCATCAACGCTGCTAAAATTCATTTCTGTTTGAACAGCATACACGCCCTGCGAATTCACCTTACCAAGGACTGTTTCCATCTTTGTTTGCGAAATATAGCTTACCGGAATATTGTTAATTTTTGCCTGTTTTTGAATATCATCTATTACCTGCCCTTTAATACCAATTGCTAAAAAAACAGTCTGTAAATTTACACCGGCTTTTAAAGCCTCTAAAACAGGAATACGTCCATAAATTTTTCCCATTATCTACACATCCAAAAATGAAAACTCTTCAACAGCAACTGCAAACTTACAAAATAATCTATTGTTCTCTTTTTCGGGTAAATATTCTTTAATTAATTCAATTTTCTTTTCAACAAGATTAAAATTAAATACAGCCGCATTAATACTTCCGTCTTGTTTTACAACGTTAATAATAACATCGCCTATTAAATCATCAAATAAATTATCTTTACGCGCCGGTTGAACTTGAGGTGCATAATTAGGTTTTGCAAATAAACCCATCAATACTAAATAAATTTGATTTTTTTCTCTAACAATATCAACAGAAAGTTCGTACGAAAATGCCGTAAATTCCACAATTGTTTCAACTGATAGAGAAATATATTGCTTTTGTAACATATCATCATAATAAAAAAAAGCTTTACATACATACTCTAACTTGTCCGGTTTTTTTTGCGGTATTGCGTTAATAGCAGCCTGGGCTTTTTTATTTCTTGTTTTAGGTATTTTAGGAATCGAATCAGGATGTTTAAGTGGCAAATTATCCTCTTAAGATATTTTCAATATCGGTTAAAGTTTCAATAGCAATATTTTTTTGTTCACTTGAAACCATGTTTTTTAATACAACTTGATTATTTTTAAATTCATCGCCGCCAACAAATAATACAAACTTAGCATTTAGTTTGTTAGCTTCCCGCATTTGTGCTTTAATACTTCTTAATAAATAATCAATTTCAACATTAAAACCTTTTCTTCTAAAATCTACAGAATATTGATAAGTCAGATTTTTTAGCTCATTATCCAGTCTAACAATATATAAATCTAAAGGTTCCGGTTGTACATTTAGACAACCTTCATTTTCACATGCAAGCAAAAGTCTTTCTATACCGGCAGCAAATCCAACTCCGGGGGTTGGTTTTCCGCCTAATTGTTCAATCAATAAATCATATCTTCCGCCGCCGCATAATGCGCTTTGTGAACCGATACTTCCGCTAACAACTTCAAAAGTAGTATTAGTATAATAATCTAATCCCCTTACCAAAGTCGGATCAACTTCAAAAGGAATATTAGCATCAGTTAATATTTTTTTCACTTCTTCAAATTGTTTTAAGCTGTCTTCATCAAGATAGTCTAAAATTATTGGTGCGTTTATCATAATTTCTTTATCTTGATATTCCTTACTGTCAAATATTCTTAAAATATTTGTTTCCAATCTTTTTTTACTTTCTTCCGAAAGTCTATCTACTTTATCGGACAGATATTTTTTTAATTCGGTTTTATATCTTTCGCGGGATTCAGGAACACCCAAAGAATTAATTTTAACAACAAGGTTTTTTAGACCAACAGAATTAAAAATATCATAAGCCATTAAAATCATTTCAGCATCCAAAGAAGGATCGTTGCTGCCAATTGCTTCGGCACCAAATTGATGAAATTGTCTAAATCTACCCGCCTGAGGTCTTTCCTGCCTAAACATTGGAGAGATATAAAACAATTTGTTTAAATTTTGTTTTTTATCCATGGAATGTTCAATAAAAGAACGAACAACAGAAGCCGTCATTTCCGGTTTTAGTGTAACACTTAAGCCGCTTCTATCAACAAAGGTGTACATTTCTTTACTAACAATATCGGTAGCTTCACCAATACCACGACTAAAAAGAGCCGTCTCCTCAAATACAGGAGTACGTAATTCTTTATAGTTAAAATTTTTCATTACTTTTTTTACTAAATTTTCAACATAGTACCATTTATTTATATCTTCAGGTAAAATATCTTTTGTGCCTGTAATTGCTTTTATCATAATTCCTTAAATTTCCAAATATTTTTCTTCTTCTTTATAAAATATATTATATATTTCTTCTGCATTTTTAGCAGCTAATAAATCTTCACGAAATTCTTCTTTATTCATCATTCGCGAAATTCTGCTTAGCAGTTTAATATGAGGGGCTACATAATTTTCTTTACCAACAAGTAAAAACACAAGATGAACCGGTTGTTCATCTAAAGCTTCATACTCAACAAATTTAGTTGTTTTACCAAATGCAGCAATCATATCATTAACAGCATCAGTTTTAGCATGAGGAATTGCAAACCCTTTGCCAACACCGGTTGACATTATTTTTTCCCTATCTAAAACAGCTCTGCGTAATTCTTCAAGGTCATCAACCCGCTCGTCCCCTTTTAGCAAATCGACCAACTCGTTAATTACTTCAAGTTTTGTAGTACCCTGTAAATCGGGTAGTATCATTTTTTCGTTTAATATAGTAGTTACTTTCATATTGGTTTAGTCTTTTTTATTTGATATTTAAAGTTAACAAAGGTTTTTATCTTTAGCAATTAAAACAAATTTTAATAAATTAAAAAAAACAATTATATAATCTTATTTTAATTGACTTGCATTAAACTAAAGAGTATTTTCACATATTATTGTTTAAATACTATTTTAAGAGGATTTATGGATATTCAAAACAAAGTTGTATTAATTTTAGGTGCTTGGGGTTTAGTTGGCAATGCAGTAACAAAAAAAATATTACCAAGTAAACCAAAACAAATTATTGTAACATCGCTAAAACAATCGGAAGCTGAAGAATACGTAGAACAATTAAAAAAGGAGTACCCAAATAAGCCGGATAATTATTTTGTTCCCTGGTGGGGAAATATTTTTGTACGAAATGAATTTAAAGATGAAGACAGATTTGCATTACTTGCCGATCCCGTAAAAAGAAAAGTATTAATGCGCGATACTATGGAAGAATTAACTCCTGACATTTTACACGAATCGCCGCTTTATCAAATGATATCTAAGTACAAACCCGATATTATTGTTGACTGTATTAATTCAGCGACCGGAATAGCATATCAGGACATTTACACAACTTACAGAACAATTACTAAAACTATTGAAAAAAAATCATCAATTGAGGATATTATTGCAGAAACAGAAAAAATGATCTGTACGTTGTATATTCCACAGTTAATCAGGCATATTCAAATTTTATACAATTCAATGAATGAGTCAAAAACAGAAATTTATGTAAAAATTGGTACTAGCGGAACGGGTGGTATGGGTTTGAATATACCTTATACTCATAGTGAAGAAAAACCTTCCAGAGTGTTATTAAGTAAATCATCTATTGCGGGAGCCCATACAATGCTTTTGTTTTTGATGGGAAGAACACCCTTAGGCGCAATTATTAAAGAAATAAAACCAACTGCAGCAATTGCATGGAAAAAAATATGCTTTGGAGAAATTAAAAAACGCGGTAAAGCAATTGAATTAGCTGAAGTTTCCATTGAGCAGGCAACACCTTTAAATGATGTATTAAAATTAAAACTCGATTCACCTTTCCCAACATCAGGCGAAACCTTAAAATCAATATTTATTGATACCGGTGAAAATGGTACATTTTCGCGCGGCGAGTTTGAAGCAATTTCAACACAAGGACAAATGGAATATGTTACTCCTGAAGAAATTGCCGAAGACGTAATTTACGAAATATTGGGTGGAAATACAGGTCACGATATTATTAACGCCTTAGATAACGCTACTCTTGAACCAAGCTTTAGAGCCGGTTTTATGCAGCATTATGCCGTAGATAAGTTAAATGAACTGGAAGAAATTCACGGACAGGAAAGTGTAGCCTTTGAGCTTTTAGGTCCTCCAAGACTTTCAAAATTGCTATATGAATTGCAATTATTAAAATTGGTTTGCACCACAATGCCAAATATTGTTTCTGCTGCTCCTCAAGAGCTTTCAGATAAATGTTATGAATTAATCAAATCTAATGTAAAGTTAAGAAGCGAAATAATTTCTATTGGGATTCCTATTTTATTACCGGATGGAAAAAATCTGCTCCGCGGCAATGAAATGAAAATTCCTCCGTTTAGAGGAGAAAACGAACTGGAAGTTACTCCAATTAATATTGACTTATGGAGCAAAGACGGCTGGTGTGATTTACGGGTTGAAAACATGATACACTGGCAGCAGAGAATTGTAGACTTGATGAAAGAAGCTGAAGCCATACCGGAAAACGATACAAGTTCGCTTAATGTTAGAACAAAAAGATATTGGAATAATTATACAAAAATCGATATCGGAAAAGTTGTTGGCTGGATATTTATTCATGAGGAGCAAGGCCTTAGAATGAAATCGTAATTATTGTTTTAGTTAAAAACAATTTTAAGGAGCACAGACTATCGTGCTCCTTTTTTTTGCAAAAATCTTAACAATGATAAAAGCCATTGGTACGACCTAAGCAGACTGTGTGAAAATTGTGGAATGATAAGTTCTCTTTTTTTTATCTTTGTCATTAGCCAAAACGCCAACAGAATAAGAATACAACCCAAGAGTGGATTACATTTGTTGTATTAAGAAAACGAAACATCATAAATTATTTTGCGCCAATGACAGTATAAGCCCATTCGTTTACGGATTGATTGATTTTTATTCCCATCCCTGAAGGAATGGGCTATTGAACTCTTTCTTCCCTATTTCCATAAACTTTTTTGCTGTAATTTTTTTATCGTCTTTTGGGGCGGTTATTTTCATTGCATTAGTAATTCCGATTATCTGAATAATTTCAGAGCTCATAAGCCCATTCGTTTAGAGGCTGTGTTAAAACTGGCTAATTACCAGGAATACAAGAAAAAGAACATGTAACTCCGCTGGAGTTATGGGGATTGGTGGTGGTGCGCATGGTTACAAACATGGCACGGCTCTGCCGTGCTTTATGTGCAATAAATAAATGTTAATGCCTTGTATTACAATATGTTATAAGGTATTAAATAATCCTGTAGGGATGGCATGTTTATAGCCAATGCAGAAAAACAATCGTAAAAACCCCATCGGGGTGACATGATATGCAATTTGGATATAGACGTAATTTTATATTAATCCCCAATTTTAACACAGTATCCGAAGGAATGGGCTATTGAACTCTTTCTTCCCTATTTCCATAAACTTTTTTGCTGTAATTTTTTTATCGTCTTTTGGGGCGGTTATTTTCATTGCATTAGTAATTCCGATTATCTGAATAATTTCAGAGCTCATAGGCCCATTCGTTTACGGATGGGTTAATTTATTTATTTATTTTATTCCCATCCCTGAAGGAATAACTGATGAACTCTTTCATCTCTAGTTTATTAATATTTTTGCTGTTTAACCCTGTTAAGGGTTACATGTCATTAGCCAAAAAACCGCGAACAAGAATTCAACCCCAGCGGGGGTTGCATGTATTTTCACGCACAAAGAATATGCACCTGCGCTGCGGATGGTTTATGTTGTGATGGTTTTGCGGTTACAAATAGGTACCTGCGCTGCTGTTGAAAGGTATATCGGAGATATACAATGTCCGTAACCAATAAACCACACACAAGCAAATGTGCTTCGGCAAAGCACCATGTAAAACATTGTCTGGATTATGATTAACAAATTGTCTTGAACTATGATTTGTGTGATTGTTATGATTTTTATTAACATCTTTAAAAACTCGTTAGAGTTTTCCCATTAATAGCCAAAACGCCAACAGAATAAGAATACAACCCCAGTGTGGGTTGCATATGAAGTTTTAAATAATTAAGCTCAATTAAAATGTTCAATACAAAATAACTTAGTTGACAAGTTTAGAAGACATTTGCACAGTAGAACCATGCCACATATTTTAAAGATCCAACTGACTATTGAAAAATAAATCATTCATGCTTTGGAACTCTCAAAAATAAAACCGTGATTTTAGCCCTAATTTTTTACTCACATTATTAGTATTGATTATTATAATGTGGTTTGATTTTTTTCCATTGAAAAATCAACATTTAATATTTTTCAAATAATAAGTAATTATTTTATTATGATTATTTTTAGATAAACCGGTTAACTTTAGTTTTTACAATAAGTTAAGTTTAATTTTTAAAGTATAAATGAGAAATTCCGATTCAATATCATCTCCCATTTACAATAAAAAACAATCAATGCTCCCGGCTAATATCCATAGTTTACATAAAATGTGGGGTCATTTTAACATGTTTTCACAAAATAT
The DNA here is from genome assembly GCA_043805435.1 of bacterium. GTDB lineage: Bacteria > Bacteroidota > Ignavibacteria > Ignavibacteriales > Melioribacteraceae > JAEXOD01. Next base: position 19,928 of record JAZDHY010000098.1, read on the forward strand.
TTAAACCGAAGTGATGAAAGAGCCACTTATTAATTATTTGGCAATTAAAACATACTGTTTTAGTACATTTTCCCCTATTTAACTATAATTTATAGCTTGCTCCCTTAAAATTTAGGTTATTCGCTTTGTTATAATATTTTACATTAATGCTATAATTTACTTTAAGATAATACGTTTAATGTGAATATATAATAAGTTTTTATAAATCTTATTTTATTTTACATTTTATCACAAATTTTGTGTAAACAGTTTACCAATAGAACTTTATTTACAATTTTCTTTAAAATAAAAAAACCGCAGCTATTTAATTAACTACGGTTTTAAATTAAGAATTAAGAATTAAGAATTAAAAATTACTTTTTATTTCATCAATAACATCTTATTGGTTTTATTAAATTTACCTGCTTCCAACGAATAGAAATAAATTCCGCTGGAAACTTTTTTACCAAACTTATCTGTTGCATTCCATATTAATTGATAGGCTCCTGGACGTGCTTCTGAATTAATTAAAGTCACTACTTCCCTGCCAAGAATATCGTAAATTGTTAACTTAACATTAGATGCTTCAGCAATAGAATATTTAATTATTGTACTAGGATTAAAAGGATTAGGATAATTCTGTTCTAAGTTAAACGAATAACTTAAAGTAGAAATATTATCTTCTACTCCTACAAAAGGTGTAGTATTTTTATATAACCTGCCATCGCTGGTACCGGCATATAAAACACCTCTATCAATAAAAACAGAACTTACACCAAAACCAACCATTCCAAGCTGTGCCCAGCCGCTTTCTGTTGCATTTTGATATAAATAAATACCACCATTCCAAGCACTGGCAAATACATTACCGCCATCTATTGTAACAGAATAGATGTATGGAGCACTAACACCAGCTTGTTTTGAGAATGTAGTACCGCCATCACCTGAATAATACATGCCATTACCATAAGTAGCAGCAAATATTTCATCGGAAGAATTTATTCCTATTGACCAAACATGGTCATATCCGACATTTAATTTAGTCCAGTTTTCTGCATTATCAGAAGATTTATATATACCGCCTCCAAATGTACCGGCAAACATTTCACCGGAACCATTTTCGGCTAACGAGTTAATAGCTTTAAATGTTAAACCTTCATTTTTAGCAGTCCATGTTAATCCCAAATCTGTAGATTTGAAAACACCTTCACCCCAAATACCGGCATAAACAACTGTATTATTGTTAGTTACTAATAATGTTCTAACATCTTTATTAGCTAAGCTATATAAACTCCACGTTGTACCGTTATTTGATGAATAATAAACACCTTTTTCAGTAGCAGCAAAAATATTGGAGTTATTAACAATAATTGACCATATGTAACCTACGTTCATACTGCCATTTAATAATGCCCAGGAGGCACCATCATCTATTGAACGATATATCTTTCCACCCCATGTACCTGTTAGTAAAAATCCATCTTTGTCGCGTGTTATAACCCAAACTATTTCATCCGAGCTAAAACTACCTGCATATTCCCAATTAACATTAACAGAACCGCTTCCAACCGAAAGATTAGGATTGACAACTATAGCAACAGCAGCATAATCATCTTCGGTGGTTATTCCATTACCGGGCTGGCTATCTGGATCAAGTTGATTAGCCCTTGTAACTTCGGCAATGTTTTCTAGAGTAGTTGTTCCGGGAATATTACCAATAAATTTGGCTATATTAAATTGTCCTTTACCATAAACAGATTTTGCAATAAATTGACCGTTTAACTGTCCGTCAACATAGTTGACATCTGCTTTAGGAGCAAATACTGTTCCTTGAATATCAATATTTTGAATTACTAATTTTGTGGCTTCATACAAATTAAATAAGGCACTATATTTGTCTGCTCCCGAAACCACTAACCCACCATCAACATTAACGGAATCACCGGAAATATTTATTAAGGCCGTAGAACCGGAAGGTACATTTACAAATATTTCTGTAGAATTATTAACATCGCTGCCGGAAACATTAAATATATTAATTAACGGATGTGTTCCGTCAAGATATAACGAACTCCAAATCATAGTATCTTTACCATTTGCCGAATAACCTGCAATAGTAGCTGATAAATCTAACAGATAAGAACGTGCTCCGGCAAAATCGATTACGCTATCTTGTCTTACTTCACCTTCTACACTAACATAATCGACAGGTAAATTGCTTTGACTACCATAAACAACATTACCTCCAAATACTGCTCCCGTTAAATATGTTAAATTTCTTCCAGCAATTAATACATCTTCCGTACCATTGGAATTTTGTAACTTATCTCCAACACTATAATTTGCTAAGAATATATCTCTTCCGGCTGCCATTTTACCTTCGGTATCCGATGAAGGTTGATTAATGTCCTCAAAAACAAAAACATTAAAATCATCGGCATCACCAAAACTTAGCTGAGAAGTAAACATTGCGTCGGAATTAACTTTAACGCTAATAACTAATGAAGCACTTGCTCCGTTAGCCAATGCTCCCACCAGCCATTTGCCTGTTGTTTGAATATAACTTCCCTGTGTTGGTGTAGCCGATTGAATCTCGAATCCGTTATCAATTAAATCCATAACCTCAACACCTGTTGCCGGAGTAGGACCATCATTAGTAACAGTAACCGTAAATGTAATAACATCACCATTGGAAGGATTATTGTTATTTACTGTTTTACTAAGCCTTAAATCGGTTTTAGCAAGCCATTTTACGGTCGCGGAAAAAAGTCTGGTAGCCATAACCGGAGTAGCAAGAACTAGTTTTTGATATCCATCAGCGTTGATTGAATTTACATATTTGGTACCTTGTGGTAATACAACCAAAGCAGAAGCTGTAACTGTTGCAGTATTTACACTTCCCTGATTTAATGTAAAAGCAAAATAACCTGCTGCATTAGTTACTCCACTTACAGAACTTAATGTACCATTAACGGCACTTAAATTTACACTAACGTTTGGTGATACATTTCCTCGTTCATCATATGCATAAACTCGTAATGAAGCTGCCTGGCCTGTGTAAAGTTCTTGAGATGCGGGTGTAATAATTAATGTTGCTACAGGAGTAATATTTCCTGCATTTGCATCTGCATCGGCTATAATCTGCAAAGCTCTGTTTTTAATTGCGGAATTTGTGACTGTATTTGCATTCACTCCATCGCTAAAATGCCATACTGCAATTTGCACTGCACAAGCTTCGTTTTTTTCGGAAAGAGAACCCGTATAAGGCAGCGATTTATAAGGATAATAATTATTCAATACGTAAGTTATTTGTGAAGGTGTATTACCTGCATCAATATACGTATTCGGCTGGCTTACAGTCCAAAATGATAAATGGTGTAAGATATCAATGCAAAATAATTTAATATTAGGTTGATTATTAACTTCGGCATTAAATGTTCCTGCAAATACATTGCTAAAAGTTGTACCGTTGTATGGATTTGTAAAAGTTACGTTTGCACCTTTATCGGTGGCCAATACTTTTGCAATTGCCGAATTTGCACCATAAGTTATTGCCGATTGATAATAACTTAAAGGATGTTCTTCTGCATTTTTTGTTGCAATACTATCTGTTACTGCACCAATATTAACAAAACCAATAAGAAACAAAAGCACAAAAATGCTTAAAAATCTGTTACATTGACTAATCATAAATATATACCTCCATGTTAATAAACTACATAATTTAAATAATACTAAGTAAAAAAATATGCTGATAATCAATAATTTATTATCGAAAAAAAAGACAACTTTCTTTAATTATAAATATAAAAAATATTTGCTTTAATATTAACAAAAATACATTATTTTATAATTAATTTTTAAAATAAAAAACCGCAACAAATTTAATTAGCTACGGTTTATATTTAATTGAGATGTAAGAATATAAAATATTTTATTATTTTATTAACAATAATTTTTTCGTCTCGCTCCATGTTCCGGCTTTAAGTCTATAAAAATAAGTTCCTGAAGAAAGTTTAGTAGCATCAAAATATATTTCAAGGTACCCGGATTTTTTAACTCATTTACTAATGTGTTAATTTCAATTCCTAAAACATCATATACTTTTAATATTACAATATTTGATGTTGGAATTGAATATTTTATAGTTGTAATTGGGTTAAACGGATTAGGATAATTTTGTGTAAGCGAAAATGTTTTTGGATTTGGCAAATTATCCTCTACCTCTGAAAACATCTTTATAAACATAAGTCTTATAATTCCTTAAACTATGTATACATAATGGTTTTAATACTTATTTAGCCCGCCTAATTAAAATTATGCTTTGGTTAAGATAATATTAATTAGTTAAAGTTTCACAAACAAACCGATTTAATTGAAAGAGTCAATTAATTAGTAATATTAATCATATAATAATTTGCAAGATGATAAATTTTGGCACTATATAAGTATTTTAAATTATATTTTCACAAAAATAATATAGGCCATTATTTATATCGATTTTACTATTCAGCAAATTATAAAGCTTTAGTCCAACAATATTAATACTAAATGGCTTATAAAATACACCATCCAATACTTTTGCATAATTAAAGTGTAAAATTTACTTCATCAAAAATAATTTATTAACATGTTAATTATTTCATTCTACTTATCAGGATCAATGGCATTTTTGACCCAATCAACACCAATTTTTTCCCAATTTGTTATCTTCGAGGCATCTATATATCTTTCCCACTGATAAATACCCGTTTCTTTTGCAATTCTTTTAAATTGCATTGTCAAAGAAGAGCTATTAAGTATTACTACTGAACGAAGCATTCCTTTTTTTTTATACAATTTTTGTCCTTCTCCCATCAAAATTTGACTTTCAGCAGGTAATGGTTTTAGGTCTCTCATATCAACAAAAATTCCAAAATCTTTTGTCGCAGACATTAATAATTTTTGGGATTCTTTTAACCAGATATTCATTTCTTCTGTTTTGATGAAATCACTAAATGTTAATTTGAATCCATAATCCTTTTTTTCAATCTTGTACATTTTGAACTCCTAATATTATTTACTTAATTATTAAATACATATTTGTGAATAGCTATTTCATCTAATTGAAAACTAATTTTATTTTACACAGTTTACCTAATATCAAGATTATCGTGTTCATTCTCTGGATTTAACTTTAATTAATATTAATATTAATATTAATTAAATGCAATAAGTTTTATCTAATTATCATTTTCTTTGTAATAGCAAAATAGAAATGTAATTAATAAACACAAATAAAATCACAAATCAATTTTGTTGATTTGATAATATACAGTTTAATTTTGCTATATTGCAAATCAATTTTTCCAAACTGATTATATGAATATTACTTATCTAATAAAAGGGATTATAATTGGATTTTCTGTAGCAGCTCCTGTTGGCCCAATTGGTATATTATGTATTCGCCGCTGTATTTATTAAAGATATTTGTCGGGCTTTTTAACCGGAATGGGAGCTATATCTGTTGATTTGATGTATGTAATAATTGTAGGATTTGGTTTAACATTTATTTCATCATTTCTGATAAAACGACAATTTTGGTTGCAAAATATTGGAATGATTTTCATTTTATTTGGGTATAAAACATTGTTGGAAAATCTCTGGTCCATTAATAAGGAAACCATAAGCACTACTGGATTGGTTCATAATTATCTATCAACACTATTTTTAACAATAACAAATCCAGTAACATTTTTAGCTTTTATTGCAGTTTTTACTGGATTAAGGTTAGAGAAATTAATAGTCAATTATCTTTCTGCAATGATACTTGTTTAAGGTGTTTTTATAGGCTCCGCCTTGTGGTGTTTATATTTAGCAGTAGTGTAGGTCTATTGCGAAATAAAATTGATTTCAAAATTTTATTATGGATTAATAAAATATCCGGTTCAATTATTATTGGTTTTACATTATATATATTGGTTTCTCTTATAAAAACCAAATATTTTTTATTTACAAAAAAATAGCAGTCATAAATTATTAGACTATACAAAGGGGAAATAACGCAAACAAATACTGGGCGTAAATTATCATTAAAATACACGCTAATAATTTAACAAACACTATTATTAATCAAAGATTGATTAATAAACATAATATTTTGGCGATTTATCGAAATATTGAAAAAAATCAAACAGATAATCCTTAATTTTCAATAAGCCGCCATATATCAATAATTTAATTATGTTATTTACTCAGTAATCCGTGATTCTTTTTTTCGTCTTTTTTGTCACGTTTGGCTGCTTTTTTTTCTTTTTGAGTTTTTGTTGGAGCTTTTTTTGCAGTTTTTTTCACATCTTGACTTTTGCTCATGACTTTCCTCTTTATGGTGTAATGATTATACTTAATTAATATAGCAATTTTATTTATTAATACAATAATAAAATTTTCATAGATTCATAATATGTAAAAAAAATCAACAAAGCAATAGGTTAAATTGTTGCAAAACAACTAATTTTTAGGGTATTATCAAAAATCAGTTATTTGGGTATAGTAAAAGTAAATTCTGTTCCTCTACCTAACTCACTATTTACCCAAATTTTACCATCGGTTCTTTCAATAAACTCTTTACAAATCAGTAATCCAAGCCCTGTTCCTTTTTCACCGTTTGTACTTTTGGTTGTATTAAGTGTCTCAAAGCTAAATATTTTCGAGCAATTTTCACGGCTAATCCCAACTCCCGTATCTAACACAGATATCTCATGAAAGCCGTCTCTTTCACTTACCAAAATTGTTATTTTTCCATCCTCTGGTGTAAATTTTATAGAATTATTAATAAGATTTTGAATAACGGATTTAAGCATGTTTTCATCAACAATAACTGTACATCCTTCATCCACAAAGTTTGTTATTAGTATTTTTTTTCTCTTGCCTTCAGATTTGATATTGTTATAATTTTATTTACAAAATTATAAAGATTAAGTTCTACTAACTCAAATGTCACCAAATTTCTTTGCAAAATTGACCATTGTAGTAAATTATCCAAAAATCCATACAAATTTTTTAAATTATCAAATAAAGCCAAGCTCAATGTTGTAATTTCTTCTTTTGAAATATTTTCAACTTCTGTAGATAATATTTCCGCAAGTCCTAATACTGCATGGAATGGGCTCTTTAAATCATGTGCAATTATGGAAAATAATTTATCTTTTGAAGGATTTAAAATCTTCGCTGGATTTTCTTAAATTTTTTCTATTTTTTCATATTCAGTCAAATAAATTAATGCAATCTGGCATATTTTATTCTGCTCAAGATTATCAATTATTTCTAAACCCTCAAGTGACACTTGAAAGATATTACCATCTTTCAGGTTTAATTTTAATTCGCAAGATTTCTTTATTGTTGAGTCAAAAACAGAATCCATAAAAAAATTAAATCTTTCTCTTTCGCTTTGCAGAATAAAAGATTTAAAACTTTTACCAATTATTTTACGTCTTTCAAGTCCCAACATTGCACTTGCACTTAAATTTACCTCTTTAATTATTCCATCTTTGTTTAAGGTAAAGTAAGGAATTGGAGCAAAATCGAACAGATTTACATATTTATTTCTTGATACTTCCAATTCTGCCTGTGCAATTCTAAGCTCTTGATTTTGATGTTCGAGTTCAATTTGATGAATTTGCAATAAATGAACCAATTTTTGAACATCTTCCAGTTTTTCAGCAATAGAGATATTTGAATTTGAATCAATTGTTTTTTCACCATTAACAATTGCATTTTTTTTAGATTCTTTTTTTTGAGTTTTCATTATAATCTCTTTTTAATCTTTGATATTGAAAAGCAAGAAGAATAAATTTTGTTTCCTTTTGGCCTTGGAGTATCTGGCGCGCATTTAGAAATAGTTTTTTCCGACCTTCATTTATAAAATTGTATTCGACTTCATAATTTTCAAAAAAGTTACTTTTAGGAATAATTTGTTCAAGAAGTTTCCGCAGTTCAGGAATTTCCCAATTTTTATCGTCAAGATCATAAATAAATTTCCCAATAGTTTTTTCACTATTTGTATTAAACATTTTATAAAAAGACCTATTAGAAGAAAGTACTTTTAAGTCCTTATCCAATATAAGTAATGAATCCGTTACTGTATCAACAATATTATCGGCGTATTCACGCGCAAGTAATAGCTCCTTATTTATTTTACTCAATTTTTCATAAACTGTTTTAATATTATTAATATCTAAAAATGTAATAACAACTCCATCAATAAAATTAGTGGTTGTTCGATAAGGCATTATCCGCATCAAATACCAATGATCATCTGTGGTTTGTAATTCAATTTCTTTAAACACAAGTGTTCTCAAAACTTCTTTTGCATCATCAATTAAATTACCATATTTTAGATTTGTAACTATGTGGTTAATAGGTCTTCCAATATCGGAATGAATCAGATTAATAACTTTTGTAGCATGAAATGTAAATCTTTTAACAAGCAGATTATTATCCAAAAAAATTGTGGGTATGTCAAAGCTATCTAAAAGATTTTTCATATCATTATTAATAACCGATAATTCATCATTTTTATTTTGAAGTTCAGTATTTACAGTTATTAATTCCTCGTTTAAAGATTGCAATTCTTCTTTAGATGTTTCCAATTCTTCATTTGAACTTTGCATTTCTTCGTTAGTTGACTGCATTTCTTCATTAGTCGATTTAAGCTCTTCATTTGATGTTTCCAGCTCTTCTATTGTTGCCCGCAAATTTTCTTTTGTTGATTTTAATTCACGAGTTAGTTCTTTAATTATTGTATTCGAATTGCTATCGTATTTGATTTTTTTAGAAGTTAATATTTCTTTTTTTGAAGTCACATCTTCAAAGATAATTAATAGCGATCCCAGCATTGTTGCCGGTTCATTGATCGGTTTAATAGTAAGATTAATCATTTGGCTATTGCCGTTAGATTTTACTTTAATTCCTTTAACAGTCATTGATTTTTTACCGGCAACAACTTTTCTAATTAACACAGAAAGTTCTTGTTGCAATCCTTCACGTGCCATTTCAAAAATGTTTAGTTTTGCTTCACCATGTATTAGCTCTAAATATTTTCCGGTTCTGCCGTGTATATAAACTATATCACCATTTTCGGTTATAATAACACAGTTGGGTGAATAACTTTGTAAAATAATTTTTTCTGCCAATTGAGTAATGTTTTTCACATCCTCTTTTTTTGCAGCCACAACATTTGTTTTTCCTTTAGTGCGAGTTACCGGATATTCAATAAAAAGTTGAGTCGAATAAATAGAATCCCTTCTTTTATAAATTTTCCACTTTTTATCTGCCATAGAAAACAAATCAACAAATCCGCCTATTGTTTCTGAAGAACCTAAAAAAAGGATTCCGTTTGGTAAAAGACTAAAATGAAATAGCGGAATTATTTTTTTTTGTAACTCGTTATTGAAATAGATTAAAAGATTCCTGCATGATATAAGATCAACTTTTGTAAAAGGAGGGTCTTTAATGATGTTTTGTGTTGCAAAAACCAACATTTCTCTAATTTCTTTTCGAATCTGGAAAATATTTCCGGTAACAGTAAAAAAATTATTTAATCGTTCTTTACTAACATCCAAGTTGATGCCTAAAAAAGAACCTGTACGAGCTTTTTCAATTGCGTTAATATCAATGTCGGTGGCAAATATTTGAACATCTAAATATTTTTTCACTTCAATCATACACTCACGTAAAATGATTGCAATACTATAAGCTTCTTCACCCGTAGAACATCCGGGGACCCAAATTCGTATTTGACCATTATCCGGTTTGCTTTTTATTAAATCTACTAATATTTTTTTTAATTTTTCAAATGATTCCGGATCTCGAAAAAAACTTGTAACGCCAATTAGCAGCTCTTTAAATAAGTCATCAATTTCTTTTGGATTTTCTTGAAGCAGCCGTATATAATTAGCCAAATTTTCCAATTGAGTATTATTCATTCTTCGTTCTACACGCCTATACATGGTATTTTGCTTATATAGCGAAAAATCATGGCCGGTACGGTTTCTTAATAATATATATATTTTTTGAAATTGATCCGGAATTTTACTATTTAAACCCTTTTCATCAGATAGAACACTATTAAAAGTTGGAGAAATATATTTAATTAATCGATTCGGCATTTCTTCAGGTGGAAGGATTAAGTCTGCAAGCCCGGACTTAATCGCACTAGTTGGCATTCCGTCAAATTTAGCCGATAAAGGGTCCTGAACTATTACCAATCCATGTTTGTTTTTTACCGCTTTTAATCCAACCGTACCATCGGAAGCCATACCGGAAAGAATAATACAAACTGCATACTCACCCAGATCTTCGGCTAATGATTTAAAGAAAAAATCAATCGGAAGCCTAAAACCATGTGTGTCAATCGGTTCTATTAATTGAATTGTACCATGTAAAATCGCAATATCATTATTAGCCGGAGCAACATATACATGATTAGGTTCTACTATCATGCCATCTTCAGCCTGGAATAATTTCATTTTTGTGGATTTTTGAATTAATTCCGGCATAATACTTATGTGATTTGGATCTAAATGAGATACAACAATAAAAGCCATACCTGTGTTAACTGGTGTGTTTCCAAAAAATCTTTCAAGGGCATCCAAACCTCCTGCAGATGCCCCAAGCCCGACAATATAAAAAGGATTATTTGGAGGTGGTAAACAATTGGATGTTTGATTATTATTAACAGTTATTTTTTTTGGAAGACTTTTTATCTTCATAAAACCCAAAATTAATGATATTATCCTAAATTGAAAGTAGAAGTTAAAATAATTTCCATAAAAACACTAATTTTATCCACGATAAATTTATTTAACATTAAATTAACCATTAAATAAGCTAAAAGCAATTGAGATTTAGTCTAATCAAACAAATAGACTTTTCTTCCAATCTTTAACATCAATTTTTAATACTGCAGTTGATGACCTTCCAACGTTTTTTTTTCATTATTAAGAACTTCCTCCATCTCATAATTGCCAATTACAACATTTTTTTCTTGTAAATAACCATTCTGTTTGGCATAATTATAAAGTAAAGAATAAAGAATTTTTCGTGTTCTATGCAGCCTCGACCTTACTGTTCCAATTGGACAATCAATAAAATCAGAAGTTTCTTTATACGAGTAACCTTCCACATCGCAAAGATAGGCAATTGTTCTAAAGTCCTCCGGTAAAAGCGAAAGTGCGTTAAATATTTCATCATCAAGCACATCATTGTAAATATCGGACTGACAATGCTGAACAATTATATCTTCCAATTTAATATTTTCATAAAAATTTTGCACATCATCATAATCAACGGTAATAGGTTGTTTAATTTTTTTTCGGTAATTATTAATAAATAAATTTTGCATTATTTTGAATAACCACGCTTTTGCATTTGAACCTTTTTCATAATTATCAAAAAATTTAAATGCCTTCATCAAAGTTTCTTGTAAAAGATCTTTAGAGTCATCAAAATCTCTTGTCATTTTAAATGCATAATTTTTAAGTGCGGTTAGATGAGGAATCACTTCAATATCGAAGTCGGAATATTTCTGCGCTGCGTTTAACTTTTCATTCATAGTTCTATCCCAAATAAATAATTAAATATTGAATTTTATTTTTATTTAACAATTTAGAAGTATTACTTAAAAAGATTTTACATCTTACTAATTTCAAACAAAATGCATTTATTCTAATTATACATACCTTCATAAAAATGATTATGTCAATTATTAAATTATTTTACAATTTCAAATTTTAGCCTAATTGATTCTTGGTATTTTAAGTTTTAATAAAATATTGAATTGCTTAATTTTTAGATATCTATTTTAGAACATTACTCCTAATAATTTTTATTTATCAAGCTTTTTTAGTCCTATAACTTCTAATCTAAAAAAAGTATCTAATACCAATTCCGGCATCAATTCCAAACCCTGTTGATTGAGTAAGCTGCAGTACCGGTACTAATTCAACAAACAGATCAAGTGGCGTTGCACGCGGCAACCAAGCGATTCCAAAGACTCCTCTTATGCCTAATGAACCGTCATATCCCCCGCCACTATTAAATCTTGCGCCAATGCCATAATATAATGGGAATCTTTCGGTTGAACTTATTGCACCAAACGAGTGCCATAAATAATCCATGTGAAAATGAACACGGCTTCCATTATTATAACTACCTTTATATGAAATACGATCACCACCAACAGAAACACCAAGTCCAAAATCAAAAGCATTGATTTTTGATGTCCATAGTTTTGCACTTAAACCGGTTGGCTCTCCTAAAACAAATCCCAACCCAAAACCATGATCTTGAGCTGCTATTGGTTTGACAAAAAACATCATCATGCCTAACACCACACTATATAAGAGAATTTTTTTCATACATATAACTCCTATTATTATTTTGAATATCAATTTCTGATATCAATCATTCATTATTTAATATTAATTCAACCATGAATTTACCAAACACCTTTTTTTGAACACAACGAAAAGTACAATGAAGTTCAAGGTGAAACAATCGGACAAAGGGATGAAAAAGGAACTAATCCATTTGGTGCAGAATAACTAACCCTATGAGTAATGATTAAAAATTTGATTATTTTATAATCATTTTTGTTATGTATCATTGTCTTTTTGAGGGGAAAAATCGATTCTGAATTAATATTATAAAATTAAATATGAAAATTGTGTAAGCTTAAAAATAATTTTTGGTGTACAGCGGGTAATATTTTACTATTTTGAAATTTTGATTGATTATTAATTAATGAATCTCCAATAAATATATAATTTTTTTTTAATTTAATATTAAATTTGAGACTGTCTTTTATTACAGTCTCAAATTTAACAAAACAAAAAAAAACTATTTTTTGATAATTCTAAAAACAATTCTTCTGTTCATTGTTCTGCCTTCTACTGTCTCATTATCACCAACCGGATTAGTTTTTCCATAACCAACAACAGAAAGTCTATTTTCGGCAATACCTTTAGACACAAGATAATCTTTTACTGTTTGGGCTCTTTGAATTGAAAGTTCATGGTTGTATTTATCCGTTCCTATATAATCGGTATATCCTTCAATTTCTACATCAACAGTTGGTTTATCTTCTAAAAGCTTAACCGATTTGTCAAGAACCGAATATGATTCCGGTAAAAGTTCCGATTTGTCAAATTCAAAATTTACACCAACTAAAACCAATCTATCTTCTGCCACAGCCATAATATATCTTTCAGCCACAACTTCTCTTACAACTTGTTCGGGAATATGTTTTTTAATCATCTCCTCAATTTTGTTATAGTCCGTCATATCTTTCATTTCAACGGTCGTGGTTATCCCTTCCGGACAGGTCTCACATAATTTTGATTTATCGCCTTTATCAAAAAAGTAATTTAAACCTAAACTAAGAGCTATATACGAATCGCGTCCATTTAACTCGTTTGGTGTAATGGTCCCTTCAAGTTCGGAGTTATTTGAAACGTGATAACCAAATTCTGCAACTAAATCCCAACTTGGGTTTAACTTAAATTCTGCACCGGTACCCAAGTTTAATTGCGTTCCGAATTTATTATCGTCAGGATAAAGTGTTTGCCCTGCAGATATAATTTTATAATTTACACCTACACCTGCATATACATAAGGTGTAACTGTTGCGCACGGCACAAAATAATATATTAAATCAAGGTCACCAGTAAAAAGATTTGTTTTTTCCTTAATATAATTAAAAGAAGCGTCTTGCCATTCTCCTTGCATATGCAAATAACTGCCTTTAAATCTTAGGCCGACATACTCATTAAAATTACGTTGGATAGATGCATAAGCTCCAAAATTAGTATTTAATGATGTAATGTTTACAGATGCAAATCTAGGATAACTTAAACCAAAACCGAGTGCCCAGCTTTCGGTTACTGCTTGTGCTTGGACAACACCAATGCATAAAGTTAACATCAATGTAAGCGTAATTAAAAAATTTTTCATTTATTCTTTCCTATTAAATTTTATTTTGAAATATTGAAGTACTGCATAATTTTCTACAATTAAATTTAATTCTTATCAATTCTCAAAATTGTGTAAATTTTTTATACACATTTAAGAACAATAAAGTGAAGAGACAATTTCTCTTCACTTTAATTAAAAATCACAAAGGAATGTTTACTATTGTGTTAACAATTGTAACTGATGCATTAAGACTCAACGCTCTTCCATTTAGTATTGTTAAAATAACATTACCGGAAGTCGAAAAAGTTACGCCTGAATAAGCAATAATGGTTCCTACCATAGTACCGCCGCCGGTTCCATTTATTGTAGCAGCACTTCCAACCTGCCAATATACATTTTTGGCTTTTGCGCCATTTATAAGAATAATGCTGCGTGGCAATCCCGGCGAACCAACAGTTAACGATTGTGCTATCTGAAATACAAATACAGCATTTGGGTTATTTTGTGCATCAAGAGTAAGATCACTTGAAGTAATTTTAAAGGTACCCGAGGCAGCAGTATAAGTTCCCGGTGCTAAAACTAATCCACCCAACTCACCTGCACCCGGATCGGGTCCTTCCGGAAGCCCGGCAAGATAATTAAATGCAGCGTTGGCATCAGCCCATGCTTGCTGGGCTTTAGCAAAGTTTACATCTGTACCCGGAGCTGGTGGTGCACAAAAAATTGTTCCGTTTACAGTACCAATATTTAGCGGAGTTTCAGTATATACGTTACCGCCCGTATCGTGAAATCCGGTTACCAAGGTTGAAGCTGCAGTTGTTCCAATATCTCCATTAACTACAGAAAAAATTCCCTGATTTGTTAAACCTGCAGTACCTCCAAAGCCTCCAAAAGTTGCAGCGGCTCCTAAAAATATAATTGGGCCTGTTGGAGTAAAATTAGCCGTTAATGTTATGTTTCCATTTAATATAAAAGTATAACTTGCATTTGAAGATACAATAACGTCATTTTTAGTCCAGTTTGTAAATGAAAATCCATTATTTGCAGCTGCAGTTACAGTTACTGAAGTGCCAGAGTTAAATGTACCACCTCCAATAGTTGTTCCCCCTGCTGCGGGGCTTGATAATAAAGTAAGTACATTTGGAAAAACCGTTGTAAAACTCCACACATAATTATTGGTTAAAGCAATACCTGAAAGATCTTTTGCCTGGGTGTTGATAGTAACCGTATAAATTGTATTGGGTAAAAGGTTGTTTGTTGGTGTAAAAATTGCGGTTTTGCCGGAATAAGTTACAAAACCGGAAACTGACGTTGTACCAAATTTTAATGTATATGTTACATCGGTAATAGTTGCAGCATCCATAGTTTTACTAAAGGTTGTCGAAATTTTTTGGTTTAACGCCACATTTGTTGCAAAATCAACAGGGTTTGTAGATACAACCGTTGGAGGCGTTACAACAATTGCTTCTCCTGTGGTAAAATTCCATTCATAGTTTGCAGCTATTGAATTGCCTGCAAGATCTTTTGTGCCGGTTGTAATGGTCACAGTATACACTGTGTTTGGTAAAAGATTGGCTGTTGGCGAAAAAGCACCAATCATACCCGAATATGACACAAAACCTAAAACCGATGTTGCACCATGTTTTAAGATATATGTTGTTGTTGTAATAGTTGATACATCCATTGTTTTACTAAAAGTAGTAGCAATTTTCTGGTTTAAGGCTACACCTGTTTCATTATTAAACGGATCTGTTAAAATTATTGTAGGAGGGGTAATAATTACTGAGGCCCCTGTTATAAAATTCCATACATAATTGGATGCAATAGTATTGCCTGCCAAATCTTTAGCCCCTGTTGTGATAGTAGCCGTATAAGTTGTACTTGGCAAAAGATTATTTAATGGTGTAAAAGTTGCGGTTGTACCTGTATAAGATACGGTTCCCGAAACAAATGAAGTGCCCTGCATTAAAGTAAATGTTGCTGTCGTAATGGTTGTAGCATCCATGGTTTTACTAAATGTTGCTGTTATTTTTTGGTTTAGATCTACATCCGTTCCTGCAATGACAGGATTTGTTGAAATAATAGTTGGCGGGGTGACAACTACATCAGCTCCGGTTGTAAAACTCCACACATAGTCATTTTCAAACGGAATACCCGTAAGACTTTTAGCTCCTGTATTAATGGTAACAGTATATACGGTATTTGGCATAAGATTAATAGATGGGGCAAAAAGTGCAGTAGTACCGGAATAGGATACAAAACCTGAGATTGGATTATCTCCTTGTGTTAACGTAAATGTTGATGCGGTAATTGTTGAAGCATCCATTGCCATACTAAATGTTGCGGAAATTTTTTGATTAATAGCAACATTTATAACAGCATTAACCGGATCTGTTGAAGTTACAGTAGGTGGCACATCGGCAGCTGTTAGGCCTGTTGTAAAGCTCCAAACATAATTAGTTTCTAATGAATTGCCAACATTATTTTTTGCCAATGTTGTTATTGTTGCAATATATGTAGTATTTGGCATAAGATTACTTGAAGGAGCAAAAGTTGCCGTTGTACCTGTATACGACACGGTACCGGAGACAAATGATGTTCCCTGCATTAAAGTAAACGAGGCTGTAGTAATTGTTGAAGCTTTCATCACTTCGCTAAAAGTAGCGGTTATTTTTTGATTTAGGGCTACACCTGTTGACATATTAGCAGGGTTTGCAGAACTAACAGTTGGTGTTGTGGTTAGCGGGGGTGCTGTTATCCCTACTCTCTCGTCACAACCAGCCATAATCATGACTAGCAGCAGTGGTATTAACCACATCTTCGAACTGTATTTCATTTTGTTCATTATGAATTTACTCCTGTAGTTTATTATTTTCGTTTTACTAAAGATAATGTATGAAGATTTTTATAATATGTAAATCGGACAAAGGGATGAAAAAGAGACTAACTCTATGGGCTGAGCAATGATTTATTAGTTATTGAATTTACAAAAAATATTTTTAAAACTGAATCCATATTTAGTTTAAGATGCGAAATTATAAAAGATAAATATTTTAAATTAAGTATTTTAAAATCCCCACAACAGCCAACTGCTTTTTGCCTTTTTCATAAGTAATTTAAATGCAGCAGAACCTTCTTTTAGATTAACAAATGTAGAATCAAAATTTTTAGAAAAACTTTGTTGTGTGTTCATTATCAGAGTGTTTAACCCTTCAAGTCCATTTTTTAAGCTAACTACGGAAGTATCAAAGTTTTGCTCTAATTCTTTATCCATTAACATCCGGCCAATAAGCCCATTTCCGGCTTGAATATTATTTGTAATTACCGATAAATCACTTGTAATTGCTGTTGTGTTATCAATAGTTTTTTTGAATGAAACAAAAATTGCATCCATCCCATTTTTTAGGCTGACTATGGAAGTATCAAAGTTTTGCTCTAAATCTTTATCCATTAACATCCGGCCAATAACTCCTTTTCCTGCTTGAATATTATTTGTAATGACCGATAAATCACCTGTAATTGCTGTTGTGTTATCAATAGTTTTTTTAATTGAGATAAGAATTTCATCCATATTAATTGGCGGAGTTGTTTGTATAACGTCATTATTTTCAATTACCTTTTTACCGCCCGTACCTGGGGAAATAATTAATATTTTATTGCCTATAAGACCATCAGATCCAATATTTGCAACGGCATCTTTTTTAATATATTTGCGCGTATCCTCATCAATTAATATTTCAACACTTACAGAAGAATCGCTTATTATTTTAATGGTCTCTACTGTTCC
The DNA here is from genome assembly GCA_043805435.1 of bacterium. Taxonomy (GTDB): domain Bacteria; phylum Bacteroidota; class Ignavibacteria; order Ignavibacteriales; family Melioribacteraceae; genus JAEXOD01. Next base: position 37,647 of record JAZDHY010000098.1, read on the forward strand.
AACATTAATTCCGGCAAATCTAACATTATTGCCAGCTTGAAGTCCGGCAACATCCTTAAATACACCGCTTATTCTGAATGTACTTCTAAACATTTGTTGCTTTTGTCCAATAAAGTATATTACAAATGTAAATACCGCTATTCCGGCAGCAACAAATACTCCCAGTTTAATTTTATTAATAACTTCCTTTTTCATTTTGTCAGCTCTGTTTTTTAGTCTGTTTTTATGCAAAAAATGATCTTACCCATTCATCGGTTGAATTTTGCAGTTCTGAATATGATCCTTCTGCGTAACATATTCCTTCATTAATAATAATTATTCTATTTGCCGTAATTTTAGCACAATCGGTATCATGCGTTATAATGATGGAAGAAGTATTATACTTCTTTTGTACTTCCAGTATAAGGGTACTAATTTCTTTTGATGTTATTGGATCCAAACCTGTTGTGGGTTCATCATAAAGCATTATATCGGGTTTAAGTATTAAGGTTCTTGCTAAACCAAGTCTTTTACGCATTCCGCCCGAAAGTTCGCTAGGCATCTTATCAATTGTATCCTCAAGCCCCACATTTTGTAATGCCTCCTCAACAAGTAAATCAATTTGGTTTTGAGGCGTTTTAATAACTTGTCTTTTTAACGGGAATTCCAGATTTTCTCTTACTGTCATAGAATCGTATAAAGCACCACTTTGGAAAAGAAATCCGATCTTTTTACGCAATTCAATCAATTCTTTTTCCTTTTTCACTAAAATATCTTCTCCAAACAAAAACAATTTTCCATCATCATAAGCAATTAATCCAACAATACATTTAATAAGAACAGATTTGCCGGTACCCGATTTTCCTAATACAACAAGATTTTCGCCTTTATTAATAACCAAATTAATATCACGCAAAACAATATTATCATCAAAGGATTTTTTAATATGCACCATCTTGACAACAATTTCCGACTTGTTTTTATCCTCGTCAATATCTGTTAATAAATCAGTATTATTTGTCATTATTTTATCTGCTTAATTTAATTTTGAATTAAACTTGTTATCTGTACAGCAATCATATCAATAATAAAAACCATTAATGACGCAAAGACTACTGCCGAGTTAGCCGCTTTCCCAACTCCTTCGGTCCCTTTATTTGAATTATACCCTTGATAGCAGCCTACCAATCCAATAGCATATCCAAAGAAAAATGTTTTTATAAAAGCCGGAAATACATCGCTAAATTCCAGACTTTGGAAAATTTGAGAAAAGAACAAATACGCACTTACATCTCCTCTTAAATTAACCCCCATAAACGAACCCAGCAACCCAACAAAATCGGATAAAACAACCAAAATGGGAAGCGTAAAAGTGGCAGATAGAACTCTTGTAACAACAAGATATTTAAATGGATTTGTACCGGAAACCTGCATTGCGTCAATTTGTTCCGTAACATTCATTGATGCCAACTCTGCTCCAATTCCCGAACCTACTTTTCCGGCAAAAATTAATGCTGTTATTACCGGACCAATTTCTTGAATAATTGAAACCGCAACCATTGCCGGTAGCCACGAAACAGCCCCAAATTTTAATAATGTGGGCCTTGTTTGAATGGTTAACACAAGCCCAATTATAAAGCCGGTTACAGCTACTAACGGCAGAGATTTATAACCAATTAAAAATGATTGTTTAAATAATTCGTTAAATTCGTACGGCGGTTTTAATACTTCCTTAAAAAAGCGCATCGTAAATATTGTTAACGAAGCTACTTCTAAAAAGAATCTTTTAATTAATGAAGACACAATAGAATCCGAAAATATTCTTGGAGCTATTTTTTCTTTGACTTCATCTTGCGAATTCTGCACAATTAGTTTTTCCATTTTAATAACATTTTATTCAGTTAGGTTAATTAGTAAAAGGTACTTTATTTTAGAATATAACTACTAATTACTCCCCATGTTTAGTTAATTGACCAAGATGAGTAAATTATTCTTCTCATCTTTTTTATCGCGTTTTGCTATTTTTTTTCTTTCATTGTTTTTGCAGGTTCTTTTTTAGATCCTTTTTTTGTATTTTGACCTTTACTCATGTTATTTTTCCTTTTGGTTTTACAAAATATTCTTTTATTAAATACGCTAACATTTTGTAAATTGTTTAGTTCTTCTAATAATATAACTATTATATCAATAAAAATAACATTCCACAATAAAGCAAAAGGATGATAAATGGACTATATCCTATGAGGAGTATAAAATATTTATAGTTTTTATTTTTAGAACTACGTTAAATAATTTCGTACCACCCAACACTAACGATTATGACAAAAGATTTATTTTAAAATACAGACATAACGGAATTAGGCATTTATCTATTCAACAACAATATATTTATAAAAAATTGTCAAAAATTTCTTACAAAATATTTCAGTTATAACCTATCTTTTTTGGGCTTTGGAATAAGAATTTCACTAAACTTATCCGAGCCTAGTAATACTGCAACCCAGCGTGTATTTTCATTACTCTCAAATGCAAATTTTAAGGTCATTGTAAGAGGAATACAAAGTATTGCACCAATTAAACCAAGTAAGCTGCCCCAAAAAACCAAAGAGAGAAAAACAACCAAAGTCGATAGTCCAAGCCGTCTGCTCATCATTCTTGGTTCAACAACATTTCCTATAATAAATCCCACCAAAATATTTCCCCCCGCAACCAATATAGCACTACCCGTACCTAACTGTACAAGTGCCATAAGGGCAGCGGGAATTGCAGAAATAACAGCCCCAATATTTGGGACATAATGAAGCAAAAAAGCAAGAAATCCCCACAATACGGGAAATTGCACCCCAAGTATAGACATAAGTATTGTTATCAAAGCTCCTGCAATTAAGTTAATTATGGTTTTAATAACCATATAACGTTTCATATCAACAATAAAATTAGTAAATCGGGGAAATACCTGCTTCGGATCACCAAGAATAGCCCTTAATTTAATAGGAAAACTTGATACCTCAAGTAATATAAATGTTACGGTTAATAATATTAATACAAGATCGGAAATTACGGAACTAAGGCCGGTCAACAGATTGGCGGTAACTTTCATAACCGATTCCGGATTTATATACTCCAAAAAAAAGGTCTCATTAACTTCAATTCCCTTACTAGTCAAAAAAACACTTAAATTTAAAAACTGTTCCCGTATTCGTAACTGAAGTTCAGGCAGTTCAGTAAAAAAACCACTTATTGATGACCCAATTTGTACACTAATTAAAATTAAAATTATAACCATACCCGCCATAACTATTAAAACTGCAAGTGCCGAAGGAATATGTTTTTCTTTTAACCAAAGCACGGAAGGAGTTGCAAGCATAGCCAAAAAAACCGAAATAAGGAACAATACAATAACCGACTGTGCCTGATTATTTCCCGCAATAATAATTACAAGCGTTGCAATAATTATAAGCAGTTTTGTACCGCTTAACGAATTATCAAGTTTATACATATATTTCCTTTAAACTATATTAAAGAACGCGTCTTCCGCTAATAATTCTAACTAAAACCATAATAATTGCAATTACTAATAAAACATGGATAACACCACCCATTGTGTAAGAAGTAAGAAACCCAAGTAACCATAAAACTATTAAAACCACAGCTATTGTGTATAACATGATAGACTTCCTTTATTTATTTTTAAGTATTAACAATTAACTATCTATTGTTGTTTATCTAAATATATATAGAAATTTTGGCTGCAACAATAGAGCAAAAGATTGAAAAAAGGACTACATCCATTTTTAAAGAGCAAACCCAATTTGTGCATTTAATAAAAATCTTGATTTCTTTTTTATTGGGAAAAATGGAGTCACTTCAATTCCCGCAGTAATTTTTTTTACAAAATCATACCCAATTATTCTAGTCATTTCAGCTAAATTTAGAAAAAGGGATAATGCAAATCCACCTCCGGCATCACTAACATCAATTGGCGAGTTCACACCAAACGTCCCTATTCCAAAATTAACAGGAAATCTATTCCCTGTTATTTCATTTACATAATAAAACCTTACCATTGCATTTGAACTTCCATAGTCCATCGATTCGTTAGCCCGGGTATCAAATAAAACTTTAGGTATGCCTACCGAAAGACCTATTTCAATTCGCGGCCCCTTAACATGAAAATAGCGTGTATATGAATTTGAAGAATCGTAACCGCCAATTTTTATTGTGTAATCCGGTTCAATATTTATTTTAATCATAGCCCAGTCGGGTAACGAATCTATTTCAATTTTAACCCGCGAAAATTCTTCCGGCCTAATTGCAGCATAATTTCCGTAAGCAGTACGGTATTGAAGCAGCATTGCGTGATCACGATTTGGATCTTTGTCGCTTCTAAAAGTTAAAACTCTTCTTTTATAAGTTTGCAATGTTATTCCGTCGCGTAAAATTACTGTTGTATTAATTGTAATAAATTGCGGGCCTACCCCCGGTGGAATACTATCGCGCAGGAAAACCACCCTAAGTTTCCTAATCTGCTCGCGGCTGAGTGTAACAGGCGAATGAATATTACCCCCCCCTGAATAAGGTTCAAGGTGCACAAAATTTTCTATTTTTTCAATTATTTGATGTTCTTCAACATTAATTGTACAATCTGTTGCGTAAATATAACGCCGCCCTGAACTATCTAATACTCTAAGACGGACTTTATATAATCCGGGAGTACAGGCTTGCGGTATTACTGCACAAAACAAATTATCGGAATAAGTTATTAATACTGCGCCTTCAATAATTAAAATTGGTGTTACTACTACTTTTATGGTACTGTTATTTCTTCGCACACTAATAAAAACAGTATCTCCCGGATAATAAACAGGTTTATCGATTGTAAGAATTATAATTTCATCTTCAAGTGAGGATCGTATTAAAGTGGGAAATCTTTGCTGAGCCTGCACGTTTAATAAATTAAAAAGGCAGAAAATAAATAAACATAAAAAACTAATTTTTGACATATTTTAAATTTCTTAAATGTGTTATTTTTTTAATTATTTTTGTGCTCGCACACCATATTTTGGCACTATTATTACATTATTTTTAATTTAGTTAATAAACGGAAGAACTATTAAAGAGCATTAAAGTTTTCACCTATAATTTCAGTTTTATCAATAATACATTATTAACCGGTTCTTCCATCTCTTAAAATTCCAACCGTCACATATTATTTATCTGCAAAAAAATCATTTATTGATTTTCCAACAACATCCAGCTTATAATTTAATTGCAGTTTGAATTTCTCCCAATTTTCCTTTCCTTCAAACTTATATTCAGCCAAGTCTTTTTTCAATAAAATATTATTTTGTTCTATTGTTTCAACTTGGTTTTCATATCCGGTTTTAACTTTTTTACTGGCTTTTTTAATCATTAACTTAAGTGAATCAATTTTTGCTTGATTAGATTCCATTTTTAATTCAACATCATTTTTAAAAGTTACCCAATCGCTTTCAAAATCCGCTTTTGCTTTTTGTAAATCTGCCTTAATAATTTCTTTTGCGTTTTCCGCTTTGTTTTTTTCATTGTTGTCACATCCGGTTAATAGCAACACAACCATAATAATTAAACACGACGAAAATAAATATTTTGTTTTCATTATTAATCCCGTTTTTGTTGAAAATATTTTATTCTATTTAAGCTTAAAAATTAATCAAACTTTTAATTCTTAATTCGTTTTTAAGAACTATTTCAAATTTGAGATTATTTCCAATATTTCCTCTTTTGTTTTTCCAAGTTTAATTTGAAGTTTTCCCAAAAATTCTTCTTCTTTTCCGTCTTCTAACAGAATGTCATCTTCTGTAATATTTGCAAATTGTTGTTTAAGTTTGCCGGCAATTTCATGCCAGGTACCTTTTAATTCAAGCTTGTTCATTGTGTTACTCCTTTTGTAAAATTAAGTTAATTTATTTTAGATTTAGAATAATAGATCCTAAATTAGTGTTTTGTTTTGCCGCAACATATACATTAATAAATGTAGTATCCCTATATGCCGGATTTTTTGATGTTATTTTTACATCATATGTTCCATCTTCTACTGCCATAAGTTTAAAGGACCCTGTAAGAATATCTGCAATTGTACTTATTGTTATTTTAACGTTAATTGCATCCACAGAAGCATAAGCATCTATAGGAAGTACTTTTCCGGAAATTGTACCTGCCTTTAATAACGGAACAACCCTTATTACCGGACTTAACTTATATCTTTCATTTCCTGTAAAAATTATAGAATGCTGAACATCAAAATCAAGAACCAACTCATAAAGTGATCCGGTTTGAATATCAAATTCGTGATTTAATTTTATCCCCGTTTCAGATACGCTGGATACATCCAAACCAAACCTAACACCATTTACTACAATTGTATTTCCGGTTCCAAGTATCAATCTAATTTGTGTATAATGCCCGGATTCAAGTGAGTTAGTACCAATAATAGCACTTGCACCGTTTCTTAATTTAAGCAAGTTGTATGTTGTTTCTGTATTATTTAATACAACCCAATTACTGTTTGAATCGGCACCCGCTTTGTGAACTTCCACACGCACAACCACAACATTAACCTCCTCATATTCTGCCGGGTTATCAACCATTGTAATTTTTATTTGTCCTTGTCCGTTTTCCGTTGATGTTGAATCGGAACAACCGACAATAAAAGGAATTATTGCAAAAACAAATAAACCTGAAACAGATTGAATAATTTTTTTAGTCAAATCATTCATTATTAACACTCCTTCATAATTTTTTTCAAATAAATATTGGTTTATTAAAATTCCGCATTTATTTGTTACAACTCTTTTTAATTATATTACAAACTACAAAAAGGTAAAAGGTAAAACAATCGGACAAAGGGATGAAAAAGGAACTACATCTTTTGGGGGTAATATTAAAAGAATCTGAAATAATTAGATTATCTCTGTAATCTAATTATTTTTTTTAATAGTATAAATTTCGCCATCTTTAAGTTGAACAATTTTTACTATTTTAATATACTTCTGCAATTCATCAACCTTAAACAAAAAATTACGATTAAGATTATAGAACCAAATTAGAATGGCTTTATCTTCACCAAAATATATATTTTGCGGAATTATATTTGTATTTATAAGAATAGAAGAATTATACATTGTTTTTGGAGGGCTCCATTTAGCTTCCATATTTGCCAAAATGTAAACTGCTTCAGGTGCATTACTATAAATTGAATATCCTTTTATAAGTTGTTGATTGTTATTAAGAAATACAATTACTGAATTTTCTTCCCATTCTTTACTGCTATATTCCCATCCCGAATGTTTTATAAAATTATCAACATAATAAATGGTTCGGTTAACAGGATATTTCATCCAAATTATTATTCCAATTATCAGCAAAGCTGTTACTATTTTTTTATTAAACTGTTTTGAAAAATAGTCTAGAATATTATCTAATATAATATATATGCAAAAAAGTAAGGTTACATAAATAGGTGATAATAATCTGTTGTCAATTTTATCATAAGCTGTAGTTGTTGAAGAGATTACAATAATTACCGAATATAATATGATAAAAATTAATGGCGGATATATTTGCTCCATTCTTGATTTTTCTTTATTCCATCTATTCATCAAAACAACTCTATCAAATATCACAACGGAAACAAGTACAATTAAAAAGAACAATTGCTGTCCGCTTATCTGCCAAGGTAAATACCATTTAATAATTGTATTAAAAAATAAGATTAGATTATCAGATATAGTAAATGATGATTCAGCCCGCTGCCCAACTAATGTACCAGATATAAAATAGTTTCTTAAAATCCATAAACCCGTCGGTAAAATTGTTATAAGTAAAAATATTATTAGATGCTTAAAAGTCTCTTTGAAGGTTTTTTTTGCCCAAATAAATATACTTATTGAGCCTGTTAAAATAATAATAACTCCAACATATCGTGTTAAACATGCTAATGATACCGCAATTGAAAAAAGAATAAGTGAAGTAATAGTCCTTTTTTTAATATATATATCAAAAAAATGCAGATATAAAAGAATTAACAAAATGAATAATGGTTCTGAAAATGTAATTAATGAAATTGTAATAAGTACGGATGACCCTAAAATTGTTATTGTTCCAAATATTGCTAACCAATAAGATTTAAGATGTGTTAACAAAAATAATCCGGAATAAAAAATTATTAATCCAAAAAGAATGGCATTTAAATAGCCGGCAGAAATTAAAGGATCAATAAAAAACACCATTTTTATCGCAGCTAAAATCAATGGATAAAGTGGGGGCTGAAGAATAAAAGAATAACCATCAAAATTTACAAAACCAAAACCTTGTGAAACATGCCGTGCCACAGACACATAAGCAACAGAATCCGGTGCTACTCCGGCTCCAAAGAGGTTGGTTAGTATAAGAATACCAACTGCACCAATAAGAGCCAAGGTAACAATTGGTATTTTACATAAAAATCTATTTTTATTATTCAAAATCACCGGATTATATATAAAGTTTAACAATAATTAAAAAAATCAACCTTAAATAATCATAATGCAAAAAACCTTAACTACAAAGTCTAAATGTCAAAGTCCTGAGGAAAAGTTTTTTACATAAAACAAATTGCATTAATTAAACTTAATTAAAGTAATTCTATAATAAACTAATTAGGGCATAAAAACCCGAAATAATTATAAAAACACCTGCAATTCGGTTAACCCATTTAAGTCCAAACATATCCATTTTTTTTCTAAAAAAAGTTGCGCCGGAAATAAGAGTAAGGAACCATAAAAACGAACCAACAAATATTCCCGTAACAAGTAATGAAGCAGAAAGAAAACTAAGGTTATTTCCTAAGCCAAGTTCAGCAAATACAGCAATAAAAACAAAAATAGTTAATGGATTTGTAAGTGTAAGAAAAACAACATAAAAATATAACCCCAAAGTGCCATTATTGTAAACTTTAATTTTAGGGTTTACAGGTTTAGCGCTATATGTTTTTGCCCCAAGTAATAGAAGCAGAATCCCTCCAATAAGTCTTATCCAAATTCTATGACTAGTAAGCGTATCGGCAATAAATGTAAGACCAAATGCTGCAACACAGCTATAAAGCAAATCTGCTGTTGCAGCTCCAAGTCCAACAATAAAACCACGCAATCGGCTTTCAGTAAGTGTTTTACTAATACACATAATACCAATTGGTCCAATTGGCACCGCCATTGCAAATCCAATTAATATTCCTTCAAGAGCAAATGTTATTTCCATTAATTCATCATGACCGATAGTTTATGTTAAATAAATATGTACAAGAAATAATTACTTTCTTTTTTCATCATCTAGTCGTGATGCTCGTCAAGCCATTTTAGCAGTTCTTTGATACTGCCGGTTGCTAAAGCAATACTTGTATCTGCCGCACCATAATAAAGGTTTATTGTATCACCGTCTGCACCAATAGTATAACCGCATGGAAACACAACATTTCCAACATCACCATGCAGCTCGTAATCTTCTTCGGGAGCAAATATCCATTCATTTCCACGTTTTAAGCAAACTTCAGGACTATTTATATCAAATAGCGCAATGCCCAATCTATATATACATCCACCGCACGACTGCCTTACACCATGGTAAATAACCAGCCAGCCTTCAGGAGTTTCAATTGGCGGGGGTGATAAACCAATTTTATTAGCATCCCACCAAGAACCTTTTCTTGCTTGCAGCATTAATTTATGGCTTCCCCAATGTATTAAGTCCGGCGAATAAGAAATCCAAATATGCGCCCTTGGTGCACTTACCGGACGATGAATAAGTGCCCAATTACCACCAATTCTATGAGGTAATAAAGCAGCATCTTTATCTTCAGGAGACATTATAACTCCACAGCGCTCAAAGGAGTGAAAGTCCTCTGTTAATGCCATAGCTACACCAGGACCGTCACGTGTATAAGCAGTATAAACAATTGCAAATTTTTTTAATTCGGGTACATAAGTAATACGCGGATCTTCAATTCCCCATAACTCTTCAGGATGATTATCCGGATCCGGCATTAATGTAGGCGTTGGATCAATCTGCCATCTATCAATACCGTTTGCTGAACGAGCCACACAAAAGTGCGATAAACCCCGCCTGTCTTCCACACGACACAAAAGCAATGTAGTACCATCAGGCATCATTGTAACGCCTGCATTAAAAACACTGTTAATAGGATATGGCCAATTATCGGCAATTAAAATTGGGTTAAGTTTACTGCGGTGAAAAAGCTGTACATGTTGATCATTCATTATTTTAATATCTCCATTTATAAATTTGCTTGTTCAGCCAAACGTAATTCAAGTAATGACTGAAGGAAAGCTAAAGTTGATTCTGCACCTTGATTTTCATTAAGTCGATCAGGATGCATACCATCGCGGCAGCCGCCGGTTGTAGGATCGTAAACAGAAAGATTAAGATCATTCCGTCCAAGAAACCAATCAAATGCCCGACGCGCTTCTATATTCCAAAATTTATCATCGGTAACTCTAAAAGCTTCCAGGCAGGCCGAAACCATTGTTTGCGCTTCAACCGGTTGCTGATCAAAACGGGCGTGTTCTCCTCCTTGTTGAAAAAATCCATTTGAACCGATGGGAACAAAATGCCCTTCGGCTGCACGCTGCAATTCAGTAAGCCAATTTAACGATTCCAACCCGACCTCAATCATTAATTTATTAGGAATTGCATTACCGCAGACTAATAATGCTTGAGGGATTGAAGCATTACAATACGACAGTACTTTTTCGTACCAACGCCATTTCTCCGACCTGTTTTTTTTATATAATACTAAAAGCCGTCCGGCCAATTCATCACGCACACTATTAGCTCTGCTGTCACCTTCAAATTTTTGTAAATATTCACAAATACCCAATAAAGCAAATGCCCAAGCACGCGGGCTGGTTGTTAATAAAATAGCCGGCAAAGCTTGTTCAAACAGCAAAGCAGCCATTCCATTTTGTCCATGTAAAGTACACCTATTCAAAACTGTACCCAATGCCCACAAAGTACGTCCCTGACAATCGTCAGAGCCTTTAGTCTCAAGCCAATTACGCTGGTAATCCATAAAATTTCTAAATTGACCTGTATCGGCATTTATGGCATATCCTATAAATGCAAGATAACGTAAAGATAATTTTGCTCCCTCTTTGTTGCCGAGTTCATCTAAAAGCGCACTCACTAATAAAGCACGGGCATTATCATCGGTTGTATAACCGTGAGAATAGTTGGGCACTGAAAAAAGAGAGTGCTGAAACATACCTGTACAATCTGTCATATTGTTTAAGTGAGTAAGTTTAATTGGTGGAAGTTCACCCGTGTGTTTAATTATTGCTTTAGCAATAAATCCGGGTGCAATGTAATGACGGCGTTCAATTTTTGCACGTTCAAAACTTTCCATATATCGTTGTGCAACTTCCGACCAAATCATGGCACGTCCAAATAAATATGCGCGTTTGCGCATTGCATGACGTTCAGCCTCGTTATCTAATAAGTTAATAACTTGTTCTGCCAAAACTTTAGAATCGCGAAAAGGAAAAAGCACACCACGTCCATCAGCAAGTAATTCTTGAGCATACCAATAAGGTGTAGAGATAACGGCTTTACCGGCACCGACAGTATAAGCTAAAGTTCCCGATGTAATTTGAGCTTCATTAAAATAAGGAGTAATATAGATATCGGCTGCTCCAATAAATTCAATTAGTTCTTCAATACTTACAAAGCGATTGTAAAAAATAACATTACTTTCCACCCCCTTCTGTTGTGCCAACCATTGAAGTGACAGCCTATAAGTTTCTCCTTCATGTTTTATAACATTAGGGTGTGTTGCACCTACAACAATATATACAATATCGGGATAACGAGCTACAATTTCCGGCAGCGCAGAAATAACAGTTTCAATTCCTTTGCTTGCCGAAAGCAGACCAAAACTTAATAAAACAATTTTGCCTTCAACTCCAAACAAATCTTTATTAAAACTTGGATCAACAAAAGGTACATCAGGAATTCCGTGCGGAATCATATCTATTTTTTCAACAGGGACATTATAAATATCATGTAAAAATTCAGAACCACGTTCACTCATAACAACCAAACGATCTGATAATGCTGCAACTTCTTCCAAAACTCGCCGCTGTTCGGGGTCCGGATTTTTTAATATTGTATGCAAGGTAGTAACTATTGGCATTCTTAAACCGCGTAATAAGGTAAGGATGTAACTTCCTGCTTTACCGCCAAAAATACCATATTCAAACTGTAAACACACAAGATTGACATCGTTTATATTTAAGAAGTCAGAGGCTCTGATGTATGAATCAATATCTTTTTCCACAAGTTCAAACCTAACGCGTGTTGGATATGCATAGCCAATTTCAATATCATTGACCGGCAGCGCAATACATGTTGTTTCAGGGTATTTCAAAGAAACCGCCTCACACAAATCAGTTGTAAATGTTGCAATGCCGCATTGTCGGGGCATATAATTTCCGATAAATGCAATACGGTTAATAGTAGTACTTATTACTTTTATTTTCACGATTAGAATCTCCTGCAAAATTTTTGCGATTTAATATATATATCAATGGATCTTACATATAATACGTTATTCAGTAATATTGTTTAATTTACATAGCTTCTTAACATCCATGCCATTTTTTCGTGTTGTTCCATTAGCCCTGTCATAAAATCTGCAGTGCCAAGATCTTTTAATTCATCACTAACAACAGTAATTTCCTTGCGTAACGAACGGATAATTGATTCATGATCAAGCAGTAATGTTTTAATAATATGCTCTTGATCACTGAAATCATCATTTTTTTCGCTTAGACGCGAAATTTTTGCAAAGTCCTTCAACGAACCCAAGGCGTAATGCCCTAAAGCGCGTACTCTTTCGGCGGTATTATCAATAATAAGATCTAGAATATCATATTGGCTTTCAAAAAACTTGTGCAACTCGTTAAAATTTTTACCCTGAATATTCCAATGTGCGTTATGTGTTTTTGTATAAAGCACATACTCGTCAGCCAATAAAACATTTAGAAGTACTGAAACTTTCTTTAAATTATTATCGGAAATATCTATATCGGGCTTCATTTTTTCCTCTTTTTTTTAATTTTTAATATCAATACTTGACATTATTTTACTATTAAACTTTCATTATTAATTCTTTTTGAACTCATTAATCAGTTCTTTCAATTCGGGATATATAACAAATGTACAAATTATATTAACTGTTGTTAAAAGTCCTAATATCAATAATGCTATTGTTGAATATTTCATTGTTTATACTCGATTAACATTTGTTTTAAAATTTTATTTATGCAAATCTATTATCAGTCTATTAAATATGGCTGATGAAAAACAAATAATTTTAATAAAAAGTATTCGAAATTTTCTTAAAGTGGAAACCGTAAATAGTGAATAAAATTGCTAAAGAAAACAGCTGCGGTTTACGAAACAACGTCCATATAAATAATTTCCAATAATAAATTCTTTCTTCTCCAATTATTCCCAATCTATAAATCGACCTAAAAAATGCTAATACATAATTTGGATCAAAATGAAATACTTTTTTTGTTTTTGGTTCAAACTCTTTTAAAAACAACATAACACGTTCGTAAAAGTATTTTGGAGAATATATGGTATTTACAATTTTTTTATAACCGTTAATTAGTAAGTCCATATCCATTTGAGGAATAAAATTGATAGAAAAATCGGTATTGTTTCCATCAAAATCGCTCAGCATTCTACCTTCGTCAGCCATTCTTTTATGAAGTTTTGTACCTCTGGGTGCGTTTAACAAACCGACCATTGCCGTTACAATACCACTTTCCTGAATAAAACTTATCAATTTATCGAAGATACTTAACGGATCGTTATCAAATCCAACAATAAATCCGGCCTGCACTTCCAAACCTGCCTTTTGAATTTTTTTTATACTTTTTATCAGATCCCTATTGCGGTTTTGATTTTTATTGCATTCAATCAAACTTTCTTCATTTGGGGATTCAATGCCTATAAAAAGCGAATCGAATCCGGCTTTAACCATAAGCTGCATAAGACTTTCATCATCAGCAATATTAATGGATACTTCCGTAGTAAAGTAAAAAGGATAATTTCTGTTTTTATTCCATTCTGCAATTACCGGTAAAATTTCTTTTTTTAATTTTGCCTTATTGCCAATAAAATTATCATCCACAAAAAATACAGGTCCACGCCAGCCGGAAAAAAATAAAATGTCTAATTCGGCAATAACCTGTTCTTTAGTTTTTGTGCGGGGTACTCTTCCAAAAAGAACTGTAATATCACAAAAATCACAATCAAATGGGCAACCACGCGAATATTGAATATTCATTGAAGTATATTTTTTCATTGAAATAAGTTCCCAACTTGGCAATGGAGTAGTTGTTATATCAGCCCATTCAGCCGAAAAATAGGTCTGTTTTGGTGTTCCTTCTTTAAGATCTTTTAAAAATAACGGAAGCGTTATTTCAGCTTCGTTAAGAATTAGATGATCTATGTTTTGGTAATATTCGGAACTGCTGGTAAATAAAGGTCCGCCTGCAACAATTTTTTTATTAAACTTTTTACATTGTTCAATAATTTCACCAACCGATTCGCTTTGAATTGACATTGCACCAATAAAGACATAATCAGCCCATAAAATTTCATTATCAGTCAAGCTGTTTGTATTCATATCAATTAGTTTTTTGTTCCATTCTTCCGGTAACATTGCTGCAACTGTTAATAAACCTAACGGTGGAAAGCTAGCTTTTTTTGAGACAAATTTTAAAGCATGTTTAAAACTCCAAAAAGTTTCAGGATACATTGGATTAACCATTAGAATATTCATTTAATAGACCTCATTGATATTTCTTTATAAATAAGTATTATAATTGAGACGAATAATTGTATGAAGACAAAAATTGTTCTGTTTTTAAAATATTTTTTTTTCTCAACTTTTTTTTCATACACATAATCAATTTTGTGCTTCAGCTGTATAACAACTTTATCTTCTGTTGAAGAAATGCTGACAAGAATCATTTTTTTACCTTGACAGATTAATTATTTTATTCCTATTACATTATCAGTATTTTTATTAAAGAATTCAATCGTTCTAAGGGATGAAAAAGGAACTACATCTTTTGGGGGAGGGTAATTAAATTGTCCCAAATTTTACAATACAAAATTAATTTAAAGTATATTATTATTTCTGCTAATGGTGAGTTTTGTAATTACATTTGAAAATTAATTATTTAACTACACAAACTACTTGAGATTATAAGAATAGAAAAATTTTATTGTAAAATTTAGGAATTTGTTAATAAAAAATTGTGTAGCAAAAATTTAATTTATACATAACGCTTATTTTTTATTTTTGCCACTCTTCTTATTCCGATTATTATTTTTATCATCATTATTGCCTTTTTTCATTTCTTTTATATACCCCTTGTTCATTTTTTGCATTTTACTATTATTATGTTTTTTAAGCCAATTGTTATGTTCAGGATGACTTTTATTTACAAAATATTTTTCATCCCTACAATCTCGTATCATTTGTTGATTATGACGACCTTTATATGAAAGATATTTATCTCTATAAGTTTTATGATGTTTCCATGGCTCTTTTTCGTTTACAACCACTTTATAAGAGTTGTATATGTTATAATAATTATAACGCGAAGGCAAGGATGACCTGCTAATCCAACTTCCTCCTTCATAACAATAATAACGTTGTTGAGGAACATTATAATAAGAGTCTACATCCGGCAAATAATAATATTCAACATAATCATAACCTGTAGGACCCCATACAGGTTGGCTGCCCAAATTTATATTTAAACTAACACTTAATTGTGCAGATAAAGTACTTGAACAAAATAAAAATAAAATTGATACTAAAAAATGACGCATGATATTTCTCCTTATTTTATAAAGCTGTTTTTTATAATATAAACAGCATTAATTTTTCTAATTATTTATGGTTGTAATACTATTAGTAATCATATTAAGAGTATTCTCGGAATAAGAATAGTTTGCAACTTCCAATCTTGTATGCAGCATAAGTTTTTCCATAATGTTATGTATATGACTCTTTACCGTATAAGCCGAAATATGCATTTTTTGACCAATTTCCTTATT
Source organism: bacterium (assembly GCA_043805435.1). GTDB lineage: Bacteria > Bacteroidota > Ignavibacteria > Ignavibacteriales > Melioribacteraceae > JAEXOD01. The sequence continues at coordinate 53,802 of JAZDHY010000098.1, forward strand.
ACTTTTACCTACACTTAGCAAGTCTATTACTTCCCTTTCTCTATTAGTCATCTTTACAGCTTCGCTTAAATGAGATTTCCCTTCACCAACTGCATTCTCTACAATCTCGGTAAAAAGTGTTTCCACCGACAAAGGAGGCAATACATTTGCACCTTCAGAAACTTTACGTATTGTAATTAAAAAATCATTCAGCGAAGCATCTTTAAGAATAAAACCATTGGCTCCTGCTTCTACATATCTATTGATATCTGCCTGCACCGGGGCAAGATCCATAACAATTATTTTTGCTTCAGGAAAATCGTTTTTAACTATTTCCACAACATGCAGGCTGTTTTGATTGCGCAATCCCAAATCCAAAAGAATTACATTTGGTTTTAACTTCTGAATTTCACCAAACGTACTTTTTCCATTGCCGGATGCGGCAATAATATTAATATCTTTATACGGTTTAAGAATTGCCAGTATTCCTTCTCGAAGTAACCGATTATCTTCAATTAGTAATAATCTAATTTTTTTCATTTTCAAACCTTAATAAAAACTTTAATAATCTTATAAGTTCAACAAACTGCACCTATAACAGCAACATAGTGTTTTATACAGAACTCTGTTATTTTAAAGAGGAATATATTTACTAATTAGTATAAAAACTAACAATAACAATGTCAACAATTTAGCTGCAGAAATCAATCGGTCATAAGGATGAAAAATGGACTAGTTCTTTAGAATGATTTTTGAAGAATATTAGTTATTTAAATTTCCATTTATTAAAAAAACCCCTTATAGGGGCAATAAATTGTAAAAATAGACTTTTTTATGTTATTCGATCATTCTACTTTAACTAATAATTTTTATTTATACTCATTATAAAACGGATAATCGGTATATCCTTTTTCGTCTGATGAATAAAACGTATTCATATCCAATTGGCTTGATAATTCCGAATTGTCCGTAAAACGATCAACTAAATCGGGATTATTAATAAAAGGTCTTCCAAAAGCAATTAAATCTGTAATTCCCAATTCTAAATCACCCTGAGCCTTCTCTTTTGAATACCCACCACTTAAGATGAGCGTATTTTCAAATAATTTGCGGATTGCCGTTTTTATTTCAGAAGGTACTTTTGGGGCACCCATTGCACTATGGTCAACCAGATGTATATATGCTATTCCCATTTCATTCAATTTTTCTGCCAGATATTTATATGCAGCATCAATTTTAGGATAAAAAGCCATGTCGCTTGCAGTTCCATAAGGAGATAAACGTAAACCAACTTTTTCTTTTCCAATTGCTTTTATAGCACCTTCAACTACCTCTAAAAGAAATCGAGCACGGTTTTCTATACTGCCGCCATAATTATCTTCTCTAACATTGCTATATGGTGACAAAAATTGTTCTAACAAATAACCATTTGCACCATGTAGTTCAATACCATCAAAGCCTGCTTTTACCGCGTTTGATGCCGCAGATATAAATTCCAGTTTTGTAAATTCTATTTCTTCCAAAGTCATTTCTTTTGGTACCGGAAAATCCTGCATCCCCGCTTCATCTGTCCACATCTGTCCTGCTGGTTTAACTGCAGATGGGCCAAGAATGACTGAACCCTTCGGCATGTTTGATTTATGACTAATTCTACCGGTATGCATAAGCTGAACAAAAATTTTTGCACCTTTAGAATGGACAGCATTTGTTATTTCTTTCCATCCTTCAATTTGGATTTCATTAAAAATTCCAGGAATACGACAATAACCAAGGCCGTTTGGTGAGGGAGATGTTCCTTCAGTAATAATTAATCCGGCAGCTGCCCGCTGCTTATAATACTCCGCCATTAATTTATTTGGGATATTATTTATTGCACGACAACGTGTCATGGGAGCCATAACAATTCTATTTTTAAGTTCAATTGATTCTAATTTATATGGGCTGAACAATTTTAATTTTTCCATTTTAGTCTCTTCTTTAAATAATTATAATAAAATTCAGAACAATATTCTATTAGTTTTAATTCCAAATAATATTTTTTTAATAATTATTTATACAAAACAGATATTAAGTTAAGTACAACATTTAGGTATATATTAAACCAAACATAAAACCGGACTGTGTTATAATTAGGGATTTTATGAAAAGCTTAAATACGCCGGAGTTCAGGTTTTTGTTGTGTTAGGTGTGGTTGCTAAAATGGCACGGTACTTTCGTGTTTATGTGGAATATATAAATGTTAAAACTTTGTTTTACTATATGTTATAAGGTATTAAATAATTCTAAAAGGATGAAATGATTGTGGCAACAACAGCAAAATAACCACAAAACCATGAAAGAGTGACATTATTTTTATTAACAAAATGGCCGTTCTTTTGTTTTTCAAATTTTATTACGGTTTGTTTAACTTTAAGAGAAAACGACTATTTGAATAAAAAAACCGAAATGTAATATTGCCAAATAATTGTTTTTCCAACTATTTTGTTATCTGTTTGGTATTCTGTGATGAATAAATCATTCAAAAGTGAAAAAACCACATTTTTTTAATAAGCATAGTATAAGTCTTTCTACTCGCCTATTAAAGAGGATGAGTCAACGGCATCTTTATAAGATTCGGAGATATGGGCATAATTAGCTATTTGAACACGTGTTTGAAGAGATAATTTTTCGAGCACATTATGTACATGACTTTTAACAGTATAAGGAGATAAATGAAGTTTTTGTGCAATTTCTTTATTGGTAAAACCATCTGCTATTAATTCAATCACCTGTTTTTCACGTTTTGTCATGCGCACCGAATCAATAATTACAGAAGGTTTAATTTGATGAATGGCATGAGCAATAATTTGTGAAAAAAGAGAAGCCGTTAAATCAGGTGGTAAAACTTGTTCACCCTTAAAAACAGATCGTATTGTACTATAAAAATCAGTAATGTTTGCATCTTTAAGGATAAAACCCTCAACTCCGGCTTGAACAAATTCCAAAACATCTTCTTGAAGCGGAATAAGATCCATAACAATAATTTTTGTTACAGAAAAATGTTTTTTAACCAGCTTTACTACTTGCATACTATTTTGACTTCGCAACCCAAGGTCCAAAAGTACAATATTTGGCTTAAGTTTTTCCAACAACAACAAAATATTTTCGCCATTACCTACGGTATTAACAACATGCATATCGGACTGTTTTTTAAGCATTGCACATATGCCTTCACGTAAAAGTCTATTATCTTCTATTAGAAATATTGAAATTTTTTTCATCTATCGGTTTTTTTCCAAAAAATATTGTTCAAATTTATAAATATATTTTAAGATAATCATTCAAAAAATAATTTGCAATTATTTTGATTTCACTAAAATTTTAGTTAGTTCTCAAAACAAAAGATTTTGAATAGCAATAATTTTATCCTAATATAAAATTTTAATAATAAAATATTTGTTCAATATTATTGTTTCAGAAATAAATTCAAAATCAATAAGTTAAAAATCAGCAACAAACAACTTTTCAAATAACATAAATTAAAAAATTATTTTATAATTTTAAACAAATCAGCCATTTCAATAGCAGTTAACGCCGCATCCCAGCCTTTATTACCCGATTTGGTTCCTGCTCTTTCAATAGCCTGTTCAATATTATCGGTAGTAATAACACCAAAAGAAATTGGGATTTGGTATTTTAATGAAGTTTGAGCAATACCTTTAGAAACTTCCGAAGCAACATAATCAAAATGAGGAGTATTGCCTCGTATTACTGCACCAAGACAAATAATTGAATCATATTTTTTAGAGACGGCCAAAACATCGGCAGCAAGCGGAATTTCAAAGGCACCGGGGACCTTAACAACAGTAATATTTTCATCAATAGCATCATGTCGGTGCAAACAATCCAGCGCACCTTCCAATAATTTTTGACAAATAAAATCATTAAATCTACTAACTACAATAGCAAATTTAAAATCTTTTGCAATTAACTTTCCTTCTTGTATAATCATTTTATTCCCTAAGCACTATGTTTATAAACTAATTTACGCATTGTATCAACAAGCTTTGGACTAATATAAAATTTACCCATATTTTGTTCGTCATTTTTATGACCACCATGGAAATCGCTTCCCCCTGTTTGAAGCATAAAAAAAGAGTTTACTATTCCCCTATAAAATTTAACTTGGCTTTCGTTATGAGAAGGATGAATAACCTCAATTCCATCTATTCCGGATTTAATTAATGATGTTAAAATAGATTCGTTTACAAATCCGGGATGCGCTAGTACAGTTAAACCCCCTGCATCACTAATAAGCTTAATAGCACTAAAAGCAGAGAGGTGATTTTTTTTTTCGTAAGCAGGACCATTATCGCGCAGATATTTTTCAAAGGCTTCATAAAAATTACTTACCACCCCCAAATCTACTAAAGCATTAGCAATGTGAGGTCTTCCAATTGAAGAAAGTTGGGCTTTTTTTACAACATCATCGAGTGTAATTTTTACACCCAAATAATTTAACTTTTCAATAATCCGTTTTGCTCTATTTAATCTTTCAATTCTAAAAAAAGAAAGATAATTTTTAAGATTTACATTTTCAATATCTATAAAATAGCCAAGCAAATGAATTTCTTTATCTTCAACATCAGTACTAATTTCAACACCCGGAATAATTTCAATTCCAACAGATTTTGCATAATTAACTGCTTCAGTAATACCATTAATAGAATCGTGATCTGTAATGCTTAAAACAGTAATTCCATTTTGTTTAGCTTTATCTATTAGCTCAACCGGAGAAAGAGCACCATCAGAATAAAACGTATGAGTGTGTAAATCAGCCTTTGGTAGCATAGATATTATACGTACATCTCCTTAAATTTAGCATAATCCAAAATTCTTAATTTAGATCCATCCAATTCAATTAAACCTTTTTTTGAAAAAGAATGTAATGTTCTGGAAATAGTTTCTCTTGACGTTCCGGCCATATTGGCAAGATCCTGCTGTAATGGAATTTTTTCAATCTCAACTATACCGTTTTTAATTTTCCCAAGGTCATCAGCAAGCTGTAAAATAACAGTAGCAACTTTTCCTTCAGCATCCTTTAAAGACAAAGATTTAATTTTAATATCAGCACCACGCAGCCTACGCGTTAATTCCTGAAGTAACGATATTGCAATTTCCGGATGCTGCTGTAATAAATCTAAAAACTGGTTTCGTTGAACTATAAATAATTCAGAGTCTTCAAGCGCAGTTACAGTAGCCGAACGAGACTGACCATCAAGTATGGCCATTTCTCCAAAGAAATCAGATTCTGCCAAAATAGAAAGAATTACTTCTCTTCCATCATTGCTAGTTCTACCAACCTTTACTTTACCTTCCACAATAATAAAAAGCGCAGAACCGGCATCTTCTTCCATCATAACAACAGTATCGCGTTTATATAATTTTTTACTCCCAACTTGTGATATTTTTTCAATCGTTTCGTCGGGTAATTCGGAAAAAATTGGTACATACTTCAAAAAATCCGAGGATGAAGACATAAATACCTCTTTAGTTTCAAAAAACTTGTGATTTAACTCACATTTATAATGAATTTATTTATATTAAGCAAGTACATTTTATCAATAAATAAAAGTTAATGAAAAAATAATAAAGTTTGATTGATAAAAATAAAAAATATAATTAAGTTTACAGTTATATTTAATTAATTATTATTAATGGAGGAAAAATGCCAATTAAAGTTGGAATAAACGGTTTTGGAAGAATCGGAAGATTAGTTTTCAGAAGAGGTTTAGAATTAGGAAACATTGAATTTGTTGGAATCAACGATTTAACCAACGCTAAAACCTTAGCACATCTTCTTAAATATGATTCGGTTCATGGTAAATTTAAAGGTGAAGTTACTGTTGACGGTGATAATATTGTTGTTAACGGTAAAAAAATTAAAATTACAGCCGAAAAAGATCCCGCAAATTTAAAATGGGGTGAATTAGGTGCAGAAGTTATAATTGAATCAACCGGTGTTTTCCGTTCACAAGAAGCTTGTTTAAAACACATTACCGGCGGTGCTAAAAAAGTTATTTTAACAGTACCATCTAAAGGTGAAATAGATGCAACAGTTGTTTTAGGCGTTAATGAAGAGGTTTTAACAGGTAACGAACAAGTTGTTTCCAATGCTTCATGTACTACTAACTGTTTGGCTCCTATTGCTAAAGTACTTAACGATAAATTTGGAATTGAAAAAGGTTATATGACTACTGTTCACTCATATACCAATGATCAACAAGTACTCGATTTACCTCATTCCGATTTAAGAAGAGCTCGTGCAGCTGCTGTTTCTATCATCCCAACTACAACCGGTGCTGCAAAAGCTGTTGGTAAAGTTATTCCTGAATTAAAAGGGAAATTGGATGGTGTTTCGTTACGCGTTCCTACTCCTGATGGTTCTATTGTTGATTTAGTTGCTGTATTAAAAAGAGAAGTAACTATTGCAGAAGTTAATGCTGCAATGAAAGAAGCCGCTGAAACTACAATGAAAGGAATTCTTGAATATACAGAAGATGAAATTGTATCTGCTGATATAGTTGGAAATGATCATTCAAGTATTTTTGACGCTGCATCAACTATGGTTAATGGTAACATGGTTAAAGTTGCATCATGGTACGATAACGAATGGGGTTATTCGTGCAGAGTTGTTGACTTAATTGCAAAATTAGTAAAGTAATTAAACAACTAAGCAATTTGTTTTATAAAGACGCAGGATTCCTTGCGTCTTTTTTTTAGTAAATAAAACTTTTTTGGAGAGTTAAATGAACAAATTATTAGTAGATGATATAGAACTTAAAGGAAAACGAGTTTTAGTACGCGTTGATTTTAATGTTCCTTTAGATGAAAACTTAAATATTACAGATGACATCAGAATAACATCTGCATTGCCAACAATTAAAAAAATTATGGCTGAAGGCGGAAAAGTTATATTAATGAGCCACTTGGGCCGCCCAAAAGGTACACCAAATCCAAAATACAGCCTAAAACCCGTAGCAATACGTTTAAGTGAATTATTGGATACTGAAGTAAGATTTGCACAAGATTGTATTGGCGACAATGTTAAAGAAATTGTAAATTCCTTGAAAGATGGCGAAGTTGCTTTATTAGAAAATTTAAGATACCATGCCGAAGAAGAAAAAAACGTACCCGAATTTGCCAAACAATTGGCCGAATTAGGTGATGTTTACGTTAATGACGCTTTTGGCAGTGCTCATCGCGCTCACGCTTCAACAGAAGGTGTAACAAAATTTATCCCAATTTGTGTTTCCGGTTATTTAATGAAAAAAGAATTGGATTATCTTGGAACAGCAGTTGCCAATCCAAAACGTCCGTTTACAGCAATACTTGGCGGTGCTAAAATATCCGGCAAAATTGATGTCATTAATAACCTTTCAACCAAAGTGGATAATTTAATTATTGGCGGCGGAATGGCTTATACTTTTTATAAAGCTATGGGTTATGAAGTTGGAAGTTCTTTATTAGAAGTTGATAAGGTGGAACTGGCAAAACAAATTTTAGAGGATATGCCTAAAACGGGCGTTAATTTTATGCTGCCTACTGATGTTGTTGTAGCTGCCGAATTTAATAACGAATCCCCTTCTTCCGTTGTTGCAATAGATTCAATGCCTGCCGATAAAATGGGTTTGGATATTGGCCCTGCAACAATTGAAGCATTCAGAAAAGTTGTTCTTGAAAGTAAAACTATCCTTTGGAATGGCCCAATGGGCGTTTTTGAATTTGATAATTTTGCTGCAGGTACAAATGCTATTGCAATGGCATTAGTAGAAGCAACCGAAAATGGTGCAATTACTATTATTGGCGGCGGCGACTCGGCAAGTGCAATTAAAAAAGCAGGAGTAGAAGATAAAGTAACTCACGTTTCAACAGGAGGCGGTGCTTCGTTAGAATTTCTTGAAGGTAAAGTACTTCCCGGTGTTGCTGCGTTAAACGATGCAAAATAATATTTTTAAGGGCGATTTTTTTCGCCCTTTCTTTTTTTTAAAAAAGATAGAACAAATATAAACCCTTGATAGTCTAATCGATATAAATAATATACTTTTAATTATTATAAAAATAAGTTAACTTTGTAATTAATATATTTACGAGAAAATAAATGAGTTCTTACGATAGAGATTATTATAGACCAAGCGGCTTTGGTTTTAGTTTTTTTCCACCGGTTATTAAAAATTTATTAATTATTAATGCTGCGGTATTTGTTATCCAAACCATTTTTGAAAATTTGATATTTAATGGTGTACCCGGTGTTTATTATGTTAACAGATATTTTGCTTTAAATCCTTTAGTTGGGTTAAATCAATTTGATCAAACCAACAATTTCCAATTTTGGCAGTTGATTACTTATCAATTTATGCATGGCGGATTTACGCATATATTATTAAATATGTTTATGCTTTGGATGTTTGGAATGGAAGTTGAAAACATTTGGGGCTCAAAAAAGTTTTTGATTTTCTATCTATTGTGCGGTGTTGGTGCCGGTATTTTCCAATCGGTTGTGCCGCTAATTTTCGGGCTCGATTTAGCTCCTACTATTGGTGCAAGCGGTTCGGTTTTTGGTGTTATGATTGCCTTTGCAATGTTTTTTCCTGATAGATATATTTTCCTATATTTCTTAATCCCGGTAAAAGCTAAATATTTGGTTGCTTTTTTAGTAGTTTTTGAGTTTCTATCGGTTGGTAATATGAGTATTGTTGCGCATTTGGCACATATTGGCGGTGCATTAACAGGATTCTTTTTTGTGCTTTTTGATAAAAGGAAAAATTACAATTTTGACACTCTTTTGAACAATTTTAAAAGAAAACCTTCATCAAATAAAAATAATTTTCGTAAACCTTCAGGTACCTCCACTTTTTCACACACTGTAGAAGATGCCGATTTTATTGAAATAAATAAAAATCATCCAAAAGAAGAAGTAACCCAAGAAGAACTTGATAGAATTCTTGACAAAATTAGTGAAAGCGGTTATAATAATTTAACCGATAGAGAGAAAAAAATCCTCTTCCAAGCAAGTAAAAAATCTTAAACAAATTGAAATTTTTAATGCTGCTAAATAGGGTTTATAAACTTTTTATTTTTTTGTTCCTTGCGTTGTTTCTTTTTGCTTGTAATAGACCATCACAAGTTAATAAAACAACAATGAGCAAGGTTTATGTTGATGTTATGGTAGCCCAAGAAACATATTTACCTGATTTTAAGCTGCTTAAAAAAGAGAAATCTAAAATATTCAAAAAATACAACATTACCGAAAAAGATTACAATTACACTTTAAGTGAATACGGCACAAACGAAGAAGAGTGGGATGAGTTATTTAAAAATTCGTTAGCGTATTTGGATACTTTACGTAAACATAATTTAACTGAATCATCGAATAAGGTTAATATTAAAAATAAATAATGAAAGTATTTTTAGATGATAAACGTTTAACTCCAATGGGCTGGGTATCGGCTAAATCCCCTGACAAAGTAATAGAGTTGTTAAAAACGGGCGAAGTTACTGAGCTAAGCCTTGATTATGATTTAGGCGAAAATACTTGGGGAACCGGTTATGATGTAATAATCTGGCTGGAACAACAAGTGATTAACAACAATTTCAAATTACCCTCTAAAATTACTATCCATTCCGATCATGTTTTATTAAAACCGAGGATGGAATCTGCAATTAAAAATATAATAAATCTTGCCCAAAACAAATAATTAATTTGGGGATTACTTTTAATAATCCCCAAAACAAGTTTATTTATAAAATTCTTTATTATTTAAGTATTTATTACTTTCACTAACAATTACGGGTGTTAATAATAAAATAGCAATAAGGTTTGGCAACGCCATCAGTCCGTTAAAAATATCCGAAATTCCCCATACTAAATCCAATTCAACCAAACAGCCAATAGCAACCATAAATGTAAAAAAGACCCTATATCCAAAAACTACTTTTTCTCCAAATAAATATTCCATTGCTTTTTCACCATAATAGGACCAGCCTATTAATGTAGAAAAGGCAAATAATACAAGACCAATTGTAACAATATATTCACCAATAACCGAACCCATTCCCTTTGTAAAAGCAATAGAAGATAATTCGGCACCTGTTTTACCATTACTCCATTCGCCTGAAAGGATAATAACAATTCCGGTCATTGAACAGACAACAATAGTGTCAATAAAGGTTTGCGTCATAGAAACTAAAGCTTGAGTAACAGGATTTTTTGTTTGAGCGGCAGCAGCAGCAATAGGTGCACTTCCTAATCCTGATTCGTTAGAAAATAACCCGCGGGCAACACCCATACGAATTGTAAGTAAAACAGCTGAACCGGCAAAACCGCCAAAAGCGGCAGTTGGAGTAAAAGCCTGTACCATGATTAGCTGTAAAACACCCCATAATCTATCAAGATGCAATAAAATAATTAATAATGCTCCGCCAACATAAAATATAATCATTACCGGAACCAAAATACTGGTAAACTTGCCAATTGTTTTAATTCCTCCTAAAATTACCGCACCGGTGCCAACAGCAAGTACAATTGCAGTAATCCATGTTGGAATTGAAAAAGTTGTCGAAAGCGCATGAGCAACAGAGTTTGACTGCACAACATTTCCAATACCAAATGTTGCTATTGAAGCAAAAATTGCAAATAAAACTCCCATCCATTTCCAGCCAAGTCCATGCTCAATATAATACATGGGGCCGCCGCACATATTTCCGTTTTTATCTTTTACACGATATTTAACAGCCAATAAAGCCTCGGAGTATTTTGTAACCATCCCGACCAAACCCGTCATAAACATCCAGAACAAAGCACCGGGGCCTCCCACAGCAATTGCAGTTGCAACACCGGCAATATTACCGGTTCCGACAGTTGCCGCCAGGGCTGTCATTAAAGCCGCAAAATGTGAAATATCACCTTCATTATCAGCATCTTCTTTTCTTTTGATAAAGGCAAGATATAAAGCATGCCATAGTTTTGTAAATTGTAATCCTCTTAATCTAATAGTTAACCATAAACCTGTTCCAACCAATAAAAGAATAGTAGGTAATCCCCACACTATATTTCCAACATCACCAATAATTTTTAAAAAACTTTCATACATAATAATACTCCTTAAATAAGAAAATTGCTAAAACGAATTTAATTGATTTAATTTTAAAAAGGAATATTTTTTTTATAATTAAGGATAAGGAGGTTTTATTAAACCTAAAAAATGGAAGAAAATAAGGCTAATCTGTTATTTTTACGCAAACTATTGTAATATCATCATTTTGGAATGCACTATTTCTAAAAAAAACTATTGAACCAATTATTGCATTTTGAATATTGTTTGCGGTTTCGGAGGAGTGCAAAATTACTGAATTTTTTAAATTATCTACACCAAACAGATCCATATTTTCGTTCATGGCTTCGCTTACGCCATCAGAAAAGAAAACAAAAATATCATCTTTATTTAAGGGAATAGCTAATTCTTCTAAAGTAATATCAAAAACTTTACCCTTTTCAAGCCCAACTCCAATACCCATAGTTTGATAATAAGCAAAAATATTGTTATTAACCACTAAAACAGGAGGATGACCGGCCCGACAAATATTTGCAGTTTTATTTTCAGTATCAAATAACGCAAGTGAAATAGTAATAAATGAATGTCTGTCAATATTATCAAATATAAGCCGGTTAATTTCCATTAATATTTCTTTTGGGGATTTATTTTCGGTACAAAACAGACGCATCATTGTTTGTAATTTAGACATATAAAAAGAAGCAGATAACCCTTTTCCTGAAACATCACCCACAACAATAAAAGTTTTAGAATCACTAACTTTTATTACATCAAAATAATCGCCTCCAACATGCATAGCCGGAATCATTTTTCCGGCTATATCCAAACATTTTGTATAAGGAATTTTTTTTGGCAATAAACTTTCTTGAATTTTACGTGCATTTTCCAATTCTTTTTCAAGTTTAATGTTTTCCAGTTCCAAATTATATAAACGTGCGTTTTCAATTGACACAGCAGTTTGGTTTGAAGCAGCAACTAAAAGCTCTAAATCCTTACCGGAAAATTGCGCACCCGAATACTTAAGCCCAAACAATAATAAACCAATTATTTTACCTTTTATCTGTAATGGAATAATTGTATATATTTGTTCTGCTGCTAAGTTTTTACAATTAAGGGGAAATACAGTTTCAAACTCCGAACGCTCTATTACGGGCAAAGATAATATAATTTCTTTTTCTTTTATTATTTTTAACACACCCTTATTAATACAGTTTAATTTAAAATGAGTATCGCTAAAACCCCATCCGGATTTATATTCATATATATTTTTTTCGTCTTCCCACAATAAAATTCCAAAATGCTTTAATTTTAACGATTCAACATATGTTTTATTTGTAAAATTTAATATATTTTCCAAACCTACAACAGATGAAATTTCATTACTAAACTTTAATAATACTTTTCTAAATGCAAATTGTTCAGGGTAAAACTTTTGCGTAATTAATTCTTGAAAATTATCCTTTTTTGATTGAAAGACAAGAGCAAAAACAATAAAAATAAATCCGGCAATAAAACCTTGATATTGTGTACCGATTGCACTGCTAATTCCGACGCCTATTAAATAAATAATTATAAAATAAGACGCAGCAATACTAATAGTGGCAGTGCCGTAAACAATTGTATTTTTAAATACATCACTCATATCCATTAACGAATACTTAAAAATAGCATAAGCAAAAGAAATTGGAATAATTGGAATTAAAATAATAGGAGTAAAATACTCCGGCGAGTTAAAAAGAGTGTCAATAGTAGAATTAGCGGTAATAGTAATAAAATATATAATTGTAGCAACCCCTATTGCATATCCTATTAAAATCACAAAAATGGAATTTCTTTCTTTTTTAGACTCAATCTTTAAATAATTAACAAATAATAGTATTAGTCCAATAATCATGCTAATTATTATATTTATAGTTAATGGCTGCGAAATATAACTGGCATAATTAATTTTACTATTCGGATCAAAATAAATATATCCAATTCGGACTACCAAGGTATAAACAAAAACAACCAAAGGAGTAATATATAAAATTCTTGAAGCATATTTTTTTTTCATTAAAGCAGCTTCTTTTGGAAAGGTAAGGAAAAACCGAAGCCAAACAAAAGGTAAAAATGACGCACCAATAGACCAAACAACATCAATAAATAATCTTAGCAACGGAAATTCAAATGTAGGATTTTGCTCCTGTGTGCCCCATAAAAAATAAAACAATGAAGCCAAAGAAAAATATGCACCAATTCTGTAAAATAGTTTTTGGGTATTTCCTTCCTTTTTTCCAAATAAAACCAAAGTTCCCACAATCAACCAAATGGATGATAAAAGAATAACCCCAATACCTTGGAAATTTAATAATTTTTTAATTTTTACATGTTTTGTTAGTATTTGGCCGTCACGTTCAATTGTATATTTAGCATATTCACCACGTTTTATGGAATTGATAACAGTCATCCCATCCATAGGATTCTTCAATTGTGTATCATTTATAGCAATAAGATAGTCACCATCTCTTATTCCGGCCTGCCATGCAACTCCTTCAAATTTTACAAAATCAAAATATATTTTTCTGCCATCAAAGCTTTTTTCTTGCAGCCACAAACATTCATCATTGGAAGTTGGTGTAAGTTCAAAAATAAAATAAAAATTAATTACGGAAAAGAAGATTAATATTCCCGTAATTGTTAATGTAATTTTATTTTGGTGCTTTAACAGCCAATTTTTGAAAGTCTTCATATATATTATTTAATTTTAACTATTAATAAAGTAATATCATCCGATTGTTCGGCGTTTTTTGTAAAAACTTTAACATCATCATTTATAATATTTATCAATTCACCCGAATTCTTATCCGTATTAGCCAAAACTATTTCTTCTAATCTCTCATCACTGTATTCGTTGTGTTCAATATCCATCGCTTCACTAATACCATCTGTAAAAAGAACTATTAAATCATCCTTAACTAACTGAATCGTTTCTGACACATATGGAATTATTGTTTCCATTACCCCCAGAATCATACCGCCTTTTTTTAGTTTAATAATTTTTCCTTCTCTAATCAATAAAGGAGGATTATGTCCTGCATTAACGTATTCAAATTCCATTGTTTCATCATTAAGAGTACCCCAAAAAAAAGTAATAAAACTTCCATTTGTTGTATTTTCAGAAACTAAATCATTTATTAAATTAGACGCTTGATCTAACGGAATGTTCTGTTTGCAAATTGATTTTAAAAACGCCTGCATGTTGGCCATTAATAATGCCGCCTGTACCCCTTTACCCGAAACATCAGCAATTGCAAATAATGTTTTGTTTTTATCAAGTTTAACTAAATCGTAATAATCACCGCCAACTTGACGGGCTGATTGTGTATAAGTAGCAATGTCAAAATGATTGGTTTTAGGTACTTTTTGCGGCAATAAATTATGCTGTATGTTGCGGGCTATTTCCAAATCTTTTTCATATTTTTGCTTCTCTAAGGCTTCTAAAAATAATTTCCCGTTTTCAATAGAAATTATTGCTAAACTAGCAATAGATGAAATATATTCAATATCAGATTGAGAATATGATGCATTATTGTAACGTTTACCTAAAATAATAAGTCCTTTGGTTTCACCCTTAATATTCATAGGAATTATTAACTGAACTCCGTTTTCAATTAAATCAGGTTCCAGTTCTTCACGTACTGTTGGTTTAGTTAATTTATTATAACATTCCGAGCTAATATTTTTTGCAATAAAATCCGTACAAAATTTAGATTCAATAATATTTAGTTGATTACCTTCAAAATAGACAACTGCATATTTAGAAACCATCAACTGCCCTATTATCGAAAAGACCAACAATTTTCCAACTCTGCTTGTCTCTAAAATACCGCTAAATTCTTTGCTCAAATCAAATAACGAACTTAATTGGTTGACTTTTGAATCTAATGTTCTGTTTGATATTCTTAATTTTTCAACAACCATACTGTTTTCAATTGAAGAGGCGGCAATATTTAATAAAGTGTTTAAAAAATCATAATCTTCTTCTTCGTAAGGTTTTTTTGTAAGTTTGGCTCCAAATAAAACAAATCCAAGTGTGGTGGAGGAAGAATTTAGACACTTGAACATTTTGATATCAAATTTTTTCAAATAGTCTTTTATCTTTTCATTTTCTTCGCAATAAACCGAATCAATTACAGGGAAAGATTCAACAATTTCTTTAGAAAAACCTTTACATAATTTAATTTCAAAAGACCCGTTTTCATTTCGTAAGGCAATTAAACCTTTTGTTGTATGCAATTTTCCAAAACAGGTAAGCAACAAATTATTTAAAGTAAAATTAACATCCAAACTTGAGTTAATTAAATTACTGAAATCAACTAGTGCAGAGAGATTTCGAAGGGCAGATGTATTATTTAAGTTCATTTTTCAGGAAAGATATTTAACTAAAACAACTTGATTTCTATTATCTTCTAAATTTTCATAATTTACTTCGTCCATAAGCTTTTTCATTAAAAACATACCAAGCCCTCCTGTTTTTCGTTGTTGATGATATATTTTTAAATCAGGATCCGGAATAACTGCTGGGTTAAAATGCGAACCGTTATCAACAATAGTTACTGTAAATTTTTGATTGGAGAAATTTACTGTTATGTTTATTTGTCCGCTTATTTCATATTTATACGCATGTTTAATAATATTTGTACAAGCCTCATCAACGGCAAGAGTTATTTTGCCAATCGAATCTTCATTAAAACCTACATCAATAGCATTATTTTTAATAAAATCTCTAATCAATGAAAGGTTTTCAGTTGTACTATTTACAGATAATTCATTTACCACAATATCACTCTGCTTTTACTGAACCATCATGATCATCAAATTTTTTAACTGCCTCAAACTCGTCACCAAAAAACTCGTATAACGAAGGGAATCCTAACAGATCAAAAATATTAAATACACCTTCTTTCATATTGGCAAATTTAATATCACCTTTGTTATCTCTCATGGTTTCAACATAAGCCATAAAAACACCTAAACCTGCACTACTTATGTAATTGAGGTCGTTAAAATTTACAACTACCTTATATTGATTATTATCAACAAGTTTGGTGAATGCTGCCTCTAACTCCGGTGCTGTATGTGCATCCAAATAACCTTTTAACTCTAGTACTTTTATTTGTCCGGAATCTCGCACATTAACATTAAACTCTGCCATTAATAATCTCCGATGATTTGTTTTTAAAATTCCACTTAAAAATAACTAATGTTATATCATCGTGTTGTTTGTAATCCTGTGAAAACATACTTATTTCTTTCATAATATTATTTGTAATCTCATCAATTTGTTTATCACAATTTGCACGAATAACTGTTGTTAAACGATCCATACCAAAATCTTCTAATTTGCTATTTTTCGATTCGGTAATCCCGTCACTAAACAGTATCAAAATATCGTCATTCTTTAGATAAAATTCCAATTCTTTTAAATTATTTATAAAAATTTCTCCAAAATCTAAGCCCAACCCTAATCCCTTTGGAGTTAAATAATCTATTTTGTTATTACTACAATATAAAATTGGTGTATGACCTGCTCTTGAAAGATTTACTTTACCTGTTGTTAAATCAATTATTCCATAAATTGCCGTAACAAAACTTTTCTTTTCTAGGCTATTTTTTAATATCTCGTTTGCTTTAATAAGTATTTCTTTGGGATTTGCCAATAATTTTGATAACGATTCAAAGATTCCTTTAATTTCGGCCATAATAAAAGCAGCAGTAATTCCTTTTCCCGAAACATCGGCCACAACAAATCCTAATCGGCCATCATTCATTTTAAAGAAGTCATAATAATCACCCCCAACTTCAAACGCCGGAACAAACAGAGCAGAAATTTCTAAATTTTCATTTTTAGGAGTAATTTCAGGTAATAATTTTGATTGAACTTCCCTTGCAACGTCTAATTCTTTTTCCATTCTTTCTTTTTCAAGGGATTCTTTAATCAGTTTTGCATTTTCAAGAGCAACAGCCGCATAATCGGCAAACGAAGCAATGGCCTTTTTATCCTCTTCATCAAAGCCGTAATTATCTTTACGAGCAGCAAATAAAAACCCGTTAGTTTTATTTTGTACTTTTAAAGGTGCAACAGCAATTGCTTTAAATTTTATTACTTTGGTATCGTTATTAACTATAATCTTAAAATCATCATGTTCAATAGTTTTTACTTCATCAACAGTATAATCATTTTCCCTTAACAACACTTCTGTAATTTTTTCAGCGTCTATAATGCTGATATTAGTTACTGCATTTAATTTTAAGTCGCCATTATCATATGTTAAAAGCCAAGAAGAATCGGAATTACATACTTTATTAGTCGTGGTTGTAACCGATTCTGCTAATTCTTTAAAATCAAATACTTGGGTCATCAAATTACTTAAATCCATTAAGGATGACAGCTCTTCAACTTTTCTGTCAAACGCTTCTGCGGTTGGCAAATGAAACAAAGCAGTAAAAAATATTACACCAAAATAAATTGCACCATAAAGCATAGTTAGTTGCAAAAAGAATTCAACTGCAGGCGAAAACAATTCTAATTCTTTGGCTAAAAGACTATCAAGCGAAAATATTGAGTTAAAAATAAAAACAGAAAAAATAACAATAGATAAAAACAATAAATTAAGTTTTTGTTTTTTTGTAAGGAACGCAATCCAAGCTACTTTTAACGAATTTATAGAGATAAGAATAATTGTAACAACTGAAAATGCATTTTTTATATATTTTAAAGAAGGTTCGTATACAACAATTGTATTTGTTAACGATGTTATAATCATAAATACAAGCATAATATTAAACATGCTGTTGTTGTCTTTTTTCTGCCGTAAATAGAATAGCTCTTTTAACGTGGCAAATATATATGAGATACTAAATATTACCATATAAGCAATAAATATGGTAATTAAATCTTTAAATAAATCTTTTTCAATTGAATTAAATAATGGTTCTTCTGAAAATTTTGTTGATACTGAAGAAAAGAAAAATATAATTGCACTAAATATTCCCATATTAATAATTATGGGAATTGGATTAATAATTCTAATTTTTACAAAATCGGCAATATATATTGTAATTGAAGCTATTAGTAAAATAACAAACAGCTCGTTTAACACAATATATACAGAAGTCGGCCTTATATCGAATAAAATTTTTAGGACAAACAGAATTACTGCCAAAAAAATAATATTTTCTAATTTTTTTGCACTTTGAAATATATATTTTTGTACTTGCGCCAAAATGATAACAATTCCTATTTATTCACTAATCTTCAGATGATTTAATTTTAATCTTTTGCTTTTTTAACTTTTCCATCTCTTTTTTTAATTGCTTTAATTCTTTTGACAATTCTTGTATTCGTTCTAATGAATCAGTTTGACTGACATAGCTGAACGAACTTGATAAAGAATCCATCTTAAGTCCAAATTGAACCCAGCTTTTAATATTTTCATCAGTAACAACACTAATGCTTGCGCTAATAATGGAATCAATATTTTGCAAGTTAGCTTCAAACTGTATTTCCGGAGTATCAGGCAAATCCCGTAATTTTATAATTGGTACTTTTGAATGGGTGTTAATTCCGGTAGTCTTAATTTTTTCCACCGATTTAATTTGCGAAAACAAAGTATTAAGAACGGGCATAACAACTGTTGCAACAATTCCATCAGTTTTCCCTGTTCTATAAATAACCGAGTCGCTAACCAGGCCAAAGTTTACCAGTTTGGAATTATTATTATTATCATCATCATAACCAACTTCAATATTATTTTTTTTATTATTTTTACGCAAGCCATTATTGTTTACTATATTTATTTGTTTTTTTATGGCAACAGGGTCAAATTGGCATTTAATTTTATAAACACTATCCGGTGTAAAGCAAATATATGAATCATTTATTGTGGAATTTGTAACATTTTTATTTTTAACTTCATCAAATAAACGAATAGCTTTGTCATTAAAAACTTTTGAGGAGTAATTGGCTGAAAATTCACCCGGTTCGGAAAGTTTATTTTTTTCCAAGTATTTAGAAATATCATACACTAATGATTCTCGTAAAACCAAAATTTTAGGGTCAACGGCAACTACATTTTTATCATTAATTAAAACAGAGGAATAAACATTATTTTTGTATGAATCAAGCAGCGAATCTAAACTGTACTGTTGAATTGTATTTAAATTAAAATGGGCTATAAATTTTTTATAATTTGTAGTGCTAGTATTAATATGGGCATTTTTGACTTGAAAATCAACTTCATTTCCTTCGATGTTGACAATTTCAAGAACTTTATTCTCTTTTTTATCAATCGGCAGGTTCTGATAAAGTGCAAAATTAAAAATATCTTCATTTGTAATTTCAGTTGTTACAAAAAGAGGCTGCAGGTTTTGTGCATAAAATTTTACTAATTTGTCCTCAATTGTGCTAACATCGCCCGAATTTTGCTTAAAAAATATTATTAACCCAAAGGTTAAAAGGCAAAGTCCTGCTATGCCACCCCATTTATTAATGGAATTGGAATTGCCTGTCTTTTTT
Organism: bacterium; assembly: GCA_043805435.1. Lineage (GTDB taxonomy): Bacteria > Bacteroidota > Ignavibacteria > Ignavibacteriales > Melioribacteraceae > JAEXOD01. Next base: position 73,434 of record JAZDHY010000098.1, read on the forward strand.
GAACTATCTGGATCATTGTTAGAATAAGTCATTTTGATAAGGTTCCAAAATAAATTTTAAAGTTTCTCGAGCTCGGAAAATGCGGCTTTTAATTGTTCCAACTTCACAGTCTAATTTTTCACCAATTTCTTTGTAGCTTAATCCGTCAATATCCCTTAAAATCAAAGGAACTTTTAGTTTTTCGGGCAATTTTTGTATAGCCTCGTTCACTAAAACAGGAATATCCATATCTTGTTGATAAGAACGCGAACTTGGTAAATCTTCTTCCTCAACTGAAACAAAAATACTTCTAACTTTTTTCTTTCGTAAAAAATCACGGCATTTATTAACAGTAATTCTGTACAACCATGTTGTAAATTTTGATTCATATCTAAAATCGCGAATGTTATAAAACACACTTATAAAAACATCTTGCGAAATATCATCTACGGGTTCGCTTTCTCCAAGGGTAAGATAAACAAGATTTCTGACTTTTTCTTTATGCTTGGTAACAAGCTTTGTAAAAGCAGTATCTTTACCATTGTTAAATTCCCGTATTAAATCAAAATCCTCATCTTCGGAATTTTTACTTTTTGATACTTGTTCAATCTGAAGAATTTCTTCATTTTCCATATATTAAGACGCATAAAATTTTTTTTGGTTCCAATATCTAAATTACAAATAAACTTTCTTTTTTCATAATAATTATATAACTTATAACTAAATTTTAATAAAATAAATTATATTTAT